>CAWIAK010000002.1:0-63500 GCA_963834045.1 uncultured beta proteobacterium | reverse complement strand
TGTTGCGAAGTGCCAGCGTCTCGCGACGAAGCGCAACCCGGCTGCGGCAGAAAGATTCCGGCGCTCCAGAAAGCCAGCGTAACGAGCCCCGCGGGGGTCGGTCGTGGCCACGGCACGTTCAGCAGCGCCTGTCCGCGATCGAGCATCCATTGCCATCCCGTCAATACGACCAGCGACGACAGGATGATCATGCCCACGTGCCCGGGGAGCACGTAGCGCCGGACCACCAGCAGTGCCGGCAGCATGAGTGAAAGTACCAACAGCTGGCCGATCTCGATGCCGATGTTGAAGGCGAACAGCGAGACCAGCAGGTGATTGCCGGCGAACTGCAGATTTTCCTGCAGGCCGTACGAGAACCCGAATCCGTGGACCAGGCCGAAGATCCCGGCGATGAGCATACGACGCGCAAAGTCGATGCCCATGATGTTCTCGAGGCCCATATAGACGATCGACGCGGCGATCGCCGTCTCGACGAACGGCGGAAACCATGCGCCTCCGGGCGCCAGGTTGAAGGCCGACCCGATCAGCGTGAATGAATGAGCGACGGTAAAGGTCGTCACTATCGCCAGAATCTGCCGCCATCCCCGCAGGGGAATGATGAGGCACAGCAGGAACAGCAAATGGTCGAGGCCGGTGAGGATGTGTTCCATGCCGAGACGGACGAATCCGGCAGCGGCACGCCACCATGTGGGATTGAGCGCAACCATGCCGCTACGCGCCGTCATCATCAGCGTTCGAGGCTCGCCTTCGAGCGGGTTGTAGCGAACGGTGAGCTTGAGTGCGTCGCCAAGCTCCGGTGCAGCCGTCGAACGCAGGGCCAGTTCCGGATTCGGCGCCTGCAGCGGATAGGTTATGTGTGCATCGACGTAGCCCTGGTCGATGTAGATCCGCGTGTCGGTCGCGACCGGCTCCGAAACGTGCCGAAGGGCTTCGTCATAGCTCTGGAACGACCTGTCCGACGGCAACGACAGCCGACCCACGGCATTCGACGCTGTCAGCCTTCGGCCATCCTCGAAGAGCGCGACGTCCTGCTGGAGCGCGGCAAGCGCTCGCTCGACGGCATGCTCCGACTGCGGAACGTCGACTTCGGCGCCGTTTACCGGAAACTTGGCCGACTTGAAGAGGTAGAGCGGGGCGCGAACGACCAGGTGCGCTTCACCGGGTTCGGCGGTGACGAATGCGTTGATTACGGCGTCGAGCTTGAACTCGTGAGCACGCGCAGGTGCGCCGGAAAAGATGGCGAACAATGCAATCAGCAGGGAAACCACCTTCGACACGCGCTGCGCCATGTGAAGACCCCCATGGAAAACGGCCGGGAACGTGGTGTCCCGGCCGCGATCGCCATGCATCAGCTGCAGTTACCGTTGCCGTTTCCCTTGCCGTTGCCGTTGTTGCACTCGACGTGCGTGAACTTCTGCACCCTGCGTCCGTTGATCGTCTCGCCGGTATAGACGTTGCCCTTGGAGTCGACCGTGTTGCTGTGCAGGTAGGTGAACTGAGTACCTGGCTCATGTCCCGGCTGACCCAGATCCGAGACGATCGTGCCCAGCACGCGATCCATGGTATGCATGATCTCGTTGCCGCCATCGATCTCGTAGAAGTAGGTCTGGAACGGGTCGTTGGTGAAGCGGAGGTCCCACGCGGAGCCTGCGGTGCCCAAGCCGGGCGCGCCGCCGATGCCCAGTGTCACGCCGGTACCCGGTACAACGGGAATGACCCGCACCGGCAGGCGGTCGGTTGCGCCGGTCTTGGTGAAGACCTGGATGCGGTCATCCGCGCGGTCGCAGACGTACATCAATCCGTCGTTGCCGCCGACCACGCAGTGCGGATGGCCGCCGTCGCCCGATGCAAACTTGCCGAGCGAGTCGGTCGTGGGATCGTTCACCGTGCCCGCCACGCCGCCCCACTGCCGCAGGTAGGTGCCGGTTGCGCTGAACACCACGACGCGGTGATTGCCATACCCGTCGGCAATGTAAACGCTGCCGCGTTGCCCCGTTTCCGGATCCGGACCCGGATCGACCCACACGTTGGCGGGTTCGTTCAACAGCGTCTTGCTCATGTTCGCCAGCGGGTTGCCGCCCGAGTTGCCGCAAGTGTTCGCCGGCGGGTTGTCGCAGACGCCTTGGGTGCCGATCTGCAGCAACTGCATCGAGCCGTCGTGCTTCCATTTTTCGACGATGCCGTCGCCGTTGCCGGCGATCCAGACATTGTCTTGATAGTCGACGAAACACCCGTGAATTTGCGCTTGCACTCCTTTGGGATTCCACGCGTTGACGACGTTGCCTTCGGTGTCGAACTCGATCACCGTCGGCGAGGGCACCGCCGTCACTGTCTCGGGCGCGACCAGGTTGCCGCGGTTGACGGTGAACACATGGTCCTGCGAATCGACGCAGGTTCCGGCGACCTCGCCAGTGACCCACGGCTTCGGCTTGCCGGTCGCACTGCTGATTGCCGGTGGGGTACCGAACTGGCCAGCGACCGGCAGCGCCTTCGGCCAGGTTGGATCGAATTTCAACACTGGGACCTTGGGCTGTTTTTTCGGATCAGCGTGAGTGACCGACGTCGCGGCGCCAAGTGCGACCGCGAGCGCCAACGTTGCGGCGCCCGCGTAAACGTACGGTTGTTTCTTCATCAGGCTCTCCTCGTGGCGGAAGTTGCGTGCGAAGCGATCTCACCCGGACAGGCCCCCCAACTGCGACGACGCAGTCCACCATTCGGGCCATTCGTGCGGGCAAGCGGAGCTCCTCTTCACGCGAACCCGGGGAACGTCCGACGAAGATACATCGCGCAATCGCGAGCAATCTCGCGTGAATCGACAAAATGTCAATTTCCAGCAAGCAATCGCGGATTTTGGAAAAGCGGGATGCGCGATGTGCGCGCGTGGCGGGACCTAACCCCGAGACGATGCGCGATACCGAGAGGGACTAGCGCCAACCCGCGCGCGGAATTTCGAAGACAGGTGCGCGGGTGTCTTGAAGCCGCATTCAGTGGCGATGCGCGTGATCGGCATTGTTGTCGTCCGCAACAGGGAGGACGCTCTGTGCAGCCGCTGCTCAAGCACGTATTGATAGGGCGTGGTGCCCGATGCGGCACGAAATGCCCGCAGGAAATGTCCGATGGACATGCAGGCGATTGACGCCAGATCGGGCAGCGCGATCTCACTCGCGAGGTTGGCGGCGACATACTCCTCGACGCGATGCAGCGTGGCCGATCGCAGCGGATTCGCGCCAGGAAGACGTCGGAGAGCCGTAGCGTCCCTGGACGCCGCGTCCGAGTGCCAACGCAGCAGATGATGGATCAACAGGTGCTCCGCCTGCGTCACGAATAGCGCATCCGCGCGGTGCTCGCTCTCTGCGCAAAAATCAAACTCACTGATGAGCATCTGAAAGTAACCCTTGAGCCACGGATCCTCGACGGCAAACAGATCGTTGATGCGCGGTATGGAAGGCCCTGTCAGGTCGGACTCGGCGAACCGGTGCAGGGCGTCCGGCGCAAGGTAGACATGACAGACTTCGCACGATCCTTCGCCGCAGAACAACGCTTGGGTATCAGGTGCTACGTAGGTGACGGACCCGATCGTAGGCCGGCGGTGAACGCGGGCACCGCGGGTGCGGCGGGTTAGCGTAGCCGTCCCGGACGCGCGATAAGCGAGGATGCCGTGCGTCAAGTTTCCCGCGCCAACCCGTGCGCTGTCGAATCTCAGTTTCGCCGCGAAGACGGCGCTCCCGTCAGCATTCGAGACGCGGTATTCGGACTGCACCCCGGGAGATTGCTCGACCGAGCGAAACGCATTGATCGGCGCGCGGAATCCGCTCCCATCCATTGTGTTGATCCTTGTCGCGAGTTTCAATACTGGCTCGCTGGCTCCGGATCGTCACTCGGACACCACACCGCCTATCTGTAGGTCACAACTTCCTCCGGATGTAGGAGACGCTCCTACAAACTCGCGAGTTGTAGTTGTTGATGCGGAATCGGCGACCACAGGTTGACCGCAACCCATTTGCCTTAGGATGCGTGGCAAAGAGATCGTCGCTTAGGTAAGGGGATCCGACGCAATGCCCAAAGCGAGCCCCCGCAACCAAACAATTCAACGGCTTGCCTTCTCCGTTTTTGTTTTCGGGTTCGGTAGCCTCCTACTCTCTTCCCGCTTCCTGCAACAACTCCTGGAGGCTCAGCATTTCCCTGAGTCTTATGTGCATTCTTCCGCGTGACGGTCTTCCATCGGGAAATGGCGAACTGAATTCTTGCGCGACACTTTCAAGAACGCACTTCAAAGTGAATCCGGCCCATTCAAATGAAAGTACAGGCGGTGCATGAGTCTGCCGATCGACGTTCACCAAGTCCGCGACACTCTTCATCGACTGGCGTACGTCGGTATTCGTCGATCGCTCATCGAAGTAGAGAACCATCGACAAGGCTCGCGAGTGACTGCGGACAAACTGCAGCGGCTCGCCGTTGAGTCCGGGTGCGCTGATCTCGCTAAAATCGTTCTTCTTCTCGAGCTTGTAGGTTTTCAGGATGAACCGCACTCGATGAATCGCCCCGGCCGGGGCAATCGCGTGAATCTCGGCGTCGGCGAGTTTGATCGGCAAAAAGGCGTCGAAGCATCCCATGTGGACTCCTCACTGCCCTGCGTTGATCGTTGCCGATTGTATCGCCGTTTGGCAACTCGTCCGTGGCTCGCGCAGACGTCGATCCACTAGAACGCGTTCTGGCCGATCTTGGAACGCACGCACCAACCCAGCCGCTCCGCGCGAGCGCCGCTACCGCACGTTATCCGGTGATTCCCTTGTTCGGATTGATGAGGTACTTTGTGCCCGTCGCCCGCTTGCCGTACACGGCGATCTCGTCCAGCCGCAGCGCCTCCGCAAGCGAAATCTCTTTGGTGTAATGGCTGGCGAAAGTGGTCTTCAATTCGGCAACGATCCGCTGGCGCAGCTTCTCCGCGGCCGCGGGTCCGATCTTCTGCAGGAAAGGCCAGAGCAGCCAGCCGCCGACGCTCCAGGCAAAGCCGAAGTTGCGCGAAAGCACCGTCGGCGTGACGTCGAGCATCCCGTAGATGTATACCTGCTTGTGCGTCGCCGAGCCGTACCGGCTGTACTCCGTCGCCGACCGGGTCAGCGCGGCCTCCATGCCGGTCAGTATCTGTCCGGCCAGCGCGCCACCGCCGATCGCGTCGAAGGCCAGCGTAGCTCCGGTAGCGACGATGGCGTCGGTGAGATCCTGCATGAATGTCGGACTGCCGATGTTGCACACGTGGCGGGCGTCCATTGCCTTCAGTAGTTCCTGCTGTTCCCGCGTGCGCACGACATTCACCAACCCAATGTTTTCGGCGATGCATATCCGGTTGAGCATCTGGCCCAAGTTGGAGGCGGCCGCGGTGTGTACGAGCGCGGTGTGACCTTCGCGGCGCATGGTCTCGACCATGCCAAGCGCGGTGAGCGGGTTGACGAAGCACGACGCGCCATCGGCCGGCGCAGCGCCCTCCGGCAGGATCAGGCATTGCCCGACCTTGACGCAGCGGTACTGCGAGTACATGGCCCCGCCGAAAAGCGCCACGGTCTTGCCCAACAGTGCCTGCGCCGCGCCGGACGACCCGGCTGCGACGACTACGCCCGCTCCCTCGTTGCCGACGGGCAGCGACTGATCGAGGCGGCCGGCCATGCTCTTCATTCGACTTTCGGGGATGCGCGCCGTCACGATCGGATTGGCGGCGGTGCCAGAAGCCGTCGCAGTGCTCATGTCGGCAGCGCCGAACAGGAGCCCCAAGTCCGAAGGATTGATCGGAGTTGCTTCGACCCGGACGACAACCTCATCTGCTTGAGGAAGCGGGGTCTCCAGCGCGACGACCGAGAGTTCGAGCTCGCCGCTCCCCTTGATTAGCGAGCGGAGCTGAAGGCCATGAGTTGGGATGATGTTGGGCATACCACACCTGTTGATGGATGTAGACGTTATCGGCAGTCCGGGCAGTCCATGCCGTCAAGCGCTTCGCCGACCGCACGGTATTCGTCACGGACCAGGCTCGCGGTCCGATACTTGGGCAGAATGTTTTCCGCCGGCGTGACTGGAGCCAAAGACCACACGTAGTGGATCGAAGGTGGTTCGGCGGGAGCCTCCGGAGCCAGCCTTGTCAGCCAATTCGGACGATCCCTGAAGCGGTAGAGGTCAAATGCGGAGCAGCGTCCGATGCGGATACACCCGGGCAACGTTACCATTTCCTCCGGATACCGGACGACGCGCATCATCGTCGGCTCGATGGGCGGACCTGTGCGGAAAGTCGGCTCTTCGGATGTGATTGCTCCCTGCGCTGCGGCCGACATCGATATCAGCATGCCGATCGCGCCGAGAAAGATGGCACGAACAATCTTCATTCTATTCCCCTGGTGACATGACTGGAGCGGAGCAGCTGTATTTGCAGGTATTGAGGATCACTATAGACTCGCGCGTTTCCCGATGCGCGATAACTTCACGAGACCAGCTGCGAATCGGGAGAACGCCTCACGCCTTCTCCCATTGACGTTGCGCCTCGGCAAGCGTGTCGCCATTGTCGCGTCGCAACTCGGTGAACTGGGCCGGCTCCCACGGCCGAATGGCAAGGATCATCGTGGTGCCCCGGCGCATCTGGTGACCGAGCGACTTGTCTTCCTGCACCAGAGAGTCGAATTCCTCGGCCAACTTTCGCAGGCGTTGCTGCAACAGCTCGTTGGAGCGTCTGGACAGGTGCGCCGAATGTGACGATGCGCAACTCGCCCTGGGCGGGAAAATGTCTTCTCGAAGAATTGCTGTTGTATCCGCTCCTCGAAGAACCGCTGGATCGGGCCGTCCTTGCGCCAGGCGAAGTTCCGCGCCAAACGCACCTTGATGACGTTGTCGGGCAGCAAGTCGATGATCCGCATCCGGTCCAGGCGCACCAGCAGGCGCACCAGGTCCGTCTCTGGAAATCCTGAACGTCTCGAGGATGTCGGCGGCAGTCCAGAAACTGATCGCAAGGATGCCGACGAGCAGCAGCTTGGGCTCGTTGACCAGCACTTTCTCCTGCTCTTCGGTCAGTTCCGCAATGCGCGCCTCCGCGGCGTGCATCAATTCCAGCAGATCGGTCAGCTCGATCTTCATGAGCCGGCAGATCTGCTCGATGCGCTCGAGGCTCAAATCCTTCTGCGAGAACAGCCTCTTCACCGACGATTCGGAAAGATGGAGCGTGCGCGCAACACGGGCGTAGGTAATCCCGCGCTGGCGCAACCCCTTCTTCAGCGTGTCGACCAGCAGGATCGCTTGGGACATGGAAGTATCGCCTGATGATACCTTCGGGGCCATTGTAAGGCACTTTTGACAAGATGCGTTGCGCAACACAGCCCGTTTGCCGAATGCTGCGGGCCATGTCATCGAATCGACGTCCCTTCCTGATCCTGGCGGCGCTGGCTTGCCTTTTCGCGATGCGCGTCGTCGCCCAGGCGATGCAACGCTGGCATGCGCTCCCTTTCCTGCCGCCGTTCGACGCTTTCCAAGGCAGTGCGCTTCCCTACGAACTCTTGCTTTCGGCGCAGATCGTCATTCTCGCCGTCATGGCCCGGCTGGCGTGGCAGGTACGCGCTGACAAGCTCCAAAGGCGGCCAAGCGTTGGCCGTGCTCTGGCGATCGTCGGCTGGATCTATTTCTCGGTGATGCTGATCCGGCTTTGCGTCGGAATCGCCGCGCCGGCCGCGCCTGGCTGGTTCAAGGCGTGGATTCCCGGCGTCTTCCATCTCGTGCTCGCCGCATTTGTCCTCGCATTGGCTGCGTATCACCGCCAAAGGCTTGCCGGATCTGACGATCGGGGGACGCCGTGATCCCTGGCGGGCGGCTGCTGCCATACCTCTGGTATCCGCTGGGCATGGTCGGCGCCGTCGCCATGTTCGAATGCATGCTGAGCAACGCGACTCCCGTTGCGGTCGCGGTCTACGTCCCGGT
Source organism: uncultured beta proteobacterium (assembly GCA_963834045.1). Lineage (GTDB taxonomy): Bacteria > Pseudomonadota > Gammaproteobacteria > Burkholderiales > Casimicrobiaceae > VBCG01. Next base: position 55,553 of record CAWIAK010000002.1, on the reverse strand, counting down.
CAGTATCGTTGCCCTGCTGACCCTGTGGCTCCAATGGCGCTTCCCCGAGCGGCACGATTGGCGCCCTGGCGTGCAGCGACGTCAAGGCTGACATCGCGTTCATGGCGCTGGTGCAGGTCGCGCTGCCCAAGGCATTGGGAGCCGCAGCCACCATCGCCCTGGCCGGCAGTCTTGCCCCCAGTGCGCTTGGCGTCGTACTGGCCGCATTCCGCGCCGCCTCTACTGCAGACCTGCTTGATGCTGCTTGCTGTGGACTGCGCGCGTTATTGGCTGCACCGCGCGTGCCATCGCTTTCCCGCGCTGTGGCGGCTGCATGCGGTCCATCACTCGCCGGAGATTCTGTATTCGCTCAACAGCGGTCGCTTCCACCCGCTGGAGAAGGCGCTGCACTTCTGTCTGGATGCGCTGCCGTTCATCGCGCTCGGTGTCGGCCAGGAGGTGATCGCCGGTTACTTCGTGATCTACGCGGCCAATGGCCTGTTCCAGCACAGCAACGTGCGCCTGAAGTACGGCTGGCTCAACTATGTCGTGGGCAGCGCCGAGACGCATCGCTGGCATCACTCGCGCGACCCACGCGTCGCGGCCTGCAATTTCGGCAGCACTACCGCCGTGTGGGACGTGATCTTCGGAACGTGGCACTTGCCGAAAGGCCGACAAGCCGAGGAGGTGGGCATCATGGACAAGGATTACCCGAATGGCTTCATCGAGCTGCTCGTCGCGCCGTTCCGTGACCGCCATGGCGCGCGGCCCGACCACGCAGTCCAGCGCTGGTTCGCCAACGCCCTGGTCACGCTGCGGCTGTGGCTCACGCTGCTCATCCAGGGACGGCGGATTGCGGCCGCGGTACGCGACCCGATGCGGGTCCAGCGCGCGCTGCTCGAGCGGATCCTTCGCAGGAACGGCGACACGGCTTTCGGCCGTCGGTACGGATTCGGCGAAACCGACAATTACGAGACGTTCGCCCGCCGCGTTCCCATCGGCGATTACGAGGCGCTGCGACCGTACATCGATGCGGAGATCGAAAGTGGCGAAAGCGCGTTGACCGATGAGGCGCCCGGACAATACGTTCGCACCAGCGGCTCGACGGGTCGCCCGAAGGACATCCCGCTCGTTCCACAGCACCTGGACGCGCTCAGACGAATCCATGAGACCGTCGGTCGCGTTCCAGTACCGGAATTGCCCGGCGGCATTTGCCGGCAGCATTCTCGCCATCGTGAGCCCGGCGCAGGAGGGCGCGTTGCGCAGCGGCAAGCCGTTCGGATCAGCGTCCGGCATCGTCGCCGGGAACACGCCGCGCCAGGTGCAGGAGAAATTCGTGATCCCCGCTGAGGTGTTCACGATCGCCGACAGCCGCATCAAGTATCTGCTGATCCTGCGCTGCGCACTGGCCCATCGCGACATCACCTACATCGGTACCGCCAACGCAACGACGTTGCTCGCGTTGATGCGGCTCTACCGCGAATATCGGCTCCGGCTTGATCGATGACCTGCGCCGTGGCACGTTCTTCCTGGAGGAGCAGACGCCACCCGCGGTTCAGGCGGTGCTCCGATCGCGGCTGCGCCCGTGCCCGCAGCGCGCCGACGAACTGACGGCGCTGCACGCGCGCTCGAACACCCGCGCATCGCCGATCTGTGGCCCTCGGTCAAAGCCGTCGTGACATGGACGTGCGCCAGCGCCGGCACGGCGGTGAGTGCGCTGCGACGCGAGTTGTCGCCGCGACACGCGAATGCTCGAGCTTGGCTACATCGCGAGCGAGTTCCGGGCGACGATCACGCTGGGGCGGCGTGCCGGTGCGGGGCTGCCGACGCTCGACACCCACTTCTTCGAGTTCGTCGAGCGCGACCGGTGGGATCGCGGCGAGCGCGAGGCGCTCACGCTGGACCGCATTCGGAAGGGAGTCGACTACTACATCATCGTGACGACGCCGTCGGGTCTGTACCGGTATTTCATCAACGACATCGTCCGGGTCACGGGCTTTCTTCACCGAACGCCGCTGCTCAAGTTCATGCAAAAAGGGAAGGGCGTGACGAATCTCACCGGCGAAAAGCTCTACGAGTGCCAGGTCCTCAGCGCTGTCCGCGCGGCGATGGCCGAAATGGGCCGCGCGCTGCGCTTCGTCATGATGCTGGCCGATGAGGAGACCGGGAAGTATCACCTCTATGTCGAACCGGACGCTGGCCCCCGGCCATTGGCGGCCCGGCTCGCGCAGGCCGTCGACGCGAAGCTCGCGCAATTGAACGTCGAATACCAGTCAAAGCGCGAAAGCGAACGGCTCGGACGGCATCGACGCCCACTGGCTGCATGACCAGACCGGTGACGCCTTCAAGCAGTTTTGCGTGGACAACGGCCAGCGCGAAGGCCAGTTCAAGCCAGTTGCGCTGGCCTATCGCAAGGGGCTGGGCTTCAACTTCGAACGCTTCGTCGAGGCGTAGCCCATGGTCATCGACAGCATCACGCGCACGCGCGCTGCAAATTCCGTTCAAGACGGCGTTCGTCCACGCCTCGGCAAGTCGCACGGCCACGCAATCGATCTGGGTGACGGCGGCGGCGGAGAATGGCGCCGTCGGGCGTGGGCGAAGGATGCCCGCGCGAATACGTGACCAACGAAAGCGTTGCGACGGCGCTGGCGTTCGTGGCCTCGCACCGCGGCGACTTGCGAGCGTCGATCAGCGACGTCGCCTCGCTGCTTGAATGGGTCGAGTTCCATCGCGGCGAAATTGACGCCTACCCTGCTGCGTGGACAGCCGTCGAATTGGCCCTGCTCGACGTGATCGGAAAGGAAGAGGGTCGCACTGTCGAGTCGCTGCTCGATTTGCCGCAGCTCGCAGGCCGTTTCAATTACACGGCCGTCCTCGGCGATGCGGCGCCGGCGGCATTCGAAGCGCAACTCGGCACGTACGTTGGCGCAGGATTTCGCGAATTCAAGGTCAAGCTCTGCGGCGACCTCGTGCGCGATCAACTGAAAGTCGAAGGCGTTGCTTGCGGCTGGGCATTGCCGGGACGGCGGTTCGCGCCGACGCCAACAACCTCTGGACCGACGCCGACCGAGCCGTGCGTTACGTCGATGCGCTGGGGTTCCGGTTTTCGGCGCTGGAAGAGCCATTGCGGGCCGGCGACTTCGAAGGCATGCGGCGCATGGCGCAGGCGCTGGATACGAGGATCATTCTCGACGAGAGCATGCTGCGAATCGATCAGCTCGAGGAGATTCGCGCCGACGCAGACCGATGGATTGCCAACGTTCGGGTGTCGAAAATGGGCGGACTGTTGCGGTCATTGCAGTTCTGCGTAGCGGCGCGCGCCTGCGGCGTGCCGATCATCGTGGGCGCTCATGTGGGGGAGACGAGCGTGCTCGCACGCGCCGGTTTGGTCGTGGCGGGCAGCATTCGCGATTGCGTCGTTGCGTGCGAAGGCGCATTCGGGACGCATTTGCTGCAGCACGATGCCGTACAGCCGTCGATCATGTTCGGCCGGGGTGGCATATTGGATGTCGGGGCGCAACGACTCGGCACGACGCCTGGCCTCGGACTGGCGACGAGCGTGCCGGCACAATTCCTCAATCAAGCGGGCGCCTGAACATGAAGCCGCCGCTTCGCTTGATTGCGATTGTTGCGGTCGCAATGACGCTTGGGGGATGCCAGACGCTGATAGAACGCGTGGCGCTTCCGGGCGAGCATGTTCGCCAGCCGATGTACGCCGTAGGTATCGAGCGCGACGTCGCCATCCGGGCGGAGGATGGCGTGGCGCTGGTCGCCGACATCTACAGACCGCAGACCGATGACGCTTCGCCGACGATACTCGTCCGCATCCCGTTTACCAAGACCCTTCTGAACAACTTCCGCGCCGACGTCGTCGGCCGCTTCTGGGCCGGCCGTGGATATAACGTGGTGATCCAGGGTACGCGCGGCCGCTACAAATCGGGCGGCGGCTACTACCCCCTTTGGCACGAGCGGACTGACGGCATCGCGACACTGCGTTGGCTCGGACAACAGGCGTGGTTCGATGGAAGGCTGGGCATGTGGGGTGGATCGACCTTCGGTTACACGCAATGGGTCGTCGCCGATCAACGCGACCCTGGGCCGAGCGCGCTGGCAATCCAGATCGCCAGCACGGATTTTCACGGGATGTTCTATCCCGGCGGCGCGTTCTCTCTGGAGTCCGCACTCTTTTGGTCCATGCGTAGCCGCGGCCGGGAAGATGAGGATCCATCGATCGAAGCAATGGAACGCGGCTTCGACGGCTTTCCGATGATCGATACCGACCGGCGCGCGGTGGGCGATATCGAGTTTTTCAAGGACTGGGCGCGCCATAGGCACGCCGACGCCTATTGGCGGGCCATCGATGGCCACGATCGCGCGCGAACCACCAAGGCCCCCGTGCTTCTGATGGCGGGCTGGTCCGACCCCTTCCTGCCGACCCAGCTGCGCGACTTCCAGACGATCCGGCGCGAGGCGGATCCGCGGGTGGCCACCGCAAGTCGCCTCGTCATCGGCCCATGGACCCATGCTGATGCGATTCGCTTTCCGGATGGATCGACGGCGGGCGACTATCGCGCTGCGGCCCTTGCGCCGAGCCTTCCCTGGTTCGATCACCTGTTGCTGGGAAAACCGCTCGATGCGCAATTGGCCGCACCTGTCCGCATCTACGTCATGGGCGAGAACGTCTGGCGTGACGAGCACGAGTGGCCGCTGGCGCGAACGGCGTACACATCGTATTACCTTTCCGGCGGCGGGCATGCGAACTCATCGGTCCGTGACGGCCGACTTCTCCTGGAGCCGCCGGCTGGCCACCAACTGGCGGACACCTATGTCTACGATCCGCGCAACCCGGTACGCTCCCGCGGCGGCGCCATGCTCGGGCCGCGTGCCGGCATTGCCTTGCAGGACGATGTCGAAGCGCGCAGCGACGTCCTGACCTATTCGACCGGCCCGCTGGCGGATGATCTCGAAGTCACCGGACCGATCGAAGCGACTCTCTACGTGACGACCAGCGCGACGAGCACCGACTTCACGGTCAAGCTGGTCGATGTCCATCCGGATGGACGGGCCTACAACGTTTCCGACGGCATCCTCCGCCGCGCGTTTCCGCTGTCCGCACAGTCGGTCCCCGAGCAAATCACGATTCAACTTTGGCCGACGAGCATGCTGTTCCTTCGCGGACACCGGATTCGCATCGAGGTCAGCAGCAGCAACTACCCGCGCTATGACCGCAATCCCAACACGGGTGGCGACATCGCTACCGAAACACACCCGATGGCGGCGACCCAAGCCGTTTACCACAGCGCCGAGGCGCCGTCCCGGATTGTGCTGCCGGTGATACCGCGAATTCGCTGATCGCCAATTCCGGTGTCCGGCGGTCGCGACGCCTTTACGCGTCACGACGGCTATGAAATCGGCTCGGAGGGCGCGCCGCCGACACGGCTAGTCGGTCGCGAAGGCGAGTTCGAGGCGCTGAAGGCACTTTCTCGCCGAAAGATCATACCCTCGGTTCACCTTGAGCGTTGACGAGAATCGTCGGGCCTGGCGGCACGGTCAACTGCGCGCGATGCTCGAACCCACCGAAGACATAGGTGACGTCCCAGTAGTCCGCGCGCGCAGACACCGGCACGTACTCGCAGTGCTGGACATTTTGACTGTAGACCAGCCCCTCACGACCGACGTTTGCGCCGACCGCGGCGCCGCCCACGATGCCGATGCCGGTGGCCAGATCCTGCCCACGTCCGCCGCCAATCTGGTGGCCGATGATGCCGCCGATCGCCCCGCCCACGATGGCGCCAGGAATGTTCACGCCGGCGGGCTTGGTGGTGTCGACTCGCGTGGGTTCAACCCAGCAGCGCTGCTGGGGCGCGCCGACCACGGCACGCACGTAAGTCACTCTTGCCTCGTACAAGCGCTCGTTTTCGCGTCTGCGGTAATCAGCCAGTGTCGGCGGATAGGTTTCCGCGCGCATCGAGGCCGCAACGCGCTGCGCATCTTCCGCCTCCCGCTGCGCGACGGCAGCCTGCATTTGCGCCGACTCCGCCTGCCGCCGGCTCAAGTCGGCAGCCACCTGTGCGTCGGCGGCCTTTCGCTGCGCCAAGAGCGCCGCTTCGTCGCTGCGCGTCCGCGCGACCTGTTGGCTGATCGCGGCCCGCTGGCTCGCAAGTGTCGCCAGTTGGTGAACCTCGCCGGCCGAGCCGCCGCGCGCGGCCAAGTCTTCGGCTTGACGCAGCGTATCGACGGCCTGACCGAATTCCAGTGGAGCGTAGACCGCGACTTGAGGGTTGCTGCGCGCGGCATTCACGGATAACCGCGCATCTTCCATCAGCGGATCTCCGGGTGGTACCGAGACGCAGCCCGCTGCTGCGAGGACCGCAAGGGTGAGAATGGATCTACGCGCGCTTCTCAGCATGATTTCCTCCGACGCGGTGCGGGCGTGGGCTGAAGTCCCACGAGCCCTTGTCACAGGCTATGTCGCCTCTCGCGGAAGGAAAGTCGGACGGATTTCTAATCGGCTGTAGGCCATCCGTGCCGGGAAAAGCCGGAGGTTGACGGTGTCGGCAGCCGAGCCAAGGCCGATCAGCCGTCGGTGCGGGGCGTCGCGCGCTGGATGATTGCCGCACAGTCCACGCCGCGCGGCAGCGCGCCGTAGTTGCGCGCGCCGACGACGCCCAAGCGCGACGAGCAGAACGGGTCCGCGACATACGCCGGGGCATGCTGCAGCAGCAGCGCCGCCTGGATCGCCAGCGCCATCCGGTCGACGACGTCACGCGCGCGGTACTCGATGTCGTCGTCGTCGTGGAATTCCTTGCGCAACGCACCGACCCAGTGGTCAAGCGGCGCGCTCGCGCCCTTCGCCTTTTGCCACCTCAGCGAAGAACGCCTCGATGGTTGCTGGCGAATTCCGCATGGCGCGCAACACATCGAGGCACTGCACGTTGCCGCTGCCTTCCCATATCGCGTTGACGGGCGACTCGCGGAAGAGTCTCGGCAGTGGACTGTCCTCCATCACGCCGCTGCCGCCAATGCACTCCATCGCCTCGTAGGCATGGCCCGGCGTGCGCTTGCAAATCCAGTATTTTCCGACCGCCGTGCACAGGCGAACCAGCAGATCCTCATGCGGATCGGCGCGGTTGTCCATTGCGCGCGCCATTCGCATCGTCAGCGCGAGCGCGCCTTCGCTCTCGAGGACCAGGTCGGCCAGCACGTTGCGCATCAGCGGTTGCTGGTTCAGCACCTTGCCAAACGCGGCGCGGATCGAGCAGTGGTGCAGCGCCTGCGCCGCCGCCGCGCGTTGGCCGGCCGAGGAGCCGATCATGCAGTCGAAGCGCGTCATCGCGACCATCTCGAGGATCGTTCGCACGCCGCGGCCTTCCTCGCCGACCCTCCACGCGAGGGCGCCGCGCAGCTCGGTCTCGCTTGTCGCGTTCGATACATTGCCCATCTTGCGCTTCAGGCGCAGCACGTGAAGCGGGTTCTTGGTCCCGTCGGGGCGCCAACGCGGCAGCAGGAAACACGTCAGCCCGCCCGGCGCCTGCGCCAGCACCATGAACGCGTCGCACATCGGCGCCGACACGAAGTACTTGTGACCGACCAGCTCGTACGCTTCGCCGAGACCATCGGCGCCGATGGGGTACGCACGCGTGGTGTTGGCGCGCACGTCCGAGCCGCCCTGCTTCTCCGTCATCGCCATGCCGATCGTCAGCCCCATCTTGTCCGCATGGGGTGCGTTGCGCGGGTCGTAAACGCGCGCAGTAATCTTCGGTTCCCAGCGGTTCGCCAGATCCGGGGCCATGCGCAGCGACGGCACCGCCGCGAAGGTCATCGTGATCGGGCAGCCGTGTCCAGCGTCGACCTGCGTGTGCATGTAGAAACGCGCGGCGCGAGCGACGTGCGCGCCGGGACCTGGGCTGGTCCAGGGTGACGAATGCAGGCCATGCTCGATGGAAGTCTTCATCAGCGCGTGATAGGCGGGATGAAACGTCACGAGATCTATCCGGTTGCCGAAACGATCGTGGGTTTCGAGTTCCGGACGGTATCGATTGGCGAGCGCGCCGAGTGCGAGGTAGTCTGCCGTGCCGGCGAGCTTGCCGAACGCGGTGAGATCGTCCTGCGCCCAGGCAGCGCCTTCGCGCCGCACCGCCTCCTGCAGCGCGGCATCCTGCTGGTACAGGTTGAAGTCGGCGAGTTCGCGCGCGACGTTCTCGACGCTGTGGGTTTCGCCGAGTAGCAGGGGGTCTTTCAATGTCGCCTCAAGGGTGTCATCCAACCAGTCAGCGTATTTTCGGACCGGTGGCGCCCGACGGCAATAGCCCAAGCGCACCCTCGGCGGATCACCGCCGAGGCGCTCATCGGGGCTGGCTGCTTAGCGGGACATTTCAGACCGCGAGGCTCTGCCGATCCCGGCGGTCGCGGGGCGGATCTACACGCTTGGCGCGGCGTCCCATTTGGGCTTCATTTCCTTGCCCCACTTCTTTGGATCATCGTTGTGCATCTTTTCCATTTGCTTTGCCACGTCGGGATGATTCGCCATCACGTGCTTGGTCATCACGGACACCATTTCCTCCCAGGATGCGGCGGATAGCTTCGTATCGCAGGTCCCGCCGAGTTCCCTGCAGGTCAGTGTTTTCATGGCCGGTTCCCGCGCTACATGGCTGGCAACGGGTTGATCTCCATGACTTCGATGGAGGCTTGCGGGATCTGCAAGTGCGGATGACGCTCGAAGGTCCGTGCCGCGGCATCGTGCGAGTCCGCCTCGACGACCGAATACAGCATGATGTCGTTTCTCGTGTCGGCCGTGCCTTGACCGGTGACACGCTTGGTCTTGCCCACGCCGGCTCCAGCGTCAGCGAATACCTTGGCGTGATCGCGCATCCAGGTTTTCCATTCGCCCTGCATCTTCTCTTCGTCCCGTTTCCTCTTCTCGGGCTCGGTTTTCTTCCATTCGTCGATCACCGAGGCGGGCGCAAGATAGGTCACTAGGAATTTCTTCATGATTCAGGCTCCATAGACGTGGTCGTGCATTGGCAATTTCATTCTTCATGCTCTCGGGCTTGCCGTGAGCACGATCTCAATCCTCCCTGGGAATATTGTCGTCGATTTCCTCCGCACAGTCTGTCGGAGACCGGGCGGCGCCGCTGTAGGAATACTCCGAGCGGACGGTGGCCAGGCGGCGGGTGAATATTCTGCTTGCGCTCGCGCAGGCGCCCGCGCTTAAATAGTCGATACGCCGGCAAGGTGCCCGATGCGCAAATCGCCGCTGGATACCACTCCCGAACGCCGTCCGCTTCGCATTTTCGCGTTCGACCCCATGCTCGCGCGCGCGGGCGACCACCGCGTCACCATCGAAATTCCCTATCGCAAGATCGATCGCGAGGAGCGGTACTTTCGCGACGATCGATTGGAAGTGGTCGACTACGATGCGGCCACGCAGCGCTACTTCCGCGCCCTGAACCTGAACGACCCGAACATCGCGATGCTGGAGGGGTTGGAACCTCTCGAGCACGATCCGCAGTTCCACCAGCAGATGGTGTACGCAGTTGCCTCGAAGGTGCTGGAAAACTTCGATCGCGCGCTCGGCCGGCGCCTGCGCTTCCGCGGTGGCGAGCGGCTTCGCCTTATCCGCATGCCTTCCAGGCGCGCAACGCCTATTTCGACAACGAGCTCAACGCGGTTTTGTTCGGCTATTTCCCGGCCGACGAAGAAGACCCCGGCCCGAATCTTCCGGGCCAGCTCATCTTCACCTGTCTTTCGCACGACATCGTTGCGCACGAGGTCGCGCATGCCGCGCTTTCCCGGCTGCAGAACTATTACAACGAGCCCACCAATCCGCAGGTGCCGGCGCTGCACGAAGCCTTTGCCGACATTGTCGCGCTGTTTCAGCGCATGACTTTTCCGGAAGTGATGGCTCCCGCGCTGCGCGAGACCCGGGGCAACCTGCTCGATCCTACGAGCCGGCTTCTCAACATCGGTGCGCAGTTCGGCACTGCCGCCGGCATGGGCGCGCCGCTGCGCCGCATCGCCGGCAAGCCCGATCCCGAATTGTTTGCGCGCACCACCGAGCCGCACGAGCTCGGCTGGATATTGGTGTCGGCGGTGTACGAGGCATTCGTCAGCACCTACGAGCGGCGGACGCGCGACTTGCTCCGGATCGCGACCGGCGGCAGCGGCCAGCTGCCGGAGGGCGACCTGCATCCCGACCTGGTCAATCGCCTGACCGCCGAGTGCGTTCGCACCGCGCAGTCGGTGCTTGCAATGTGCATTCGCGCCACCGACTATCTGCCGCCAGTGGATCCCACTTTCAGCGACTTCCTGCGGGCGATGGTGACTGCCGACTTCGAACTCAACCGCGCGGATGATTCCGGCCTGCGCGCGTCGATGATCGAATCGTTCCGCCTGCGCGGCATTCGCCCGGAGTCGGTCGGATCGCTGGCCGTGCAGTCGCTGCTGCTGGATGCCGAAGACTTGACCCAGCAGCAGCCCGACAAGGAGCTTGCGGCCATTGTCGGCAAGCTGGTCGACTTCGGTGCGCGGCAGCTCGGGCGCAATACGGCGATTCCGATATCGACCACCGAACGCCCGCGGCGCATGCCGCGACCCATTTCGCAGACGTCCGACTGGGTCGCACAGCAGTACTCGTCGCTGACTTCGGCCGCCGACGACGCCGGTCCGGAAGGTCCGCCTGCGCTTACCGAAGCCGACGAGCCGGAGGAGGTGCTGCGCGAGATTGCGGGCCGGCTGACGAACTGGGCAAAGCTGAACGTCGCGCGCCTCAAGCTCGACCCGGGCAAGGTCGCGCTGCGTGGATACCATCCCGTGCATCGCATCGCGTCGGGCGGCGAACTCCTCGTCGAGATGGTCGCGCACTTCGTGCAGACGCGCGATGTGGACGGCGCGGATCTCGGCGGCCTCAAATACCGGGCCGGCGTCACGATGATCGCCAACATCGATGGCTACATCCGCTATGTGATCCGCAAGCCGTTCCACGACCAGCGCGAACGAAAGATGCGCGACTGGGTGAGTGCCTTCGACCAGGCGAGCGACAATGGCTGGCCGACGGAAAAGCGCGCGCCGGACCGGATGCTCGCCGCGTATTCGGCGCGCGCCATGGACGGCAAGAGGTGGCGATGAGCGACGCGCTGCGCATCCGGATGTACAACGTCGGGTTCGGCGACTGCTTCCTGCTGACACTGCCCGACGGCAAGACGATCCTGGTGGACGCGGGCTTTCACAGCCAGGGCAAGGGCGCGTTCTCCGGCAACGAGCTCGCGGCGCAGATCGCCGCGGACGTGGAGCGGGATGGCTCGCCGCCGCGCATCGATGTGGTGATCGCCACCCACCGCCACCAGGATCACGTCTACGCCTTCAACTCCAACGCGTGGGACGCCGTGCAGATTGGCGAGGTGTGGATGCCGTGGGTGGAGGACCGCCAGAACAAGCAGGCGCAGAATCTATGGAAGAAGCAGCAGAAGTTCGCGGCCAATCTCGCCCTGGCGCTGAACGGCTTCAACCTCGATGCCGCGGCGCGGAACGACGTGAGCTTCATGCTGTGGAACGCCGGCGCGGAGGCGCCAGGCAGCGTATTCCCCGCCGCGGTCGCCGGCTGGAGCAATGATGGTGCGCTCGATTGCCTGCACGAAGGATTCGCGAGCCGCGACCGCGCTCGTCCCCGATTCCTGCCGGAAAAGAAAGAGTTTCCTGAGACGTTCGAGACGCCCATGCTGCCTGGCGTGAAGATCCACGTGCTGGGACCGCCACGAGACCCCGAATTGATCAGCGAACTCGACCCGGAAGCCGATGGCGAGACCTATCGCGCGCTGGCCCTGCGGGCGGCCGCGGAGGGCGGGGCGGTTGCCGAGGCGCAGCTCGCGCCGTTCGGCGACGAGTGGTGCGTGAAGGACGGGGAGCCGGGATACAAGCTCGACGCAGGCGAGATCGCGCGGCTGAAGGTGCTCGCGCTCGGCGCCGATGCGTTGGCCGCGGCGCAAAAGCTCGACGACATGATCAATTCGACGAGTCTCGTGCTGGTCCTGCAGATCGGCGCGGCGAGACTCCTGCTACCGGGCGACGCGGAGTGGGGCACATGGAAACTCATCCTCGCCAACGAAGATGCGCGCGCGCTGCTGCGCGGAGCGACCTTCTTCAAGGTTGGGCATCATGGCAGCCACAACGCGACGTCGAAGACCCTGGTGGAAAAGATACTCCCCAAGGAAATTCCCGCCATGATTTCCACGCAGGAAGGCGAAGGCAACTACCGCAACAACATTCCGCTGCGCGACCTGCTCGACGCGTTGACGGCGCACGACATCCGCTTCATGCGCAGCGACAAGCCCAAAGCCAAGTTTGCCGGCGGCTTCAGCAAAGGAGCGGGCGGGCAGTGGATCGATCTCGAGCTGCCCTGCTGAATCGGCGCGTCAACTCAGGATTGCAATGGAGCAAGTTACCTTCGAGATGTTCGAAGCAAATGCGCGGGCAGAAGGCTTCGACGAGGTCGTCGAGCGACGTTGGGCCGCGCGGACGGTTTTGGAGCCGCACACACACCCATTCGCGCTAAAGGCGCGTGTCGTCCAGGGTGAGATGTGGCTCATTGTCGGCGAGGAGGTCCGGCACTTGCTCCCTGGCGACACCTTCACGCTTGATTCCGGGGCGCGGCACGTGGAACGCTACGGTGAAGATGGAGCTACGTACTGGGTTGCGCGCCGTATGGACGCCCGACCCATGCCGGGCTCAGGACCCAATTCGATCATCGGCGCAGCGCAGCGACGACGGCACTGCTTTGCGTCGTGCAGCGGTTTGGTAGTGGTAGGCTATGTGCGGGATCGAGCGTGTCTGGGCAGAGAGGCTTATGAGACGGCGGGATTTCATCGTTGCGCTTGGCGCTGCGGCGTCGGTGCGGGTGTCGGGCGCACGGGCGCAGTCGGTAGTACCCGGAACCATGTCGTCGTCATCGAACATGCCGCTGATCGGTTCCTCAACAGCGCGTCGCCGGTCACCTACCGTTTCAATGCCGATGCCTTTCGCGATGGACTGGCGCAAGCCGGCTTCGTCGACGGCCGCAACGTTCGCTCGAGGAGCGCTGGGCGAACGCCGACTACAACGCGCTTCCGGTCCTGGCAAATGAGCTCGTAGCAAAGGGCGTGGTTGCCATCGCGGCCACGGGAGACGTGGCCTCGGCGCAGGCCGCTCGCGGTGCTACCGCGACCGTTCCGATCGTGTTCACCATCGGTGGCGATCCCGTGCGCTTCGGGCTGGTGGCGAGCTTCAACCGGCCCGGCGGCAATACCACTGGCATTGCATTCGTTCCAAACCAGCTCGGCGCCAAGCGCGTGCAGCTGCTGCGCGAGCTCATGCCCAAGGTCACGCGCGTGGGGTTGCTGATGAACCCGGATAACCCCAACGTCGGGGCTGAGCAGGCGGACTTGAAGGATGGTGCCGACAAGCTCGGATTGCAGGTCGTTGTGCGCAATGCGCGCAACGCTGCCGAGATCGACGCCGCATTCGCGGAGCTCGTGCGCGCCAAGGTCGACGCCGTGATCGCGGCGACCGATCCGGTGGTGCTGGATCGGCGCGAGCAAATCGCAGCGCTCGCTGACCGCAGTGCGCTGCCCGCGATTTCGTTCACGCGCCAACTCGCGATGGCGGGGCTGCTGATGAGTTACGGCCCCGACATCGGCTGGATGTACCGCCAAGCCGGCGGCTACATCGGGCAAATCCTCAAAGGGGCGAAACCCGCCGACATGCCCGTGATGCAGTCGATCCGTTTTGAGCTCGTGCTCAACCTCAAGACTGCGAGGCGCTTGGGTCTAAACGTTACGCCGACTTTTCTGCTTCTGTCGACGACGTGATCGAGTGAGCCAGGGCTTCGCCGCGAAGTCGTCGGCGGCCTACCGTCCGTCGCCTCGATGTCACAGCCCCGCAATCCGGGCATGGTCGTTGCTGCTGGAACGAGTGCCGGCGGACGTGATTGACCGCCGGAGATACTGAGGTTCCGTTCATCCGGCGAACATTGAGCTACATCGAGGAGCTAGCGATGATGATTCCTTTGTGGTGGGCTGTGGTGGCGTTCATTTTGGGCGGTACCTTCGGCGTCCTGGGACTGGCCGTCTTCTCCGGGTTGGCTGGAGGGGACGAATTCGACATGGCAATACGAACACCGTCGGCCAACTGCGTTGACCGCCGGCAGCGCCGCTTGCCGCAGATAGTTGGGCCGCTCTGCCCGATTGTGACGGGCTGCGTCACGCCGCGGGCTGGACGGACGCGGCCGGCGCCGGGCCAACGTCCGCTCCAGGTATGTTCAGGCGCGGCTCAATGGTGCGCGGCCGGCCGTCGAGCAAGACCTTCCGCGCGCGTCGTCCTCAAGTCGATCTTTCGCGAGATGTCTATTCTCCCGCAGCTGCGAGTCACGTCCGCAATCCTGCCACTCGCTGGCGCCGTGGCCACCTCGCTCATCGACGCGCAGCGCGCGTTCGTCTCCGCGCCCCGCACGTATGTCTGCGCGCGCCTTTCCCACGTCCTGCCGAAGCTTGCTATCCTCCCACGCTGCCGTCGCGTCGCGGCGTCCATTCCAATATTCGCGAGGTTCGATGAAGGTCACGCTGGTGGGATCCCGGTATTTCGGCGCGTTGGTATTCGATGCGCTGCGCAAGGACGGCGTGCAGTTCGCGCGCGTCGTCGCTCCGGCGGCGGACGACCGCCTCGCGCTGGCGGCGAAAGCGGCCGGCGTGCCGCTGCACGTGCTCGAGAATCCGAAGGTGGTGCCCGGCGAAGCGATCGCCGACGGCACCGATCTCATCGTTGCCGCACATACGCACGCGCGAGTCAGCAACGAGGCGCTGGCGCGCTCGCGTCTGGGCGGCGTCGGCTACCATCCGTCGCTGCTGCCGCGGCATCGCGGCATAGCTGCCGTCGAGTGGACGATCATGGAAGGCGACCCGATTGCCGGCGGATCGGTCTATCACCTGGCCGATGGCTGGGACGCGGGCGCGATCGCCGCGCAGGACTGGTGCTTCGTCGCCAAGGGCGAAACCGCGCGCGAGCTGTGGGAGCGCGCGCTGGCACCGATGGGACTTGCGCTGCTGGGCCGCGTCGTTCGTCACGCTGCCGAGCATGGCGAGCTTCCCGCCTATCCGCAGGACCCGCGCTTCGCCACCAAGGCGCCGCTCGTGCACCGCACGGTGTCGCTGACCGACGAGCACAAGCCCGAAGTCGTTTCGCTGGTGGTCACCGCGATCGGATCGGACCGCCCGGGCATCGTCCGGCAGTTGTCGGAGCGCGCGCAGGGTTTCGGCGCCAATTGGGCGGGCAGCCGGATGGAGAGTATCGCCGGCCAGTTCGCGGGCATGGTGCATTTCGAAGTTCCCGTGGCGAACGCCGATGCGTTGGCGGCTGCATTGCAGGGACTGGAATCCGCTGGATTGCGCATCGTCATCGCCAAGACTTCGCATCCGCCTGCGCCGGCCGGGCGGAGGATGGTCATGCTGGAGCTGGAAGGGCCCGACCGCCCGGGAATCATCCGCGACCTTTCCCATAGTCTCGCGGACCGTGGCGTCAGCATCGAAGAGCTGCACACCGAGATCGTCGATGCCCCCGACAATGGCCACACGTTCAAGGTGAAGGCGCTGCTGGCCGTGCCGGCGGCGCTCGGCAACGACGAATTGAAGCGCGGCCTGGACGCATTGCAGAGCGAAATGCTGATCGACCTCGACGCCGGGGATAGCGTGCGGCCGGCAACGGATCCTGACGTACGCCCTGGGTCCATTTGCGTTCGGGTGACGCGGCCGGAAATTTGCTATCGTCGCAACTGGCCGGAATCTCGGTCGCTTCCGGAGGGCGTTCATGGCAACGGTAACGAGTGGCCAATCGACAATGCCGCGGCGCAGCAATGCGCTGGGCGTGCATTCGCTGAATCGTTTCGTGTTCACGGTCCCCGACCTGGCGCCCGCCGAGGAGTTCTACCGATCGTTCGGGCTCGACGTGCGGCGCGAAGGCAATCGCCTCGACCTCCACACGCACGGCCATCCCCACTGCTGGGGCAGCGTCTACGCGAACGGCCAGCCGAAACGGCTCCAGTACCTGAGCTTTGCCGCCTACGCGGACGATTTCGACGCGCTGGCGGCAGCGCGTGCGCAGCGCCGGCGCGGCCGACCCGCATCCGCTGTCGGACGGCCAGGGCGCGTGGACGCGCGATGCCGACGGCACTGCGATCCAGGTCGTCGTCGGGCCCAAGGTGTCGCCGGCGGCCAAGGCCGCTGACACGCAGGTGCCGCCGCCGCCGCCCGGCAAGGGCGCCGCGCCGGGCCGCAGCGCGGCATCGCCGGTGCGGCCGCGACGCCTGTCGCACGTGCTGCTGTTCTCGCCGCGACGTGCCGCGCGCAGGCGGCGTTCTACGAGCGCGTGCTGGGCCTGCGCCTGTCCGATCGTTCCGGCGACATCATCGCGTTCCTGCATGGACCGCACGCGAGCGATCACCACCTGCTCGCGTTCGCGAAATCGGAAGCGCCGGGACTGCACCACTCGAGCTGGGACGTCGGCCGCTTCGACGACGTGGGGCTGGGCGCCGAGCTCATGAAGGCGAAGGGATACGGCCACGGCTGGGGCGTGGGCCGGCACGTGCTGGGCTCGAACTACTTCTACTACGTGCAGGATCCATGGGGGAGCTGGGCCGAGTACTCGTACGACATCGACTTCGTCCCGGCCGACGTCGACTGGCCGGCCGCCGATCATCCGCCCGAGGACTCGTTCTACATCTGGGGGCCGACGGTCCCCGACGACTTCATCGTCAATCGCGAACAAGCGCGAACCGCCTGAACCGGCGGCGCGCGAAAACGGAGCGGCACGGCTCACGCGCCGCGGCGATGCCGACGCTAAGTCCACGAGGAGGAACGCTCGATGAGAACCGCACACCGCCTGACCCGCTGGCTGGGCGCCGTCGCTTGCGCCGTCGCAGTCGCTGTCGTCCGGCGCGCACGCGCAGAGCGGCGCCGCCGATCAGGATCGGCAGCACGCTGGCGCTGACCGGGCCGCTCGCCGCGACGGGCCTCGTCCACAAGGTCGTCGGCGAAATCTATGTCGAGCAGCTGAACAAGCGCGGCGGCCTGCTCGGCCGGCCGGTGGAGTGGATCGTCAAGGACGACCAGTCGAAGCCCGACCTCGCGCGCACGCTCTACGAGCAGCTCCTCACCGTCGACAAGGTCGACCTGCTGATGGGCCCGTACGCGACCGGCGCGATCCTGTCGGCGATGGGCGTCGCGCAGCGCTACGACAAGGTGCTCGTCCACCACACGTTCGGCATCCCGTCGCTCGCCAAGTACGACAAGCAGTTCCCGGCGTGGTCGCTCGGACCCGATCCCGGGAACACGGTGCCGAAGACGGTGTTCGAACGCGCTCGCCGCCTCGCCCAAGCCGCCGAAGACGATCGCCGTGGTCACCAGCAAGTTCCCGTCGGTGCATTTCATGTCGCTCGGCGCGCGCGAAGTCGCGAAGAAGCGCGGCCTCAACGAGGTGCTGTTCCTCGAATGGGACTTCGGCAACCTCGACTACGCGCCGATCGCCGCGCGCATCAAGGACGCCAAGCCCGACTTCCTCTGGGTCGGCGCCATCGGGCTCGAGGGCAAGCAGCTGCTCGAGGCGATGAACAAGATCGACTACGCGCCGGTCGAGCATTTCTACATGTATCCGGCGCCGGGGCCGATGTCGAAGTCGCCGCTGGCGAAGAACGCGCTGTCGATGACGGTGTTCGAGGAGCATCCGCCGTACTCCAACGCGCCGGGCGCCAAGGAGTTCATCGACCTGTATCACGAGCGGGCGGCGAAGGCGGGCATTCCCGACACCAACGTCGAAGTGCAGGCTGCGGCGTCGTACACGGCGTGGCAGATCCTCGAAGCGGCGGTGCGCGCGACCAACAGCCTCGACGACGCGAAGATGGCGGCGTGGCTCAAGGCCAACAAGGTCGACACGATCCAGGGCAAGCTGCGCTTCGACGGCCCCAGCAACTATGGCGACGACCTGATGCGCGTCAAGCAGGTGCAGAACGGGCGCTGGGTCACCGTCTATCCGAAGGAGTACGCGGCTCCGGGCGCGACGCTGCTCGTGCAATGACGTTTCCGAGCGGGACGCTGCTCGCGCAGTCGGCGCTGTCCGGCGTCTTCATCGGCAGCATGTACGGGCTGCTGGGGATGGGCCTCGGGCTGACGTGGGGGCTGCTGCACGTCATCAACCTCGCGCACTTCGGGCTGGCATTCCTCGCCGCGTACGTGTGCTATCAGCTGGCCAGCGTCGGCGGCATGGATCCGCTGGCCACGCTCGCGCTGATCGTCCCGCTGTTCTTCGCGCTGGGCGTGGCGGTGCAGTGGCTGCTGTCGCGCTTCGCGGTGTCGCCGCTCAACTCGCTGCTCGCGACCTTCGGCCTGACGGCGATCATCGAGGCGGCCATCCAGTACTTCTGGACCGCCGACTTCCGCAAGCTCGAGTCCGCCTATGCCGGGCAGAAGCTGCGCGTCGGCGAGCTGTTCGTGCCGGTGCCGGAACTCATCACGCTGGTGCTGGCGCTGCTGCTCGGATTCGGCATCTGGGCGGCGATGCGCTACACGGACCTCGGGCGCGCGCTGCGCGCGCTGGCCGAGGATGCGCCGATGGCGGCGGCGTTCGGCGTGAACCGGCGCGCGCACGCGCTGCTGCTGGCGGGCGTGTGCGGCGCGCTCGCCGGCATCGCCGGCGTGTGCCTCGCGCTTGTCCTTCACGCTGACGCCGTCGCAGATCTACGCGTGGGTGGGCGTCGTGTTCGCCGCCGTGATGCTGGGCGGACTGGGCTCGCCGCTGGGTCCGCTCGCCGCCGGCATCGTCATCGGCGTCAGCGAGGCGGTGACGATGGCGTTCGCGTCGCCGTCGTGGGCGCCGATCGTGTCGTTCTCGCTGCTGATCGCGCTGCTGCTGCTGCGCCCGGGCCGCACCTGAAACTCGACCGGACGCTCGCTCGGGATCGCCGCCGCGGGCCTGCTGCTCGCGGTCGTGCCGTTCCTGCGCCTGCCGGCGTTCTACGAGTCCTTCCTCTACCTCGTGTTCCACTGGATCGTGCTCGCCACGTCCTGGAACATCCTGTGCGGCTACTCCGGCTATTTCTCGTTCGGCCACGGCGCGTTCTTCGGTGCCGGCGTCTACACGACGGCGGTGCTGGCCGGAAAATTCGACGTGCCGTTCCTGTGGACGCTGCCCGCCGCCGCGCTCGTCGCGGCGCTGCTGGGGCTGGGACTGGGCGCGGTGGTCTTCCGCGTGCGCCACGTGCGCGGCGAGCTGTTCGCGCTGCTGACGCTGGCGGCCACGTTCGTGCTCGCGACGATCGTGCTCAATACGCCCATCGACGGCGGTCCCGGCGTGTACCTGTCCGCGGTCCCGGTGCCGAAGCTCGCGCCGACGCCGTCGGGCGCGTTCTACATGATGGCGCTGGTGCTCGCGATCGCGACGGTGGCGATCGCGTACGCGATCAAGCGTGCGCGGCTCGGCCTCGGACTCTTCGCCATCCACGACGACGAGGACGCGGCGGAAGTCATGGGCGTCCCGACCTACGGCTACAAGCTCGTCGCGTTCGGCGTTTCCTGCGCGCTCGCGGGCGTTGCCGGCGGCATCCAGGCGCTGTTCGTTTCGTACGTCACCGCGAACGGCACGTTCAACATCACGGTGCCGCTGACCGTCATCCTGATGAGCGTGCTCGGCGGCACGCGATTCTGGGCCGGCCCGGCGATCGGCGCCACCGCGATCACGATCCTGCTCTACGCGACGACGGCCGCCGACCAGGCGATCGCCGGCAAGGCCGTGGTCGGCGCGATCCTCGTCGCGGCGATCCTGCTGATGCCGGAAGGCATCCTCGGCCTCGCCTTCGCGCGGCGTGGCCGCGGCGCTCCGCGTGCATCGGCGCCGGTCCCGGAACCGATTCCGTGCATACGTCGATGCCGTCGCTCGCCGCATCGCAGGCGCGGCCGGCGCAGGCGGCGAGCGGCCGCTCCTGCTGGCGGTGCGCGGCGTCGCCAAGTCGTTCAAGGGCGTTCGCGCGCTCGACGGCGTCGACCTCGACGTGCGCGCAGGCGAGATCCTCGGCGTGATCGGCCCCAACGGATCGGGCAAGTCGACGCTGATCAATATCGTGAGCGGGCACTTCCGCGCCGACGCCGGCAGCGCGCGTTTCGACGGCGTCGACCTGCTTGCGCTGCCCGCGCACCGGATCGCCCGTGCCGGCATCGCGCGCACCTACCAGATCCCGCGGCCGTTCGCGCACCTCACGGTCCGCGACAACGTCGCGCTCGCGGCCATGTTCGGCGGCGCGGCGCTCGACCGGCATCACGCGAACGAAGCCGCGGCGCACTGGCTGCAGTTCACCGGACTCGCGGCGCGCGCGGACGCCTATCCGGGCGACCTCAACCTGCACCAGGTCAAGTTCCTCGAGCTGGCGCGCGGGCTCGCCGCGCAGCCCGCGCCTGCTGCTGCTCGACGAGGTGCTGTCCGGCCTCACGCCGGCGGAGATCGACGGCGCCGTCGACCTCATCCGCCGCATTCGTGCGCAAGGCACGACGATCGTGCTGGTCGAGCACGTGATGCGGGTGGTGACGGCGCTCGCCGAACGCATCGTGGTCCTCGACCAGGGCCGCGTGCTGGCCGAGGGGCGCACCGCTGACGTGATGGCGCGGCCGGACGTCGTCGCGGCTTACCTGGGCGCGTCCGCGTGCTTGAGGTGCGCGGCCTCGAAGTGGACTACGGCGCGGCGCCGGCGGTCTCGGACGTTTCGCTCGACCTCGCCGCCGGCGAGCTCGTCTGCGTCCTCGGGCCCAACGGCGCCGGCAAGTCGACGCTGATCAACGCGCTGGCCGGCCTGCACCGCGCCAGCGCCGGACGGATCGCGATGGACGGGCGCGACCTGACCGCGCTGCCGGCGCATCGCTATTGCAGCGCCGGCATCGCGATCGTGCCCGAAGGGCCGCCGGCTGTTCACGCGGATGAGCGTGCGCGAGAACCTCGAGGTCGGCAGCTACGCGCCCGCGGCGCGCAAGGCGCGCGCGCGCACGCTCGAGCGCGTGTGCACGATGTTCCCGGCCGTGCGCGACAAGCTCGACGCGCCTGCCGGCGCGCTGTCGGGCGGCCAGCAGCAGATGGTCGCGATCGGCCGCGCGCTGATGGCGCAGCCGCGGGTGCTGCTGCTCGACGAGCCTTCGCTCGGGCTGTCGCCGCTGATCGTGCAGGCGATGTTCGACGCGATCCGCGAAGTGCACGCGAGCGGGACGTCGGTGCTGCTCGTCGAGCAGAACGTGGCCGAGGCGCTCGCGATCGCCGATCGCGCGTATCTGCTCGAGGAAGGCCGGATCGTCGCCGAGGGGACGCCCGGACGCGGTGTTCGGCAACCCCGCGCTGCGGCGCGCCTATCTGGGCGCGCTGCGGGTCCCTGATCTAGGCGCCGCCGCGGGTCCCTGAGCGCTCGCGAAATTCGACGTGGCCATACCACCAAGAGTGGGGTCGAACCTTGCGGGCAGATTTGTGCCTTGAAATGGTGGCAGCGCCGCTCTGGATCCACGATGTTGCCTAATCCGGCAGCGATCCGGAAAATGGGGTGTCGCGCCTCGTTGCTACCTCACGCCAACCTTCATGTCGGAGCCGATTCCCGCTGACATCGCGCCGCCAGCCGGTACGGTGACGATTCTGTTCACCGATATCGAGGGCAGTACCGCATTGTGGGAGCAGGATGGTGCACGGATGTCGCAGGCTCTGGCCGCGCACGACGCGATTGCGCGCCGCGCGGTCGAGAGTCGCCGCGGCACCGTGGTTAAATCCACCGGCGACGGCATGCACGCCGTGTTCGAGGTTGCCGAGGACGCGCTCGCGGCAACGCTTGACATGCAACGGGCACTCGCCGATCCCGCGGCGACAGGCGGCATTTCGCTGCGCGTGCGCTGCGGTCTGCACGCGGGAATCGTCGAGCGTCGCGACAACGATTTCTTCGGGAGCCCCGTCAATCGCGCGGCGCGGATCATGAGCGCGGCGCACGGAGGCCAGGTGCTGCTGTCCCAGGCCGTCGTCGACGGACTGGGAGTATGCCTTCCTGCGGCTGTTGCGCTACGCGATCTGGGCCTGGTTCGGCTCAGGGATCTCGCGACCCCCGAGCGCGTTTACCAGGCCTTGCATCCACAGTTGCAGCAGGACTTTCCGGCGCTGCGCTCGCTGGAGGCCACGCCGAACAACCTCCCGCGGCAAGCGACAAGTTTCATCGGACGGGAGAAGGAGTCGGCGGAGCTGGCGGCGCTTCTAGCCGGGACGCGCCTCCTGACGCTTACAGGCTCGGGCGGCTGTGGCAAGACCCGCCTGGGTCTGCAGGTCGCGGCCGATGTCCTCGAGCAATTCGCCGATGGCGTCTGGTTAGCGGAGCTGGCAGCACTTGCCGATCCGATTCTCGTACCGCAGGCGGTGGCGACGGTGCTTAGAGTCAAGGAGGTGCCAGGAAGACCCATTGCACAGGCGCTCACCGAACACTTGAGAGACCGGCGGCTCCTGTTGTGCCTCGACAATTGCGAGCACCTGCTCGACGCGTGCGCGACATTGGCCGACGGAATCCTGCGCCACTGTCCCGGCGTGAAGATCCTGGCGAGCAGCCGCGAAGCACTCGGCGTAGGCGGCGAACAGGCCTACCGTGTCCCTTCGCTCTCGCTTCCCGGTCCTACGTTGCAGCGCACGCTGAAAGGAGTCGCGCAATTCGAGGCGGTGCAACTCTTCACCAACCGCGCGTTGCTCGTCCGCCCGGATTTCACGATTACCGACCGGAACGCGCCCGCGATTGCCTCCATCTGCTTTCGATTGGACGGGATTCCGCTCGCCATCGAGCTGGCCGCGGCGTGGGTACGGTCGCTGTCCGTCGAAGAAATCGAAAGAGAGCTAAGCCAGCGCTTTCGCCTGTTGACCGGAGGCTCCCGTACGGCGCTGCCGCGACAACAGACACTGCGCTCGATGATCGACTGGAGCTATGACCTGCTGAACGATGCGGAGCGGGTGCTGCTCGCGCGTCTGGCGGTCTTCGCCGGCGGCTGGACTCTGTATGCCGCGGATGAGGTTTGCATGGACGCGGGTGTTGCTGACGGGACCGGGCTCGATGTCTTGACTTCGCTGATCGACAAGAGCCTGGTGCTGACCGAGGAGCGCAATGGTGCGACGCGTTGCCGGCTGCTGGAGACCGTGCGCCAATACGCGCGAGACCGGCTGCTGGAACATGACGACATTGGTCGATGGCGGGACCGGCACCTCGCCTATTTTCTCCGGCTGGCGGAGGACGCTGAACCGCACCTTGTCGACTCGGGACAGCAGGCTTGGCTCGACCGGTTGGAGACAGAATACGAAAATCTGCGCTCGGCCCTGGCGTGGTCGTCCGGTGAGGGTGGCGATGCCGTCGCGGGCCTGCGGATCGCGGGTGCGCTCTGGTGGTTCTGGTCGGTGCGGGGATATCCCGGCGAAGGTCGTGGCTGGCTCACCTCACTGCTTGCAGCGGCACTCGACGCGTCTCCTGCGTCCCGCGCCAAGGCGCTTGGCGCCGCGGGCGCATTGGCCCGCGAACAGGGCGACTACGAGTCTGCACATGCGCTCCAACAGGAAAGTCTCGCGATCTGGCGCGAGTCGGGCGACCGGCGCGGTATCGCGTCCGCGCTCAGCAGCATGGGCAGCCTCGCCCGGATGCGCAGCGACTATGCGCTGGCGAAGGCGCTCCAGGCGGAAAGCCTGGCGATCCGGCGTGAGATGAATGATCGGCAGGGCATTGCCACTTGTCTCAACAACCTTGGCGTGCTGGCCCGCGAACTGGGCGACTATCCAACGGCCCGGCAGTACTACGAGGAGAGCATGGCGATCGACCGGCAGCTGGGCGACCTGCGCAGCCTGGCCGTATCGCTGAACAATCTCGGAGGCATGGCCGGCGACCAGGGCGACAATGATGCCGCCCAGGCGCTGCACAGGGAGAGCCTGGCCATTCGGCGGGAATTGGGTGATCGCGGGGGAATTGCGTCGTCGCTTACCAACCTGGGCGACATTGCGAGCAAGCTCGGCGAGTTTGATGCTGCGGAGGCATTGCTCGACGAAGCACTCGGGATCCGGCGTGCGCTGGACGATCGACGCGGCATTGCCACTTCGTTGTCTGTCCTGGGCAGCGTGGCGCAGGATCGCGGGGACTTCGCGCGTGCACAGGTTCTGTACGACGAGAGCCTGGCCATTCGGCGGACGCTGGGCGACCGCTGGGGTGTCGCTTCCTCGTTGAACTATCTGGGAAACCTGGCCATTGACCGGGACGACGCTTCAATCGCTCGCGCGATGCATGCGGAGAGCCTGGCGATCGCGCAGGCGTTGGGTGACCGCTGGGGCATGGCCGAGTCGCTGGGTGGACTTGCGTCCGTCGCATTGTCATTTGCGGGACCGGGCCGTGGCGCATGTATGGGTGGCGCCGCAACGCGGCAATGGGAGGAAGTCGGTGCTCCATCGGGGCCTGGAAAACGGCCGCGCTTTGACCGCCACATCGCCGCTCTCCGTGCTGCCATGGCGGATGATGCTGCATTCGATGCGGCTTGGCAGAAGGGGCGCGCGATGACGCTCGAGCAAGCGATAGCCCTCGCGCTGGAATAACCGGCATAGGTGCTCAGCGCGCGCGAGCGGCGCACATGCCTCGGTGCGGCCGCGGATCCCTGACATTCCTACAGCTGCGGTGACAGCAAAGCGGCCGCGTGCTCCCATGCTTTCTCGGCAAGCGGCCGCGACTGCCATTGCTCGAAGGTCATGCGCTTGGAAGCGCGAACGTCCCGTTCGAAGATCTGCACCTGCTTGCGCGCAAATTGCTGGTCGAGAATGTTGAGACTTGCCTCGTCGTTCAGGCGGAACGACCGGTCGTCGAAATTGGTGGAGCCCACCGAAACCAGCAAATCGTCGGCAATCAGGACCTTGGCGTGGAACATCGTCGGTTGATACTCGTACACCTCGGCGCCTGCGGCAAGCAGGTCGCCCCACAAGGCGCGGGAGGCGCGACGCACGGTCTCGGTATCCGTATGGGGGCCCGGGGTAATGATGCGCACGCGTACACCACGCTTCAACGCGGCGACGAAGGCGTCGCGCGAAAGTTCATCCGGTACGAAATACGCCGCGGACAAGTCGATCGTCCGCACGGCGGCGTTGATCATCATCAGGTACATGAGTTCCATGCTCTCGCTGCCACCTGATGGCGAGCTTGCGAACATCTGCGCGTCGCCGTTCCCGGTCGCTGCGATCTGCGGAAAATAATCGCTGCCGTCGAGAACAGTCCCGGTCGCCTTCATCCAGTTGTCCGCGAACACCGCCTGCATCTGCGCCACGACGGGCCCCGTAGCCCGGAAGTGGGAATCGCGCCAATGGTCGGGGTCCTGCGCATGGCCCGTCCATTCTTCCGCTATCCCGACGCCGCCGGTAAATCCGGTAATACCATCGATGACGAGGAGTTTGCGGTGGGTGCGGTTGTTGAGCTTGTTGAGGTTATACCAGCGAGGTTCATGAAACTTGCGGATCTCCACGCCTGCCTGCTCCATCGTCGCAAGGTACGCCTTGTCCATCTTGCTGCTGCCCAGCCAGTCGAGCAGGACGCGCACCTTTACGCCGGCGCGCGCACGTTCGGCCAGCGCCTCGGCAAAGTCTCTTCCGATCTGACCGGACCAATAGATGTAGGTCTCGAAGGAGATGCTTCGCCGGGCGCCGGCAATGGCCCCCAGCATCGGCGGAAATATCTCGTCCCCATTGACGTAGACCTCGAAGCTGTTGCCTGGCAGGATGACTGGACCAAGCATCACACCCAGCGTGCGGCGAAACTGCGGGTCGTCGATCGAGTAGAGATGCCCGATCTGCCGTTTGACCTTTTTCTCGCCTGTCATCAGATTGAGGACAAGGAGCACGCATGCCAGCGTGACCACCGCCGTGGCTATGATGGTCCACATGCGCGACTTGCTTTCGACGCGAGCCGGCATGCTGCGCTGAGCAGTGCAGTGTGCAAAAACTCAACGCAGCACGAAGCGTCGTGCGGCTACTCTCGCGGCTGCGACGGCTCCGAGATCTTTGCGAGCGCTTCCGCCGCTGGCTTGATCTCCGAGTGGTCGACGGCGAAATCTCCGAGCGCGACAATGCCCACGAGGCGCTTGTCACGATCCACGACGGGTAATCGCCGGACCTGGTGCTCGCTCATGAGCTTGGCTGCGTGTTCGACGGTGTCGTCCTCGTAAGCCCAGCAAATTCCCGAAGACATGACTTCCCGGACCTTCGTCGTGGGGCCTTTGCCTTCCGCCACTGCGCGGATGGCGATATCGCGGTCGGAGAGCGCGCCGATCATGCGGTCATTTTCTCCGACGGGCATCATGCCGAAGTCGCCGTCGCACATCGTTTGCGCAGCCTCCCTGATCGTCATGTCCGGACTGATGACTTTGACGTCGCGACTCATGACATCCTTGAGATGGTGTTGCATTTTGTATCTCCTCCAGTATTGCCGTTCGAGAAATGGTCGGTCAGGCCCGGTCGCGTAACTCAGTGACGCCCTTTTCCTCGGCGCAGTGATCGCAGCAGAACATTTTCCCGGCTTTCTCCAGACCGTGTCCGATGATCCGTACACCGCAGTGGGTGCATTTTGGCGCGAGCACCCGGATCGCACATTCGAAGCTGTCAAAAACGTGGGGCTGCCCATCCATCGAGACCAGGAAAGACTTGTCGTAATCGTTGCCACAGGCTTCGCATTTCGCCATAGTCGCCTCCGCGATCCGGTGATGACCGGGGTCATGAGCGATACCAACATCGCGAACCTAGCATCGAACCCGGACGCCGCGTAGTCCGGGGCGCTGAATCGATTGTAGGAGCAGCGATGACACGGCGCGCGACGCCGCTGTCGCCCTATTCAGCGCGCGCGGCCAGTCCCGATATGGCGCTTTATTCCTACATGGAAAAGAGTGGTTCATTGCTTCCGGAATGAACTGGTGGTCGCTAGGCTTTGCACGTCCCGATATTCGATTCATCGGGAGCGGCGTTGGGTAAACCATCATGCACAAACAATGAATAGGAGCCAAAGCTATGGATATCATCTGGATGATTCTCATCGGATTCGTCATTGGACTGCTGGCCAAGATGTTGACGCCGGGCGGTGATCCGTCCGGGTTCTTCATCACGGCCGCGATCGGTATCGTGGGATCTCTTATCGCGACCTACGGCGGACAGGCGCTGGGACTCTATCGAGCTGGCGAGCCGGCGGGATTCATTGGCTCGGTAGTGGGCGCGGTGGTGCTGCTCGCGATCTATCACATGGTGCGACGCAGCCCGACGACATGAGTCCCCTGTCAAGGTGACAGCGAACGGCGTGGTGATGCCGCGGAAAGCGCTTGTCAATTGTGGCGGCATCGCCACGCAGAATGATCGGAGGCAACCGTGCAGCTAGGCGACCAGCAAGGCAGTGCCAATGTCGAGGACCGCCGCGGCATGGGCATGGCGGCGGGGGGATTGGGTGTCGGTGGCGTGGTCATTGCCCTGATCGCCTATTTCCTGGGCTTCGACCCTGGAACTGTCATCGACGTCGTCGAGCAGTCCAGCCCTCAGACTGACTCGCGTGCGGCGCCAACTGGAGTACCCACGGACGACGCGGGACGATTCGTCTCCAAGGTGCTCGGCAGCACCGAGAAAGTGTGGGGTGCGATATTCCAGCAATCGAACGCCCAATACCGCGCTCCCACGCTTGTCCTCTATGACGGGCAGGTACGCTCCGCGTGCGGCATAGCGCAGTCGGCGATGGGCCCGTTCTACTGCGAGCGCGACGAAAAGCTCTACATCGACCTGACGTTCTTCCGCGAGTTGCAAACTCGTTTTCATTCGCCAGGCGATTTCGCGCAGGCCTATGTCATCGCCCACGAGGTCGGACATCACGTGCAAAAGCTCACCGGGACGCTGGCCTCGCGCAACGGAGGTTCACAGGCCGAAGCCAACCGCAATTCAGTGCGCGTGGAATTGCAGGCTGACTGTTACGCGGGCGTCTGGGGGTATCACGCCGGCGTCATGAACCAGCTGGATTCAAGCGATATCGGCGAGGCCTTGAATGCGGCAATGGCGATTGGAGACGATCGTCTGCAGAAGCAAAGCCAGGGAAGGGTCGTTCCGGAGGCATTCACTCACGGATCATCGGAGCAACGAGTGCGCTGGTTCAAACGCGGTATCGAGTCAGGAAACCCCAAAGACTGCGACACGTTCTCGAGCAACTCGCTTTGAAATACTGACTCGGGCTTTAGTCGCAGCGGGCAACGATCCACGACTGCATGTATTCGGCGCCGTCGATGCGCTCGAAGCCCGACAGCGTGAAGGCCTGCGGACTCATGCCGATGATGTGCACATCCAGGAGCCGCGGCCGATCGGCCGCGGGAATGACGCTGCGCTCATCCCAAAGCAGGGCGGTGCGTAGCGCGCGCTTCAGCTCTTCGTCCCGGCATTCCTCGATGCGCAGGTCGCCAACCAGCGCGGGCCGGTTCATGACTTCGCGCCACGGCAGGATTCGGCCGCGATAGCGAAGGGGACGGACGGAAAAGCGCACAGGGCGTACCGCATGAATATACGGTAATGTAACACCACTGGCCGCCGCCGCGTTACGCGTCCCTAGCCGTATCGCTCGTCGGCCGGCCGGCTCCGGATTTTGCCCACGCCGCGAGCAATTGCTGGTGCAAGGCACGCGAAAGGAACGCGTCGCGCTGGGCGGGGTCGTCGATCCTGGCCAGCGTGCGCTGCATTTCGTCATGGGCGGCGGCGAGCATGCCCTCGGCACGACGGTCACCGGCCGCCTCCAGCACGCGGTAGCAGTCGAGCAGCACGCCGCATTTGTCTGCGGCGCCGATGCCCGCATCGAGCCGCGCGATAATGAGATCGACCTCGCGCAGTGCCGCCGCCATGTGGCCACCTGCCAACAGCGCCGATGCGAGCCCCGACGCCGGCATCTGCGCCCAATACGGCATGTCGATCTCGCTGAACAGATCGCGTGCGGCCCTGAAATGACCCGCTGCCGCATCCCATTGCCGCTGCGCCAGCGCGGCGTCTCCGCATGTGGTCAGGGTTTCGGCCTCTTGGCGCCGGTCGCCGATCTCTCGCATGATGCGCAGGCCTTCCCGCGCCGATTCGAGCGCCGCCGCGGGATCGCCCTGCGCCGTCAGCAATTCCGCCATCGAATGTTGCATCGATGCCTGTACGGCGCGGTTGCCGGTTTCGCGCGCCAGCGCCAGGCTTTGCGATTGCCACTCGCGTGCGTGATCGAGTTCGCCGAGTTGGACCGCCAGAATGCTCAGATTGCCGATGACGGTGGCTGCGTGGAAACGATCGCCGATCTCCAGTTTCAGGGCTGCCGCCTCCTGGTAGAAGCGACCCGCCCCCACGAGGGCTTTGCTGACCATGGCGAGGTTGCCCAGGTTGTTGAGATGTTCGCTTTGCGCCATCTTGTCGCCCACCGCGCGTGCCAGCAGAAGCCCCGTTTCGGCGTGCTCGCGCGCGGCGTCGTAATGGGCCAGCCGGTAGAGCGCGTCCGAAGCCGCACCGTGCGCGTTTGCCGCCTCGATGCCCGATCCGGCCGCGACCAGAGCGCGCTGCGCTGCCGCCAGCGCCGCGGGCCAATCACAAGCGCTGGCGTGCCAGCGGGCACGGCTCGTTGCCGCCTGCGAGCGCAGCCGGTCATCACCCAGCACTTCGGCGAGACGTTCCACTTCATCCAGCGCCTGTGCCTGCGACTGGCGCTCCGACCGATGGGAGAAGACCGCCTGACGCACTTGCATGACCGCGAAACGGCGCCGCATGTCGCGTCCGGCCGGGTCGAGTTCCAATACCTTCTGGGCGTGCGCCATCGCGGCGTCGTCGGCATGCCGCTGAAACGCGTCGTCCGCCGCACGCGCCCAGCATTGCGCCGCACGCTCATCCTGACCCGCGCGCTCGAAATGTTCGGCGATCAGGCCCAGGTATTCGCCGCTGCGTCCCGCGCAGCGCTCCTCCAGCCATAGGGCGATCTGACGATGCTGTTCCTTCTTGTGGCGCTTGAGCACGCTTTCATAGGTAACCTGATGGAGCAGGTGATGCTTGAACACATATTCGCGCGCGCCATCGAAGGCGCTGGCGTCGCGACCAAGCGCGAGCTCGCGACGGCCCAGCGCCGGCAATGACAGGGGCGCATCGGGCTGCAGTTGCGCGAGCGCCTGGTCCCAGAACACGTGACCGATCACGCTGGCCTGCTGCAGCGCGCTCTTTTCCGGCGGCGGCAGGCCGTCGATGCGCGCCTGGAGCACGCCGGCGAGCGTGGCGGGCACATGCACATTGCGCAGCCGTTCGTCCGCGACGGTCCACTGCTCGCCATCGACGCGGATGGCACCATCGTCGATCAGCATCTGCGTCAACTCTTCCATGTAAAAGGGATTGCCCTCGGCTCCCTGGGTGAGCAGGTCGCGCAACGCGGCAGGCGCATCGGCCACGCGGCGCAACAGCGCATCGGCGAGTTCGCGACTGCGATCCAAAGGCAGTGCGGCGATGTCAATGCGCCGGTGCGCGGACAGCGCCGCGTCCCAGGGCGTCCGCCGCTCGAACAACGTCGGACGCGTCGTGCACAGGATCAGCATGGGCACATGGACGCATGATTGCGCGAGTTGCAGGATGAAGTCGAGCGAGCCCTCGTCGGCCCAGTGCAGGTCTTCGAGCAGCAGCAACACCGGCTCTCCGCGGTCGGCGGCCAGTCGGGCGAAATACTGTTCCGCGACGCGAAAGGCGCGCTGTCGCAGCTGCTTGCCGTCGCTGATGATGCCGGCGACGTACCGGCTGTTGCTGTAGTCGAGGCCAATCAACTGGCCGAGCAGCGCCGTGGGCTCGGCGGCGTCGTTGCCCAACACCCGGCCCAAACCGTCCGCGAGTTTGTCCTGGGCCTGTTGCAACGAGTCGCTGTCCTGAATCTCGAAGCGCCAGCACAGCAGGTCGCGCAGCACGCAGTAGGGCTGGTGCAGTCCCTGTGGCTGGGCGCGGCCGCGGAACAGCCAGACTCTTTCCGGACGCAGCTCGATGCATTGTTCGAACTCCGTCACCAGGCGGCTCTTGCCCATGCCTGCGTCGCCGACGAGTGTGACGCAGGTCAGCGAGCGGGTCGCCACGACGTCCTCGAACGCGGCCGTGAGCTGCCCGAGCTCGAAATCGCGGCCGACCAGACGGGTCTCGACGCCGTCGATGCCGCGTCGGGTACCACGAAAAGCCCGTGGCTTCGCGCCGCTGACGAGGTAAGTAAGAATGGGCTCGTCGCGGCCCTTGATGAACAGCGGCGGCTGCGCCTGGACGTCGAACAGGCCACGCACCTGGCGCCAGGTGTCGTGGCTGACTCGCAAGCCGCCGGCCGGTGCCGTCTGCTCCATTCGTGCGGCGATGTTAACGGCCATGCCCATGGCGGTATTGCCGGCTTCCACGCCTTCGCCAAGCAATGCGGTCCCGGTGTGGATCCCCACGCGCACGTCGAACCCGCGAAACTGGTGCCGCTCCAGAACTTCGACGGCGTGCAGTTTGCTTGCTTCGAGGAGGGCTAGGCCGGCACGCACGGCGCGTTCGGGATCGTCCTCGCGCGCGCCGTCGGCGCCGAATGCGGCGAGCAGTCCGTCGCCCATGTACCTCAACACGCGGCCCTGATGCGCGTCGATCACCGCGCCGAATCGCGTCAACGCACCGTCCATCACCGCATGGATATCCTCGGGGTCGAAGCGTTGGCTGAGCGCCGTCGAACTCACGACGTCGAGAAAGAGGAGGGTGGTCTGTCTGAGGGTCGGGGCCGGGCGTTCCGCGATGGCCGGCCCGGCGAGGGTCGCGAGCTTGGCGCGCAACGGCGCGAGCGCCGCATCCACGAGCGAATCGCCGAGCACCGTGCGTTGGGACTCGAGCCCGTTGATGGCAGCTTCGAGCTGTCGCCGTTGCGCGGACATGGCGGTCGAGGATTCCAATCCGTTGGGAGCCGCATCAACGTCCTATCTCGACGGTTGCTGTGGCCTCCCCGTGTACTCGGCAATCGCGCGCTCGAGGTCCGTCAGCTCTTCGCAGGGCAACAAGCAAATCTCCTGCAGCGCGGCGAGGTGCTTTCGCGCGCCTGCGACGTCCCCGGTCAGAAGATACGTCTCGCCGATGTACTCGTGCGCGCCGCGATGGCGAGGGTCGAGCGTGAGCGCATTCCGGTAGTGCTCGAACGCCAGGTCGTATTGTTTCATGTTGCGGTAGGAGAACCCGAGGATGTTCTGCAGATCCGCATTCTCGGGGTGGCGCAGTTCCGCGCGCTTGAACCGGCGCGCCGCTTCGGCCCAGTCCTTCTTCTCGATCGCCTGCTTGCCCGCCGCATAGTCGTCATCGCGAGCGGCGAGATCGGGATCGGCCTCGGTCGGGTCGGCTGCGGCGATGGTCGCGAAAGCCGCGACCATCGCGCACAGCAGCATCGCGCGAACGCAACCGGCGAGGCGATTCAAAGCTGCGCGAGCTTCTTCGCGTTCGCGAGTTCAGGCCGCGTGGCATCGCCATCCTTGGCGAGCGTCACGAGCTTCCTGTAGTAGGCCGTGGCCTTCGCGCGGTCGCCCGCCATCTCGGCGGCGCGAGCAGAACCCAGGTAGTTGCGGAAGCGATTGGGTTCGCGGCGCTGCGACGCCTCGAATTCCAGCAAGGCGGCTTCCGGTTGCTTCACCTCCAGAAGCATCTCGCCGAGCATTTCCCGCGCGGGAACGATGCGGCCGGGCGTGACGATATGCTTTTCGTTGTGGTCCTCGAGGTCGGCCGCCGCGCGCATGAATTTGAGCGCCTCATCCGATTTGCCTTCGCCCAGCGCGATCCATCCCGCCGCGGCCAGGCGCTGCACCTCGACCTCGGTCGCCCAGTACGTGTTCTTCGCGGCCAGCAGCGCCTTGTGCAACGTTTCGAGCTGCTCGGCATCCTTGCGCGCTGCGGCGAGGTCGCCGCTGCGCGCCGCGCCCACACTGCGGGCGAAGTACGTGATCGATTCGACAAACGGATAGGTGCTCCCGGACGGCTGCAACTTTGCCGCCTCGGCCCACGCGCCGCGCTCGAAGGCGTAGCGTGCCGGCATGGCGGCGATGGCATAGGGCGCGACGAAGCGCGGGCTGATGCCGCTCACCTTCATCGCTTCGCCGATGCTGGCGCGGGCATCCGCGTCGCGCGCGAGCTGCAGGTACGCATACACCATGTAATCGCTGGCGTGGTAGGCCTCGTCCGGCTCATTGCCTGCCTTGGCCACTTCGCGCGAGCGCAGGTTCGTGGCGGCGGACTCCTGCCATGCGCCCACGCGGGTGAAGATGTGCGAAGGCATGTGCAGCGCGTGCGGCGCGTCGGGCGCAATGCCCGCATACAGGCGCGCGGCGACGACCCCCTTGTCGGCGATGGGCGGCGCGTCGTAGCTGTGGATGAGGTAATGCGCCACGCCGGGGTGGTCGGGATATTTCTTGAACTCGGGTTCGAGGATTGCAGCCGCTTTCAGGTAGGCCGCGTAGGTCTGGTCGCTTTGCGTCTGCGTTCCGGCGATGTACAGGGCGGAGAAGATCTGCGCCTCGTCGTCGGAGGGGTAGCGCTTGGCCAGCGCCTCGTAGGCATTGGCGCGCGCGATCTGCCGCTCCTTCTCGGGCCGCGTTGCGAAGTCCTGGTAATAGGCCGCCACGGCCTCGATGTAGTCGCGCTCGCGTTGCGTCTTCGCGCCGATGCGGCGTCCCTGGTCGATGGCCGCCTGCGCCTGCTCCGCGCCCTTCGCCGACGCGCCCTGTCCGGCCAGCGGGTTCGACATGAGTAGTGACGCGATCCCCCACGTGGCGATCGCGCATTGGGGATCGTCCTTGAGAACGTCCTGGAAAGCCTTCTCGCCGGCGGAGTACCAGAACGAATGCAGCATGGCGACGGCGCGCTCGAAGGCCGCTTGCACTTTCGGATCGCAGCTCGTCGCGAAGGAGACCTTCCCAAGAGTACCGGACTGGGAATCCGTATCGTGCGCGACGGCAGGGCCGCATATGGCGAGGGTCGCGAGGAGCGGAAGGAGAAACAGGCGGAGCTTCATGGCGCCTCCTTGGAGTTTGGAAGCAGGGGGCGACGAAGGGTCGTTCGCCGCGCGAAAATTCTGCGCGTTCGCTCAATGACTCGTCAAGAGCGCGCCGGCCGGTTTCTTTACCGACCCGGCGCAAGGTACCATCCGCCTGTTCCTGTTCCCCGGCGCAGGGGAGTGCCGGCGCCGTTGCCCATCGACCCGAACGCGCGGCTTTCGCGGTTGATTCCCGCTTCCGTTTCCTCGAGAACCAATCATGCAGAGAGAAGTCACCCGCACCACGCTGGCCGTGCTGTCGATCGTCGGATTGATTGCCGCGTCGTTCTGGATCATGCGCCCCTTCCTGGTCGCGCTCGTCTGGGCCACGATGATCGTCGTCGCGACCTGGTCGCCGATGCTGTCGCTGCAGCGAAGGCTGGGCGGCCGCCGCACGCCGGCGATCATCGTGATGACGATCGCGATGCTTCTCGTCTTCGTGCTGCCGTTCTGGGTTGCGATCAGCACGGTTGCGGAATACAAGGACGAGGTTGGCGTCTGGACGAGCTCGCTACACGACGTGAAGATTCCCCAGCCGCCCGAATTCGTCGACACCATCCCCGTGGTCGGCGCAAAGGTCGCGTCGGCGTGGCGCGACGCGGCGGCCGAAGGCTGGGCGGCGCTCGTTGCCAAGCTGCAGCCCTACATCGTCAGGTCGCTGCAGTGGCTGGCGGGCGAGGCCGGGACCGTCGGCATGCTCATCATCCAGGTGCTGCTCACCATCGTTCTCACCGCGGTCATGTACGGCCATGGCGAAACGGCGGCGTCCGCGGTTCGCCGCTTCGGTCGCCGGCTCGCCGGTGACCGTGGCGAGCAGGTGATCAAGCTCGCAGGCGGGGCGATCCGTGGCGTCGCGCTGGGCGTCGTCGTGACCGCACTCGTGCAATCTGTCTTGGGCGGCCTGGGACTCGCGGTCGCCGGCGTGCCCTTCGCGGGCCTTTTGACAGTGCTGATGCTGATGTTCTGCCTCGCGCAGGTCGGACCCTTGATCGTGCTGGTACCGGCGGTGATCTGGACCTACTGGACCGGCGACACCGTGTGGGGGACGTTGCTGCTCATCTGGTCAGGAATCGTCGGCACGCTCGACAATTTCCTGCGTCCGTTCCTGATAAAGAAAGGCGCGGACTTGCCGTTGCTGTTGATCTTCGCCGGCGTCATAGGCGGCTTGCTCTCGTTCGGGCTGCTGGGCATCTTTGTGGGTCCGGTGGTCCTCGCCGTTTCCTACAGGCTGTTCCAGTCGTGGGTCGACGAGGTCGCAGAGCCCGCGGCCGCCGCCGGTGACGCGGCGCCCGCCGAGCGCCAGCGGAAACCCGGCGCCAAGCGCTCGTGACCTAGCTCACGCGGGATTCGCCGCCGACACGATCCAGGCGGAGCCGACCAGGTTCACGCGCCCGTCGGGGGCGGCAAGTTGCGCGAAGGCCTGCTCGACTGCTTTGCGAATCGTCGGAAGATGCTCGTCGCCCATCTCGCGCGCGAAGCGCGACGTCGGCCCGATGCGCATCGCGTACTCGGCGGCGTCGTGCGGTGATTCGCCCAGCGAAAGCATCTGGTCGAAGCGCCTGAATTCGACGCCGGCGAAGCCGGCCTCGGTCAGCAGCGAGCGAACCCGCGCTTCATCGGCGAACGCAAACGGCCCTGGCGCGTTGGGATCGGCCGGCGGCGGCGTGACGCCCATGGCGGCGCGCGCCGCGGCGAGCGGCGCCATCGCCCACGCGTTGTCGCGCGGGGCACGCCAGCACACGAACACGCATCGACCGCCTGCCCGCAGCGATGCGCGAAGGTGGCGGAACGCCGGCGACGGCTGGCTGAAGAACATGACGCCGAAGCGCGAGAACAGCAGGTCGATGCCGGACGGAAGCTGCGCCGCCGAGGCGTCGGCCTCGCGAAACAAAAGGTTCGTGCAGCCGGCCTGCGACGCGCGGACACGGGCCACCTCGAGCATCGGCTGCGACACGTCGACTCCGAGCACATTGCCGCGTTCCCCGACCACGCGCGCGATTTCGATGGTCGTGTCGCCGCACCCGCATCCGACGTCGATCACCTGTTCGCCCGCCTGCGGCGCTGCCGCCGCGAGCGCGGCGACGCCGAACGGCACGACGACGGCGTCGATTTCCCGCTGCCTTTCGGCCCACAGCCGTCCCATCGCGCCATTCCAGTCGGCAATCTGTTCCGAGTTGTCAGTCGACATAGGAGGCTTTCAGCGTGGCGTGGGAGGAGGAACGGATCTGCCGCTGCAGTGCCGCGCGGACCAGCTGGCGCGTGAAGCCGACGTGACCGGCCGGGTCGTGCGCCAGGCAGAGGTCGGCGCTGCCGGCATCTTCGGGACGGTAGTAGACACCGCAGTTGGGATTGATTTCCAGCATGTACGGCGTGCCGTCGCTGTCCACGCGCAAGTCGCAGCGGCCGAAACTCGCGCCGTTGAGGGCGACGAAGAAACGGGCGGAGGCGTCGCGCAAGCGGGCGTCAAGGACCGGATCCGCGACGGGAAAGGCCGACATCCTGTCGTAATCCACCCACTTCATTTCCGCGTGCTTGAACGTCTCGCCGTCGGGAAAGCGGTATTGCATCGGCGTGTACGTCACCGGCTTTGCGGAGTCGTCCGGATTTTCCGCGACGAGCACCGTGCATTCCGTTCCCGCGATGAACTCTTCCACCAGCGCCGCTCCGTGACGGCGCATGATCTTGCGTCCTTGCTGGCGCAGTCCTGCGGGCGTGAGGACACGCGAGCGCCGCGACAGGTCGACGCTCGAATAACTGCTGTAGTGCTTGACGAACAGTGGAAAGCGCAGGACCTGGGCGGCATGCTCGAGGTCGGCATCGCTCCTTGCCAGCACGTAGTCGGGGGTGGCGATGCCCTCGGCCCGGCACGCGCGCTTCATGTCTTCGCGCGACGGCTCATAGTATTCCGACGTAGCGCCGGTGAACGCGACGCCATGCGCCTCCAGCGTCCTGACGACCTCGATGCCCGGTATGTCCTGGTCCGCGGCGCCATCGCAGAGATTGAAGAAGAGGTCGAAGCCTTCCCGTATCCGGCGCTCGACCTGGGCGACCGAACTTCCCTTCCTCAGGAATTCCACCTCCCATTGGGCTTCGGGATAGTAGGGCCGCGGATCGCACGGCCAGTCATCGGCGGGGAAGGGGACGGCGAGCAGGTCCTGGTTGGTCAGCAGGCAGACGCGCATCGGTCCGTTAGAGCGGGCTGGCGACGACAAGAATCAGCGCGGCAATGCCGTTTCCCGGTTCAATTGGCGGGCGCCACGATGGACGCGAACGGGAGGCTGGAACTCTTGAGGCCGATCGGAATGCATCCGGCAAGCAACAAGACAAGCATCAGGCAGACCAGGTTTTTCAATTGTGTTCCTGCGCGAAGGTTACAAAGGACCTATCGTTCGCTCAATTGCGCGCCGGGTCAAGAAAACCGTGCGTCCTGCGGCGCGACCGGTTGCCACAGGGCCACAGTCGCGAGAAATTCGTCCGGCATGTCCAACGCATGCAACGTCCAATCGGCGGGCTGGTAGGGCGGCGGGCCCGCCACCAGCGCAAGGCCACCGTCCCGCGACACGTCGAGTTGCCGGAACGGCGCCGCGAGCGCATCGCCGGTCGCCTTGCTCATCGCCTCCTTGCAGGTCCACAGGCGCAGGAATCCACGCCGGCGCGCGTCCGCCGCCAATGGCGCCAATCGCATCCCGCTCGCGCTCCGACAGGAACTTGCGCGACAGCCCGTCGGCGTTCACGCTTCGCTGCGAGTGCTCGACGTCCACGCCGATGCGCATCCCGACTTGCCGCCGGTCGGCGATACCGATGAGCGCCATGCCGCAGGTATGCGACACGTTGAAGTCGAGCGAAGCTTCCCGCAGTTCCGGACGGCCGCGGCGGCCGCGCGTCAGCGCCACCGCGGCAGGCGCGACGCCGAGAACGCCTCCCAGCACCGTGCGCAGCGTCGCGCGACCGACAATCCATCGCTGGCGAAGGAGTTCGGTACCGAATCGTTGCGCGCGAGCGGTTTCTTCGCTCGATAGCGTGCGCGCGAGTTCCGCAACCTCGCGCTCGGGACGGTCGAGCGCCAGCCACCACAGCCTGATGCCGCCGGCGACTGGCGGCAACGCGACGGCGATGCCGGTCGCCGCCGCCGTGTCAAGATTGCCCGGGGGCGGGAAGTCGTCTACGCTCACGCCGTTTTCCATGATTTGCCGGCGAGCACCCTCTGGCGCCGTACCTCTCCCATCCCGTGCAACTCCTGCTCAAGTTCCTCACGCGCCTGCCGCTGCCTGTTCTCTACGAACTGAGCCGGGCGCTGTTTCGCGGCGCCTATTACGTTTTCCGCTGGCGCCGGCCGCTTGCCGCGGCGAACCTTCGCAACGCGTTTCCCGAGAAGACGGAGTCCGAACGCGCCGCGATCCTCAAGCAATCCTACCGCAATCTTGCCGACCTGATCGTCGAGACGCTCTATGGCTACGGCGCCAGCGCGGCCGATATGCGGACTCGCGTTCGCATCGAGAATCCCGAGCTGATCAGGAAATTCTCGGAGCAGGGACGGCCGGTCGTGCTGCTTGCCGCGCATTTCTGCAACTGGGAATGGCTGTTGCTGTCCGCGGGCGTGCAACTCGGAATCCCGATCGACGCCGTATACAAGCCGCAGAAGGTCGCCGCCTTCGATCGCTTCCTGCGCGAAGGCCGCTCGCGCTTCGGGGGCAACCCCATTCCGGCGGACAACTTCATGTTCGAGGTGATGAAACGCAAGGGCAAGGCGCGCGCCTATGCGCTGGTCGCCGACCA
Organism: uncultured beta proteobacterium; assembly: GCA_963834045.1. Classification (GTDB taxonomy): domain Bacteria; phylum Pseudomonadota; class Gammaproteobacteria; order Burkholderiales; family Casimicrobiaceae; genus VBCG01. The sequence goes on along the minus strand of CAWIAK010000002.1, from coordinate 16,693 downwards.
GACGCCGCAGAAGCAGGAGGAAAAGCACTGGTCGCATTTCCTGAACCAGGACACTGCGTTCTTCGTCGGCGCCGACAAGATCGCCAGGATTCTCGACGCGCCGGTGCTGTTCGTCGCGATGCGGCGCGAACGCAAGGGCTATTACTCGGCGCGGCTCGACCTGCTGGCGGCGCCGCCCTACCCGCGACATCCTGATCGCGACGCGGACCGCGCCACGGGCGCCGAGATCATCGAGCGCTATGCCCGCGCGCTCGAGGACGAAATTCGCGCCAGCCCGGCGGACTGGCTTTGGACCGAACGCAAGTGGAAATACGCGAAACCCCTGTATGCCTGACCACCGACGCGCCGAGCCCCGGCAACCCGCATGAAATTCCTGCTCAAGGCCGTGACGTATTTCCCGTTGCCGCTGGTCTATCCGTGGGGCTGGATCATGTATTTCGTCGCGTTCCGCATCCTGCGCTGGCGGCGCAAGCGCGTGCTGGAAGACGTGGCGCGCGCGTTTCCCGACAAGAGCGCGGCGGAGCGATTCGAAATCGTCCGGAAGATGTACCGCAACCTGGGCGACGGCCTCATCGAGGCGCTTTGGGGATATGGCGCGTCTGCCGAGGAATTCCGGCGGCGCGTCGTGATGGAGAATCCGGAGCTGGTCCGTCATTACGCGGACGCCGGCAAGACCGTGCTGCTTCTTGCCGCGCATGTCTGCAACTGGGAGTGGCTGTTCCTGGGCGCGGGGGCGCACTTCGGCATTCCGATCGATGTCGTCTACCGCCACCAGGGCTTGCGCTCGGTGGACGAATACGTGCGCGATGCGCGCGCGCGCTTCGGCGGCCACGTCATCCCGCGCGAGGATTTCATCTTCGAGATCATGAAGTGGTCGGGCGAGCCGCGCGCCTATGCGCTGGTCGCCGACCAGACACCCAAGAAGAAGGAAACCAAGCACTGGACGCGCTTCCTGAATCAGGACACGGCGTTCTTCCTGGGCGCGGGAAGGATCGCCAACTTCATGCAGGCGCCGGTGCTCTACGCGGCGATGCGGCGGGTGAGCCGCGGGCACTACTCCGTGCGTCTCTTCGTCCTGGCCGAGCCGCCCTATGAAGAGGGCACGGACGTGCTCATTTCCGAGCGTTACGCGCGCACGCTCGAGCAGGAGATCCTGGCCAATCCCTCGGACTGGCTTTGGCTGCAGAAGAAATGGAAGTACCCCAGGCTGCCGGGCGAATGACGGCGCGATTCGCGACTTCGCGTCAGCGTGCGGCGTCGAGCTTGGCCGAGAGGTAGCCGGCCATCGCGCGCACGGTCGGATACTCGAAGAAATCCGTGACCTCGAGGCGGCCTGGATACTTGGCCTCGATCTTCTCGTAGATCTGCGCCAGCGTCAGCGAGCCGGTTCCCAATTCGAACAGGTTGTCGTCCGGACTCAGCGTGCGGGTGGGCATCGCCGCCTGGCAGATGGCCAGCAGCGATTCTTCCAGGCTGTTGCCCGCGAAGCCGTCGCCGTCCGGATGCGCGCTCTCATGCGCCTTGAGCCTGGCCAGGAAGTCATCGAAGCGTCCCGTCTCGTAGTCGCGCGCAAGCGCGAAGCGCTGGACCTTGCCGCTGGTGGTCTTGGGAAACTGGCGGACGGGAATGACCGCGGCGACGGGAATCCCCGTGCGTTCGTTGACGACGCGTTTCACCTTGCGTGCCTGCTGAGCGAATGCCGCGAGGTCGTCGTCCTTGCTGAGCAGGAAGACGAGCACGTCGTCGGTCGCCGCGTGCGCGGGACGCGTGCCTGCAGCGGCCGCGCGGCCGAGTTCGATGCCGGCGTGCTGCGCGAGAACCACTTCGATGTCCTGCGGAAAGTGGTTCTGTCCGGCGACGAAGAGGATCTCCTTGATTCGGCCGGTGACGACCAGGTCGTCGTCGACCATCGTGCCCAGGTCGCCGGTGTCGAGAAAGCCGTCGGACGTGCGCGCCGCCGCGGTCGCCTCGGCATCGCCGTAATAGCCCGCGCTCACGTTGTCGCCGCGAATCAGGATGCGACCGACCGTTCCGGGCGGAGTCGCAACGCCGGACTCGTCGGCGATGCGCACTTCGCAATGCCGTACCGCTCGCCCGACGCAGACGAACTCGATCGCGTCGCCGGTGCCGGCAGCGACCGGCCGCACCACCTCGCCCGGCCCGAGCGAGCCGCGCGCCAGCGCGACCGTCGACAGCGGCGCGCCGACGTGCGGGAACGTGACCGCGAGGCTGGCCTCGGCGAGTCCGTACACCGGGAACATGACATCCGGCGACAGGCGCGCGGGCGCCATTGCGACCGCGAACTCGCGGCAAAGATCCGCCGCGATCGGTTCGGCGCCATTGAAGATGACCCGGACGGAGGACAGGTCGAGGCCGGAGATCTTGGCCGGGTCGTGCGACTTGAGATAGTGCATGTAGCCGAAATTGGGCGAGCAGGTCACCGACACCCGGTGCTCGCTCGCTTTCGCCAGCCACAAGCCGGGCCGCCGCACGAAGAGCGCGGTAGGCATCAGCCAATGTTCGGCGCCCGCCGCCATCGGCACCAGATGAAAGCCGATCAATCCCATGTCGTGGGTCAACGGCATCCACGACAGGCTGGAGTCGTCGGACGTCGCGCCGATGCCCGCGCAAATCGCGTCGATGTTCGTCATCAGGTTGCGATGCGTGAGAATCACCCCTTTGGGCTCGCTGGTCGACCCCGATGAGTACTGGACGAACGCGATGTCGTCGGGTGTGGCGACGTGATGCTGGCCGGGCCGTGCGATGTCGGTGATCTCGTCCATGAACACGACGCGGCGATCGAGGCGGGCAAGCGATGCCGCGAGGCCGTTTCCGAGCGCGTAGGCCTTGAGGCGATCGAACGCCTTGCGTTCCGTCGCCAGGCAAGGCGAGCGCAGGCGGTCCAGCACGCGGAAGAACTTGGCCTTGTGCTCGTCGGCGTTGCCGGGCGCGAGCGGCACGGCCACGATGCGGCCCAGGACGCACGCCCAGAACGCGTCGACGAATGGCTCCAGGCCGTCCACCAGGATGATCGTTTCCGTTTCCGGCGCCGCGCCAATCCCCTGCAGGTGCCCCAGGACACCGAGCGCGCGCTCGCGCAGCCGCGAATACGGCACGCGCCGCTCGCTGGATTCGCCGGCGATGAAGTTGACTCCGTGCGACGTGGCGGCGGCCCTGGCGAGGGCGTGGGTCAGCGTGGGCAGCGGCAGTTCGGTCATGACTCGTGATGGGTTCGCTGGCGTACGCGTGGAATCATACGCAATGGATGGCGCATGCGCAGATTCACCTGCGGTTCGCGTTCGATTTTCTGGCCCGGAACTAGTTCCAGTTCAAAGCGTCGCGCCAGCGTCGCGACGTGGGTGTGCATTTCCACCAGGGCAAGATGTTCGCCTATGCAGGCGCGCGGACCGAGTCCGAAGGGCAGGTAGGCGAAGCGATTGCGGCGTTCGGTGATTTCCGGAAGGAAGCGGTCCGGATCGAAGCGATCAGGGTCGGGCCAGAAGGCCGGATGCCGCTGCACCAGGTACGGCGAGATGAGGACGTCCGCCTTGGCCGGCACCTTGAGGCCGCCGATCGTGCCCGCGGCGATGGCCCGGCGCGTCAGCAGCCACCCGGGCGGATACAGCCGCAGCGTCTCGTCGATGGCCCGGCGCGTGAACGGCAGGTCGGCGAGCCCGGCATAGGACGGCGCATCGGCGCGGGCGGCGTCGACCTCGGCGTGCAGCATTGCCGCCGCGTCCGGCGCCTGGCTCAGCAGGTACCAGAACCAGTTGAGAGAACTGGCGGTCGTCTCGTGGCCGGCGACGATCAGCGTCAGGATTTCGTCGATCAACTGGCGGTCGTCCATCGGCTCCGCCGTCTGCCTGTCGCGGGCGTCGATGAGGTGCGAGACGATGTCGTCGTGCCGCACGCCGTCGCGGCGGCGTCGCTTAACATCGTCCAGGATGGTCGCCCCGAGCCGGCGGAACTTGTACGCAAAGGTCAGGTTGCGCTCGGTGTCGTCAGTCAGCAACGCGAAAGGATTGCCGTCGGACCCTTCAGTCAGGCGCGCAAGGCCGTCGCCGAAGAGCGCTTTCAGGACGACGTCGAGCGTGACCTCGCTCATGTCCTGCGTGACATTGACCGGGGTGCCCGTCGCCGCCGCGCCGGCCCATTTCTTCGCCAGCGCGGCGTTCGCGGCGTGAAGATGGGGCATCCAGGTCGCGATGACCGTGCGATGGAACGAAGGCTGCACCATCCTGCGCTGCGTGCGCCACGCGTCGCCTTCGCTCGTCATGAGGCCGTTGCCGAGCAGGATGGCCACGCGATCGATGCCGATGCCCTTGGTGAAATGGGCGCTGCGGTCGACGAGGACGTGGCGCACGTAGTCCGGATGCGTCAGCACCCAGAGATGGCGTTGCAGGATGGGCGAGTAGATGCGAAACGCGTCGCCGTGCAGGGCGAAGTTGCGTTCCAGGACGGACAGCGCGTCCGACTCGAAGCTGACGTCGATCGGCTCTGCTGCGTCGGGTGGTTCAGGACGAAAGGCGGCCGGCGCGCTCATCTGTCGATCAAGACATTTGCAAAGATGAACGACGGTTGCCTGGTGCGACCTTGCGCGACAAGGCCCGGCCGTGCGACCACGCAACCGCAATCCCCAAAACAGGGGAGAGCTTACTCCTGCGCGAGCCCTTGCGTCAGTTGCCCCAGGCCTCGATCTCGGTGACGCGCGACCGGCCGCCCATGCCGCCGGTGATGTTGACGCGGATGCGGTCGGTGGTGGTGGCGGCGAAATTCACCTGCCGCTTGACCAGGTTGTTGCCGGCGACGCTGCCCAGCGTGACCCAGGCCGCGCCATTCCAGGCTCTGCACCTGGAAGTCGGTCACTCCGTATTGCGTGAACGTCAGCGTAGCTCGGCGGATCGACCGGGCTCACGTAGTTGTCCTGCATCGTATAAACGGATGACATGGTCGATCGTCTTCTGGCCGTTGAAGTTGATCTGCACCCAGTCCGGGAAGACGAAGCAGTGGTGGCGTCCATCCAGGCGCCGCCGCTTGCCCAGTTGAGATCCGGCGCGGTCGCCGTTGATGACCGGCCGCAACGGGTAGGCTGCGCCGAAGCCCACGCCTGCAGGTACTCGAGGCGGATGCCACGCCGCCATTGGCCGCGAGCGCCACGTTGATGGACCCGCCACCGCCGCCGGGGCTCACGACTTGCGAGAGCGCGGCGCTGGTCGACGCCAGGTTGCCGGCGTCGCCACCGTAGTTAGCCACGATGCCGTGCGTGCCCGCCGCAAGGCTGCCGTGGCGCACGTGGCGGTGCGGCGCGTTGCCGCTGCCGGCCAGCGCCACGGCGGCGCAGCCGGCGATCGACGTCGCGCCATCCTTGAAGTCGACGGTGCCGGTGGGTGCCGAGCCGGTCACGGTGGCGGTAAGCGTGATGCTGGACCCCAGCGTCGACGGATTCATCGGATTGGCCAGCGTGGTGGTTGTCGGTCGCCAATCCGGGACCGCCGGCGGATGTCCACGCCTCGATCTCGACGAGGCGCGAGTGGCCGCCCATGCCGCCGGTGACGTTGACGCGGATGCGGTCGGTGGTGGTGGCGGTGAAGAATACCTGCCGCTTGACCAGGTTGTTGCCGGCGACGCTGCCCAGCGTGACCCAGGCCGTGCCGTTCCAGCTTTGCACCTGGAAGTCGGTCACTCCGTATTGCGTGAACGTCAGCGTTGCTCGGCGGATCGACCGGGCTCGCGTAGTTGTCCTGCATCGAATAGACGATGACCTGGTCGATCGTCTTCGGGCCGTTGAAGTTGATCTGCACCCAGTCCGGGAACGCGACAGTGGTGCCGTCCATCCAGGCGCCGCCGCTTGCTCCAGTTGAGACCGGCACGGTCGCCATTGTTGACGGCCGCACCGGGTAGGCCGTAGCCAGACGCCACGCCTAGCCGTGCTCGAGGCCGATCGCCACGCCGCCGTTGGCCGCGAGCGCCACATTGATGGACGCCGCCACCGCCGCCGGGATTCACCACTTGCGACAGCGCGGCGCTGGTGGACGCGAGGTTGCCGGCGTTGCCGGAGTAGACGGCGGTGATGCTGTGGGTGCCGGCGGCAAGCGCTGCCGTGGCACACGTGGCGGTGCGGGCGTTGCCGCTGCCGGCCAGCGCCACGGCGGCGCAGCCTGCGATCGACGTCGCGCCGTCCTTGAAGTTGACGGTGCCGGTGGGTGCCGAACCGGTCACGGTGGCGGTGAAGGTGACGCTTCCGCCGACGATCGACGGCGTCAGCGACGTGGCAACCGTCGTCGACGTGGCGACCGCGCTGGCATTGACGACCTGCGAAAACGCGCTGCTGGTCGACGCGACGTTGCCGGCGTCGCCGCCATAGGCCGCGGTCATGCTGTGCGTGCCGGCGGTGAGCGTGGACGTGGTGCACGTGGCGGTGCGGGTGTTGCCGCTGCCGGCGAGCGCCACGGCGGTGCAGCCCACGAGCGACGTGGCGCCATCCTTGAAGTTGATGGTGCCGGTGGGTGCCACGCCGGTGACCGAGGCGGTGAACGTGACGTTGGCGCCGAACGCGGACGGCGTCCCTGAACTGCCAAGAACGGTGGATGACGTCGCCTTCACCACTTGCGACAGCGCGGCGCTGGTGGAGGCGAGGTTGCCGGCGTTGCCGGAGTAGACGGCGGTGATGCTGTGGGTGCCGGCGGCAAGCGCTGCCGTGGCACACGTGGCGGTGCGGGCGTTGCCGCTGCCGGCCAGCGCCACGGCGGCGCAGCCTGCGATCGACGTCGCGCCATCCTTGAAGTTGACGGTGCCGGTGGGTGCCGAACCGGTCACGGTGGCGGTGAAGGTGACGCTTCGCGCCGACGATCGACGGCGTCAGCGACGTGGCAACCGTCGTCGACGTGGCGACCGCGCTGGCATTGACGACCTGCGAAAATGCGCTGCTGGTCGACGCGACGTTGCCGGCGTCGCCGCCATAGGCCGCGGTCATGCTGTGCGTGCCGGCGGTGAGCGTGGACGTGGTGCACGTGGCGGTGCGGGTGTTGCCGCTGCCGGCGAGCGCCACGGCGGCGCAGCCCACGAGCGACGTGGCGCCATCCTTGAAGTTGATGGTGCCGGTGGGTGCCACGCCGGTGACCGAGGCGGTGAACGTGACGCTGGCGCCGAACGCGGACGGCGTCCCGGAACTGCCGAGAACGGTGGATGACGTCGCCTTCACCACTTGCGACAGCGCGGCGCTGGTGGAGGCGAGGTTGCCGGCGTTGCCGGAGTAGACGGCGGTGATGCTGTGGGTGCCGGCGGCAAGCGCTGCCGTGGCACACGTGGCGGTGCGGGCGTTGCCGCTGCCGGCCAGCGCCACGGCGGCGCAGCCGGCGATCGACGTCGCGCCGTCCTTGAAGTTGACGGTGCCGGTGGGTGCCGAACCGGTCACGGTGGCGGTGAAGGTGACGCTTCCGCCGACGATCGACGGCGTCAGCGACGTGGCAAGCGTCGTCGACGTGGCGACCGCGCTGGCATTGACGACCTGCGAAAACGCGCTGCTGGTCGACGCGACGTTGCCGGCGTCGCCGCCATAGGCCGCGGTCATGCTGTGCGTGCCGGCGGTGAGCGTGGACGTGGTGCACGTGGCGGTGCGGGTGTTGCCGCTGCCGGCGAGCGCCACGGCGGCGCAGCCGACGAGCGACGTCGCGCCGTCCTTGAAGTTGATGGTGCCGGTGGGTGCCACGCCGGTGACCGAGGCGGTGAACGTGACGCTGGCGCCGAACGCGGACGGCGTTCCGGAACTGGCGAGAACGGTGGATGGACGTCGCCTTCACGACTTGCGAAAGCGCAGCGCTCGCGGACCCGGTATTGCCGGCGTCGCCGCTGTAATTGGCCACGATACTGTGGGTGCCCGCGGCAAGCGCTGCCGTGGCACAAGTGGCGGTGCGCACGTTGCCGCTGCCGGCGAGCGCCACGGCCGCGCAGCCGGCGATGGAGGCCCCGCCATTCGTGAAGTTGACAGTGCCGGTCGGCGCGATGCCGGTCACGGTGGCCGTGAAGGTGACGCTGGAGCCGGGGTTCGACGGATTATTGGAACTGGCCAGCGTCGTAGTGGTGGGCGTGCCTGCGGACGTCGAGACCTGCACGAGGATCTGGCCGTTGGCGCCAGGCGTCGCCGAAACCACGTTGATCGAGACATTCGTGGTCGGGTCGACGAAGGGCGCCGCGCCGACCAGCAGCGCGGCGTCGCCGAACGATCCCGTCGCCGGCGTCATGTCGAGGATCTCGGTATCGTCGCTGCCCGAGGCCTTCTCGAACGGATATTCGATGCGGACCTGCACGCCGTTGTTCGGATAGTTCGCGCCGGTGATGAACGTGTCGAACGTGCCCACCGGCTGCCGGTATTCCAGCCAGTAGGTGCGGTTGGCGTTGGACGTGGGAATCCGGACCGCGTAGGCCGGAAGCCCGCCGGTTTCGATGGGCGACAGCGTATAGGTCGTCGTGCCGCCGGCGTGCGTCTTGACCTGGCTCGGCGCGAACCAGCCGAGGATGTCCTTTTGCGCGGCGTTGAAGTGTCCTGCGTTGTTGTTGCCCATCGTGCTGAACGGGTCGCCATATTCCGCGACGGCAGCCCGTGGCGCCGCAACCGATCGGCGTGCCGGTGCAACGCAGGCTGCCCGCATGCAGCAGGCCAAAATTGTGGCCGAGCTCGTGGGCGATCACGAGCAGATTGGTGGTGTTGTTCGAATACGCGCGCGCCCAGCCGACATACGCCAGGCCCGACCAGCCGCATCCGGAGACATTGTTGAAGACGTAGAGAATGCCGGTATAGCTGGCGACGTTGTAGCCGCGCGCCTTCGCAGCGGCTTGCGCGGCGTTGGCGATGACATTGATGTCACAGGTGGCGGGCTTCGCGACCGTGGCCAGCAGAAATCCGCCGGAGCCGTTGTCGGCAACCACGCCGGACAACAGTTGCTGTCCGTAGGAAGCCTCCTTGTAGTACTCCTTGACGCTCTTGGTCGGCAGGTTGCCGAACACCGCGGTGTTGAGCGCTGCGGGCGTGAACGGATCGGCACTGTATACCCAGGGTGCGGCAGCGCTGGTCGGAAACTTGATGGGAAGTGACGAGGTAATTGGTGGTCACCGTCGCCTCGAGTACCGGCGGAATGGCCTGGATGACGATCTGATTGGGGACGACGCTGGCGCCGTCCTCCGCGACCGTCCCTTCGACATTGACCTCCATTCCGGTGGCGAGGCTGCCGGGGAGGAATGGCATCGCAAGTTCCGTCACGCCACCCTGGGTATCGAAGACGTGGTACAGGAACTGACTGGATCCCGTTTCGAAATTGTCGTGGTGGGCGACCATGAAGCGGCCCTCGACTTGCGTGGTGGAAACTCGCGCGACCTGCGCGGACTTGGTGGCGGGGGCTGCCGATACTACGTGATCAACGGTGAAGGAAGTGCCGGTGCGATTGCCGAGGACGCTGACCTGCGAGCCCGTCGTGAGCGTCTGGATCGCCTCGCCCCGCAACGGGACACGGCTGCCGTCGCCTTGGCGCAGGATCGGATAGCGCTGTGTTGCCGCATTGACTTGGTCGACTACGACCAGTTCTTCGATGGTGCCGCTCAGGGTGGCTTCGGCACCGCCGACGCTGGCAACGGCCATCGTTGGGTCGTCGCCGGGGTGATGGGCGGCGACCGGGAGGGCACACGCCAACGCGGCGAAAGCCGCCAAGGCAACGAGTCGGGGGATTTGGATCAGCATCGGTAAAAACTCCGTTCGAATGGGCCGCAGACAATGAGGCGTATCCCGACATTATGCCATCGTCATGGATGCGGACTGAGTGCTCGTATGCTGTCTGGCATAGCAAGAACCGGGCCCTGGCGCCGAAGTGCCAATCTCGAACATGTCGATAAATCAATGGGTTGTAAAAAAATCTGACGGGAATCTCGGCCGGCGAGCCGACAGACGGCAGAAAAACGAGGCGCTTCTGACCGCGAGCTGTCGCGGTGAGGAATTCCACCGGGTAACGCGCAGCGTCGGAAAGGTGACGCGATTGCGTCAGCGTCGCTTGCCCATCAGCGAGCCGAGCACGCCGCGGATGATTTCGCGCCCGACGGTGGAGCCCATCGTGCGTGCCGCGCTTTTGGCCATGGCCTCGACCATGCTGTCCTTGCGGCCGCTGCCGGTCATGAGGCCGCCGAGGGAGTCCTTGATCGAACCCATGATTGTACCAGCGCCGTCGCTGCCGGCCGGGGACGCCGGCGCTGCCGTGGACGTTGCGGCGCGGCCCTTCAGTTTTTCGTAGGCCGATTCGCGGTCGATCATTTTTTCGTACACGCCGGCGACCGGCGATGCGGCAATGATCGCGCTGCGTTCCTCCGGGGTAATCGGGCCGATGCGGCTCCCCGGCGGCAGTATGTAGACGCGCTCGACCATGCCGGGGCGGCCCTTTTCGTCGAGGAAGGACACCACGGCCTCGCCGACGCCGACCTCCTGGATGGCCTTTTCCGTGTCGAACTTCGGGTTCGGACGCATGGTTGTGGCGGCCGCCTTCACCGCCTTCTGGTCGCGCGGCGTGAAGGCGCGCAGCGCGTGCTGCACGCGATTGCCCAGCTGTCCCAACACCGTGTCGGGAACGTCGAGCGGATTTTGCGTGACGAAGAACACGCCCACGCCCTTGGAGCGGATCAGGCGGACCACCTGCTCGATCTTTTCCAGCAGCGGCTTGGGCGCATCGGTGAAGAGCAGATGCGCCTCGTCGAAGAAGAACACGAGCTTGGGCTTGTCCGGGTCGCCCACTTCCGGCAGGCGCTCGTACAGTTCGGACAACAGCCACAGCAGCAGCGTCGAATACACCTTCGGCGACTGCATCAGCTTGTCGGCGACCAGGATGTTGACGTTGCCCTTGCCGCCTTCGCCCGTCTGCAGCAGGTCGTCGACGTTCAGCATGGGCTCGCCCAGGAACCGGTCGACGCCCTGCTGCTCGAGTCCCAGAAGACCGCGCTGGATGGCGCCGATCGACGCCGCGGACACGTTGCCGTAATCGGTCTGGAATGTCGCCGCGTTTTCACCGACGTGCTGCAGCAGCGCGCGCAGATCCTTCAGGTCCAGCAGCAGCAGGCCGCGGTCGTCGGCGATCTTGAACGCAAGCGTGAGCACGCCCTCCTGCGTGTCGTTGAGGCCCAGGATGCGCGCCAGCAACAGCGGACCCAAGTCGCTGACGGTGGCGCGGACCGGGTGGCCCTGTTCGCCGAACATGTCCCAGAACACCGTCGGGCAGCCGGCGAACGCGGGTTCGGGCACACCCAGGAGCGACAGGCGTTCCTTGAATTTGGGCGACGTCTTGCCCGGCTGGCTCAAGCCCGCGAGGTCTCCCTTGACGTCGGCCATGAACACCGGCACGCCGAGGCCGGACAGGCGTTCGGACAGCACCTGCAGCGTGACGGTCTTGCCGGTCCCCGTGGCGCCGGTGATGAGGCCGTGGCGGTTGCAAAGGGCCGGGAGAATGAAGCATTCGATGTCGCCGTGCTTGGCGATCAGCATGGGTTCGGGCATGGGGCGCAATCCTCGGGGCAGGGCTTCCCGCAAGTGTAGCCTCGAAGGCGCGCGCCGCGGCAGCGATTGCCATGCGCGTCCGGCGCAGCGGAGGACGGCCGGCGCCGGGCACGGGAGCGGTCGGGGAACGCGGCTTCATTTCCGATGAAAACATGCTATGATTCAAGGCTGTAAAACAGAGTTTCAGCGCCGGACGAGAAACGGTCCGCGCCAACAACACATTCGGCGGGACAAGTAACGGATGGGCTGGGCACAGCTCATTTTTTTTTGGCTCAACGAATATTCGCGAAAATTAGCGAAAATTAGCGCAAATCCGGCGCGAACAGAAGCAGGAATGAACGGGAAACTGGGCGAATTGCTGGCATCCACGCTGCCCCCGATGGGGTACGAACTGGTCGACTGGGAGATGTCCCGCGGCCGGATGGTGCGCGTCTTCATCGACAAGCCCGAGGGTAGTGCTGAGGGGATCAATGTCGACGATTGCGCCCGCGTGAGCAATCACCTGACGCGGCTGTTCACGGTGGAAGACATCGACTACGAGCGCCTGGAAGTTTCGTCGCCGGGACTGGACCGGCCGCTGACCAAGATCGCGGATTACACGCGGTTCAGCGGCGAAGAAGCGCAGGTCCACCTGCACGAGTTGACCGATGGCGTGCGCAAGCTGAAGGGAATACTGAGAGGAGTCGAGCATGGGACGGAAGGGCCGAACGTCCTCATGCAAACCGAAACCGGCGTGCGGACAATTCCGTTCGCGCTGATCGACCGGGGCCGGCTGGTGCCGAAGATCGAGTGGAGAAAAGCGAAATGAACCGCGAACTGCTGCTGCTGGTGGATGCGCTGGCGCGCGAGAAGAACGTGCCGAAGGAAATCGTCTTCGTGGCGCTCGAGTCCGCGCTGGCATCGGCGACCAAGAAGCGCTTCCCCAAGGAAGAGATCGACGCGCGCGTGTCGATCGACCGCGAAACCGGCGACTACGACGCGTTCCGGCGCTGGACGGTCGTGCCCGACGAGGAGCACGAGGAGCCGGCGCACCAGCTCGCGATCACCGATGCCGCGGCAAAGGACCCGGAATTGAAGCTGGGCGACGTCATCGAGGAGCCGCTCGAGCCGGTCGAGTTCGGCCGCATCGGCGCGCAGGCGGCGAAGCAGGTCATCCTGCAGAAGATCCGCGACGCCGAGCGCGAACAGATCCTGAACGACTTCCTCGAGCGCGAGGACAACCTGCTCACCGGCACGGTCAAGCGCATCGAGCGCGGCAGCATCATCGTCGAGTCGGGCCGCATCGAAGGCATCATCCCGCGCGACCAGCTGATCCAGAAGGAAATGCTGCGCGTCGGCGATCGCGTGCGCGCCTATGTGATGAAGATCGACCGCACCGCCAAGGGCCCGCAGCTCATCCTGTCGCGCATCGCGCCGGAATTCCTGGTGCGCCTGTTCGAACTGGAAGTGCCGGAAATCGAGGAAGGCCTGATCGAGATCAAGGCCGCCGCCCGCGACCCCGGCATCCGCGCCAAGATCGCGGTGAAGTCGAACGATCCGCGCCTCGACCCGCAGGGCACGTGCATCGGCATGCGCGGTTCGCGCGTGACGGCGGTGACCAATGAACTGGCCGGCGAACGCGTCGACATCATCCTGTACTCGGAGGACCCGGCAAAGTTCGTCATCAATGCGCTCGCCCCGGCGGAAGTGCAGAGCATCCTGGTCGACGAGGAAAAGCACGCGATGGACGTCGTCGTCGACGAGGAAAACCTCGCCATCGCGATCGGCCGCAGCGGACAGAACGTGCGTCTCGCGTCCGAGCTTTCGGGCTGGCAGCTGAACCTGATGAGCGTCGAGGAATCGGCGCAGAAGCAGGAAGTCGAGACCGGGCGCCTGCGCCAGCTCTTCATCGACAAGCTGGACGTCGACGAGGAAGTGGCCGACATCCTCATCGCGGAGGGTTTCACTTCGCTGGAGGAGGTCGCGTACGTGCCGATCACCGAAATGATGGAGATCGAATCGTTCGACGAAGACACGGTGAACGAACTTCGCAGCCGCGCCCGCAACGCGCTGCTGACCGAAGCGATCCAGCGCGAGGAATCGGTCGAACATGTCGAGGAGGCGCTGCTCGCCCTCGAAGGCATGGACACCGACGTCGCCGCCAAGCTCGCGTCCAACGGCATCACCACGCGCGACGCGCTGGCGGACTTGGCGACCGACGAATTGACGGAGATGACCGGCATTGCCGACGATCGCGCCATCGACTTGATCATGAAGGCGCGCGCGCACTGGTTCGAGCCCGAGCCGGTGGCGGAGACCGCCGGAAGCAGCGCAACGAAATGAGCACCAACTGAACAGCGAAGCACGCGCGTAACTCGCGCAGGAGATCGGCATGGCGCAGACAACCATCGAACAATTCGCATCCGAACTCAAGATGCCCGCCGGCGCGCTGCTCGAGCAGCTCGCCGCCGCCGGCGTGTCCGCGAAGAAGGAAGGCGACAAGCTGACCGAGGTCGACAAGACGCGGCTGCTCGACTATCTGCGCAAGCAGCATGGCGCCGCGGCCGAGCCGAAGAAGCGCATCACGCTGACGCGCAAGCAGACCACGGAAATCAAGGCCGCGGATTCCACCGGCAAGGCGCGCACGATCCAGGTCGAGGTGCGCAAGAAGCGCGTGCTGGTGCGCCGTGACGAAGAGGCAGCCGTGCCCGCCGCCGCCGAGGAAGCGCCTGCCGTCGCCGAAGTCGCGCCGGAGGTTGTCGCGGAAGCGCCGGCCGTGGAAGCTCCGGCCCCGGCGCCGCTGATCGCGGACGCGCCGTCCAAGCCGGCAGCGAAGCCCAGGACATCCGGACTCAAGCTGTCGCCCGAGGAAATCGCGGCGCGGGAGGAAGAAGAGCGCAAGGGTCAGGCGCTGCAGAAGCGCCAGTCGGACGAGATCAAGGAAAAGCAGCAGCGCGAATCCGCGCGCAAGACCAAGAAGGAACGCGACGCCGAGGAGGCGGCCGCCAAAGTAGCCGCGGAAGCGGAAGCCGCTGCAGCTGCAGCCGCCAAGGCCGCGAGCGACGCTGCCGCGCCGGCCAAGCCGGCTGTCGCGAAGGGCAAGGCTGCAACGGAAGGCACGCTGCATCGTCCGGCGGCCAAGCCGGGGGAAAAGCGCGACCGGACGACCAAGAAAGCGCCTGGCCAGGTGTTCCAGGAAGAAGCCGCCCGCCGCCGCGCGCTGAAATTGCGCGGCGATACCGCGGGCGCGTCCGGCGCCGGATGGCGCGGGCCGAAGGTCGGCGGACGCCATCGCGACGACGAAGGCGGCGACGCGATGGGCGGCACGACCGGACCGGTGGTGCGCGAAGTCTCGATTTCGGAAACGATCTCGGTCGCCGAACTCGCGCACAAGCTGTCGGTCAAGGCCGCCGAAGTGATCAAGGCGATGATGAAGATGGGCACGATGGTCACGATCAATCAGGTCCTGGACCAGGAAACGGCGATGATCGTGGTCGAGGAAATGGGCCACAAGGCCATTCCCGCCAAGCTGGACGATCCGGATTCGCTGCTGGCGGAAGCGCAGGGCGATCACGCCGCGGAACTGCTGCCGCGTCCGCCGGTCGTCACGGTCATGGGCCACGTCGACCACGGCAAGACGTCGCTGCTCGACACCATTCGCCGCACGCGCGTCGCGAGCGGCGAGGCGGGCGGCATCACGCAGCACATCGGCGCGTACCACGTCACCACGCCCAAGGGCGTCATCACGTTCCTCGACACGCCGGGCCACGAAGCATTCACGGCGATGCGCGCGCGCGGCGCCAAGGTGACCGACATGGTCGTGCTGGTCGTGGCTGCCGACGACGGCGTCATGCCGCAAACGAAGGAAGCCATCGCGCACGCGAAAGCGGCGAACGTGCCGCTGGTCGTCGCGATCAACAAGATCGACAAGCCCGAGGCCAATCCCGACCGCGTGAAGCAGGAACTGGTCGCGGAATCGGTGCTGCCTGAAGAATACGGCGGCGACGTGCAGTTCATCCAGGTCTCGGCCAAGACGGGCGACGGCATCGATCGTCTTCTCGAGGCGTTGCTGCTGCAGGCCGAAGTGCTGGAACTGAAGGCCGCCAAGGACGCACCGGCGCGCGGCATCGTCATCGAGGCGCGCCTGGACAAGGGACGCGGTCCGGTCGCGACGATCCTCGTGCAGTCGGGAACGCTGAAGCGCGGCGACATCCTGCTGGCGGGCGCGGTATTCGGCCGCGTGCGGGCCATGACCGACGAGGCCGGCAAGACGGTGAACGAAGCCGGTCCCGCCATTCCCGTGGAAATCCAGGGTCTGTCGGATGTGCCGCTCGCCGGCGAGGACGTGATGGTGCTGGGCGACGAGCGCAAGGCGCGCGAGATCGCGCTGTTCCGGCAGGGCAAGTTCCGCGACGTGAAGCTCGCCAAGCAGCAGGCCGCGAAGCTCGAAAACATGTTCGGCGAAGTCGGCGAGAACGCGGTCAAGACGCTGCAGCTGATCGTCAAGGCCGACGTGCAGGGCAGCTACGAGGGACTGTCGCAGGCGCTCTCCAAGCTGTCGACCGACGAGGTGAAGGTCAACATCGTGCATGCGGCCGTCGGCGGCATCACGGAGTCCGACATCAACCTGGCGCTGGCGTCGAAGGCGGTCGTGATCGGCTTCAACGCGCGCGCGGACGTGCAGGCGCGCAAGCTGGCCGAAGGCAGCGGCGTGCAGATCCGCTACTACAACATCATCTACGAAGCGGTCGACGACGTGAAGGCGGCGCTGTCCGGCATGCTGACGCCCGAGAAGAAGGAAGAGCGGCTGGGGTTGGTCGAGGTGCGCGAGGTGTACAAGATCTCGAAGGTCGGCACGGTCGCGGGCTGCTATGTGCTGGAAGGCACGGTCAAGCGCGGCGCCAAGATCCGCGTGCTGCGCGACAACGTCGTCGTGCACGACGGCGAACTCGATTCGCTGAAGCGCTTCAAGGACGACGTGCGCGAAGTGAAGGCGGGCTTCGAGTGCGGCCTGTCGGTGAAGAACTTCAACGACGTGGAGAAGGGCGACCAGCTCGAGGTCTACGAGATCGTGGAAGTGTCGCGTACGCTATAACAGCGACTTGGAACCATGAAAAGAACCTCGCAGCGCGCGACGCGCGTCGGCGACCAGGTCCAGAAGGAGCTGGCCGACCTGCTGCGCAACGAAGT
>CAWIAK010000001.1:0-855738 GCA_963834045.1 uncultured beta proteobacterium | reverse complement strand
GAGAATCTCGCGCCACCGGCGCTCTTCCTCATCGAGATCGACGTTCTTGGGCAGCGCGCCGAAACTCGCCCGCAGCGACTTGGAGATGTGCCGATCGACAGGCCCGGAAATACGCCCGCCTTCCACGTATTGGGCCATCGTGATGACCCGCACGGCGGCCTTGTTGGCCGCGGTCGGGGGCGCCGCAACCACGTTCTTGTAGAGGTCGCGGCACACGATCTGCATGACGGGGAGCACCGCGGCCGTGAAGCGCGTGTCGAAGAGGTTCTCGACGATCTCCTCCGCCACGCCCGGCGCGTACTCGAAGTCGTAATGCGCGAAGGGCGCATCGAGGTTGTCCAGCGGATCCTTCGACGTGGGCAGCTTGATCGCGTGTTCCACTTCCTCGCTGCCGAATTCGGAGAGGAGGAAGAGCTTACGTCAGCCTTGACGGCGCGATTCGTTTGCGCCGCGGGTGCTTCCGACGCGGCGGTCGGCGTGCCGGCGCTCGGCACGCCCTGACTCAGGTCGATGGAGCCGCCTTCCTGGGCGAGTTCGATGAAGCGGCCGGAGTGATCCTTGCGCAGCGCCAGGACGAGCTTGATCGGAAAGTTGATGCGGCTGAATTCCCTGACGAACCGGAAGAACTGCCGTCGGTACTCCGGCGTGGCATCGCCCAGCGTGATCACTTCCTCCGCCTGGTCGAGGATGATCACCAACGTGAAGGGGAGGTTCGCGGAGATCTCGTGCAGCGATTTCATCAGCACGCCCGGCTGGCGGCACGCGGTCACGTACTCGGAAGGCTCGCTGAAACCCAGGCGCGCCGCCGACAGGTCGAGCGATTTCACGCTGGCGACGCCTTCGATCGGCACCGAAGCCTGGGCAAACCGGAAGACATGCTCGGCAATGCGGCCAAGGGGATCGGGCCCGCACCGGATGAACAACGGCGAGCCTTCCGCGTCGCGCAGGAAGAAGTAGCCGAATCCGCGCTCTTCCAGGCCGGGGATGAGGCCCGCGCGCAGGAACGACGACTTGCCGCAGCCGGTGTTCCCATGCAGCAGCAGGATTCGCGTTTCCGCAGAGGCGAGCCGCTGGATGCAGGCATCCACGTCCCGGTCCCGGCCGGAGAACAGCAGGCGGTCCTCGACGCCGTAGAACGCGAGACCCTTGTAGGGCTCCTTGGGCCAGGCGTCGGCGCGACCGGTCGCGGCCGCCTCTTCCGCCGGCGGTCACGGATTACCCAAGGGAGTGGCGCAGGGCGCCTGTTCCGGCGTCTCCGGCTTCTCGATCCGGTAATCGGGATTGGCGTAGCAGCCGTAGAGAAGGCTCTCCGGCCACATCGCGGCATCGTGGTGCAGGTCGTCCATTACATCCGCGACGGTCATGCCGTCGCTGACCATCGCTTTCAGGAATCGGTAGCCGAACTTCGCGGCGTAGGTTCGGCGTACCCGGGCTTCGGTCGCGATCGCCCCGCACAACTCGGGTCTCGCCGCCTGCGCGCGCAGGCTGAAGTCCTTGTCGCCGAGCGCACTTTCGCAGCCGTTCAGGAACAGCAGGCCGCACGGCGAGACGCCGCGCTCCTCGAACCGCCCGGTCAGCGAGTCCAGCAATTGGGAGAATGCGTCGTAGTCGATCTTCTGCCCATTGCCGAGGTCGAGCGCCTCCCCATCGTGGTGGCCGAGGAAATGGAACAGCACATCCACCTGCTCGGTCTTGTCGATGAGGGCGTTGCATTCGGCGAGCGTATGAGCGACGCCTACGGGCGGGCTCATCAGTTGGCAAAACGTGCGGTAGGCGTCGGGTTGGCCAAGGTCGCTCTCGATCTGCTGTTGCACCTCGCTGTTGACCAGCGACAGGAGGCCGAACGTCTTGCGCGCACGCTTCATCTTCGCGCGCGGGCCCATATATCCGCTCGACGTCGCCGAGAGCCGGTACTTGAGGCTCCAGAAGCCGCCGAACTCGTCGATTTCCCTGGCCGGAAGGTTTGCCTGCGAGGCAACCGCGGCGGCCTCCAGTGCCGGCACGTTGCCTTCGAAAGCGAGCCCCCAGGGCGCGTGAACGCTCGAATCGACCTGGATGGAAAGAACGTGGTCGCCGGCGTCGAAGTCCTCGGCAATCCTTTGCTCGAGGCCGCGGATCGCGCTCATGTTCGTGACGTCGTTGAACAGGCGGTAGCGTAGGCTCGACCCCTTTTCGGCGAGCTTGACCAGTCCCTCGCGGCGGACCGCCGGATCCGTGCTCTCCGCCCAGCGCGACAGCGATTCCAGCTGCGTCCGCACTTCGGCGGCCGCTTTTTCGATGCCTTCGTAGCCGACGTAGTAGTAGTGATAAACGCCGCCCGTGCCACCCCAACTGACCTTCAAACGGCTGTTGACGTCGACTTCGATCTTGAGCCACATAGGCGCCTCGTGTCACTGACCCGCCGGGATTCGCTTCCGGCGTCGCGGTCAGCCCGTTATGCCTCGGATGGGCCCGTAATTCGTCGGGCAGAAGCAGACCTGGCCGGGCAGAAGCGGGTATCGCATCCAACACCAGAACTGCGGCGTGAAACAGATGGTGCCTGGCTGATGGGGCGGAACCTGCGCCGCCGAAGGGCCGACCGGGAGGATCGTCAACGAACAGAACATAAGCACAAGAATCGTTCGAATCGCCGCCATGACCGCCTCCGTACCCAGGATGTGGGCACCTCGAACTGACTCTAGGTGGATTATCGGGCGAAACAACCTGTACATGTCAAGTTGCCGGGAATATTCACAATTCACTATGCAGCGACCGCCGAGAGGGCAGAATCTCCCGCATCGGCTGAGGATTTTCGATAGTATTGTAGGCAACATCAGGGTCCTGTCCCGCCATTGTGCGATCGCACACTTAGGAGGCACCCATGCCCTTGCGCCGCATACCTGGCACCGACTTGGAATACTTCCTCGTGGTGCACGACGAAGTCGGGCGCGAACGGCCGGAGGCCGACGGCAAGATGCTGAGCGATGCCGTCCTGCAGCGCGCGGCGTCGTCAGAGGCACCGGTTACCGACGTGTTCTTCACGAGCCACGGGTGGAAGGGCGACGTACCCGCAGCGATCGAGCAGTACGACAAGTGGATCGCGGCGATGGCCGGGGCGGACGCCGATCGGGAAGCCGTCGCGGCGCGCAGCCCGGGGTTCAAGGCGCTGATCGTTGGCTTGCACTGGCCGAGCCTGCCGTGGGGCGACGAATCCGTCGCAGTCGGGGGAGGTGGCGTCCTCGCCGCGAACGACGACGTCGAGCAGCAGGTGGAAGCGTTCGCGCGGCGCATTGCGGATACGCCGAAGGCACGTGCCGCGCTCCGCACGATCGTCAAGGAAGCACGCGACAGACCTGCGTCGAGCAATCTGTCGCCGGCGGCGGCGAAAGCCTACGAGACGCTGTTCGCCGAATCGGGTCTCGCCACGGGGGATGCCGGCGCGCCGCCCGGAGCCGATCAGCAAAGCTTCGATCCCGCGGCGATCATCGAGGACTACGCAGCGGGCAATGCGCAGGGCGCAACGCAGCTGCTCGGCTTCACCGAGACCGTGCGCGACGCGATCCTGTCGCCGTTGCGCCAGCTCTCGTTCTGGAAGATGAAGGACCGCGCGCGGATCTTCGGAGAGACCGGCGGCAACGCGCTGCTGCGCAAGCTGCAGGACGCGGCGCCTCGCGCGCGATTTCATTTGATGGGACACAGCTTCGGCTGCATCGTCGCCTCGGCAACCGTCGCCGGAGCGAATTCGCGTCCATTGCAGCGGCCGGTCGACTCACTGTTTCTGGTACAGGGTGCGCTGTCGCTGTGGGCCTACGCCAAGGACATACCGTATGCGCGCGGAACCCCGGGTTACTTCCACGGCATCCTGAGCAAGCGCCTCGTGCGAGGGCCGATCGTCACGACGCAGTCGAAATTCGACACGGCCGTCGGACGCTTCTATCCGATGGGCGCGCGGGTCAAGCAGCAGCTCGTGCTCGGCAACGAAGAGTATCCCGAGTACGGCGGCATCGGGACCTTCGGCATTCAGGGCGCGTCCGAGGCCGAGGATCTCGCGATGGGCAAGGTCACGTACGCGTATGCGTTTCGCCCGCTGCGCGTGTACAACCTCGAGGCGAGCGCCTTCATCAAGGATGGCGACGGCGCGTCCGGCGCGCACAGCGACATCGCGCATCCCGAAGTCGCCCACGCATTCTGGGCGGCCGTGCTCGCCAGCATCAATGGTCCTCCCGAGTTCCTGGGCGGCGAACCGCAATCTCCGGCCGCTGCCGCCCCGGCAAGCGACCCGTTTGCGGCGGAGTGGGGCGCGACGAGGAGTGCGCCTCGCCAATCGCAACGAGCCCGCCCACCCGATCCAGGCCTGTTGGGTTCCTCGCCCGCGGCGGCCGCGCCGGCGGCAGCGTCGCCCCTGCTCCCGCGCCATCTCAGTCGGCAAAGCCGAGTGGAGATCCGGTTGCGAACCCGACCGTGATATTGCCACCGCCGCTGTCGGGCAAAGATCAGCGATGGATCAACGTCGAGGTCGAGGGCCAGGCGCCAGACCAGCCGCTGGCGACGAACCGGTGGTACACGCTCGCGTTCGACGTCGATGTCGAACGGCGGGCCACCGCGGTCGCGGGTACGATCTTCCAAGGTGAGAAGGCGTTCGCCGAAGGAGAGGCGGAGATCACGCTGACCGTGCAACTCGACACGAGCGATTTCGAGACCTCCGATCGGGAACGTCCGTTCCGCCTGACTCGCACCGGGAAGTCGCTGACGAAAGCGCGGTTCGACATCCGGCCGCTGCACGATGGTCCCTCGACACTCAAGGCCACGATTCACAAGCAGGGCAACTTCATCCAGCAGATCGACCTGACGTTCGATGTGGGAGCCGTGCGTGCCGCGCCAGTCCAGACACTGTCGCGCGGTCGGTCGGTCGCCGCTGCCGACATGGTCAAACCGCGCGACATCGGCTTGTCGATTTCGCCGGCGGTGGGCGGTTACGATTGCATCGTCTGGGGCGCGGTCATGACGCGCGCCAAGCTGCCGCTCCAGCCCGCCTACCTGGCGTCTGCCATCGACGCGGCACGCGACGAGGTCATGAAGGTCGTCATGTACAAGGACGCCAACGGCGATTACGCGTTCCAGAAGTCAATCGAGATCCCGGCCGCCGATTCCGATGCCGCGCTCAAGATCCTGGCGCGCGCAGGCGCGCAGCTTTTCCACAAGCTCTTCTTCGGCCCGGCCGCGGGTGACGACTCGAAGCGGGTGGGCAAGTACCTGCGCGACATGGCCTCCCGCCGCGCGGTGAGGCTGCAGCTGCAAATCGTATCCGAGAGCACGCCCGTGCCATGGGGGCTCCTCTATGTCGGCGATGCGTCGGAAGGCGCGGCGCTCGATTGGGACAACTTCATCGGCATGCGCCACGTCATCGAGCAGATTCCGCTGCAGACTTCGATGTCGGTGTCGGACAGCTCGATCCGCAGCGACAATCCCAAGCTTTCGGTGAGCGTCAACGTCAATACCACGATCGACACGCAGATGCACGCGCACTTCGTGTCGCAGCAGCAGTCGTTCTGGGCCGACCGGGCCCAGTCGGGACTGAACATTCGCCTGGTCAACCGCAGCCGGAGCTCTGAGTTCAAGCGCGCGCTGGCCAGTGCTGCGACCGAGGATCAGATTCTGTACCTCTATTGCCACGCGGAGGCGGCGGGCCTGAACGACCCCGGCGGTCCGGACGCATCCAGTCTCGTGCTGTCCGACGCGCGCGTCACGCTGGGCGATCTCAATCTCGATGCCCCGACCGATACGCAGCTTCGCGGCAACCCTCTGGTGTTCATCAACGCTTGCGAGTCCGCCCAGATGTCGCCCGCGTTCTACGACGGATTCGTCCCTTACTTCATGGCCAAGGGGGCGCGCGGCGTCGTGGGAACCGAATGCCAGACACCGGCGCTGTTCGCCGCGGAATGGGCGAAGCGGTTCTTCGAACGGTTTCTCGCGGGAGAGGTGCTGGGCGAAGTGTTCCTGGGCCTGCGACAGGAATTCCTGAAGCAGCACGGGAACCCACTCGGATTGATGTACGCCGTGCATTGCGATGGAGACACGCAGATTCAGCCGGCGCTGTGAACGCTGGCTGGCCGCCGTGCGGCTTCCGTTAATGACATAGCGGCTCGCGATCCCGCTCTGCGGAAGGGAAGGGCTTACGCGCGCACGCGCATTTCTCCGACACGAATTTGCATGGCTTGCGGAGTTTCACGCGTTCCGCCTGCAGGCAGACTGGGTGCAGCGATCGAAGCAAGAGTCGCTTTCCCTCCTTCCCTATGGAGAACGCCATGAACCTGAAACACGCAATGCACGGCGCAGCGGCCGTTTCGCTGGCGCTGATGTTGTCACCGTCCTATGCCGCGGACTACGAAAAGACGACGACTGAACCGTCGTCGACCAATACCCAGCCGGCGAAGCCGATGACCGGAAAGCAAAAGGCTACGGCGATCGGAGCGGGCACGGGTGCTGTCGCCGGCGCAGTGGTGGGCGGACCGGTCGGCGCCGTCGTCGGCGCGGGGGTTGGCGCTTATGTGGGTCACGAGGGCACCGATGCGAACGGGAAGACGTCCAGCACGACGTCCAGCACGTCGAGCGCGTCGGACTCGACCGTGCGCGACGCGCAGGCAGCCCTGAATAGCCAAGGCTACAGCGCCGGTATGGTCGATGGCCGGTGGGGTCCAAGCACCCAGAACGCTGTTCGTCGCTTTCAATCGGACAAAGGACTCGCACAAAGCGGTACGCTGGACAGCGCGACACTCAATGCGCTGGGCGTGACCAAGTCCTAATTACCGCACTCGATGTTGTTCCCGGGTCGCCGGCAGTCAATCTGCCGGCGACCCTTTCATATTGGTGACATGGTTGCATCCGAAGTTGCGTGTTGCTAGTACCATATCGCTGTCGAACGTTCGCAACATCGGAGGCCAAGGCCATGTCGAAGCTCCCGACCACGTCCGCGACCCCGGCGATGCCGAGGCGTCGCCTCATCGCATCGGCTGCGGCCATGCTGGTCGCTCCGGCGCTGTTGCGCAAGGCGCGGGCGCAAACCCCGCGAGCGCTGACTCCGGCACAGACCGAAGGTCCGTTCTATCCGACCGTATACCCCGCCGACAGCGACTTCGATCTTCTCGTCCAGGGCGATCGACGCTATTCGCAGGGCGTGCCGGTGTGGCTCGACGGCGTGGTGACCGACAGCGACGGCAAGCCCGTGCGTGGCGCTGTGGTCGAGATCTGGCAATGCGACCAGCAAGGCCACTACCACCATCCCGGTGACGGTGGCCGGGCCGATCCCGCGTTCCAGGGATTCGGACGGGTCAGCGTAGGGCCCGCCGGCGAGTACCGTTTCCACACGATCCGGCCCGTGGCCTATTCCGGCCGCACGCCGCACATTCACGTGAAGGTCAAGCTTGCTCGCCGCGAACTGCTGACGACACAACTGTACGTCGATGGCGACTCGCACAACGAGCGCGATTTCCTGTGGAGAAGCCTCGACCCGGCACAGCGCGCTGCGCTGACGGTGCCGTTCGAGGCTAGTGATGACGGGTTGCGGGCAAAGTTTCGGATCGTCGTGGCGGCGTGATTCGAACCCGTGGGGTGGTTCTTGGGCAGACGGATGTAGCGATTGCCGAATCCTTCTTCCAATGCAGGGTCGGCCCGCATGCGCGTCGTTGAGGCAGGGAGTCTCCGCCTGGAACCGCAGACCGCACAGCACGCGGCCGAGATGTTCGTGGTATTGAGCGACCCGGCGATCTACGAGTACGAAAACGAACCGCCGGCGTCTGCCGCGTGGCTGCGCGAGCGGTTTTCCCGACTCGAAACCCGGATGTCGCGTGACGGCCGCGAGCAATGGCTCAACTGGGTGATACGAATTCCGTCATCGGAGTTGATTGGATACGTGCAGGCGACCGTCCATCCGGGAGGACGCGCGAATATCGCCTATGTGCTGTCCAGCGCATACTGGGGACGAGGCCATGCGCGCCGGGCGACCGGGGCCATGATCGTCGAACTGGCCGGCCACTACGGCGTCCGAGATATTTTCGCCGTGCTCAAAGCGAGAAATGTGCGTTCCGTGCGTCTGCTCGAGCGACTGGGCTTTGCGCCGGTTCCGCCAGAACGATTCGACGGACAACAGGTCCAATCGGACGAGGTGCTGTTTGGTCGCACTGGCCTTCCGTAGTAGATCCCTGTGATGCACAGACGCCCAAGCTACCACCTCGATGTCCAGGTCAAGCCGAGCATGCGCAGCTACGCGCTCAACGCGCTGCTGCGCCTGACGCTGGGCAAGCCTCTCGCCGACGATGCCGATGTCGTCGCGCTGCGCCGTCGCTATGAAGCGCTGGACGCGCGGCAATTCAAGGTGGCCCCGCCGGTCGAGCGCCGGCCGACGGAAGTGGGCGGCGTCCCCGGAGAATGGATAATCGCGCCGGAGACACGCTTCGAGCGGGTGATCCTCTACCTGCACGGGGGGTCGTTCGCGTTCCGCTTTCCCAACGCGCACGCTTCTCTCGCCGCCCGCCTGTGCCGCCGGCTGCGGGCGAGGGCGCTGATTCCCGATTATCGCCTCGCCCCCGAGTACCCGTTTCCGGCGGCGCCCGACGATTGCCATGCCGCCTATCGCGGGCTGCTCGAGCAGGGTGTGGACCCTAAGAATATCGTGCTTGCCGGCGACTCGGCGGGCGGCAATCTCGCGCTCGTGACGCTATGCCGGGCCCGTGCCGCGGGCGAACCGTTGCCTGCCTGTGCGATCTTCCTGTCGCCGGCGCTCGATTGCACGATGGAAAGCACGAGCATCAGCAGCTTCGATGGCCGCGACCCCATGATCCGGCGGGCGAGCCTCCTCGTATTGAGACGCCACTACGTGCCATCACCATCGCTGTTCACCCACCCGGATGTCTCTCCGTTGTTCGCGGAATTTTCCGGCCTGCCGCCGCTGTTCTTCCAGGTGGGCAGCACCGAATTGCTGCGCGACGAGGCCACCCGGGCGGCCAGCAAGGCCTTTGAATCCGGTGTCGACGTCGAACTCGAACTGTGGCCGGGCGCCACGCATGTGTTCCAGCTCGCCGAGTTCCTGCCCGAGGCAAGACTCGCTGTCGATCACATCGTGCGCTTCGCTCGAATGCGTGCCGGCTGGCCGGATGCGACTACAGCGTGAAGGCGTTCGGCAGCAGTTCGGTGGCTTTGAACGTGAGGCGCTTAGGCCCGGCGCAGATGCAGATGACGTCGGCGTCAGGCGCGAACTCGGTGAGCACCTGGCGGCAGGCGCCACACGGCGTGACTGGTGAAGGCGTCGGCGTGTAGACGACCAGTGCCACGAGATCGGTTGCGCCCCCGCCGACGGCGCTGAATATCGCGTTGCGCTCCGCGCACACGGTCAATCCGTACGACGCGTTCTCGACGTTGCAGCCGGCAAACAGTGCACCATCGCGGGTGCGCACGGCGGCTCCGACAGGAAAGTGGCTATACGGACAGTAGGCGCGCCCGCTGGCGTCCTTCGCGGCGGCCGCCAGAGCCTGGACGTCGGACTCGCTGAGTGCGCCCAAGTCTTCGCCTATTCGCGTGCGGCGCGCCGGGCCTGCTCGAGGTCCTCGTCGCGCACGACGATGCTGCCGTCGCGCTCGAAATAGCCGAGCTCGATTCGCCGTGCCGCCACGTCTTCCACGAAGTCGATGTAACGATTCCAGAGTTCCTGGATCGTTTCATTCCCGCTCAAGTCCCGGTCCGCGTCGTGCAGCGTGGCATGCGACACCCTGCACACGATGCGCCGCTTCTTTTCCACCGCGACGAACTCGATGGGGTCGGTCAGCTTGGCGCGTTTCTCGGCGCGCGGAAAGGAGATTCTCATGACATTTTCTGGCGGGCCATGCCCCATTGTCAGGGCAGTTGCCTGCCGGATCAACCCAAAATCGTATCCGACCCCGGTGGGGGATGGGAATTCGGCGTGAGGTAGAATCGTCGCGGCGCGATTTGGCATCCGAAATCCAGGCGTTTCGCGCGGCGCAATTTCCCGAATCCAATCCATTCAAAAGGGGCCGCCATGGCCGACGCATCCACTTTCTCCTCAGGCGCGCGCGATACGCCGCCGTTTCGCGCGGACCACGTGGGAAGCTTCCTGCGCCCGAAGGCGCTGCTCGATGCGCGCGAGCAGCACAAGTCCGGCGCCATCGACGCCGCCGCGCTGCGTCGCGTCGAGGACGAGGCGATCCGGGGCATCGTCAAGTTCCAGGAAGACCTGGGATTGCGCGGCATCACGGATGGCGAGTTCCGCCGGACCTATTTCCACATCGACTTCCTGACGCAGCTCGAAGGCGTCGAGACCAAGGGCGGTATCCCGGTCAGCTTCCACAGCGCGGCCGGCAACATCGACTTCGCGCCGCCGGTCATGCACGTGACGAGCAAGGTCCGGCATGTCAAGCCGATCCAGCGCGCCGATTTCGAGTTCCTGAAATCGGCGACCACGCGGACGCCGAAAGTGACGATCCCGTCGCCGACGATGCTGCACTTCCGCGGCGGACGCAATGCGATCAGCCGCGACGCCTACCCTGACCTCGAGCAGTTCTATGCCGATGTCGCCGCGGCCTATGCGGCGGAACTGCAAAGCCTGGGCGCCGCGGGCTGCACGTATGTCCAGCTCGACGACACGAACCTGGCCTACCTGTGCGACGAGAAGATGCGCGAGGGCGCGCGCCAGCGCGGGGATGACCCCAACGAATTGCCGCGACGGTACGCCAAGCTGATCAATGCGGCGATTGCCGGCCGTCCGGCGGGCATGCGCATCTGCGTGCACCTGTGCCGCGGTAATTTCAAGAGCGCCTGGGCGGCCGAAGGCGGCTACGAGCCCGTGGCCGAAGTGCTGTTCAACGAGCTCGCCGTCGACGGCTACTTTCTCGAGTACGACGACGCGCGTTCGGGCGACTTCGCGCCGCTGCGCTTCGTGCCGAAGGGCAAGACGGTGGTGCTGGGCCTGGTCAGCACGAAGCTCGACCAGCTCGAGTCGGCCGACGACATCAAGCGGCGCATCGCCGAAGCAGCGCGCCATATGCCGCTCGACCAGATGTGCCTGTCGCCGCAATGCGGGTTTTCCAGCACCGTCCATGGCAACGCCATCCACGTCGAGGCGCAGGCGGCGAAGCTGCGGCTGGTCGTCGCGACCGCGCGCGACGTCTGGGGGGCGGTCTAGGTCTCGCCAACGCCGAACAGAGTATGGCGGTCGAGCCCGGGCCCGCCTGCGGCCGTGGTTCCGGGATAATGCCCTCCATGTCGTCCAATCCTTCTCCGGCGCCAGTCCATGTCCCCGCATTGAATCCGGTGCGTGGACACGACTACCGGCGCTGGGACCATGCGTTCGCGCGCGCTGCCGGCGCCGCGGCGTCGGATGACAATGCCGTCCGGTTGCTGCTCGATGCCGCGGAGAATTTTCCCGCGTGGCTGGACGCGATCGCCAAGGCCGAACGCTACATCCTGTTTGAAAGCTATCTGTTCCTCAACGACCCGCTGGGCCGCAGGTTTGCCGAAGCGCTCGAGGCCAAGGCCAAGGCGGGGCTGCGCGTATGCGTGGTCGTCGACTGGCTGGGTTCGGTGGGCGGCCGAACATGTTGTGGGCGCCGCTGCGCGCGGCGGGCGTGGAGCTGCACGTGTTCAATGCGCCGCGCTTCGACAGTCCGCTGGCGTGGCTGTCGCGCGACCATCGCAAATCGATCGTCGTGGACGGCGATAGTCGGATTCGTCAGCGGTCTTTGCGTCGATTCCGCATGGGAAGGCGACCCCGCCAAGCGCCTCGAACCTTGGCGCGACACGGGCGTGGAAATACGCGGTCCGGCGGTAGCGGAACTGGAGCAGGCCTTCGCGCAGATCTGGGCCGCATGCGACTGGCGGGACCGGCAGGTGCGCTGCCGGTACCCACGGTCGAGCGTGCGCCGCAAGGCAACGTGCGCGTCCATGTCGTCGCCGGCGTGCCCGGCGCCGCGAGCATCTACCGGCTCGACCTGCTGCTCGCGTCGGTGGCGCGCAAGACGCTGTGGCTGACCGACGCGTACTTCGTGGGCACGTCGGCTTATACGCAGGCATTGCGCGCGGCGGCGGCCGACGGCGTCGACGTGCGCTTGCTCGTTCCCGGCGCGTCGGACATCCCCGCGCTGTCGCCGTTGTCGCGCGCCGGCTATCGGCCGCTGCTCGAGGCCGGCGTGCGGGTCTTCGAGTGGAACGGCACGATGCTGCACGCCAAGACTGCGGTGGCCGACGGCATGTGGGCGCGCGTCGGATCGACCAACCTCAATCTGGCGAGCTGGATGTCCAATTACGAGCTCGACGTGGCAATCGAAGATGCGACATTCGCGCAGGCGATGGCGGCGCAATACGAAAAGGACATCGGCCATGCGACGGAAATTCTGCTGACGACGCACAATCGCGTCCGCCGAACCGAAGCCCGCGCGACGGCGGCGAAGGAGGCGGGCGAACAGGTGGCCAAGCGCGCGCCCTCGGGCAGCGCGGGACGCGCAGCGGCGGGCGCGGTCAGCGTCGGCAGCGCGTTGGGCGCCGCGCTGACCAACAGGCGCACGCTGGGACCTGCCGAAGCCGGCTTGCTGGGCACGATGGCGCTGCTGGTTTTCGGCATCGCCGCGGTCGCGGCGCTGTGGCCGCGCGCGATCGCCTGGCCGCTGGCGATCATTGGCGCGTGGCTGGCGATTTCCTGGCTGCTGAAGAGCCTGTCGCTGTTGCGCGGCGTGCGGCGAGGACCGGAAATCGAAGCAAAGCCCGACGCCAGTACCGCCGAGGCGAATCGGGGGTGACGGCGACGGGAACTGACCTGATATAATCGCCGGCTTGCGCCCGTAGCTCAGATGGATAGAGTACCTGGCTACGAACCAGGGGGTCGTGGGTTCGAATCCTGCCGGGCGCGCCAAAAACACCGTTATACATCAAGCGCTTGCCAAGACCTTGGCGGGCGCTTTTCGTTTTAGCTCGACAAATTCGGGAGTCGAACGGACCAGGTGCAACGCTCACTCCCTCGACCTCCGGCTCAATGCCAGCTATCATCGAACGAACGTTCTGAGATAGCCGGAGATGACCGAACCAAATCGGATCGAGTTGAACGAGGCACAGCGGCGCGCGGTGATGCATGGCAGCGGCAGCGCGGTTTGCAGTCCGTTGTTGGTCATCGCGGGAGCGGGTTCGGGCAAGACCAACACCTTGGCCCACCGGGTAGCCCACGTGGTCAGCGAAGGGGCCGATCCGGCGCGTCTGCTGCTGCTCACATTCAGTCGCCGCGCCGCGCAGGAGCTGGAGCGGCGTGCCGGCCGGGTGCTGGCCGCGAAGCGCAAGCAGCACACGTCCGATGCCGGGCGCGCCAGTAATATCAAGGAGTTAGGTCAACGGCCTAACTCCTTTTCGTTTGTGTGTTGTGCGATAAACGTCGCATCGACAGCCGCCAGCCTGTGGCCGGCTGGCCGGATGATGCGTGAGTTAACGCAAGCGCATGACCGTCAGGCTTCCGGCTGCGGCTGGGCTTCCTTGGACGCGACCTCTGGCGTGGTGCTGACCGGTGGCTTTTGTTCGGCACTCGCCGGTTCGGAGGACTTCTTGCACAACACGATTTCGTTGAACCAGTTCACGAGAATTGCCGTGTACGCGCGATGCCATGTCTCGTTCGACAGCCCGTGATCCGCTCCTTCCATCAATCGATAGGTCAACGACTTGGCGCCGACGCACGCTTCGCGATAATTGACGATGACCTGGTGCGGTATGACCGTATCGTGCTCCGACTCCACGATGAGCACGTCACCGGTGAATTCCCTGCACACGCGCAACGCGTTGCTCTCATCCGCATTTACAGGCTGCAATCGATAGGTTTCGAGCGCCTGCTCCCTTCGAAGCCGCAGCTTGGGCAGGCGCCACTCCGAGTCCTTGTACAGCGCCGGTACGCGCAGCGCGAGCCACTTGACCGGGCGGAGTGCGGTCAGCAGTGCGGCCAGATAGCCGCCATAGCTGCTGCCCACCACCGCAATCGAATCCGAATCGACGGTGTGCTGCGACGAGAGGAAATCGTAGGCGGCCAGCACGTCGCGCATGCTGTCCTCGCGCGAGACCGATTCGAATTGCGCCTGCGTCTCGGCATGCCCCCGCAAATCGAAGGTCACGCACGCACAACCAAGCGCCGCCAGCTCGCGCGCCCGCGAGACGTACTGCTGCTGGTCGCCGCCCCAGCCGTGCACGAACAGCACGCCAGGCAACAGCGTTCCGGGTGTGATCAGTGTGCCGTGGATATGTTCGTCTTCGACCCGAATATAGACCGGTTCATCGCGTGTCGTCGTCATGGGATTTCCGTCCATGCGTATTTGGTCAGCGGTCCGACGTGGGGATCGTTGCCGGAAAAATAGACTGCGGCATTCGCCGGCAACACGGGCGCTGCGCCGTAGACTTCGCGGGACATCGCACGCACGGTGCGCAGTGAAGGATCGGCGCGAAACGCCTCCAGCGCGCCGATTTCCGCGCCGCTCGCGCCACCCAGTCGCCACGATTGCTCGAGTACGCCCGAACGGCGGTGGCCCGCTGCATCGAGACCCTGCGCCACATCGTAGTTGCGTCGCGACGCAAACAAGCCCTCGAAGCATTGGGCCGCCGCATCGTCGTAGACGCGTGCCTGCGCGATGGCAAGGCGAATGTCCTCGGGCAGCGTCAAGGCCAGCAACGCGTCGAAGTCGCCGTGCACCACGATCAGGTCCGATCCGCCGTAGATTTCCGCGCCGCGATTGTTGCTCGTCAGGTGCTGCGTGCCGTAATAGGTGGCGACCATGTCCGCCACGCGCACCTGGCCGACGCTGTACGTGGTCACGTCGGTCAGGTTTTGCTCGACCACCGCGCCAGATCGCGCCAGTTCTTCGGCGTCGATCGCTTCCAGCGCGCGGACAAGATCGGCGGCATTGGCGACGATGAATTGACCCAGCCCGGCGATTCCGGTCGCGAGCTTGATGCGCACCGGTCCGAAGGCGAGCAGTCTGCGACCCGCAATCAAGGCGTCCTGCCTCGCGAACACGCTGATGCCATCCAGGACGGCGTCGGCGACGCGGCGGGGAAATTCCGGGCACCATCCCGCGGGCGCGCACGAGTCGGCGTCGAGCAAAGGATGCGTGATCGTCTTGGTGGCCACGAAAGCGGAGGGCACGACCGCGCCGAAGAGATCGTGCTCGCCGCGAATGCCAAGGCGCGAGGCGATTTCGCTCGTCAAGGTGTGGGAGGGGACGAAGTAGGGCGGTAACCGCGTAGTGGCCGCTCGGGTCGTATTCGCCTGCGTAGTCGAAGCCCGCGAGCGCGGCCAGGCGCCGCGCGATCCCCTTGCGCGTGGAGGCTTCGTGCCCGTCGGGCCTGGTCGCGGCGTCGTTCGAGTACGTTACGACGGCGCGGCGTTCGGTAGTGGTAGCCATTGGAAAATGGTGCCACGGCCTCGTTGCGGACATGGCTTAGGCGGGTGCTACTGGACCGTCCTGTTGCAGGTCGTGGTACCCGTGACTTGGGCGGAGTGGCCAACGCCAACGATATCCGAGGCTCCCCGAGTGGAACGTCGGTGTCCGTCCGGGATTGTCGTCAGCCATTAGCGCAACGCGGCCTTTCGCGGGTCGGCGGCTACTGCGAGATGCGCTACGATTTGCGCGGGCTAATCATCCTGCTGGTTGCGCTTGGCCAGCGCCATCGCAGTATGCAGTTGCGCGCGCAGCGTGTCGGAAGTCCGGCGTTCGGCAGCGGACTCCTCGGTCAGTCGCTCGAGCTGCAGCGCGTAGAGATCGAGCCCGAGCTCGCGTGTCGCATATTCGAGCGTCCCGATCTGGTCCGTTCGGTACGGCGCGCGGTCCGGCCGCGCGCCGAGCAACACGAAGCCGAACAACTCGCCGCGACTCGCCATCGGCACGGCCAACGCGGCACGGATCGACGAAGGAGAATCGCGAAGACGCAACGCCCTGGGGTCCGCCAGCATTGCGAGCACCGCCTCGTCATTGGCGCCTACCTCGTCCGGCGTGTCGGCGAGCGTTGCTTCGGAGCGCACGAACGCAGCGTCGCGGCGCATGAACAGCGCACATCGCGCGCCTTCCGTGAAACGGTCGAGCGCCGCAACGAACAGTTTCGCGAGCGCATCGGCGTCGGTCGCGTGCTTGGCTTGCGCAACGAAGCTCCTGAGGTCCTCGTCGCTGGCCGCCCACCGGCCGAAGAACAGGCGGTCGACGCCTTTCTCGACGACCTTCTTCAGCTGATTGAACGAAAGGTAGACCGCGACGGCGAGTATGGCGCTCAACAGGATGGTTTTGTACTTGTCGTCGAAGTGGAGAAACTGGCTGACGATTCCGTTCGCGATCTGGAATACGACGAGCAGGATCGCGCCGACAATGCCGAATACGAGCGTGCGATTCACGGCCAACCCGAAGTCGAAGATGCGCCGGCGCAGAATCGCGTAGGCGAGTCCGATCTCCGCTGCGAGCGCGGCGCCGTTCTGGACGAGGCTGAGATCCTCCCGCGGTATCAATTCCTTAGCGTTTTTCTCTCAGCCTGCAAACCAGGGTCGTGGGTTCGAATCCCTACCGGGTGCGCCACAAAATCAAGGAGTTAGCTACGGCTACGCGGCCGTGGGCACCTTCGACGGCACAATCGACGCCGATTACAACTACGGACTCGCCCCGCAAGCGCTCGCCAACCTGCGCCTTATCGTCGGCGAGCGGATGTCCATCGACGTCACCGGGCGCGAATGGTTCGTGAGCCTCGTTGCGGCGACCGGGCGCGGCAGACACGACAACATCGCGCGCCTTGATGCGTCGGTGACACCTCGCGTATATCGCGAGCCGTTTCAGGACCAAGCACGGTCCGCGACGCGCCTACAAACCTGAGCGGCATTGTCCTATGGAGCTGCGCATATCGGCGCCGCGACAATGAAGCGAAGCTGGCTGAAAACGGCGGAAAGGTTCCGGAAAGCTTGCGTCACTGATCAGGGAGAAGACCGTGGGAATTATCTGGACAATCATTATTGGCTTTATCGCCGGCGTGATCGCCAAGTTCATCATGCCGGGCAAGAACGAGCCATCGGGGTTCGTCTTGACGACCATCCTGGGTATCGTGGGAGCGGTCATAGCGAGCTACCTCGGCCAGGCACTTGGCTGGTATGCGCCGGGTGAGGGTGCCGGACTGATCGGCGCCGTCGTCGGGGCGATCGTCGTACTTTTTTTGTGGGGAATCGTCGCCAAGCGGACCGTGTAGCGGCCGCATGAATTCGGGATTGCCGATGGTTACTCCTAACGATAGAAGAGGATGAAAATGAGCCGCGGAATGCCGTCCATGGTTGCACTTTTGGGACTTCTCGCCGTAGCGGGTTATCAGAACCGCGACAAACTCGCCGAAGTGCTTGGCGGGATGAAGCAACGAACGGCCGGTGGACCCGGCGTGAACGAGGGTCAGGGCGGAATCCTTGACAAGCTCGGCGGGCTGCTCGGTGGTGCGACTGCCGGGAGCGTGTTGAGTGGCGGCCTCGGCGACCTGGTCGAACGCTTCAAGCAACGAGGCCACGGCCAGGCCGCAGATTCTTGGGTCGGCACAGGTCCGAATCAACAACTCGCGCCCGGTCAACTCGCGGAAGCGATTGGCCCCGATGTGCTGGACACGCTTTCGCAGCAAACCGGACTCTCATCGCAGGAGTTACTGGCCAGGCTGACACGGGAGTTGCCTGCGGCGGTCGACAAATTCACGCCCGAAGGCCGGCTGCCAACTGAAGAGGAGGCGGCGCGCTTCATCCATCCCGGTTGACGCATTGGCCGGACTGCCGGCTGCAGATTTCACCTCAACACCACGATTCGAGGGCTTGCGGAAACGCAAGCCCTTTTTCGTGGGCACCGCGCCTCGTCCTCGACCTGCGGGCCAAACACAGCTATCATCGAACGAACGTTCTATGGGGGCCTGAGATGGGCACGCGCGACCGAGTCGAACTCAATGAAGCACAGCGGCGCGCGGTCATGCACGGCGGGGGCGGTTCGCCATGCGGACCGCTGCTGATCATTGCGGGGGCAGGTTCGGGCAAGACCAACACGCTGGCACACCGGGTGGCGCAACTGGTTAGCGAAGGGGCCGATCCAACGCGCGTGCTGCTGCTCACGTTCAGTCGCCGCGCCGCGCAGGAGTTGGAGCGACGTGTCGGCAGGGTCCTGGCTGCGAAACGTGCGCAGCACGCTTCCGATCTCCCGCCGCCGTTCCCGTGGGCGGGCACTTTTCATGGCATCGGCGCGCGAATTCTGCGCGAGTACGCCGCGCGCCTCAGTCTGGCTCCGAACTTCACCATTCACGACCGCGGCGATTCGGAAGACCTGATGGGGTTGGTCCGGCATGCGCACGTCGGGGAAGGCGCGACGAACACACGTTTCCCCGGTGCCGCGACATGTTTGGCCATCTACTCGCGTGTCGTCAACGCGGGAGCGGCGTTGACCGAGGTACTGAATGACAGGTACCCGTGGTGTGCTGCGCATTCGGAACGGTTGCGCGATCTATTTGCCGCCTATGTCGCCGCCAAACAGGCGCAGCAGATCCTGGATTTCGACGACCTGCTGATCTATTGGGCGGCCATGATGCGCGTGCCGGCGTTCGCGGCGGAAGTTGGCGCTCTCTTCGATCACGTGATGGTCGACGAGTATCAGGACACCAACACGATCCAGGCAACGATCGTGCGGCTGCTCAAACCGGACGGGCGGGGTGTCACCGTCGTCGGCGACGACGCGCAGGCGATCTACAGTTTTCGCGCTGCCACGGTTCGCAACATCCTCGACTTCCCGCGCCAGTATGCGCCGCCTGCAACGGTGATTACGCTGGAGCGCAATTACCGCTCGACTTCGGCAATCCTCGATGCGTCGAATGCGGTCATATCACTGGCAAAGGAACGCTACACCAAGAACCTCGTGACGGACCGCGGCAGCGGCGAACGGCCGCGATTGGTGACGGTGGCGGACGAATCCGCGCAGGCACAATTTGCCGCGGAACAAGTCCTCGGATATCGAGAGAACGGCGTGTCCCTGCGGGAGCAGGCGGTGCTTTTCCGCACGTCGAGCCATAGTGCTCAACTCGAACTCGAGCTCTCGCGACGCGATATTCCGTTCGTGAAGTTCGGCGGCCTGCGCTTCCTGGAGGCAGCCCATGTCAAGGACATTTTGTCGGTACTGCGATGGATTGAAAATCCCCGGGGACGGCTCGCCGGCTTTCGTGCCCTGAGACTGGTGCCCGGTGTCGGGCCGGCAACCGCATCGCGTTGGCTCGATGCGTTGGATGGCGCAAGCAATGCCGTTGCCGCGATGCGCTCGTTCAAGGCTCCATTGTCCGCGGGAGAAGCCTGGCCGTCGCTCATCGCGCTGTACGAGCGGCTCAACGCATCGGCTAGCGTCTGGCCTGCGGAGTTCGAGGAGCTGGTCGGCTGGTACACGCCGCAGCTCGAGCGCATCTACGATGACGCGCCGATGCGATTGCAGGATCTGGCGCAGCTGCAGAATATTGCCGGAACGTATCCCGAACGCGAGCGATTTCTCACCGACCTTGCTCTGGATCCGCCATCGGCGACGAGCGCGGAGGCGGGCCCGCCGCTACTCGACGAGGACTACTTGACGCTTTCGACCATTCATTCCGCCAAGGGCCAGGAGTGGAAGGTTGTGCAGGTACTCAATTGCATCGATGGTTGCATGCCCTCCGACATGGCGACGGGAAACGCCGACGACATCGAGGAGGAGCGGCGGCTGCTCTACGTGGCAATGACGCGCGCGCGGGACGCCCTCACTATTGCTGTCGCCACAGCGGTTCTATGTACATCAGCAGCGTGCGTACGGGGATCGGCACGTCTACGCCGCACGCAGCCGTTTCCTCACCGATAAAGTATGCGAGCATTTCTGCCCGGAAACCTGGCAGCCCGCGATTCGGCCCCGGCGGATTGTGTCCAGGCCGGAACGGTCCGGCGTTGACCTTCGGGCAATCCTGCGGGGCGTTTGGACGTCGGCGCAGGCATGCCGAGGGGAATCCCTGATCGGCGGCGTACCCGTCTGACGCCGATCATAGTGGAGGACCGCATGCTTATAGTCTTCGTTCACGGCTGGAGCGTCACCAACACCGACACCTACGGTGGTTTGCCCGCAGCGCTCCTCAAGAACGCCTCGGCGCAGCTCGACCTTCTCGTTACGCACATTTACCTCGCCAAATACGTGAGTTTTGCCGACGAGGTGACGCTCGACGACCTTGGGCGCGGGATGCAGCAGGCGATCGCATCGGAGGTGTTGCCACATCTTGGCAAGGGCGAGCGTTTTGCTTGCATTACGCACTCGACCGGCGGGCCGCTCGTGCGCAAATGGATCGACCTTTACTACCGGGGCAAATTGGACAAGTGTCCGCTTGGGCACCTGGTCATGCTGGCTCCGGCGAATCACGGCTCGGCGCTCGCGCAACTTGGCAAGGGCCGAATCGCGCGGATGAAATTCTTCACGGAAGGCGTCGAGCCCGGCGCGGGCGTCCTCGACTGGCTGGAACTCGGCAGCGACCAAAGCTGGGAACTCAATCGCGAGTGGCTCGCCTACGAGTGTGTGGCCGGTGGCCTGTATCCCTTCGTGCTCACGGGGCAGAAGATCGACCGGGCCTTCTACGATAACCTCAATTCGTACACTGGCGAGGCAGGTTCCGACGGTGTGGTTCGTGTCGCTGCCGCCAACATGAACTACGGGCTGATTCGAATGGTGCAGGCAGATGGCCACTTCAAGCTCATCAAGGACGACCGCAGCGAGAGGACGGCACTCGGCGTTTTGCCAGGACGATCTCATTCCGGTACCGATATCGGCATCCTCGGCAGTGTCAAGCCCGATGACGATGGTTCGCACCCGACGGTAAAGTGGGTCTTGAAGTGCCTGGAAGTGGGAAGCGCGGCAGCCTACAACCGGCTCGTGAAGGACCTGGAGGACCTGACGACAAAGACTCAGAAGGACGAACACCTGGAAAAGGTGAAGGAGATCTTCATCTTCGAGCGAACCTTTGTGACGGATCGCTACTGCATGCTCGTCATCAAGCTCAGCGACGACCGCGGGAACGATCTTCATGACTATGACGTGCTTTTCACCGCCGGTCCTGACTACGATCCGAACCATTTGCCCCCGGGGTTCTTCGTCGATCGCCAGCGCAACCTGCTCAATCCCGGCAAGCTGACCTACTTCATCGACTACGACGTCATGAACGCCTGGCTGAACAGGCCCGAATTATCGGGAAAGTTCGGGGTGCGCATCCGCGCGCGCCCGGCAGAGGGTTTTGCCTATTACACGGTGGCTGAGCACCGTGGAACTTTCGCCGCGCTGAAGAGATACTTCGAGCCGAACCGAACATTGATGGTCGAAGTTGAATTGCGCCGACACGTCGTCGAAGGCATCTTCCGGCTCACGCAGAGCCTGGCCCCCGAGGATTTCAGGACGCAGCCGAAAGGCAACGACATACCGTAGGCGTGGAGCGCACCACTACGCGATTCCGTGCGGTCACCGGACCCCGTCGCGCAACGCCGGCGACATGCCTAAACGATCGGGGCGGCGCAACTGCCAGGAAAGGTCATCGTCGCGAGCCAGCATCCTGCAGCGAGGCGGAACCTGTCCCAGCACGAGCAGCATCGACAGCACGTCGGCGCCCGAAATCAGCGCGTTCAACAGCGTGACCAGCGCGACGAAAGGCGGCGCCATGCCGAAGGCGGCCGACAATGCGAGCGGGACCAGCGAAACCAGGACCAGCGGCGCGCCCTGTACCAGAAGCATCCTGTCGCGGGACAGTTCGTCGTCGTAACCGGCATGGAGGGCCAACGCGGTGGGTGAACATTCCAATGCGATCCACGGCCGGCCGGGAGACCAAGGGAACGCCAGCGCGTGGGCGATTTCATGCGCGGCGACGGCCACCCCAAAAGCAACGAGCAGCGACCATTCGTCCACAATGATGTTCGTCCACGGCGTCGCGAGAATCCACAACACAATCATGGCTGTGGCCAGCGATGCGCCGATGGGGATGGCAAGGACCAGCGCGAGCTCCTCGTCGGGCTGGCGGAGCGTGCGCCAGTCGAAACCTCGGATTCTTGTTTGGGGACGGGAATGCCGCCCAACTGTTAATTTCATATGCGCAGGACTCCTCGATGGGAATTCTGCGGACGGCGGACGCGAGGCGGCAATCGGCGTGGCCAGCAGCCGCACGTAGGTCCTCGCGGCGGACGACGTTGGCGTCCGCCCTACACGGCGTGATGCGAGCCGGCGGATAAGCTGGCGCTGAAGTGGGGGCGCGCTACCGGCACCGTGTTATTCCGTTGCGGAATGCGCTGGAGGGTCTGGCGTGTCCTTGCTACCGATCCTTTACCGCAATTATCTCGGAGCCAAAGCCGCGCCAGCGGAGTGACCTTCATTGCCCCGGCGTAATGTCAATTTCGGCCGGGTTCCTGTTTCCAAGCAATGCGAACAGGATTGGCACGGTGGATGCCGCGCCCAGCGCAAAGAGCGTCCAACCCAGTATGCGCCGCGTCTCCCTTTGCATCGAGCCGCTTAGCAACAAGCCAAGGCCGGCGCCAGCCATGCCACGGGTGAGCGCGACAATGGCCATTTCGGGGAGAGTCACCGGATAGGTCTTCATACGCGTTCCTCGCTATTTCAGATTGAAGTTGCCGCCGAAAAGCCCAAGCAGGCCGATGACGATCAGGTACAGCGCCACGATGTAATTGAGCAATCGCGGGATGACCAGGATGAGGATGCCCGCTATCAGCGCTACCAGCGGTCCGATGGTGAGGTTGAGATTGATGGCAGCTCCTTTGCTGCTGCGAGTCTGGAACATTGGTCAGGCAAGCTTCTGTCCGTCTGTGTCCGATTCGGGCGTAATCCCCGCACCAAAACGTTGAACCGCGCTGCGGCGATTGCCAGGGGACGCGTCCCGGCTAGCACGTCCCCGGGACTGCGCCGGATCCATTGCCGGCGGAACGCGTAGGACACCCAATGCTGGCGATTTCCTACATGCAAATTGCCTGTCGACGGCTCAGAACAACGCGGCCCCGCGCCCATCATCCAAGAGTCGGCAAATGAACGCGCCGGCGTATCCCTCAATGCCACAGGAGTTCGCGATGAACGACAAGAAGCGCAACAACGACAAGTCACAAGACCAGTCGATGCACAAGCAGCAGCAGCAGTCCAACACGCGTCAGGATTCGAAGAGCATGCCCGATCACGGCCGCTCCAAGCAGCAGCATTCGGGCGGCTCGGGCCAGGGACAGCAGGGCGGACGCGGTTCGGATGACCGCTAGGCCAGCCAAGCGGGCGCGCGTGCATGATCGCGCGTCCGCGCCACAACAGGAGAATGGAACATGGTAAAGACGATCATAGGGTCGTTCGACTCGATGGATGACGCGGATCGCGCGGCGCGCGCGCTGCGTTCGGCAGGGTTCCTCGACAGCGACATCAATTTCATTGCCAACAACGTTCGCAAAGATGGCTCGACGGCGCGCGCTGGCGAGAAGACCGAAATGAGCGGCGTTGCCACGGGCGCAGTCGCCGGTGGCGTGCTCGGGGGCGCGGCAGGGGTTGCGGCGAGCCTGATGGGGCTTGCGATCCCCGGCATCGGTCCCATCCTGGCCGCCGGTCCGATCGCTGCCGCGCTCGTCGGTGCCGGCGCTGGCGCCGCCGCGGGTGGGCTCATCGGAAGTCTGACGGATCAGGGTGTGGAACCCAAGCACGCCGAGATCTATGCGGAATCGGTGCGTCGCGGCGGCACGCTAGTTACGGTGCGCACCGACGAATCGCGCTCGGACGAGGCAACCTCGATTCTGCGCGACGCCGGGGCCATCGACATCGACAAGCGTGTCGACGAGTGGCGTGCCTCGGGTTGGACGGGGTTCGATCCGAAGGCGCAACCGTACTCGTACGAGGACATCGAACGAGATCGGTCGCGCTACGCCACGCGGGCGCAGATGGCAGGTACTTCCGACGGCGCCGGGTTGAGGCGCTGAGGGCGCGGGCGGCAGTGAACCCCACACTGCCGCCGCGCGTGTAACAAGCCTACTGGACCATAAACCTCGATCGCGTATCAGCGTGGACGGCAACCCGCATTACATGGAGCGCAAGCGGCGAGAGATCGCGTTGCTCAACAGCTGCCTGGAAATGCCGCTCCAGTCACGAGCACCGGGGAGCGTCGCGGAAGCGATCGACATGAAATTCAAGCTTGCTGCGGCGCTGCGCGCGGAGCGCGCGATGCAAAGCTGGCCCGTGACTGAAACCGCGCATCCGACAGTCGCCCATCTGCGCTCGGGCGCCTTCGCGTTCAGCTTCGGCTATCAGCGGGCGGATCTCGACCATCCGCGGGCCGCCGATCTATCCTGCGCTCGCGCGGGATGCGCAGCGTTCGCCCCCGATCTACACCGGCGCGGGCATGAGCGCGATCGCGTCCATGCTGACCGCCGTGCTCCGCGTCCGTGAGTCCGCGAGAATTTTGTTGCCGCGCGGTGCGTACAGTGAGACCCGGGAACTGCTTGAGCGGTTCGGCAGCCGCGTCGACATCGGCGCGTGGACCGATGGCGCCAGACAC
Organism: uncultured beta proteobacterium; assembly: GCA_963834045.1. GTDB lineage: Bacteria > Pseudomonadota > Gammaproteobacteria > Burkholderiales > Casimicrobiaceae > VBCG01. The sequence continues at coordinate 831,174 of CAWIAK010000001.1, read as the reverse complement.
GCGCAAGCCGCGACGTCCATCGTGTGGATCGATTCGTGCGTTCCGTTCGGTTTCGATGACTTCAAGTGGCTGCCGACCCGCGACTTCGACCTCGTCGTATTCGACACGACGTGCTTCAGCCACGGTTCGCGTCGCATCGTCCAAGTCGTTGATTGGGCTCGACGGGCGCAACTACCCATCGCGCTCGTGCGCAGCCACGCGAAACTCGACTGCCTTGGCATCGAATACGGCCGTTTGGGCTCCATCCAGTACGTGGGGGACGAACAGGATGGTCGCCATGCCTGGCTGAAACCGCTGGTGGCCGAGACTCACGAAGCGATCCGGCTTTTCGGCGCCGCGGCGCTGCCCTCGCACTTTCCGCCGTTCGCGGGGCACGACGCGTACCGCATATGCACGGCGCGGCGGACTGCCGCGATTCTCCGCAACACCCGGCGGGCGGCGCGACGGCTTGTCGGCCACTTTCGGCTACGGCGCGGTGCGCAGGTATCAGCACAATCTCTATCTGACGCTTGCACCCGCCGTGCCGCGCGAATCGGCCGCCGTCTGGCACGCCGCAGACGAACTGTGCTCCACTCTTGCGCGGCGGAATCTTCCGGTCAAGCATGCCGGATCCTTCGGTTTTGATTTCACCGCGCTCGACACCTTCACCGACCCGATTTCGGAGTGCCCGGTCCTTCGCATCGCTCCTGGCGATCTTCCATCCGAGACAGTTGATCGAATCGTCGATGCAATCGCCGACTACTGGGCATCGCGCCGGTTGGCAGGTGCGGTCAATCACTACCCGTCGACGCGCTCGGCGTCGAGTCCATCGATCGAAGCGGTGGCAGCGACGGGGGCGTCGCAGTGAAGGAGACGTGCTGCTGGATCGACGGGGTGCCCGCTGCCAGATACCCGGCGCTTGGTTCGACCGAGGCGACCGACATCGCCGTTGTGGGCGGGGGCATCGTTGGCCTGACCGCGGCCTGCTTGCTGGCGAAAGCGGGCCGCGACGTCACGGTGATTGAAGCGCTGGCGATCGGCCGCGGGGTGACCGGAAAATCGTCGGCGAAAATCACCGAGCCAGCACACGCTGAGATACGCCGACCTCATCCGGCGAATGGGTGTCGACAGGGCTGGTCTTTATGCCGACGCCAATCGAGCGGGCGTGCAAAAGGTGCAGGAACTCGCGAGGTCGCTGCGCATCGAGTGTGACCTGGAGACGCGCGATGCGTATGCGTTCACGGTACGCCCGGACCGTCGCGACGCGCTGCAAGCCGAGGCCGCGGCCGCGCGTAGACTGGGCCTCTCTGCTGACGTGGTCGCGCGCGCGCCATTGCCATTTGCGAACGCCGGGGCGCTGCGCTTCGCAAGACAGGCACAGTTCAACCCGGTCCGCTATCTGACCGGTCTCGCTCGCGGGATCGCCGCTTCGGGCGGACGCCTCTATCAGCACACGCGCGTGAGCAAAGTCGTCAAGACGCGGGGCGAACTGCCGTGGACCCTCGTGGCTGGCCGCCATCGGGTGCACGCAAGAGAGGTGGTGGTCGCCACGCATCTGCCGCTGGGATCGCCGGTGCAATTCGACGTGCGCACGCGTCCTCGCTGCCACATCGCGATGGCGTTTAGAGCGGTGCCCGAAGGCACGCTCGACGGGATGTTCATCGGCGTCGACGCGCCGGCCTATTCGTTGCGCATGGCCCGCGACCGCAAAGGGCCGCTCCTCATTGTTCTTGCCCCCAAGTTTGCCACCGGCTGGGAGAAGGATGTCGAAGGGCGCTTCGCGCGCCTCGAAAGCTGGGTGCGAGCAAATGTTCCGGCCGGTGCGGCCGAATGGCGATGGGTCAACGAGGACTACGAAGCGCCGAGTCGTCTGCCGTTCGCCGGCGAAATGGCGCACGGCGCGCAACGCATGTTCGTCGCCACCGGCTTCAGTGGATGGGGCATAAGCAACGGCACCGCGAGCGCGATGCTGATCACGGATCAACTTCTCGGCCGTCCCAACCCGTGGTCGTCGCTCTATGACCCGGCGCGTCGCGCCGACGCCCAATTCAATCGCGGTGGAGAAAGCAAATCGATCGTGCGCAGTCCCGACGAGGTCGCACGCGACAGTGGTGGAGTCCTGTCGCGCGGCCGCCAACGGATCGCGTTGTGGCGGTCGATGGACGGCACGCTGCACGCGCTATCCGCGCGCTGTACGCACGCCGGCTGCACGGTTACGTGGAACAACGCCGAGCGGACGTGGGATTGCCCCTGCCACGGATCGGTGTTTGCACGCGATGGCACCGTATTGCACGGCCCCGCGGTCGAGCCGCTCCGGCACTTGCGTCCTCCGAGAACTGCGCCGAGGCGTCGGTAGGCCAAGGCGAACAAGCGCCGTCTAAGCGGCGGCAGAGTTGCCGTCCGTGTCGCCAGACCGACGCTGATCTTCATGCATTCCACGCGGGGTTGCCGGATCGTCCACTCGCTGTCCACGGCGCGAGCCGAACCGGTACGCATACAGCCAGGTGAACTCCGCGCCGAGAAGGAAGATCTGTGCCGAGTAGTACACCCAAACCATCAGCACGACGATTGACGCGGCGGCGCCGAAGCCCGAGACGACGCCACTCTTGCCGATGTACAGCCCAATCAGCAGCTTACCGACGGTGAACAGCAGGGCGGTGACCGCCGCTCCCGTCCAGACGTCGCCCCAGGCAATGCTTGCTCGCGGCAACCACTTGTAGATCGCCGCGAACAGCCCGGTCACGATCGCAACGCTGATTGCCGCGTCGAGCAACTGCAGGACAACTTCCCACGAGGCGACGTCGGGTTTCCACAGTTCGCCGGCCGCGGAAAGCGCGGCGCTCACTATCAAGGACACGAGCAACAGGAAGCCAATCGTCAGGATGAGTCCAAACGACAGGAGGCGCGCGCGGAGCAGGGCGAAGATTCCTTCGGGCTTTCCCGCCGCGGGCGTGCGCCAGATGCGGTCGAGCGCCGACTGCAATTCGGCGAAAACCGTTGTCGCGCCGATCAGGAGCACCACGACGCCGACGATGGAGCCGAGCAAGCTCCGCTCCGGCTTGCTGGCGCTCTTTACCATTGCCTGGACCGCTTCGGCGCCTGCCGGCCCGAGAAGCCCCGCGAGCTCCGCGTAGATTCGACCGGCTGCCGCATCGGCGCCAAACATGAGGCCCGCGACGGCAATTACGATGACCAGCAGCGGTGCGATCGAGAAGATGGTGTAGTAGGAAATGGCCGCGCCCATGCTGGGAGCGAAGTCGTCCAGCCAGGCACCAACCGAATCTCGGGCGAGGACCAGCAGTGCTTTGACGTGGCGGGTTCGCGCCGGCCCCGCCGTCGGCGCCGAGGTCCCTGCACCGCTCCTCGACACGGCGTTACGTCGTTGGGCTGAGCTATCGGCGAATTTCACGTGTGCCCTGCCGCGCGGGGTGAGCCGGAAGGGATGCGCACTACGGTCCGTCACTTCTCGTTCGGCACTTTCGCCCCGGCTTTCCGCGCCTCGGACAGTCCAATGGCAATGGCCTGCTTGCGGCTGGTAACCTTCTTGCCGGAACCGCTCCTCAACGTTCCATGCTTGCGTTCATGCATGGTCTTTTCCACCTTCGATTGAGCCTTCTTTCCATAAGCCGCCATGATCGTTTCCTCCAGGGTCGTATCGCGTGATTAGGCGCCAGCGCGGCGAGGCGCCGACGTACAACTGAGATTACCCGCGCGACCGCACCCTTCCGCCGGCACGCCGCTGAAGTCGGCGTAGGACTGCGACGTCTGGTAACGCCTACAGCGAATGCAATGAGGTTTCGGGTTTCGGGGGTACTGGCCGAGGGAGTCACGCCCGTGTGGCGTCCGCAGCGCGTTGACCGATAACTGTCGCGCCATCCTGGCGACTTCCGCGCGTCGCCGATGTTTGCCCGGTCCGAGGTTCCGGGGCCGCATAAATGTCCAGGATGTCGCGCGCGTCGCGCACCTCCGCTTCCTTGCAATGAACGGCGACCAGGATGGCTCCGGCGCCCACGGCCTCTGCGAAGAGCAGGGAGGCCGACGGCGGTAGGCCGGCGCGCTTCAGTGCATCGGCTACCGCGGATTCATCGTGACTGGTCTTACGCAGCGCTTCGCCAAGCGGGCCGCCCGCCAGGACGCTTGGTACCGGGGGGTCACGTCCATCGCCGTTGGCTGCGACCGGGTCCGCCGGTCCTTGGAGGTGACGGATGATCACGCTGATCACGTTTCGGGCGAATCCGGAACCGATCAAATCCGCCACGGCACGTTGCGCCAGGCACAGGTCTTCGAACACTGCCACGACCGTCGTCATGATTGCGTTATCGCCGACTTGACTATGACGGTATGCTAGGCGGCGCGGTTGACGAACGGCCGGCGCGCTGCCATCGGCGCGACGTTCGCTGCGTTACGGGCGAAGGCGGGGGTATCCAGTGCCCGCCGCTGTTCACGCCGGATGCGGGCGAAGGTCTTGGCGACGTCGGTATTGGCGGCAGATACGTATTTGAAGGTCGGATCGAGAATCGACTTCATGTCAGTCATCTCCGTAGGTTGACTACGCTCAATAGCGCTCGACGTCAGGGGCGGCGAACGCCGCCATTGCCCGATTCTTGCGTGTTCAATTGGAAAACTACGACGGACAAAGTTTCGTTTCACCCACTCCATGAGGCCATCGGCAAGCCTCGCAACTCGCTGTCGTCCGAGTCTTACTTCTGCAGCCATGTGGGAGAAGTCCTACACGCTCGCGCGCGGCCGTCCGCTGGCCGGCAACGTGCGCACACGTCATGTTTTCATGTGTCGGCGGTCCGCCTTCCGGCCCCGCGCTTTCGAGGAGACGATGATGAAATCAACGAAGTGGATCCGCCAACCGGCGCGCGCGGCTGCGCTCGCGCTCACTTTCCTCGCGCCTGCCGCATTGTCGCTGTCGTCGCTGGCAGCCGACATGGCGGTAAAGCTGTCCGGCGCACAAGAAGTTCCACCGGTCACCACCAACGCCGCCGCCACCGGAAACATCTCGATCGCCGATAGCGGCATGGTGTCGGGCTCCATCACGACGACCGGCATCGAGGCCACTGCCGCGCACATACACGAAGGGGCCGTGGGCAAGAATGGTGGCGTCATCGTACCGCTGGTCAAGAACGGCGCGACGTTTTCCGTGCCCCCCAATGCCAAGCTGACCGAAGCCCAGATGAAGGCTTTCAAGGCGGGCGACCTTTACATCAACGTGCACAGCGCCGCGCACCCGGACGGCGAGCTTCGCACACAGCTCAAGTAGCGGTAATAGTCGCAGCAGGCCTTTCCACGCTTTCGCGCAAAGCGGGACAATGTTGAAGCCTCCCGGCAAGGAGGAAATCGACGCTTGCCGCGCGTGCCCGCTCTATGCGCGTGCCACGCAGGGCGTCTCGGGCGAAGGTCCGCGGAACGCATCGATCATGCTGGTGGGCGAACAACCCGGCGACACCGAAGACTTGGCCGGGCGCCCATTCGTTGGGCCGGCAGGTCGGCTGTTGCGCGGCATCATGGCCGAGGCCGGGCTGAAGGCCGACGCAGTCTACATCACCAATTCGGTGAAGCATTTCAGCTGGGAGCCGCGCGGCAACCGCCGGATCCACAAGACCCCAGCACAGCGCGAAATTGCCGCGTGCGCGCAGTGGCTCGACGCCGAGATCGCCGCCGTCCGCCCACGGCTGCTCGTCGCGCTTGGAGCCGTCGCGCTGCGCGCGCTGATGCCGGGACGCCTGACGCTGACGGGCGTTCGCGGCGCCACGCTGGAGCATCCCTCTGGCGCACGCTTGATAGCGACATTTCATCCTTCGGCGGCACTGCGGGCGCCGGATCCCGCGCGACGCGATGAAATCGCTGAGGCGATCCGCGACGATCTGCGCCGCGCATTGGCCGAGGTCGACCTCGAACCCGCGGAGCGCTGAGCGCGAAGTGACATGAGGCACAAACGCTCAGCCTTGGGCGCGCGCCCGCGCGGAATCGCGGCAACCGCCGCCTCGATTTCCCGCTGCGCCACGCGTCGAATACCGCCGGATTGATATAGGAACTTCTGCAGACTGCGGGCGTGTTGCGCAGCTCCGTTGCCACCTGTTTGACGACGTCGACGATGCACGCCTTGGCGGCCCTGTCGGTGTCGGGACCGGGGCGCGGCAACTTTGCCAGAAGCTCTACCGCAAGGAGCGTCGCGCCCCACGTCCGGAAATCCTTGGCCGTGAAGTCGGCGCCCATTGCCTGGCGCAGATACTCGTTGACCTGGCCGGAGTCGACCGGGTGACGCTCGCCTGAGTCGTCCAGATACTGGAACAAGCGTTGGCCGGGGAGCTCGTGACAATGCCGCACGATGCTGGCGAGGCGCTTGTCATCGACGACAACTTCGTGCTCGAGCCCACCCTTCCCGCGGAAGCAGAATCGAAGACGCCCGTCGCGCACGAAACGAACGTGGCGGTTGCGCAGCGTGGTCAGGCCGTAACTGCCGTTTGTCCTTGCGTACTCGTCGTTGCCCACGCGGATGCGCGTGGTGTCGAGGAGGCTCACGATCGCGGCCAGCACGCGTTCGCGGGTCACGCCTGTGCCCGCGAGGTCGCGACGCAGGCACCGGCGCAGGCGCGGCAGCGCAGCGCCGAATGCCTCCATGCGTTCGAACTTCGCCCCGTCGCGCACCATGCGCCACTGCGGATGATAGCGGTATTGCTTGCGGCCACGGGCGTCGCGCCCGGTTGCCTGAACGTGTCCGCGCGAATTGCTGCAAATCCACACGTCTTCGTAGGCGGGTGGAATTGCCAGGGCGCGAATGCGCTTGAGCGTTGCGTCGTCGGTGACGGGTCGTCCGTCGTGGCCGACATAGCCGAATCCCGAGCCGTTGCGCACGCGTCGAATCCCGCGGTGCGCATCGCTTACGTACACGAGGCCGGCGGCCTGTGCCATTTGTGCCGCGTCCGCGGCGTTGTCGGGGAGGGTGGGCAGGCTCATGATTTCAATGTGGACGATGACGATTGTGGGTGTGCCCCTCCACGAGCCCCGCCGGTCGGAGTCGCAATCGGTTGTCGGCCCGAGGACTACGCGGTAGGACGGTGCCGATACTGCAAATCGCCACTGGCCTATTGGGCAGAGATCCGGTACCGCGGCATCATCAGCAGATGTCGCTCGAACAATATCGCCGCAAGCGCGACTTCGGTCTCACGTCCGAGCCGCGTGGCCGTCGTGCCGCGAAAGGACGAGCTCATCCGTTGGCCTACGTGATCCAGAAGCACGCGGCACGCAACCTTCACTACGATTTTCGGCTCGAGCTCGACGGCGTGCTGTTGAGCTGGGCGGTGCCCAAGGGACCGAGCCTCGATCCCGAAGACAAGCGTCTCGCGATGCATGTCGAGGACCATCCGCTCGAATATGGCGGATTCGAAGGCGCCATTCCCGCCGAGCAATACGGTGGTGGTACGGTCATGCTATGGGATCGTGGCACGTGGACGCCGGAAGGCGATCCTCGCGCGGCCTACGCGAAGGGACACCTCAAGTTCGACCTCGACGGCACAAAACTGCACGGCCGGTGGAATCTCATTCGAACGGGCGGCAGCAAATACAGCGGCAACGGCAAGCAGGCGTGGCTGCTCATCAAGGAGAAGGATGAGCATGCACGGTCCGACGGAGCTGCGCCCATCGTGCTTTCGGCGCCCGACAGCGTTGCGACGGGCCGTGGCCTCGACCAGATTGCGAAAGCACGCAACAACGTATGGCAATCGAAGTTGTCGGTGAAGGCCAACGTGAAGGCTGGTGCCTTGAAGCCCGTGCAGCGTGCGACGGCGAAGAGTGTGAGCTCGCAGCCCGCAGGCGCCCGCCGCGCGGCGCTGCCCGCCCTCATTTCGCCTGCACTGACGACGCTCGTCCAGCGGCCGCCGGAAGGCGCTCAATGGCTCTCCGAGATAAAGTACGACGGCTATCGGATGGTGGCGCGCATCGAGCGCGGCCGGGCGCGGCTGTATTCGCGCAACGGCAAGGAGTGGACCGCTGCACTCAGTTCGATCGCAGAGGCGCTCGCGGCGTTGCCGGTGAAATCGGCGTGGATCGACGGCGAGGTATGCGCGCTGGATGCGCAAGGTCGTACGAGCTTCCAGGCGCTGCAGAACGCGCTCGCCACACCCGGGTCCGCGCTCACGTATTTCGCGTTCGACGTCGTGTACCGGGATAACTACGACTTGCGCAAGGTCCCCTTGACCGAGCGCAAGGCTGTACTGCGGGAGATCATCGGCAAGGGCAAGGATCTCGTGCGCTTCGGACCCGAAGTGTCCGGGGCCGCCGCCGAGTTCTTCCAGCAGGCGTGTGCGCTCGGCCTCGAAGGCATTGTGTGCAAGCGCGTCGACAGCAGCTACGGCGTCGGCGTCCGCACGCGCGACTGGGTCAAGGTGAAATGCACCAGGCGGCAGGAGATGGTGATTGGTGGGTACACTGAGCCGCAAGGCGCGCGCAGTGGTTTCGGTGCGCTACTGCTCGGCGTCTACGCGGAAGGGAAGCTCCTTTACGCGGGCAAGGTCGGAACCGGCTTCAACGCGAAGATGCTCGAGGCAACGTACCCGATGCTGCGAAGATCGAGCGCGACACGCCGGCATTTTCGAATCCGCCGCGCGGGTTCGAGGCGAAAGGCGTCCACTGGGTCGAGCCGGTTCTCGTGGGCGAAGTGGCCTTCACCGAGTGGAGTAATGACGGCGCTTTGCGGCACCCATCTTTCCAGGGACTGCGCCCCGACAAGAAGGCCCTGGAGGTCCATCGCGAGGAACCCATGCCATCCGAAGCCCCGGCGCGACTGCCGAAGCAGTCGACCAAAGCGCCCCCGCTCCAACACGCCGAGCGCCGCTGCAACCGTAGCTGGCGTGGCGCTATCGAATCCCGACAAGCTCTACTTTCCGGAAGCGCAACTCACCAAGCGCGCCGTCGCGGAGCACTACGAATTCGTCTCGAAATGGCTGCTGCCGCACATCGCGAAGCGGCCGTTGAGCCTGGTGCGCTGCCCGGACGGATGGACCGGGCAGTGTTTCTATCAGAAGCATGCGGACCGGGCCGTGAACGCGGCCGCCGCGCGCATCGACGTTCCGGAAGGCGACGGGACCGCGACGTACCTAGGCGCCAGCACCGCCAAAGGACTCGCGTCGCTGGTGCAGTGGGGCGTGATCGAGATGCATCCGTGGGGTTCCCGTCAGCCGCGCCTCGATCGTCCGGACCAGCTCATTTTCGACTTCGACCCGGACGAGGGCCAGGATTGGGGGTCCTTGAAGACCGCGGTCGGGCTCCTGCGCACGCTGCTGAACGAAATGGAGTTGACGAGCTTCCTCAAGACCACCGGCGGCAAGGGCCTGCACGTGGTCGTCCCGATCAGGCCGACATTGTCCTGGAACGACGCGAAGGGTTTTACGCGAGCGGTTGCGGAACTTATGGCCGCGACTTTCCCTGACCGCTTCACGACGGCATTAGCGAAAGCCAAGCGCAAAGACAGGATCTTCGTCGACTACCTGCGCAATGCGGAAGGGGCCACGGCGGTTGCGCCGTACTCGGTGCGCGCCCGCAGGAATGCACCGGTAGCGACGCCGATCTTCTGGGAGGAACTCGCCAAGGACATCCGCTTCGACTACTTCAACATGCGCAACATCCGCGACCGCCTCGAGAAGGGTGGGGACCCATGGGCAGAATTCAAATCGACCAAACAGTCGATCACCAAGGCCGCCGCGGAGCGCGTCGGCTACAAGCTCAGGCAATAACCTACTGCAGCGAGGCCCTAGGCGGTGACGCGGGTGACACTCGCCACACGATGTTGCCGACGTCGTCGGCCACGAGCAGCGCGCCGCGCCGGTCGAGCGCCACACCCACCGGCCGCCCGAGCGCGGTGCCCTCGTTCGTGAGGAACCCCGTCAGGACGTCGATGGGTGGACCCGCCGGCTTGCCGCTCGTGAACGGAACGAAGATCACCTTGTAGCCGCTTCGCGGATTGCGGTTCCACGAGCCGTGCTGGCCGACGAACATGCCCTCGCGGAATTGCGGCGGCAGACTCGTGCCCTGCGATGACGCGAGCCCGAGCGATGCCGTGTGCGGCCCCAGCGCGTAGTCGGGACGAAGCGCGCTGGCGACGAGATCCGGACGTTGCGGGTTTACACGCGTGTCCACGTGCTGGCCGTAGTAACTATACGGCCAACCGTAGAAGCCGCCGTCGCGAACGGACGTCATGTAGTCGGGAACGAGGTCGCTGCCCAATTCGTCACGCTCATTGACCGCGGTCCACAACGCGCCTGTGCGTCGGCTCCCAGGCCAGGCCGACGGGATTGCGCAGCCCCGACGCATAGACCCGGTGCGCTCCGCTCTTCGCGTCGATCTCCCATACCGCGGCGCGGCCTTCTTCCTTCTCGATGCCGTTTTCGGCGACGTTGCTGTTGGAACCGACCGTCACGTACAGCTTGCTGCCGTCGCCGCTGGCCGTGACGTTTTTCGTCCAGTGATGGTTGAGCGGCCCGCCGGGAAGGTCCGCCACCTTGGCGCCCGGATCGTCGATCCGGGTCGCGCCCGGCGTGTAACGGTAGCGCATGAGCGCGTCGGTATTGGCGACATAGAAATCGTTGCCGACAAGCGCCATGCCGAACGGGGAGTTGAGCCCGTCGAGGAATACGGTGCGCGTCTCGGCCACGCCGTCGCCGTCGGCGTCACGCAGAAGCGTAATGCGATTGGCGCTCGGCACGGCCGCGCCCGCCTTGGTCATGAAGAGTTTCATGAACCACGCCTTGACGCCTTTGCCGTCTTCGGGCTTCGGGGGCGCGTTCGTTTCCGCGACGAGGACGTCTCCGTTCGGCAGCACGTAGACCCAGCGCGGATGCGACAGCCCCTCGGCAAATCGCGCGATCACGGTACCGCTGACTGGCGTGGGCGCGTCCTGCGCGGACCAACCGGTCGCAGTTGCGACCTTCACAGTAGGAATCAGCGTCGGGCTGGGCGGCGGCAGCGCGGGGTTCGGACCGGTTCCTTCTGACACCGGCAGCTTGGCCATGTCGCCACAGCCGACGATAGCGAGGGCGCCGAGCACGACGGCGATGAGAGTACGCAGGGCGTTCATTCGGGAGCCTATTGCTTAAAATAGCGAAGGCGGCTGAGCGTCGCCATCATCCAGCGGCGGATCGTCGCGTCGGACGGACGACGACGCAGCCATCCAATGTAGAATCGTGCCTGCTTTGGCCGCCCGTCGCCACGCGAAACGAGCTGATGACTACCCCCGACGCGCTTCTCGACGACCTTGTCGCTGCCAACCGCATTCTCGCCGGCCTGGGCGTCGTAGACGGGTTCGGCCATGTCAGCGTGCGGCATCCCGAGCATGCCGATCGCTACTTCCTCTCGCGCTCGCTCGCGCCGGAGCAGGTGACGCGCGACGACCTCATGCTGTTCGATCTCGCGTCGGAGCCGCAGAATGGCGACACGAGGGCGCCCTATCTGGAGCGGTTCATTCACGGCGAAATCTATGCGCGCCGCCCGGATGTGGCGTCGGTGGTGCATAGCCACGCAGCTTCGGTTGTGCCGTTTTCTGCGTCAAAGGTCGAACTGAAGCCGATTTATCACATGTCGAGTTTTCTGCACACGGGCGCGCCGGTATTCGAGATCCGCGAGAAATTCGGCATGACGGACATGCTCATCCGCAGCCGTGCGCAGGGCGCAGCACTTGCGGAGGCAATCGGCACGGGCGCGATCGTGCTCATGCGCGGTCACGGTTATTGCGCCGTGGGCGCGGATGTCCAGGAGGCGGTATTCCGCGCGTACTACACACAGCTGAACGCAGAGCTGCAGCAACGCGCGGTCGGCTTGGGCGGCGAAATCAGCTTTCTCTCGAACGAGGAGGGGGCGCTGTACGATGAGACCAATCGCAAGGTCATCGGCAGGCCGTGGGCATTGTGGAAGGCCAAATTCGCGTCGAAGGGATAGCGCACAGCGGAGGACGTATGGTGGTATCGAACAAGGTTTTCGCTGTCTTCATGGCTCTCGCGGCGACGCTCGTCCCGGCCACGGCCGCCGCGCAGGCGGCGTATCCTGACAAGCCGATCAAGCTGGTTGTGCCGTTCGCGCCGGGCGGAGCATCGGACCTGACGGGACGCACGCTCGCGCAGAAGATGGGCGACTCGATGGGCCAGCCGATCGTCGTCGACAACAAGCCCGGCGCGAACGGCGCGATCGGCACCGATCTGGTCGCCAAAGCCGCGCCCGACGGCTACACGATCCTGCTCACGGATCGCGGCTCGCTCACCGTGAACCCGGCGCTGTACGCGAAGTTGCCGTACGACCCGGTCAAGGACTTCAGCTACATCGGTATCGCCACTGACGGCCCGTATGTCCTGGTGGTCAATCCCAAGCTCAATGTGAATTCGCTCGCCGAGTTCGTCGCGCTCGCGAAAGCGAAGCCGGGTACGCTCAACTACGCGAGCTTCGGCGTCGGCAGCATGGCGCAGTTGAATCTCGAGGCGCTGAACCAGAAGATGGGCATCAATCTGACGCACGTGCCGTACAAGGGCGCCTCGCCGGCCGCGCAGGCCGTCGTCGCCGGTGAAGTCGACGTGACCATCGCCGCGGTGCCGGCGGTGCAGGGCTTCATCAAGGACGGTCGCCTGCGGGCGCTGGCTGTCGGGTCGGACAAACGCTTTTCGGTGCTGCCTGACGTGCCCACGATGACGGAGGCCGGTGCCCCGAGCGACATCTTGCTACCCACGTATTTCGCGCTGCTGGCGCCACCGAACACGCCTCCCGCGGTTGTCGCCAAGCTCAACGATGGAATGAAAAAGGCGCTGGCCGATCCCGCCGTTGCGGAACGGCTCGCCGGGGCCGGCCTTGTTCCCGTCGGCAGCACGCCGGAGGCGATGGCAGCAAGCATCAAGCAGGACCTGCCGCGCTTTTCCTCGCTGGTGAAGTCGATCGGGATCAAGCCGGAATAGATCGCGGCCGCACTGCCACGGCGATTCATGCAGTTCTATCTCAACGGGTACCGGGTCGGCGACCCGCAAGACCTTCCGGCCGCTCCGGGTGCAATGGGCCCGGCGGAGGACCTCGCCGAGGAAGTGGACGTCCTCATCGTTGGGTGCGGTCCGGCCGGCCTCGTGCTCGCTGCGCAATTGGCAGCCTTCCCCGACATCAAGACGCGCATCGTCGACAGGAGACCGGGTCCGCTCGAGTTGGGCCAGGCCGACGGCATTGCCTGCCGTACCGTCGAGATGTTCAACGCCTTTGGATTCGCCGAGCGCCTGCTCAAGGAAGCGTACTGGGTCAACGAAACGGTCTTCTGGAGACCGGATGCGAAGAACCCGGCAAAATATCGTCCGCGTCGGGAGGATCCAGGATACCGAGGACGGGTTGTCCGAATTTCCGCACGTCATCGTCAACCAGGCGCGCGTGCACGAGTACCTGCTGGAAGTCATGCGCAAGTCTTCCCTGCGGCTGGTGCCGCACTACCACCTCCACGTCAAGCACGTCGAGGTCGGCGATTCCGGCGATTATCCTGTGACGGTCACGCTGCAGCGACTGGAGGCAGACCATCAAGGGCAGGAGGAAACGGTCCGGGCCCGCTACGTCGTCGGCTGCGATGGCTCGCGCAGCGCCGTCCGGCAATCGATCGGCCGCGCACTCGTGGGCGACGTTGCCAACGAGGCGTGGGGCGTCATGGATGTCCTGGCGGTCACCGACTTCCCGGACATTCGCCTCAAGGCGGCGATTCGCGGCAACGACGGGAACGTCCTCATCATCCCGCGCGAAGGCGGATACCTCGTCCGCGTCTATATCGAGCTCGGCAAGCTCGACCCCGATCAGCACCTGACGACGAAGGACGTCACCACTGACCAGCTGATCGCAGCCGCGAACCGGATCATTCATCCTTACACGCTGGACGTCAAAGACATCGCCTGGTGGTCCGTTTACGAGATTGGCCAACGCCTGTGCGACAAATTCGACGACGTGCCGCAGCACGAGATGAAGTCCCGCTTCCCGCGTGTCTTCATCGCCGGGGACGCCTGCCATACCCACAGCGCCAAGGCCGGACAGGGCATGAATGTGTCCATGCAGGATACTTTCAACCTGGGATGGAAGCTCGCGGCAGTCCTGCAGGGCAGGAGCTCGCCGGCATTGCTGCACACCTACTCGGCCGAGCGCAATGCCATTGCCAGCCAACTGATCGACTTCGATCGTGAGTTTTCCAAATTGTTCAGCACCGCGTCGAAGGATTCGGGAAGCGCCGCGGAGAAGAAGGTGGATCCTGCAGAATTTCAGTCGTATTTCGTCGAGCACGGCCGCTTTACGGCAGGGACCGCGACGCGATACATGCCTTCGCAGATCTGCGCCGAGCCCACATTCCAGCATCTGGCGACTGGATTCACGGTTGGCATGCGTTTCCATTCGGCGCCCGTCGTGCGGCTGGTGGACGCCAAGCCAATGCAGCTGGGCCATGCGGCTGTTGCGGACGGCGCCTGGAGAATCTATGTGTTCGCGGATTCGCGGCATCCGCAGGATCCCGCGTCACGCATCGGTGCGCTGTGCACTTTTCTCGATACCGACAAGTCTCCGATCAAGCGCTTCACGCCAAGCGGCGCCGGACCCGACTCTGTCATCGATGTGCGGGCGATCTTCCAGCAATCGCATCGGGACCTCGCCGTCAACGGTATGCCGCCGGTCTTGCTGCCCAGGAAGGGGCGCTTCGGCCTGGTCGACTACGAAAAGATTTTCTGCCCCGATCTCAAGTCCGGGACGGATATCTTCGACATTCGGGGCATTGATCGCGAGCAGGGCTGCATGGTCGTCGTGCGACCGGACCAGTACGTCGCGCATGTGCTCCCGCTGCACGGCTTCGACGCACTCGCCGAGTTCTTCGCGGGATTCATGATCGAGGCTGACTGAACGGTCCTCGGCTGGCATTTCCGGTTGTCGCCTGTTTCGTTGCATACTATTGCAAGTCGAAGAAGCCGGCCACACCGGCTCGAACGCATCACGCGATCGGAGGAGCGTTGGACCAGGGCTCGGAAGGGGGACCGGCATCTTTGCGCGGCAGCGTGGCTGACCTGGCCATCGTCGACGCCCACCAGCACTTCTGGGATCCCGTCGCCAATTACCACCCGTGGCTGCGGGACGAGCCGCCCATCCCGTTTCGTTACGGCGACTATCGCGCAATCCGTCGCCGCTATCTGCCGCCCGACTATCGCGCCGACGCCGCGCCGATCCGCATCGACCAGACCGTGTATGTCGAGACCGAATGGGATCCCGCCGACCCGGTCGGCGAGATGCGCTACGTCGCAAGCCTGCGACAGGAATTCGGATTGCCGACGGTCGCCGTAGCCGCATGCCCGGCTGGACGAAGCCTGATGCTCCCGAGGTGCTTGCGCAGCAGGCGGCGTTTGCGTTCGTGCGCAGCGTTCGCCACAAGCCGCGGGCCAATCGCTCTCCGGCGGAATCCTCGCCCGGCGGCATGGTCGATGCGCGATGGCGCAACGGTTACGCGGAGCTCGGCCGCAACGGCCTGCGCTTCGATTTGCAGACGCCGTGGTGGCATCTGGCGCGAGGCGACACGACTCGCCAACGATTTTCCGGACACGCCGATGATCCTCAATCACACGGGTCTGCCGGCAGATCGAAGCGCCGAAGGCATTGCCGGCTGGAAAGCGGCGATGCAGACGCTGGCGTCGTGTCCGAACGTCGCGGTGAAGATTTCGGGCCTGGGCCAGCAGGGCCAGCCGTGGACGGTCGCCGCGAACCGCGACATCGTGCTCACGACAATCGATCTCTTCGGTCCGTCGCGCTGCATGTTCGCGAGCAACTTTCCGGTCGACAGTCTCTGCGCAAGCTTCCACACGATCTTCGGCGGCTTTCGCGAAATCGTGCGCGGCTTCTCGGCCGACGAGCAGCGCGGGCTGTTCCACGACAACGCCATTCGAATCTACGGGATGGAAGGATAGCGATGGCGCCCATCCGCATCGGCTACGTCGGCGTCGGCCTCATGGGCCTGCCGATGGTCAAGCGGCTTGTCGCGCGCGGCCACGACGTCGTCGCGTACGACATCGTGGACAAGCAGGTTGAGCTCGCGACCGCAGCCGGCGCGCGGGCGGCGTCGACCGCGTCACAAGCGGTGCGCGAGACCGAGTTCGTCCTGTTGAATCTTCCGACGACGGATGCCGTCGAGCAGGCGGTGTTCGGGCCCGACGGCGTTGCGAGCGCCATCAAGTCCCCGCAACTCGTCATCGATTTCTCGACCAACGAGGTCGCGCGGGGCAGGGGATTCGCCGCGCGATTGCGCGAGCAGACCGGCTGCGGCTGGGTCGACGCGCCGGTCTCGGGCGGCCCTCCCGCCTCGGGCACGGGTACGCTGACGGTCATGGCCGGTGGCGCGCCGGACGACATCGCGCGCGTAACTCCGCTGATGGCCGACATCGCCGCGCGCTTCACGCACATGGGACCGGTCGGCAGCGGGCTGGTGGCCAAGATGATCAACCAGCTCATCGTCGGCTGCGGCCACGCGGTAATGGCAGAAGCGCTGCTGCTCGCGGAATCGGCGGGCATCGACGCGGCGCGCATCCCCGAATGTCTCGCCGGCGGCCACGCCGATGGTACGCTTCTGCAAAAGCTGTATCCGCGCATGGCACAGCGGGACTTCGCGCCACAGGGCTACGCGCGCCAGCTTCTCAAGGACCTCGAAATGGTCAACGCGTTCGCCGGCGGGCTGAAGGCGCCGGTGCCGATGGCCGGCGAAGCGCTGTCGCTGTACCGCATGCTGATCCACCGCGGCTATGCCGAACTCGACACGGCGCGCGGTGTTCAAGCTCTACGACAAGATCTCACCCAAGGAGGAACCACGATGAAACCACGCTTCCACGCAAGCCTCGCGCTGGCCGCGCTGGCTGCCATGCTGATCACGTCGCCGGCCGGCGCACAGATCAAGCTTCGCTACGCGCATGTCGGCGTGGCCGATGCGCCGCAGACGCGCTATGCCGACGAGGTGGCGCGGCTCGTCAAGGAGCGTACGAACGGCCGCATCGAGATCCAGGTGTTCCCGAACTCGCAGCTGGGCGGCGTCGGCGAAATGGTCGATGGCGTGAAGTCGGGCGCCATTTCGATGGGCCACCACGACTTCGGGTCGCTGGGCAAGATCGTGTCGACGACGGCGGTCTTCAACACGCCGTTCATGTATCGCGATCCGGTGCACGCGATGCATGCCACGACGGCGAGCCAGTCGCCCGCATTGCAGAAGATCAACCAGGAGCTGATCGAGAAAGGCAACATGCGCATCATCGCGAGCCTGTTCCAGGGCACGCGCGAGCTGACGTCGAAGGAGAAGGTCCTCTCGCCCAAGGACATGCAGGGCAAGAAATACCGCGGCGTGCCGATCAAGCTCTGGTCGTCGATGATCACGGGCATGGGCGCCGTCGCCACGCCGGTCGAGGTGTCCGAGCTGGCGACCGCGCTGGCCACGGGGCTGGTGGTGGGACAGGAGAACCCGCTGCCCAACATCTACACGCTCAAGCTCTATGAAGTGCAGAAGTACGTGATGATGACCAACCACATGCAGTCGGTGCTGGCGGTCTTCATCAACGAGAAGGTGTACCAGAGCATTCCGGCCGCCGACCGCAAGATCATGGAAGACACGATGATCGAGGTCGGGCTGAAGACGCTCGACTGGGACAAGGAGACCGCCGCCAAGTACCGCAAGGATCTCGAAGCGAAGGGCATGATCTTCGTCGAGGAGAAGGATGGCCTCGACGTCAACGCCTTCCGCACGTCCGTGCTCGCGCAGGTGAACAAGGACTTCCCGGACTGGACCGGCTACATCGAGCAGATTCGGGCGGTGAAGTGACGTAGGGCCATCGCGCCATGGCGCTGCTCCGCCTCATTCGCACCGCGGTTCGCTGGATCAGCCTCGCGCTGCTCGCTGCGCTCGTGATCACGCCGCTGGCGCAGATCACGATGCGCGGCATCTTCAACGTGCCCATGGCCGGTGCCGAGGAGCTCGCGCGCTACTTCCTCATCTGCCTGACGTTCATCGCGGCGTCGTACGTGACCGAGCAGGGCGGGCAGATCCGGATGGAGGAATTCCAGGGGCTCATTCCGCCGCAGCCGCGCTGGCTGCTGCAACTGCTGATCGAGCTGTCCGGCGCGGTGTTCTTCGCGGTGGTGTTCGTCGCCGCGGTCGTGACCATCGGGAAGAACCTGCAGAACCAGACCGCCGTGATGGAGCTGCCGTTCTGGCTGTTCATGGGGCCGCTCGCCATTGGCTCGCTGCTGCTGGTGGTCGAGACGCTGGCCATGCTGATGCACACGTGGCGGCGCCGCCGTCCCGAAGAGAAGCATACGGTGCTCACCTAGGATCGACATGGAAGGCTTCCTCGTCGTCCTCGCGTTCCTGGTGCCTGTTCATGCTCGGGTTTCCGGTCGTCCTTGCGATCGGCATTCCTTGCGTCGTGTACATCTTCGCCAACGGCCTGCCGATCGATCTGGTGGCGCAGCGGACGCTCTACGCGCTCGATTCGTTTCCGCTCGTCGCGGTCCCGGTGTTCCTGTTCGTCGGCAGCCTGATGAACAGCGCGGGCATCTCGCGCTACATCTATGCGTTCGCCGACACCGCCGTGGGCCGCATGCCGGGCGGCCTCGCGCAGGTCAATATTTTCGGCAGCCTGATATTCGCGGGCATGTCGGGATCGGCGCTGGCCGACATCGGCGGGCTCGGGCGCATCGAGATCGACGCGATGCGCAAGAAGGGCTTTTCGGCGCCGTTCGCGGCCGCGGTGACGAGTTCGTCGGCGATCGTGGGGCCGATCTTCCCGCCGTCGATACCGCTGATCATCTACGGCACGGTCACGGGCGTCTCGGTGATTCAGCTGCTGCTCGGCGGCATCGTGCCCGGCCTGCTGTGCGTCGCCATGCTGATGCTGATGACGTGGTGGCTCGCGAATCGCCGCAAGTATCCGCGTGCCGCGCGTTGGCCAAGCCGCGGCGAGCTGTGGCGCGATCTCAAGCCGGCGTTTCCGGCGATCGTCGCGCCGGTGATCCTCATCGCAGGCATGCTGCTCGGCTGGTTCACGCCGACGGAGATCGCGTCGGTCACCGTGCTCTATGCGATCCTCATCAGCAGCCTTTTCTATCGGGAGCTCACGTGGCAGGGCGTGCTCGACGCCGCCTACGAAACGATTCGCGCGTCCGCGGGCATCCTGCTGATCGTCGCCGTCGCGGCATTGTTCGGCTGGATCCTGTCGGTGGAGTCCGTGCCGCAGAAGCTGACCGGCATCATGCTGTCGATCTCGACCAATCCGTATGTGCTCCTGTTCATGGTCAACGTGCTGCTGATCATCGTCGGCATGTTCCTCGACAGCACGACGGCGATCCTGGTCATCGCGCCGATCATCGCCAAGCCGCTCGTCGCCGCGGGCGTCGATCCGGTGCACCTCGGCATGGTCGTCGTCTTCAACCTGATGATCGGCCTGCTGACGCCGCCGATGGGTCTTGCGTTGTTCCTCGTCGCGGACATCGCCAAGGTGACGATGAAGGACGTGCTGAAGGAAATGATGCCCTATTACGTCCCGCTTGGCATCACGCTGCTGCTGATCACCTACGTGCCCGAGATCACCACGTGGGTTCCGCGAATCGCGCTGGGGCGGTGAAGTCGCGCACTCGGGCGTGTGCTGTAGATATGCCCCCGCGCGGGCCGGCACGCACCGGTTGTTGCGTGCATGAGATCCACTTCACCGCTGTAGGAACGGCGACGACACCGGAATCGCCCGCCCACCGATAGGCGTAAATCCCCAAAGGCCGCATTGTCTGCTCGCAGATAACCTGCGAATCCGGAAGCGCCAAATGCCTGTCACGCTCGTGTCACCTCCCAAGTTGCGTAGTACGCCATCCCTCGCCGCCCATGCCGCGACCATCGCCAGCGATTTGCGCAGCGTCGTTGGCGATCATCTGGAATTGGCCGTCCTCGAAGCTCAGCAGGCAGGGGTTCGCCTCGCCAAGCTGCTGGGCGGAGCGGTGGTCGCCGCGATCCTCGTCGTCAGCGGTTGGCTGGCGGTGGTCGCGAGCGGAATTGTCTGGGCTGCCGGGCAAGGCATGTCATGGGTGACGGCGCTGTTGATCGCAGCCGGCGCCAACGTGGTGCTGGCAGCCATCCTGGCTCATTGGATTCGCACACTGACGACGGAACATTTGTTCACAGCCACATTGCGACAACTTCGCCGCGACGGCGACATGTCGGGGATAGCGCCATGAGCGAAGTTACGCTGGAGAAACAAATCGACGAGACGGAACGCAGGTTGGAAATGCGGCGCGAGCGGGTCGCAAGGCATGTGCAGGAGGCCCGCGCCGAGACCGACAGCCGGTTGCGCACAGGCTTGAAGTGGGCACCGCTGATCGCCGTCGGCGCGGTCGGCGCGATGGCGTTCAGGGCGGGACGGCGGCGCGATGCCAATGTCAGCCCGGACATCGCGCCGCCCCCTGTCAACGGCGCCAGCAGACCGATCAATGTGACGGCCGAGAAACCCAATGGAACACGCTCGCTCGCGACCCTTGCGACGGTAGCGGGCGTGGTTGCGCGCGCGGCGCTCACGCCTCAGGCGCGCGAATTGTGGCGGCTGTATCTTTCCCGTCGTGGGCGTTGATCAAGGAACCATGACTCACACCAAGGAGCTTGCCATGCACGCAACGAGCATATCGGGTGGTAACGGGACGTCGGAAATTGCCGACCGCGCCCATCAGATCGTCGACAAGGCGGTCGATCAACTCGCGCCGGTGATCCAGGGCGCATCCACCGCCGCGCACCAGACGATCGACCGGGTGGCCACCGCCGCGGCGCCCGTCGCCGAATGGGCGACCGAGAACGGACGCCAGTTGGCGAGTAAATCCGGGGAACTCGCGGAGGCCTGCAGCGCCCAGGTGCGGGCACGGCCGTTCGTTGCGCTCGCCGGTGCCGCCGCAATCGGTTACATCGCGGGACGCATGCTGCGCTAGGTGCACCGCTGGATACGACTTGCGGAGAGCGCGCTGTAGGTGAAGGGCGGAGGCGCGAAGTTCACTCCGCCCGCGGAGTCGCGCGGGGATGCTTCCGCCGCTGCCGCTATTGCGCGGCCGCGCGCCGCAGGCGCTCCATGTTGGGCACGGGGAGGGCGCGTCGCAGCACCGTTTCGACCAGCCATTCCGCGGCCCGGCGCGCCCGCTGCACGACCGTGTCCGGCGGCATTTGCTGGAAGTCGTCGTTGTAGACGTCGAAACTGAAATTGCCGCGATAGCCGATCGAATCGAGCTTGCTGACGAATGCCGCGAGGTCGTCGCTGTGCGCGCCTTCGCCGGGAAAGACGCGAAAATGCGATGCCGTCGCCGCCTGCTCCTCGGGCGTCAGCATTTCCTGCCACATGTAGTCGGAAAGCTGCACCAGGAAGACCTGCTCCGGGTCGATGGCGTCGAGGTCGTCGAGCGGTATGCGCGCGGCGAGGACGTCGAACGCGTCGATGGCGAGACCCAGGTTCGGGCAATCGGCGCGATACAGAAGCTCGCTGGCCGCGACGAAGTTGCGCACGGTGCGGCTCCACGACACGCCCTTGAACGCGATCCGGATGCCCATCGGGATCGCCAGAACCGCCAGCATGCGCAGGTCACGGACGATCGCGTCCGCCTTGGCGTCGACATGAACCGACGTCGACGCCTCGACGACGAGCAGGCGCGCGCCGAGCTCGCTGCAGACCTCGAGCATCGACTTGGCGACATCCACCTTGTATTCGCGCAGCCGGCCGCTGCAGCCTTCGAAATCGCGCAATGCCTCGACGCCGGTGACGGCGAGACCGCTGTCGCGCACACAGCGAACGCCCGCGGCCACGCCGTCGGCATGGCCGACCACGTCGCCGGCCGAGATCATCACCTGCGAAAATCCGGCGCGCCGGACCGCGGCGAGCTTGCCCTCCAGCGGGTCCCGCCAGCGAGGCGGTGTCCATCCCGATGTCGTTGAAGATCATGCTTGGGTCGCGTGGGATCCCGGCGCGTCGTGCACGAGCTCGAACATCACGTTGCCGAGGCAGGGCTTGGTGAGCGCGCCGCGTTCGCTGGTGTGAACCTTTTGCGATGTCAGGAATTCGACGCCGCGCTTTTCGAGCGCGCCGACGGTCGCCATGACGTCCGGCGTTCCCAGGCCGATGCGCTGCAGGTGCTCGTCCGAGTAGGCGAAGCGCGCCGTGTCCTCCGGCTCGATCAGCTGCAGGAAGAAGCCTTTGCACGGACTCTGCAGCAGCAGCCCATTGGGCATGATGCCGAAGCGCACGCGATCCGGGAGCGGCGTGAAGCCGAAGACCTGCGAATAGAACTCCACCCAGTCGGCGGTCCGGTCGGCGCCGACGTACTGGACGATGCCGAAGAAGTGCAGTCCGCCGATCGCCGGAGGCTCCGGATCGACGGTGGGGATGGCGCGAAAGTCGATGTCGTAGATCGAGAAGTCCTTGTAGCGGTCGACGAAATAGATGAGGCTCTCGCCGACGCCGTGTATGGCGGGAATGTTGAGTTCCATCGCGCGGGCGCGCGCCGGAATGGCCCACGCACCGAGATCGAGCGCGCGGTTGAAGGCGGCATCGGCGTCGCGCACGCGGATGGCGAACGCGCTCAGGATGGGCCGCTCGACCGGCTGCACCGTGCGCGGAATGTCGGCAGCCTGCGAATTGACGATGATGTTCATCGTGCCCTGCCGGTAGAGCTCGACTTCGCGCGAACGGTGCCGCGCGATCGGACGGAACCCCATCGTCTCCAGCACGCTGCCGAGCGCCTGCGGCTTCGACGTCGCGAATTCGATGAACTCGATGCCGTCGATTCCGAGCGGGTTGAGAGGTTCGGAGACGGACTCGCCGTCCAGCGTATTCGTCATCGCAGGTCCTCGTCGCGCGTCGCCATCGAATGGATAATAGCCTATCGGATTTCTTCGCCGGCCATCCGCGCCGGGAAGGTTCAGGGCAGCAGCAGCGAACCCAGCTCCATGGCCGCTTCCTGCAGCGGCTGCAGGTAGCGTTCCGCCATGTCCTTCTGCGAATAGAGCCGACCCTGCAGGATGACGTTGATGCCCGCGACGTAGTGCCCGCCGGCGTCCCGAACCGGCACGGCAAGCGTGCATAGCCGCGACTCCATCAGCTGGCTCGCGAACGCGTACCCGGATTCCTGCACCGCCTTGAGTTGCGCGCGCAGCTTGTCCGCGGAGTTGGGCGTGTGCTCGGTGTACGGATGAAAGCGCGTTCGCGCGAGATAGGCGTTCAGTTCGTCCTGCGGCAGATGCGCGAGCATCACGTGTCCGACCGACGTGCAATAGGCGGGAAGCCGGCGCCCGACGTTGAGGGACGGCGACATGATGCGCGATGACGTCGAGCGCGCCAGGTAGACGATCTCGTCGCCGTCGAGCATGGCCAGCGAGCAGGCTTCGCGCACCGCCTCGCCGAATCGGTCGAGGATGGGCTGCGCGAGCACGGCGATGGGGGACGTGGACAGGTAGGCGTGGCTGAAGGACAGGACGCGCGGACGCAGGTAGAAACGCCGGGCATCGTCCGCCGCCGCGAATCCCAGCTTCGCAAGCGTATGCAGGCTGCGCCGCGCGGCCGCGCGCGGTATGCCCGTGCGATGGCTCACCTGCGCGATGGACATGTGCTTCCTCTTGTCCGAGAGCGCGAGCAGCACGGCCAGTCCGCGTGCGAGCGCGGTGACGAAATCGGGGTCGTCGCTGAATCGCGCGATGGTTTCGGCCGCGACGGCATCGGGGTCGGCAAACGACGGTGGAAGGGGCGCCTTTGCCGCGTCGGCGGGCGGATTCCCGGTTATGCGCTTTGCCTTCGGCATCTTGTTCTTTCCGCTGGGGCGGCTGCGCCGCGCCGGCCGCTGCCATGGGAAGAGCTGCGTGGCGACCGAACGGGGTTCGCGAAGCACCCGAATTCGTCAGATTAGCAAAGAAATGGCCGTCGGGCCGTTTTTTGTGTGCGCTGATCGCACGGTTTGTCGGTACTCGCCCTTGACCGAGCGCGTCGCCGAGCCTTATCTTGCCAGTAATTCAACGCTTTCCGGGGACAACAGGCGTCCCGAGCCGATGCCGCGCAAACAGTGGCACCCCGGGGAAGGCCGTGGCCATTCGGCCCGCGCCGGAACGATGGAGGAGTACCCGATTGAACCGTCCGATTGAAGGCGTACGTGCCGACGCTTGCCGCGTTGACGGCGCGCTCGGTCGGCCTTTCCCGCCGGGCACGCGCTGACGCGCCGCCATGCCCGCAAGCCAACACGAAGAGGATCGCAAATGGCCGCTCCCGAAATGAAAAAAGGCATCACCGAGGAACAGCAGCAGGAACTCGATGATGTGTTCATGCGCGCACGCAAGGCGCTCGCCGTCATCGAGACCTATGACCAGGCGCGCGTCGATCGCCTGTGCCAGGCCGTCGCCTGGGCGGTGGCCAACAAGCAGACGTTCACGCGGCTGGTCGACATGGGCATCAAGGAGAGCGGCCTGGGCGACGCGGTGAGCCGGATGGGCAAGCGGATGAAGATTCGCGGCGTGCTGCGCGACGCATTGCGCCAGAAGAGCGTGGGCATCATCGAGGAATTGCCCGAGAAGGGCATCGTCAAGTACGGCAAGCCGGCCGGGATCGTCGCGTGCATCGTCCCCACCACCAACCCCGATCTCACGCCCGCCGGCAATGCCATCTACGGCATCAAGGCGCGCGACGTCGTCATCTTCTCGCCGCATCCGCGGTCGAAGAAGACGTCGTTCGAAACCGTGCGGCTGATGCGCGAGGCGCTCGAGCGGGAAGGTGCGCCGGCCGATATCCTGCAATGCCTGACCAAGGTCAACATCCCGATGTCGCAGGCGCTGATGGCGCGCGCGGACCTGATCGTCGCCACCGGCGGCCAGCCGATGGTGCGCGCCGCGTACAGCTCGGGCACGCCGGCGTATGGCGTCGGGGCGGGCAACTCGACGATGATCATCGACGAAACCGCGAACATCGAGGAGGCGGCACGCAATACGCGGCTGTCCAAGACGTCGGACTTCGGCTCGGGTTGCTCGGCCGATGGCAACCTGATCATCGAGGCGTCGATCTTCGACAAGCTGCTGGAACAGCTGCAGAAGGAGGGCGGCTATCTCGCCTCGCCGCAGGAAAAGGAGATGCTGCGCAAGGCGATGTGGGACGACGAGCGTCATCGCACCGTCGAAACCGTGGCCATCGCGCCGCAACAACTCGCCAAGGCCGCGGGCTTCACGATTCCCGCCGACCGCAAGTTCATCATCGTCCACGGCGACGGCATCGGCAAGGAACACCACTACTCCAGCGAGAAGCTCACCACGCTGCTCGCCGTGTACAAGTACAAGGGCTTCGACCAGGCGCTGGAGATGATGCGCGCGGTGTACGAAGTCGGCGGCAAGGGCCACTCGTGCGGCATCTACTCGTTCGACCAGGATCATATCCATCGGCTCGCCATGGCGGCGCCGGTGTCGCGGATCATGGTGCGCCAGCCGCAGTCGAAGGCCAATGCCGGCGCGTTCAACAACGGCATGCCGATGACGTCCAGCCTGGGCTGCGGCACGTGGGGCGGCAACATCATCTCCGAGAACGTCCACCTCAAGCATTACCTCAACACGACCTGGGTATCGGTGCCGATCAAGGAAGACAAGCCGTCCGACGAGGAATTGTTCGGCGCGTTCTACGACCCGGCGCTGGAATCGGAAGTCGAGGCCATCACCACCTGAAGCATGGAGGCACCGCGCGTGAACCGGCACTCGACGAGAACCCGATGACGACGAAGACACCCGAAGAACTGATTGCCGAATGCGGCGCCTGGTGGGACACGTCGATCATCGACATCCATCCGGGCAAGATCGCGATTCGCGGCTATCCGATCGAGGAGTTGATCGGCAATGTCCGCTTTCCCGACATGATCTGGCTGATGCTGCGCGGCGAACTGCCGACGCGCGGCCAGTCGGATCTGCTGGAGGCGGCGCTGGTGCCGGGTGTCGACCACGGGCCGCACGCGCCGTCGATCGCGATCTCGAGGATGGCGGTGACGTGCGGCTTGCCGCTCAACGGCGCCATGGCTTCGGCGATCAACGTGCTCGACGACGTCCACGGCGGCGCCGGCCAGCAGTGCATGGAGCTCTACCGCGACATCGATGCGGAAGCCGGGCCGTCGGGCGATCTGGTCGCCGCCGCGACGGCGGTCATCCAGCGCCGGCGCGCGTCAGGGGAGAAGATCGTCCCCGGCTTCGGCCATCGCTTCCATCCGGTCGATCCGCGCACGGCGCCGCTGTTCGCGCTCGTCGCCAAGGCGGTCGCCGCGGGGACGGTGTCGGGTCGCTGGGCGGCGATCGGGCAGGCGGTCGAGGACGCGCTGAAGGCGATCACGAGCCGCCACATCCCGATGAACATCGACGGCATCACCGCCGTCATCTTTTGCGAACTGGGCTTCGAGCCGGAACTTGGCAGGGGACTCTTCGTCCTGTCGCGCTCGGTCGGCATTCTGGCGCACGCGTGGGAGCAGAAGCAGCGCGGTCGTCGCATCATGGGACCGATGCCCAAGGAAATTCCGTATCGCTACAGCGGACCCGCGCGGCGCGCCGTGCCGCCGCCGGAGAACGATTGAACGACCACTCGCCGCGGGCAAGAGCCGCGGGCTAAAGGGACCTAAGGGGACCAGAGGGAACACGCCATGAAAGACCTGATCGCGAACCAACTCGTCAAATACCTCGAGGCCCGCGGCGTCGAGCACATCTTCGGCCTGTGCGGGCACACCAACATCGCCGTGCTCGCGGCCTTGTCCAAGAGCAAGAAGATCAAGTTCATCAACACGCGGCACGAGCAGATCGCCGCGCACGCGGCCGACGGCTACGCGCGGGCGACGAAAAAGGCGTCGGTCGTGCTGTCGCACCTCTCGCCGGGACTCACCAACGCGGCGACCGGCGTGGCCAACGCCGCGCTCGACTCGATCCCGATGGTGGTGATCGCCGGCGACGTGCCGACGCATTACTTCGGCAAGCACCCGCACCAGGAAGTGAATCTGCATGCCGACGCGGCGCAGTACGAGATCTACCGGCCGTTCGTCAAGCGCGCGTGGCGCGTGGACTCGCCCCATCTGTTCCCCGAGATCATCGAAAAAGCCTTCACGCTCGCGGAGAGTGGCCGGCCCGGCCCGGTCCTGGTCGATGTCCCGATGGACGTGTTCTCCAAGGAAGTCGACGTCAAGCTGTTCGCGCGCGTGCTGGCCAATGCCAAGTCGCTGCACAAGCCGTCGCTGGACGACGCGGTCGCCGAGCAAATCATCCGCCAGCTGCTGGCGGCGAAGACGCCGCTCATGTACGTCGGCGGCGGCATCCTGCTGGCGGACGCCGCCGCGGAAATGCGCGAGCTGGCCGAACACCTTTCGCTGCCCGTCGCGCATACGCTGATGGGCAAGGGCGCGCTGCCGGACGACCATCCGCTGATCCTCGGAATGACGGGCTTCTGGGGCACCCAGTACATCAACGACAAGTGCAAGGGCGCCGACTGGATCCTGGGGCTCGGCACGCGTTTCTCGGAAGCCGACTGCAGTTCGTGGGAGGACGAGTACACGTTCAACTTCCCTCCGACCAAGCTGATCCACATCGATATCGACCCGGCGGAGATCGGCCGCAATTATCCGGTGGCCATCGGCGCCGTCGCCGATCTCAAATCCGCGCTGACCGTGCTCAATCGCGTCGCGCGCAAGGTCGCACCCAAGGGCGTGCAGCGACCGAAGCTGGTGGCCGAGATGGCCGCCAACCGCAAGCAGTTCGTTGCCGGCAACAAGAAGGCGATGGAAAGCAACGCGTGGCCGATGCGGCCCGAGCGGATCCTGGCCGACCTGCGCGCGGTGGCGCCGCGCGACTCGATCCTCTGCACCGACGTGGGCTGGAACAAGAACGGCATGGCGCAGCAGTATCCGATCTACACGCCGGGCAGCGTGTTCACGCCGGGCGGATTCGCGACGATGGGCTTCGGCTCGCCTGCGGCGCTCGGCGCAAAGGTGGCCCTCCCGGACAAGGTCGTCGTGGCGCTGATCGGCGACGGCGGCTTTGGCCAGAACCCCGCGGCGCTCGCCACGGCGTTCGAGGAAGACATCGCCGTCATCTGGGTGATCATGAACAACTGCGCGTTCGGCACGATCGCCGGACTCGAGAAGGCGCATTACGGCACGACGTTCGGCACGGTGTTCGAGAAAAACGGCAAGCCGTGGTCGCCCGACTACGCGGCGATCGCCAGGGCCTACGGCGTGGATGGCGTCAAGGTCGCATCCGCCGCGGAGTTCAAGCCGGCGTTGGAGAAGGCGATCAAGGCGAAGCGCCCGTGCGTGATCGACGTCTACATGCAGAACGAACCGGTGCCTACGGCGGGACACTGGAACATCATGGACATCTACTCGCCCGGAAAGAAGGTGCATCACGCCAGCACCGGCACGGTCGCGGCGGACTGATGGCCACCTACCGCAGGAGCGCGAACATGCGACACGACTACTCGCTCGCTCATCTCACGGTTCTGACGCTGACGCCGCCCCAGGTCGTCGACGTGGCCGCGCGCGCCGGATACCGGTACGTGGGCCTGCGCCTGACGCGGGTCACGCCGGCCGAGCCGCTCTACGACCTGGCCCACGACCGCGCCTTGATGAAGGAAACGCAGGCGCGTCTCGCGGATACCGGCATCGAGGTCCTCGACATCGAGCTCTTTCGGATGGACCCGACGCTGGAACCGGAGAGCTTCATTCCGGTTCTCGACGCCGCCGCCGAACTCGGCGCGAAGCACATCATCGCCCAGCTGCCCGATCCCGACCGCAAGCGCGCCACGGACCGGTTCGCCAGGCTGTGCGACCTGGCGAAGCCGCTGGGAATCTTCGTGAGCCTCGAGTTTCCGCACTGGACCGAGACCGGCGATCTGGCCACGGCGGCGAAAGTGGTGCGCGACGTCAAGCGCAGCAATGCCGGCATCCTGGTCGACATGCTGCACATGGGTCGCTCGGATTCGAGCACCGACGAACTCGCCAAGATGCCGCGCGAGTGGTTTCGCTTTGCCCACGTCTGCGACGCCGCCAAGGAGGTGCCGCCGACGATGGAAGGCATCATCCACACGGCCCGCGACGAGCGGCAGTTCCCTGGGGAGGGCGGCATCGACGTCCGCGGCATCCTGGCGTGCATGCCGCAGGACATCCCTTATGCACTGGAAATCCCGCGTGTCGCGCTTACCCGGGCGGTGGGCCCGGAGGAAGTCGCGCTGCTGGCGCTGCGCGTCTCGCGAAGCCATCTCGACGGCGTCGAGAAAGCCTCCAGCCGGCGCGACGCCGAGCGCGGCCACCGAAGCGCGGCGTGACGCCAGCGCCTCATGTTGCATTGCGCAAACAGCTCGCGTTGTCCTGAATTGACGCATCTGTTAAATTCTCCTTGCGACTCCGTCAATTTGAGACCGGCATGGTGATGCACGTTGCTTCGTCCCGTACCACCGCCATGCGCAAGCCCAAGGCGCCGGAGGCCAACCGCGCGCGCATCCTGGGTGCGGCCACCGCCGAGTTCGCCTCGCGCGGCTTCAAGGGCGCGAGCATGGACGCGATCGCGGCGCGCACCAACACCACGCGCGCGCTGATCAACTACTACTTCGGCGGCAAGGAGCAGCTGTACCTGGCCGTGCTCGAGCGCGTGTATGCGGAAATCCGCGCGGCCGAAATCGAACTCGACCTGGACCACCTGCCGCCGGTGGAGGCCATCCGCTGCATCGTGGAGTTCACCTACAACTACTACGTCGAGCACGAGGATTTCGTGCGCCTGGTGGTCGCCGAGAACCAGGCCAAGGGGCGCCACATGAAGAAGTCCCCGGCGCTGCGCACCGTCAACCGGCCCATTGTCGATACGCTGGGCGCGGTGATCGCGCGGGGTCAGGCGGACGGCAGCTTCCGCGCGGACGTCGATCCGATCGACGTGCACATGTCGATCGCGGCGCTGGGAATGTTCAATGTCACGAACCAGTACACCTTCGGCGCCATCTTCCAGCGGGCCATGGGCGCCAAGGGCGATGTGCCAAGACGCCGCCGCATGGTGGTGGAAATGATTCTGAGTTGGCTTGGGCACGAGTCGACGTGCTAGCCCGGTAGTTGCAATCTTCACCAAGGAGGAAGTCATGGAGTTCAAGATCGACCGTCGTACCGTGCTGAAGGCCGGCGCCGCACTGGCCGCGTCGCAGGTCGTGCCCGCCTGGGCGCAGGAGAAGCCCAAGCTGCGCTTCGCCGCCGTGTTCTCGGACAAGGACATCCGCGCGGACATGATGAAAGTCTTCGCCAAGGAGATCGAGGCCGACTACACGGTCGAGACATTCCTCGGCGGCTCGCTGTTCAAGCAGGGAACCGAACTGGTCGCGCTGCAGCGCGACAACCTCGAGATGGGCAACATCGCGCCGCAGGACATCTCCAAGCAGATTCCTGCCTGGTCGATCCTGACGTCGGCCTACCTGTTCCGCGACGCGAACCACCTGAATGCGTTCTTCGCCAGCGACCTCGGCGCGCAGATGAAGACGATGGTCGAGGACCAGGTCAAGGTCAAGATCCTCGGGCCGACCTTCTTCGGCACCCGGCAGGTCGGCCTGAAGCCGAAGAAGAAGATCAACAAGCCGGAGGACATGGCGGGGATCAAGCTGCGCATGCCGCCCGGCGACGCGTGGCAGCTGCTCGGCCGCTCGATCGGCGCCAACCCGACGCCGATGGCCTATGCCGAGACGTACACCGGCCTGCAGACCGGCGCGATCGACGGCCAGGACAACCCGCTGCCGAACGTGCAGAACATGAAGTTCTACGAGGTGATGTCGCAGATCGTGCTGACGTCGCACCTGGTCGGCTTCGACCTGCTCACCGTCAACCTGAAGACGTGGAACGGCATGAACGCCGGGAAGCAGAAGGCCTTCCAGGCCGCCGCCGACAAGGCGATCGCGTGGAGCACGGCCGAGCACCTGAAGCGCGAGGCGGAACTCGCCGACGGCTTCAAGAAGCAGGGCCTCGACGTGTACACGCCGGACGTGAACGCGTTCCGCGCCTACGCGCAGAAGGTCTACCTGGCCTCCGACGAGGCCAAGGCGTGGCCGCCGGGAATGCTCGACAAGATCAACGCGCTGAAGTCGTAATCGCAGCGTGCGCGGGCCGCTGCGGCGGCCCGCGGTTCCGCCGCGCCGGCACGGCCGCCACGCATGACGGCGGCCGTCCGGCGAGCCGGTGACCCACAGGTCCAGGGAGGACCGGAGAACGCCATGACTTTGACAGTAGCAACGGCCGTCGGCTGGATGAGGCGACGCGCGGAGAACGTCGTCGCCGGCCTGCTCGGCCTGATGTTCGTCGCGTTCATCATCCAGATCGTCTTCCGGTACTTCCTCAACTTCCCGATCGGCTGGACGTCGGAGCTCTCGGTCATCACCTGGCTGTACATGGTGCTGCTGGGCTCCGCATTCTGGCTGAAGGAGAGCGAGGAAGTCCGCTTCGACCTCATTTCGGGCAGCCTGGGGCCACGGGGACGGCGCGTCGTCGGTCTCATCGTCGCGGTCGCGGCTGTCGTGCTGTTCGGCATGGCGATGCAGGCCACCGTGAGCTACGTCGCCTTCATGAAGGTCGAGAGCAGCTCCTACCTCAAGATCCGCCTCGACATCCTGTACTCGATCTACATCGTCTTCGCGGTGGCGGTCATCGTCCGCTATCTCTGGGCGATCGTGAGCCTGCTTCGCGGCGAGGCGCCGGAAGAGGCCGACATCACCAAGGCGGGCTCCGGACTATGAACCTGACCAGCCCGTTTTCCCTCGCGCTCTATCGCCATCGTCGGGTTGAGCCTGACCGGGCTGCCGGTCGCCTACGCGATGATCGGCGGCTCGATCCTCTGGCTGTTCCTGTCGGGCCTCGACATGGGGACCGCGGCCGAGCAGTTGCTGAACGGCATGATGGCGAGCCAGCTGCTGCTCGCGATCCCGCTGTTCATCCTCGCCGCCGAGTTCATGAACACCGGCAGCATCATGGACAGGCTGCTGCACTTCTGCAACGCGATCGTCGGGCGCTTCCGCGGCGGGCTTGGCGCAGGTCAACGTGGTGCAGAGCGTCATCTTCTCCAGCATGTCCGGTTCGGCGCTCGCCGATGCCGCGGCTTCGGGCAAGCTGATGCAGACGATGATGACGCGCGACGGCAAGTATCCGGCCGCGTTCGCCGCCGCGCTGACCTGCGTGTCGTCGGTCATCGGGCCGATCATTCCGCCGTCGATCCCGCTGGTGCTCTATGCGCTGGTCTCGGACACGTCGGTCGGCTACCTGTTCCTCGGCGGCGTGATTCCCGGCCTGCTGCTCGGCGCCGTCCAGAGCGGACTGATCGCGGCGGTGGCCAAGCGCCGCAATTTCCCGGTCGAGGAGACGCGTCCCGCTGCGCGAACTGCCTCGCGTGACCTGGGAGGCGATGCCGGCGCTGATGATGCCGGTGATCCTGCTCGGATGCATGTGGAGCGGGATCACCACGCCCACCGAGGCCGCGGCGGTCGCCGCCGCCTACGCGCTGCTGCTCTCCGTCGTTGCTGTACCGCAGCGTCGGCATGAAGGACGTCTACAACTCGCTGGTGTCCAGCGCGCGCGTCACGGTGTCGATCGGCATGCTGATCGCCGGCGCGCTGGTCTTCAACTACGTGATCACGGCGGAGAACATTCCCAAGACCCTGTCTGCGTTCCTGAAGGCGCACGAGCTGTCGCCGATTCGTCTTCCTGCTGTTCGTCAACATCCTGCTGCTGATCCTGGGCTGCTTCCTGGAAGGCACGACGATCATCCTCGTGATCCTCCCGGTGTTGATTCCCACCGCCCAGGCGCTGGGCATCGACCTGGTGCATTTCGGCGTGATGTGCGTCGTCAACATCATGATCGGGCTGGTCACGCCGCCCTACGGGCTGCTGCTCTTCATGATGAACAAGATCGCCGACGTGCCGCTGCGCGACATGGTGCGCGAGGTGATGCCGTTCCTGTACGTCATGATCGCGCGCGCTCTTCCTGATCGCCTACGTGCCGAGCCTGGTGCTCTGGCTGCCGAGGCTGCTCGGCTACACGGGCTGACGGGGCAACTGGACGCTATCTGCATGCCGAACTGATCGTCCATGAACAGGGTTCGCATCGCAGTGGCCGGCGCCGGCCTCATCGGCCTGCGCCACGTCGAGGAAATCGGGAAGAGCCAGGGAAGCGTGCTGTCGGCCATCGTCGACGTCTCGCCGAAGGCGGCCGATACGGCGAGGCAGTTTGGCGTGCCGCTGTACGAATCGCTGGCAGCGATGTTCGCGAAGGACAAGCCGGATGGCGTCGTGCTCGCGACACCCAACCCGTTGCACGTGGAACAGGCACTGCAGTGCATCGAGGCCGGCGTCGCGGTGCTGGTCGAAAAGCCGATCGCGCACACGCTGGCCGAGGGCATCCGCCTGTGCGAGGCGGCAGAGCGGGCGAAGGCCAGGGTCCTCATCGGTCACCACCGGATCCACAGCCCGATCCTGCACAAGGCGTGTGAGGTCATCGGCTCCGGACTGCTGGGGCCGATCGTCGGCGTCATCGGCAGCGCGGTGTTCTACAAGCCGGACGACTACTTCGATGACGCGCCGTGGCGACGGCAGCCCGGCGGCGGCCCGATCCTGATCAACATGATCCACGAGGTCGGCAGCCTGCGCCGGATGGTCGGCGAGATCGTCGCCGTGCAGGCATTCACGTCGAACTCGACGCGCGGCTTTCCGGTGGAGGACACGGTCGCGGTCAACCTGCGCTTCGCCAACGGCGCGCTTGGAACGTTTCTGGTCTCGGATACCGCCGCATGCGCGAAGAACTGGGAGCAGACGTCGCAGGAGAACACGACGCTACCCGACGTATCCGGACGAGGACTGCTACACGATCATCGGCACGAACGGCTCGCTTGCCGTGCCGACGATGCGGATCAAGTACTACGAACGGAAGGAAGACCGCTCGTGGTGGAAGCCGTTTCGGACCCGCGTGGCCGAACTGACGCGCAAGGACCCGCTGGCCGAGCAGATCGAGCATTTCGCCGCGGTCATCCGCGGCGACGCGGAGCCCCTGGTCACCGCACGCGACGGCCTGCAGAACCTCCGCGTGACCGAGGCGATTGTCGAGGCCGCAAAGACCGGCCGAACCGTCAATACCAACTGAGGAGTTTGAATCGCATGATCAGCGGCAAGTCGACACTGGTGGCGCACATCGGCTATCCGACCGAATCGTTCAAGGCGTCGTTCATCTACAACCCGTGGTTCGACAAGGCCGGGATCGATGCCGTGGTCGTGCCGATGGGCGTGAAGGCCGACGACTATCCGGACGTGCTGAGGGCGCTGTCCCGGTTCACCAACCTGCGCGGCGCGCTGGTGACGATGCCGCACAAGGTGACGACGGTATCGCTGGTCGACGAATGCACGACGACGGTGAAGATCGCCGGGTCCTGCAACGCCGTGCTTCTGCGTCCTGACGGCACGCTGCTGGGCGACATGTTCGACGGGACCGGGTTTACCCGCGGGCTCCGGCGCAAGGGATTTGCGTTTGCCGGCGCCAAGTGCCTGGTCGTCGGGGCGGGCGGGGTTGGCTCGGCGATTGCCGCGTCGTTGGCTGCGGAAGGCGTGGCGGCGATTTCGCTGTGCGACACCAACGCGGCGTCGGTCGAGGGTCTCGCCGCACGCCTTCGGCAGCATTATCCCAAGCTCGCCGTCGACATCCGCTCCGCCGATCCCTCCGGCTATGATCTCGTCGTGAACGGCACGCCGCTCGGCATGAAGGCCTCCGATCCGCTTCCGTTCGACGTGACGCGCCTCGCGCCGTCGACGTTCGTCGGCGAGGTGGTGATGAAGCAGGAGATCACGCCGTTGCTGCAGGCGGCGCGGGAGAGGGGTTGCCGCTACCAGGTCGGCACCGACATGCTGTTCGAGATGATTCCCGCCTATCTCGAGTTCTTCGGCTTCGGCACCGCGACGCCGGACGAGTTGCGGGCGGTGGCCAAGGTCGCCTATTGAGTATCATGCATCGGATCGACAGAGGATTTCCGCGATGAAACCGGGCAAAGTGATCGAAGTGCGCAGCAAGACGCTGGGCGGCGGCACGCCGCTGATCTGCACGCCGCTGGTCGGGCGCACGCGCGAGCGCGTGCTCGCGGAGGCCGCCAGCGTCGTCAAGAAGAGTCCGGATGTCGTCGAGTGGCGGGTCGACTATTTCGAGGGCATCGCCGATGCGGCGGCGGTGCTCGATGTCGCGCGGTCGCTGCGCGCGGCGGCGGGCGATCTGCCGATCATCTTCACCCGGCGTTCGATTGCGGAAGGTGGCGAGCCGATCGCGATCGGCAACGAGGAGGTCGTGGAACTCTACGACAAAGTCGCCGCAAGCGGCCTGATCGACTTCCTCGACTTCGAGATGAGCAACGATGCCGCGCTGGTGCGGCGCGTGCGCGAGAGCGCGCAGCAAGCACGGCACCCGGGTCATCCTGTCGTATCACAACTTCGGCTACACGCCAGGGCTCGACTTTCTCGTGCAGCGCTTCCTGGAGGCCGAACGCCTGGGGGCGGACGTGGCCAAGGTCGCGGTGATGCCACGCGATCGCGCCGATGTGTTGACGCTTCTGGCGGCGACGGCGCGAAGCGGATGCCAAAGGGCGCATTCCGCTGATCAGCATGGCGATGGGACCGCTCGGGTCGGTGACCCGGATGATCGGCGGGGAATTCGGCTCGTCGCTGAGTTTCGCGGTGGGCGAGGGCAGCTCAGCGCCCGGACAAATCCCGATCGCCGACCTCAACGCAGTTTTCGCCGTCCTGCGACGGGCACACGGGCGAAGCTGAACTGCCTGGAACGCCTAGATCGCCAGCGCGCCGGCGGGCGAGCGTGCGCTCAATTCAAGCGTCGACGCTGCATCGTCGGCCACGTCGAGGGCGCCACGTGCGCGGTGAACGCTGAATGCGGTCAGCAGCCCGCTGACGACCGTCAGTGCCAACGCCGGCAGCAGCTTCACTTCGCCGCCGAACAATTGCATGACGCCGACAGCAAAGGCGCTGGCGCCGATGAATGCGACGCGCAACCAGATTCCGCAAACGACGGGTCCGCGTCCGACTGGCGGGCGCGATGTGGAAGAGAGGCTTGTATTGGCGATTTGGCTGTTCATGAGGTCACCTGTAAATTGTTGGAATGTTGCGTGATGTCGCGATGCACAACGCCACGATAGGGACTCGGAAAACTGCGCGTCAAATCACCGTTTTCGATGGCGGGCATAGGCCCTGGCCGATGGAATGCAACGCGTTGACGCAATACGATAAATTCACCTTTTTCGTGCTGGCCTTATAGAGTTTCCGAGAAGGAAAATGTGTGATGGCGTCCACTGGCTCCACTGCAATCAGGATCGGCGTCTTGGGCGCGGCGAAGATCGCCCGCTTGTTCTGCGACGGCGTGCGTCAATCGGACAAGATCGTCGTCGCGGCGGTGGCGAGCCGCGATGCCGAGAAGGGGCGGGCATTCGCCAAGGACACCGGCATTCGCGAAGGTGCACGCGACGTACGAGGCCCTGCTGGCCGATCCTGAAATCGACGCGATCTATAATCCGCTGCCCAACAATTTGCATGCGGAATGGTCGATTCGGGCGGCGGAGGCAGGCAAGCACGTGCTGTGCGAGAAGCCGCTCGCCACGACGGCGGCCGATGCACGCGCGATGTTCGATGCCGCGCGCCGCAACGACGTGTATCTGGTGGAAGCGTATCCGTACCGCGCGCAGCCGCAGACACTGAAGATGCGGGAGCTTCTTGCGGCCAAGGCGATCGGGCGGCTGCAATTGGTCCAGGCGTCCTTCGGGTTCCCGCTGACGGACACCACCAACATCCGCATGGACCCGGCATTGGCAGGCGGCGCGCTGATGGACGCCGGCTGCTATCCGGTCAGTCTCGTGCGCACGGTCGCCGGCGAACGGCCCAGGCGCGTTCATGCCGTGGCGAAGTGGGCGCCGAGCGGCGTGGACCTGACGCTGCTGGCGTCGTTGGAATTTCCGAGCGGTCTGCTGGCGCAGATTTCGTGCAGCTTCGCGACGATTCAGGCATCGCCGGGCGTTCATCGCCGGCGATGCGGGATCGATCGACACGACCTACTTCAACGACACGTCCGCCACGTTTCCGCCGCTGCTCGAGGTCAGGCGCGGATCCGGGTGGGACGCGCAGCGGGAATCGATCGAGACCGCGGCAGGCAATGGCTTCCTGGCGGAAGCTGAGTCCTTCCACGACTTGATCGCGCAGGGATGGGAAGGCTGGACGGGCGTTTCGCCTGAGGAGTCGATCGACATCGCGCTGACGCTGGAAGCCGTTGCCGCGAGCGCGCGCACCGGCGCTGCAGTCGACATTGCACCGTGATCAGGAGCACGCCATGACCCGGATGAAGGACATCACGCGCGCAAAACTCATGGTCGTCAGCGTTGCGACGCTCACCACCGCGCTGTTCAAGCGGGGATTGCGCAACCAGTTCATCCAGGATGTGCATCCGCTCAATCCCAACGCCGGCAACATGGTGGGCGAGGCGTTTACGTTGCGCTACATGCCGGCGCGCGAGGACCTGAATCCGATTACCGTGTTCAAGGACCGCACGCATCCGCAACGCAAGGCGGTGGAGGATTGTCCGCCGGGCGCGGTGCTGGTCATCGACAGCCGCAAGGATGCGCGCGCGGCTTCGGCGGGTTCGATCCTCGTCGCGCGTCTGATGAAGCGGGGCGTGGCCGGTGTCGTGACCGATGGCGGCTTTCGTGACTCGCAGGAGATCGCGCGGCTGGCGATTCCTTCCTATCACCATCGCCCGGCTTCGCCCACCAACCTCACCCTCCACCAGGCGATTGACATCGACGTGCCCATCGGATGCGGCGATGCGCCGGTATTTCCCGGTGATGTCGTTGTCGGCGACGGCGAAGGCGTAGTCGTCCTGCCCGCGCACCTTGCCGACGAACTTGCGGACGAGGCGGTCGAAATGACGGCGTTCGAGGATTTCGTCACCGAGGAGGTCATGAAAGGGCGCTCGATCCTGGGCCTCTATCCGGCGACGGATGAGCGCACGGCGAGCGATTTTGCCGCCTGGCGGGCCACGAACAAGCGCTGAAACCCGCGGGAAGTTGCCCATGCGGGCATAGGGTCTTTGATCCCCCTCAAGCGCGATCCGGCGATTCGCGCTAGATTGCGCCGATGAGCCATCCGCGACATTGGAGCCTCGGCGTCAAGCTGGCGCTGGTGGGCACCCCTTTCCTGCTGGCGGCGCTGTTGATCATCGCGGCCACGTTGTGGGTCTCGTGGCAGCTCGAGGGCGGCGCGGCTGCCGTCAACGAAGCCGGGCGCATGCGCATGCAGGCGTATCGGCTGTCGCTGTCGATCGGGACGTCCGACCTGAATGCCGTTCCGGCGCAGCGCGCTCAATTCGAGCGCAGCCTCGAACTGTTGCGCGACGGCGATCCGGAGCGTCCGTTGTTCGTGCCTTGGGACGATGCCGTGCGCGAGGACTTCGCGGCCATCGAGCGCGACTGGCGGCAATTTCGTGCGCGCTGGATTCCCGCGCAGTCCGACTCGATGGAGTCGCTTCGCACCGATGTTGCCGAGTTCGCCGGGCATATCGACGCGCTGGTTGCGGCCATCGAGACGCACATGTCGCGCTGGACCGCGCTGCTGCATCTGTTGCAAGTGGCGATGATGGCGCTGGCCGTCATCGGTACGGCAATACTTCTCTACACCGGCTACCTGTTCGTGCTGGAGCCCGTCGGGCAATTGAAGGACGCGACCGAGCGGATCCAGCGCGGCGACTTCGGCGCGCGGGTGGAGCGGATCACGAGCGACGAGTTCGGCACGCTGGCCAAGGGCTTCAACGGCATGGCGGAGCACCTGCAGTCGATGTACCGGAACCTCGAGGCCAAGGTCGCCGAAAAGACGTCGGAGCTGCAGGAAAAGCGCGAGCGGCTCGAGGCGCTCTACGACGTGACGGCGCTGGCGGCCAAGGCCACGACGCTGGACGAGCTGGCCTCCGGATTTACGCGGCACGTGGGCCGGGTGGCTCGCGCCGACGGCGTCGCGCTGCGCTGGTCCGACGAGTCCAACGAGCGCTTCCTGCTGCTGGCGTCGCACGGCCTGCCGTCGGCGATGGTCGACGGCGAACGGTGCGTCAAGGCCGGCGACTGCTTCTGCGGGTCGCCGAGCGCCGCGCTGGGCGTGCGGGTCATTCCCATTCAGGCGAAGCAGCCGGCCGGCATGCATCATTGCAGCGATGCCGGGTTCGAGACGATCGTATCGCTTCCCATCGTCCAGCACGAGCGACTGATGGGCGAGGTCGATCTCTTCTTTCACAATCAGTTCACACTATCCGTCGCGGAGCGGTCGCTGCTGGAAGCATTGACCGCGCACCTGGCGGGCGCCATGGAGAACCTGCGACTCAACGCGCTGGAAAAGGAGGCCGCGGTGTCGCAGGAGCGCACGTTCCTCGCGCGCGAACTGCACGACTCCATCGCTCAGTCACTGGCATTCCTCAAGATCCAGGTGCACCTGATGCGCGATGCCGTCGCCGTGGGCGACGAGACGCAGGTGAAGCAGGTCTTGTCCGAAATCGATGCCGGCGTGCGCGAATGCTACGGAGACGTGCGGGAACTGCTCGTGCATTTCCGCACGCGCGCCAACGCCGAGGACATCGAGCCTGCGTTGATGACCACGTTGCGCAAGTTCGAGCACCAGAGCGGACTCAAGACCGCGCTGCGGATGGAGGGCCACGGCATGCCGCTGGACCCGGTCCTGCAGGTCCAGGTACTGCATATCGTGCAGGAGGCGCTGTCCAACGTGCGCAAGCATGCGCGCGCGACGCAGGTGTGGCTGGACGTACAGCAGCAGCCGCAGTGGCGATTCGAAGTGCGCGACGACGGCGAGGGTTTCGCCTGCGACGACGGCCCGCCCGACGAGACGCACGTGGGCCTGCGCATCATGGCCGAGCGGGCGGAGCGGATCGGTGCCAGCCTCGATGTGATGTCCAGGCGCGGCCGCGGTACCTCGGTCGTCCTGACGTTGGCGTCCGCCGCAAGGACGCCCGCCGACGCGCCGGACCTGGCCGAAGTATCGGAACCGTCATGACTTCGCCACGGACCGGTCCGGCCATCCGCATCCTCGTGGTCGACGACCACACGTTGTTTCGTCGGGGTCTCACCGCGCTGCTTTCGCGCGATGCGCGTTTCGAGGTGATCGGCGACGCCGCCGATGCCGGGCGAAGCGCAGCGCCGCGCGCAGGAACTGCACCCCGACCTCATCCTGCTCGACAACCACTTGCCGGGCGTCAACGGCGTGGACGCGCTGCCGGCGCTGCGCGAAGCGGCGCCCGAGGCGCGCGTGCTGATGCTGACCGTCAGCGAGGACGAGCAGGACCTGGCCACCGCGCTACGCAACGGCGCATGCGGCTATCTGCTGAAGACGATGGAAGGCGACGCACTGGCCCGGGCCATCGTGCGCGCCATGCGCGGAGAATCGGTCGTCGCCGACGAAATGACCGGAAAGCTCGTCGCCGCGTATCGCGACGCGGCCACGCCCGCGCCGGCCGAGGCCGTGCCGCCGGTCTCGCCGCTCGCGCAACTTTCACCGCGGGAACAGGAAATCCTGCGCGGCATCGCGCGCGGCGCCAGCAACAAGACCATCGCCCGCGAGCTGGGCATCGCCGAGACCACCGTCAAGATCCACGTGCAGCATGTGCTGCGCAAGCTCGACGTGGCCTCGCGCGTGCAGGCCGCCGTTATCGCAACGGAGCACGGGCTGGGTTGATCTAGCGCAATTCCGGCGCAGTATTTCCTCGCCGTAGTTCCACAGGACGATGCCGGCCCGCGGCCGGCATCGTTCTTTCGTCCTGCGCCATCGCCCCTACGGACGGATGCCGCACGGCGCTCCCGCTTCGCATACTCGACCCATTCTTGAAGCGAGGGGTCGCAGTCATGAGCAAGACGGGGCAGGCGCTGTCCGTGCTGATTGTCAGCACGCTCGCGTTCACGGTGTGCTTCATGGTCTGGATGATGTTCGGCGTCATCGGCATCCCGATCCGGAAGACACTCAATCTCAATGCCACGGAATTCGGCCTGCTGACGGCCACGCCGGTGCTCACCGGTTCGCTGATCCGCGTGCCGCTCGGCATGTGGACCGACAAGTTCGGCGGCCGCATCGTCCTGTTTGTCCTGATGCTGCTGTGCGTGGTGCCGATCTACCTGATCTCCTACGCGACGCAGTTCTGGCAATACCTGGTGCTCGGACTGTTTGTCGGTCTCGCAGGCGGCTCGTTCTCCGTGGGCACCCCGTATGTCGCGCGCTGGTTCCCGAAGAAGCGGCAAGGCTTCGCGATGGGCGTCTATGGCGCGGGCAATTCCGGCGCCGCGGTCAACAAGTTCGTCGCGCCCGCGCTGGTGGTGGCATTCGGCTGGGCCGTGGTGCCGCAGGTGTACGCGGCGATCATGTTCGGCATGGCCATGCTCTTCTGGTTCTTCAGCTACTCGGACCCGGCGCACCTGGTGGACTCGAGAATCACCTGGAGGGAGCAGCTGGTTGCGCTGAAGGACCCGAAAGTCTGGAAGCTCTGCCAGTACTACTCGATCGTGTTCGGCGGCTACGTCGCGATGAGCCTCTGGATGGTGCAGTACTACGTCGGCGAGTTCGGAATGGACATCCGCGCCGCCGCGCTGCTGGCGGCCTGCTTTTCCCTTCCCGGCGGCGTGCTGCGCGCGCTTGGCGGCTGGATTTCCGACAAGTACGGCGCGCACAGCGTCACCTGGTGGGTGCTGTGGGTGAGCTGGATCTGCCTGTTCCTGCTCTCCTATCCGCAGACGGACATGACCATCCTCACCGTCGACGGTCCCCGGACCTTCCACGTCGGACTCAACGTCTGGCTGTTCACCGCGCTGATGTTCGTGCTCGGCATCGCGTGGGCGTTCGGCAAGGCGTCGGTGTTCAAGTACATCTCCGACGACTACCCGACGAACATCGGCGTCATTTCCGGCGTGGTGGGCCTGGCCGGCGGCATGGGTGGTTTCGTGCTGCCCATCATGTTCGGCGCGCTGATGGACCTCACCGGAATCCGCTCCTCCGCATTCATGCTGATGTATGGCGTCGTCTGGGTCTCGCTGATCTGGATGTACTGGACCGAAGTCCGCGGCGCCGAAGTCATGGGCAGCAAGGCCAAGCAATTCCGACTGCACGGATAGCACGACTCGATCATTCAAGGACAGCCATGACCGCTACCTCCGCCACACCCATTGCCGCGGCCGCGCCAGGCAGCCGCGCGGACATCGCCGACTGGCGCCCCGAGGACAACGAGTTCTGGGAGACGCACCGGCAAGAAGATCGCCTACCGCAACCTCTGGATCTCGGTGCCCGCGCTGCTGTGCGGCTTCGCCGTCTGGGGCATGTGGGGAATCATCACCGTCCAGATGCTGAACCTGGGGTTTCCGTTCACGCAGGCGGAACTGTTCACGCTGACGGCGATCGCCGGGATCTCCGGCGCGACGATGCGCATCCCGGCGTCGTTCCTGATCCGCCTGGCCGGCGGGCGCAACACGATCTTCCTGACCACCGCGATGCTGCTGGCGCCGGCGATCGGCACCGGCATCGTGCTGCAGCACAAGGACTGGCCGCTGTGGGCGTTCCAGCTGATGGCGCTGTGGTCCGGGCGTGGGTGGCGGCAACTTCGCGAGTTCGATGTCCAACATCAGCACGTTCTTTCCCAAGCGGCTGCAGGGCACCGCGCTCGGCTTGAACGCTGGGCTGGGCAACTTCGGCGTGACGACGATGCAGATCGTCATCCCGCTGGTCATGACCGTCGGCATCTTCGGCGCCTGGGGCGGCGGCTCCGGAGACGCTCATCAAGGACAGCGGCTGGATCTTCGGCAAGATCGCCGCCGGCACGCCGACCTGGATCCAGAACGCAGGCTTCGCCTGGCTGTTGTCGCTGGTGCCGCTGTCGATCCTGTGCTGGTTCGGCATGAACAATCTCAAGGCGGTCTCTCCGGCCACCGGCAATCCGCTCGTCGCGTTCGCCAAGATCACCTACCTGTACACGCTGGCCTTCATCCCGTCGATCCTCGGTCTGTATCTGTACTTGCCGGCGCCGACCGGGCTCGGTGTCATCAGCATGTGGGTGGCCATTCCGCTGGACATCGTCAGCGCGCTGCTGGTGATGAAGCTCGCGGCATTCGGCCCGATGAAGGAGGGCGTGACCAAGCAGTTCCAGATCTTCCGCAACAAGCACACGTGGTCGCTGACGGCGCTGTACATCGTGACGTTCGGCTCGTTCATCGGCTTCTCGATGGCGCTGCCGCTGTCGATGAAGGTGATCTTCGGCGTCAGCCACGTGCCCGGCGCCAATGGCGTCATGCAGCACACGCTGAACAACCCGAACGCGCCCACCGTACTTGCCTTCGCGTGGATCGGCCCCTTTGTCGGGGCCGCCGTGCGGCCGATTGGGGGCTGGATCTCGGACAAGGTCGGCGGCTCCATCGTCACGCAGATCATCTCGGCGGTCATGGTGGTCGCATCGGTCGCCGTCGGCTACGTGATGATGCAGGCCTACGGTTCGGCGACGCCGGAGCAGTACTTCCCGGCATTCCTCGGACTCTTCATCGTGCTGTTCTTCGCCAGCGGCATCGGCAACGGCTCCACGTTCCGCACGATCGGCGTGATCTTCGACCGCACGCAGGCCGGCCCGGTGCTCGGCTGGACGTCGGCGATCGCGGCCTACGGCGCCTTCGTCGCGCCGATCGTGATCGGCGACCAGATCAAGGCCGGCACGCCGCAGTACGCGATGTACGGATTCGCGGTGTTCTACGCGATTTGCCTGGTCCTCAACTGGTGGTTCTACCTGCGCAGCAATGCGTACGTGAAGAACCCGTGAGCATTCCGTTTCCCAACCTGCGGCGCGGCCGTAGCGGAGATCCACAATGAGCCACTTTCTCGATCGCCTGAACTACTTCTCCACTCCCCGGGAAACCTCCGACGACGGCCACGCGCGTGGTCACCGGCGAAGACCGCACCTGGGAGGACGCCTACCGCAACCGCTGGGCGCACGACAAGATCGTGCGCAGCACGCACGGCGTGAACTGCACGGGCTCGTGCTCGTGGAAGATCTACGTCAAGGGCGGCATCGTCACCTGGGAAACCCAGCAGACCGACTATCCGCGCACGCGCTGGGACATGCCCAACCACGAGCCGCGCGGCTGCGCGCGCGGCGCGTCGCTACAGCTGGTACCTGTACAGCGCGAACCGCGTCAAGTATCCGATGGTGCGCGGCCGGCTGCTGAAGAGCTGGCGCGAGGCGCGCCTGGCGCACGACCCGGTCGCGGCGTGGGCGTCCATTGTCGAGGACGATGCCAAGCGCCGCGATTACCAGCAGGTGCGCGGCCTGGGCGGCTTCGTGCGCTCGAGCTGGGACGAGGTCAACGAGATCGTCGCGGCGGCCAACGTCTACACGATCAAGAAGCACGGCCCGGATCGCGTCATCGGCTTTTCGCCGATCCCGGCGATGTCGATGGTCAGCTATGCCGCCGGCTCGCGCTACCTGAGCCTGATCGGCGGCGTGTGCATGAGCTTCTACGACTGGTATTGCGACCTGCCGCCGGCCAGCCCGCAGATCTGGGGCGAGCAGACCGACGTGCCCGAATCGGCCGACTGGTACAACTCCAGTTCATCATCGCCTGGGGCTCCAACGTCCCGCAGACGCGCACGCCCGACGCGCACTTCTTCACCGAGGTGCGCTACAAGGGCGCGAAGACGGTCGCGGTGACGCCCGACTATTCCGAAGTCGCCAAGCTGGCCGACATCTGGATGCACCCGAAGCAGGGCACCGACGCCGCGGTCGCGATGGCGATGGGCCACGTGATCCTCAAGGAGTTCTATTTTCCCGACGGCGGGCGAGCGCAGCGCGTACTTCGACGACTACGTGCGCCGCTA
Organism: uncultured beta proteobacterium; assembly: GCA_963834045.1. GTDB lineage: Bacteria > Pseudomonadota > Gammaproteobacteria > Burkholderiales > Casimicrobiaceae > VBCG01. The sequence continues at coordinate 786,243 of CAWIAK010000001.1, read as the reverse complement.
CACCGACATGCCGATGCTGGTGATGCTGAAGGAGCACACGCTGCCCGGCGGCGAAGTCGTCATGGTGCCCGATCGCTACGTGCGCGCGTCGGACTTCAACGGCAAGCTCGGGCCAGGCCAACAATCCGGAATGGAAGACGGTCGCCTTCGACGAGTCCGGCAAGGTCGTGCTGCCGAATGGCGCCATCGGCTTCCGCTGGGGGCCGGACGGCCGCGCCGACCAGGGGCAATGGAACCTCGAGGCGAAGGAAGCGCGCCACGGCAACGAGGTCAAGCTCAAGCTGTCGGTGCTGGAGGGCGATCAGCCCAGCACGCGAGACCGCCAAGGTCGGCTTCCCGTATTTCGGCGGCATCGTCAGCGAGCACTTCCCCAACAACAAGCAGACGCGATGTGCTGGTGCGCACGGTGCCGGTGCAGCGCATCGCGCTGGGCAAGGAAGGCGAGAAGCGCGAGGCGCTGGTCGCCACGGTGTTCGACCTGCAGGTGGCGAACTACGGCGTGGCGCGCGGCCTGCCCGGCGAACTGGCGGCGAAGAACTTCGACGACGACACGCCGTACACGCCGGCCTGGCAGGAGCGCATCACCGGCACGCCGCGCGCGCAGCTGATCACCGTGGCGCGCCAGTTCGCCGAGAACGCGCACAAGACGCACGGCAAGTCGATGGTGATCATCGGCGCGGCGATGAACCACTGGTACCACAGCGACATGAACTACCGCGGCGTCATCAACATGCTGATGATGTGCGGCTGCATCGGCCAGAGCGGCGGCGGCTGGGCGCATTACGTCGGCCAGGAAAAGCTGCGGCCGCAGACCGGCTGGACGGCGCTGGCCTTCGCGCTCGACTGGATCCGCCCGCCGCGGCAGATGAACAGCACCAGCTTCTTCTACGCGCACACCGACCAGTGGCGCTACGAGAAGCTGGGCATGGAGGAAGTGCATCTCGCCGCTGGCCGACAAGAAGGCGTACGCCGGCAGCATGATCGACTACAACGTGCGCGCCGAGCGCATGGGCTGGCTGCCGTCGGCGCCGCAGCTGCAGACCAATCCGCTGCAGGTCGTCCGCGACGCGCAGGCCGCCGGCGTCGACCCGAAGGACTACGCGGTCAAGGCGCTCAAGGACGGCACGCTGAAGATGAGCTGCACCGACCCGGACCACCCGGACAACTGGCCGCGCAACCTGTTCGTCTGGCGCTCCAACCTGCTCGGCTCGTGCGGCAAGGGCCACGAGTACTTCCTCAAGCACCTGCTCGGCACCAGCAACGGCGTGCAGGGCAAGGACCTCGGCGCGGAGGAGGCCAAGCCCGACCGAAGTCGTCTGGCACGACAAGGCGCCGGAAGGCAAGCTCGACCTGCTGGTCACGCTCGACTTCCGCATGAGCACGACGTGCCTGTACTCGCGACATCGTGCTGCCCACCGCGACCTGGTACGAGAAGAACGACCTCAACACCAGCGACATGCATCCGTTCATCCACCCGCTGTCCACCGCGGTGGATCCGGCGTGGCAATCGCGCAGCGACTGGGAAATCTACAAGGGCTTCGCGAAGAAGTTCAGCGAAGTCTGCGTCGGCCACCTGGGCGTCGAGCGCGAACTGGTGCTGACGCCGCTGATGCACGACAGCCCGTCCGAACTGGCGCAGCCGTTCGACGTCAAGGACTGGAAGCGCGGCGAGTGCGAGCTGATCCCCGGCAAGACGGCGCCGAACATCGCGGTCGTCGAGCGCGACTACCCGAACGTGTACAAGCGCTTCACCGCGCTGGGACCGCTGATGGCCAAGGTCGGCAACGGCGGCAAGGGCATCGCGTGGAACACGCAGACGGAAGTGAAGCAGCTCGGCGAATTGAGCGGCCTCGTCACCGCCGAGGGCGCGACCTGCGGCATGCCGAAGATCGAGACCGACATCGACGCCTGCGAGGTCATCCTGCAGCTCGCGCCCGAGACCAACGGCCATGTGGCGGTGAAGGCGTGGCAGGCGCTGGGCAAGCAGACCGGCCTCGACCACACGCACCTGGCGATCCACCGCGAGGACGAGAAGATCCGCTTCCGCGACATCCAGGCGCAGCCGCGCAAGATCATCAGCTCGCCGACCTGGAGCGGCATCGAGAGCGAGACCGTCTCGTACAACGCCGGCTACACCAACGTGCACGAGCTGATTCCGTGGCGCACGCTGACCGGGCGCCAGCAGTTCTACATGGACCACCCGTGGATGATCGCGTTCGGCGAGGGCTTCTCGAGCTACCGGCCGCCGGTGGACCTGAAGACGACCGCCGGCATCCAGGGCATCAAGCCGAACGGCAACCCCGAGATCGCGCTCAACTTCATCACGCCGCACCAGAAGTGGGGCATCCACTCGACCTACACCGACAACCTGCTGATGCTCACGCTGAGCCGCGGCGGGCCCTGCGTGTGGCTGAGCGAGGACGACGCCAAGCGCGCCGGCATCGTCGACAACGACTGGATCGAGCTCTTCAACATCAACGGCGCGATCGCGGCGCGCGCGGTGGTCAGCCAGCGCGTCAATCCGGGCATGGTGATGATGTACCACGCGCAGGAGAAGATCGTGAACACGCCGGGCTCGGAGATCACCGGCGCGCGCGGCGGCATCCACAACTCGGTGACGCGCATCGTGCTGAAGCCCACGCACATGATCGGCGGCTACGCGCAGTTCAGCTACGGCTTCAACTACTACGGCACCATCGGCACCAACCGCGACGAGTTCGTCGTCGTGCGCAAGATGAACAAGGTCGACTGGCTCGACACGCCGGTGGCGAACGAACTGATCAGCGTCAGGCGCAGGAGGTGCATGAAGTTCGCTGAAGGCGAGGAGGTCGGCATGAAAATCCGCGCGCAGATCGGCATGGTGCTGAACCTCGACAAGTGCATCGGCTGCCACACCTGTTCGGTCACCTGCAAGAACGTCTGGACCAGCCGGCCCGGCATGGAATACGCCTGGTTCAACAACGTCGAGACCAAGCCCGGCATCGGCTACCCGAAGGAGTGGGAGAACCAGGACAAGTGGAACGGCGGCTGGGTGCGCAAGGCCGACGGCTCCATCCAGCCGCGGCAGGGAGCGAAGTGGAAGCTGCTGATGCGCATCTTCGCCAACCCCAACCTGCCGCAGATCGACGACTACTACGAGCCGTTCACCTTCGACTACGGGCACCTGCAGTCGGCGCCCGAGATGAAGGCCACGCCGACGGCGCGTCCGCGCAGCCTCATCACCGGCAAGCAGATGGACAAGATCGTCTGGGGCCCGAACTGGGAGGAGATCCTCGGCGGCGAGTTCGCCAAGCGCAGCAAGGACACGAACTTCGACGACATCCAGAAGGAGATCTACGGCCAGTTCGAGAACACCTTCATGATGTACCTGCCGCGGCTGTGCGAGCACTGCCTCAACCCGGCGTGCGTCGCGAGCTGCCCGTCGGGCTCGATCTACAAGCGCGAGGAAGACGGCATCGTGCTGATCGACCAGGACAAGTGCCGCGGCTGGCGCATGTGCGTTAGCGGCTGCCCGTACAAGAAGATCTACTACAACTGGAAGAGCGGCAAGGCCGAGAAGTGCATCTTCTGCTATCCGCGCATCGAGGCGGGCCAGCCGACCGTGTGCAGCGAGACCTGCGTCGGCCGCATCCGCTACCTGGGCGTGCTGCTGTACGACGCCGACCGCATCCAGGAGGCGGCCAGCGTCGAGCACGACCGCGACCTGTACCAGGCGCAGCTCGACATCTTCCTCGACCCGTTCGACCCGAAGGTGATCGCGCAGGCCGCCATCGACGGCATCCCCGACAAGTGGATGGAAGCCGCGCGCAACGAGCCCGGTCTACAAGATGGCCGTGCAATGGAAGGTGGCGCTGCCGCTGCACCCTGAATACCGCACGCTGCCGATGGTCTGGTACGTGCCGCCGCTGTCGCCGATCAGCGCGGCGGCCAACGCCGGGCACGTCGGCAGCAACGGCGAGATTCCCGACGTCAACCAGCTGCGCATCCCGGTCAAGTACCTGGCCAACCTGCTGACGGCCGGCGACACGCAGCCGGTGGTGCGCGCGCTGGAACGCATGCTGGCGATGCGCGCCTACCAGCGCGAGAAGCACGTCGACGGACGCATCAACCAGGCGGTGCTGAAGCAGGTCGGGATCACGCAGGCGGAGGTCGAGGAGATGTACCACGTGATGGCGATCGCCAACTACGAGGACCGCTTCGTGATTCCGACGACGCACCGCGAATACGCGGAGAACACCTTCAACGTGCGCGGCGGCTGCGGCTTTTCGCTTCGGCAACGGCTGCTCCGAGGGCACCGGCGAGACCAGCCTCTTCGGCAGCGAGAAGAAGCGCACGATTCCCGATCCGGGCGGAGGTCTGACCATGTTCGCGGCGAACTCTCCAAGACCGATGAGCCGGAGCCTGCGCGTGCTGGCGGCGCTGCTGCCTATCCCGACGCGCGGATGCGCGCCCACATCCCGGAGATGCGCGACCTGCTCGACGCCGAGGCCGCCGTCGCCGCCGTCGCGCCGCGCCGAAATCGAAGCGCTGATGGACACGCTGCGGCGCGCCGATCCGCTGGAGACCGAGGCCGCCTACGTCGAGATGTTCGACCGCGGCCGGGCCACGTCGCTGCACCTGTTCGAGCACGTGCACGGCGACTCGCGCGATCGCGGGCCGGCGATGATCGACCTGGGCGAGACCTACGACAAGGCCGGCCTCATCCTCACGTCCACGCGAGCTGCCGGACTACCTGCCGGCCGTGCTGGAATTCGTGTCCACGCAGCCGCCGCGCGAGGCGCGCGCGTTCCTGGCCGAGATCGCGCACATCCTGAACGCGCTGTTCGGCGCGCTGTGCAAGCGCGAAAGCGCCTACGCCAGCGTGGTCGGCGCGCTGATCGAGCTGGCCGGGGAGAAGGCGCAGGCGGTCGAGGCTGCCCGCCGAAGAGCCGCTCGACGAAAGCTGGGCCGAGCCGGTGGTGTTCGACGGCTGTTCGGCCAAAGGCCAGGCCAAGCCCGGCCAGGCGCAGCCGATCCACGTCGTCCGCAAGAGTGTCCCCAACAGTGCCCAACCGGGAGCGGCCCCATGAACCCCGCCATGTCCTACCTGAACAACTTCCTGTTCGTCGTCTATCCGTACATCTGCCTGGCGGTGTTCTTCATGGGCAGCCTGGCGCGCTTCGACCGCGACCAGTACACGTGGAAGAGCGACTCGTCGCAGCTGCTGCGCGCCGGGACGCTGCGCTGGGGCAGCAACCTGTTCCACGTCGGCATCCTGTTCCTGTTCTTCGGGCACCTGTTCGGGCAGCTGACGCCGCACTGGATGTACGAGCCGTTCATCACGCGCGCCGCAGAAGCAGATGCTGGCGATCGTCGCCGGCGGCGTGGCGGGCGCGATCTGCTTCGTCGGCCTGACGCTGCTGCTGTACCGGCGCATCTTCGACCCGCGCATCCGCCTGACCAGCCACCGCACCGACCTCGCGATCCTGGTCATCCTGTGGGTCCAGCTGAGCCTGGGCCTCGATCACGCTGCCGCTGTCGTGGGAGCATCGCCACGACGCGGGCACGATGCTGATCCTGGCCGACTACCTGCAGGGCATCGCCACGTTGCGTCCCGACGCCAGCGGCGCTGGCGGCCGTGGCGTGGCCCTTCAAGGTCCACATGGTGCTGGGCATGACGATCTTCCTGCTGTTCCCGTTCAGCCGGCTGGTCCACGTGTGGAGCGGCTTCGCGACGCGTCGCCTACCTGTTCCGCCCCTACCAGGTGGTGCGCAGCCGCCGGCTCAACGTGCCGGCCGGCCACAACCTGCCGCGCCAGCCCGGCGCCGGCGTCTGACGGAGCATCGCGATGACGACTACGATCGAGACCTCTGCACGCGTGGCGCGAATCAACGGCGTGGCGTTGCACGCGCCGGATGCGGCGCTCGCCGCCGGACGAATTGCGCCAGCGCGCCTGCACGGAACTGCTGCGGCAGGCCGCGCAACGTGCCGGCCTGCTGGCTGCAGCGGATGCGCGCGCCGGCGGACGGCGTGATCAGCGAAGCCGCGGCCGGCGCGATCGAAGCGCTGCTCGAGCAGGCGCTCGACCTGCCCGAACCGTCGGAGGACGCCTGCCGGCGCCACTTCGCGGCGCATGAGTCCGAATACCAGGCCGGCGAACGCGTTCGCATGCGGCACATCCTGTTCGCCGTCACGCCGGGTGTGGACGTCGTGGCGCTGCGCAAGCGCGCGGAGGCGACATTGCTGGACGTGCGCTGCCACGACGGCAAGGACGGCGAGCGCTTTGCCGATGCGGCGCGCGAGTCGTCCAACTGCCCCAGCGGCGCCGATGGCGGCGAGCTGGGCTGGCTCTGCGCGGCGGACTGCGCACCCGAATTCGCGCGCGAAGTGTTCGGTCGCGCGGAGGTGGGCGTGCTGCCGCGCCTCGTGCACAGCCGCTTCGGATTGCACGTCGTGGAAGTGCTCGCGCGCGAGCCGGGCGTCGCGCAGCCGTTCGAAGCGGTGCGTGGCGCGGTCGCGATGTCGCTGCGCCAGCAGGCCTACGTCACCGCGCTGCGCCAATACCTGCAGCTGCTGGCCGGCGAGGCGGTGGTGGAGGGCGTGGATCTCGACGCCGCCGACACGCCGCTGGTGCAATGACGACGCCATGGCCGACTCTCCGATTTCCAGCTTCGACGATCTGCTGCGCGCCGCGCGGCAGCAGCCCGAACCGCAGCGCCTGCTGTTCGTGTTCGCGGGCGCGGAATTGCCCGACGACAGCACGCCCGAGCAGCGAGCGCGCTTTGCGGAAGGCGGGGGCGGTGCGCTGGCGCCACTGATGTGCGTGGACAAGTCGGCCGACGAGCTGGATGACGTTTTCCGCGCTGGTCGAGGAGTCGCGTGCAGCCGGTCCCGAGTGGGCGATCGTCTTCGTCGCCGGCCTGGCCGGTCGCGACGGGCGCGCGCCGACGAGCCACGACGCGGAAGCGCCGCTGCAGCGCATGGTCGACGCCATCAAGGCCGGATCGCACGGGTCGTTCATTCCCTTCGACCGCGCCGGCCGGCCCGTGCTGTTCGAGTGACGGGCAGCCGAGTGAAGGCCTGCTTCGCGGCGGGTTCGCGCTGTGGAGCCTGGGCTTCCGGCCGTTCTACCTGCTCGCCAGCGCCTTCGCCGCGTCGTCGATCCTGCTGTGGATCTGCCAATACACGGGACATCTTCCCGCCGCGTATCGTGCGCAGCCCGGCGTGGCACGGCCACGAAATGCTGTACGGCTACACGATCGCCGTCATGGCCGGATTCCTGCTGACGGCCGTACGCAACTGGACCGGCATGCCGACGCCGACCGGCCGGACGCTGATGGCGCTCGCCGCGCTTTGGGTTGCCGGCCGCGTGCTGGTGCTGACGCCTTTCGCCATTGGCCGCGGCCATCGTCAATGCGGCGTTTCCCGTGGCCATCGCGGTCGCCATCGGCATTCCTCTGGTGCGCAGCCGCAACCGGCGCAACTATTTCTTCATCGCGCTGCTGTTGCTGCTGGGCGCTCGCCGTGCTTGCATTCCACCTGTCGGCGCTTGGCGCTGCTCGCATGGCCGGAACGCGCGAGCCTGCAGGTCGGGCTGGATGTCGTGCTGTTCGTGCTGGCCGTGATGGGCGGACGCGTGATCCCGATGTTCACCAACAACGGCGTTCCCGGCGTGCAGGCCACGCGTCGCCCGTGGGTCGAGAAATTCGCGCTCGGCGCTGTCATTGCCTTGCTGGTCGCCGACCTTTTGCCGGTGCCGGCGTGGCTCGTTGCGCTGCTGGCGTTCGGCGCGGCCGTGGCGCATGCGGTGCGGCTCTATCTTTGGCAGCCGTGGCGAACGGCGCGGGCGCCGATGGTGTGGGTGCTGCACGTGGCCTACGCCTGGATCGTCGTCTACCTCGTGCTGCGGGGACTTGCGGCGATGGGTTGGGTCGCCGGGCTGTTCGCGGTGCACGCGCTGACGATCGGCGCGATCGGCGGAATGACGATCGGCATGATGACGCGCACCGCGCGCGGCCATACGGGGCGCCCGCTGGCCCCGGACCGCTATGAGGTCGCGTGCTACGTCCTCGTGGCGCTCGCCGCGTTGATTCGCGTCTTCGGCGGACTGTGGCTGCCCGGCGTCTATCTGGCGACGGTCGTCGTCTCGGGGACGTGCTGGTCCGCGGCGTTCGCGCTCTACGCGGTACGGTACTGGCCGGTGTTGACCCGCAGGCCGGCTCGACGGCAAGCCCGGATAATTTCGCTGCCCAATAGGGGCTGACGGGCCCGCGCACGCGACGCCCGCGGGAACGCGGCGTTCCGTTTCGTCATCTAATGCCGTGAATCCCACCTGAAGACCACCCGGGAGTCCCATGCCACCGGTATCCCTGCAGACGACCGCAGCGAAGCAGCTGTCCGACCTGGAGATTGCGCAATGCATCGCCGCCGGGGATCGGCAGGTCCTTACACGTGCTTATATCAAGCGGGCAAACGAGTCGTCGCTTTGCAGGTAACGCGCGCGGGCTGCTCGGTGTGCCCGATGGTCCGGATTTGCCGCGGCGGCCGCAACAGTTGGACGGTGGCTATTTGTCGGCCCGCGTGTTCGCCTTCTTCGCGAGTGTCATTTTGCGCGCGCTGCCGGTGCGGCTAAGATGTCGGCACCTACGAATAGCGCGAAGCAGGCGGTATTGTGCCCGATCAGCTTCATCATCTCGAGCAGCATTCGATCCACCTGATCCGCGAGGCCTACGCGCGGCTGAAGCCGCTCGCCATGCTGTGGTCGCTCGGCAAGGACTCGAACACGATGCTCTGGCTCACGCGCAAGGCGTTCCAGGGCCGCGTCCCGTTCCCTGTGATCCTGCTCGACACGGGGAATGAATTCGCCGAAGTCTATGCGTTCCGCGACCGTTACGTGCGCGAGTGGGATCTCGACTACATCAATGCGCCGTGCCCGCCGGTCGAGGCGACGGACCCGGCGCTGCCGCCCAACGCGCGCGCCGCCGCGCGCAAGACGCTCGGGTTGGCGCAACTGATCGCCGAGCGCGGCTTTGCCGGCATCCTTCTGGGCATCCGGCGCGACGAGCAGGCGATTCGCGCGAAGGAGCGCGCGATGAGTCCGCGCGACGCCCAGGGCGCATGGCATGTGCGCGATCAGCCGACCGAACTGTGGGGCCATTACACGAGCGCGGCGCCTCCGGGCGGCCACGTGCGCGTGCATCCGCTGCTCGAGTGGACCGAACTCGACATCTGGCGCTATGTCGAACGGGAAGCCATCCCCGTCTGCGAACTCTACTTTGCGCGCAATGGCCGGCGCTATCGCTCGCTGGGCGAGGCGGACATCACGTTTCCCGTGACTTCCGATGCGGCCACGCTGGCCGAGATCATCGTCGAGCTGGAGACGACCAAGGCCGAGGAGCGCGCCGGGCGCGCGATGGACCACGAGCGCGAGGACGCGTTCGAACGCCTGCGCGCCGCGGGCTACATGTGATGGCGCGGCCGCTCGCGGTCTGCCTCGCGGGGCACGTCGATCACGGCAAGTCGTCGCTGCTGGGCCGGTTGCTGCACGAGCTCGACCTGCTGCCGGAGGGCAAGGTCGCCAGGATCGAGGCGGCGAGCGTGCGCCGCGGCGTGCCGCTGGAGTGGTCGTTCGCGCTCGATTCGCTGCAGCTGGAGCGTGACCAGGCGGTGACCCTCGACACGACGCGCGTGCACGTGCGCACGCCGCGGCGCGACCTGATCATCATCGATTGTCCCGGTCACCGCGAGCTGGTGCGCAACCTGGTCACCGGCGCGGCGGGAACCACCGCGGCGCTGCTCGTCGTCGACGCGCAACTGGGCGCCGAGGCGCAGACGCGCGCTCACGCGGCGCTGCTGCGCTTGCTGGGCGTTCGCAATTTCGTCGTCGCCGTGAACAAGATGGACGCGCTCCACTGGAGCGAGTCCGAATTCACGGCGCGACGCGACGAGATCGCCGGCGCGCTCGGATTGCTGGGCGTGGCCGTGCACGCGATCGTCCCGACGTCGGCGCGCGACGGCGGCAACCTCGTCAACGCGCCTCCCGCGCCATGGTGGCACGGACCTTCGCTGGTGAATGCGCTGGAAGCGCTCCCGGCGGAAGTCGCCGCGGTCAACGATGCGCCGCTGCGCCTCCCCGTGCAGGATGTCTATCGGACCGGCACGCGCCGAGTGGTCGCGGGTCGCGTGGCGCAGGGAACGCTGCGAGCCGGCGACGAAGTGCTGGTGCTGCCTTCCGGCGAGCGTGCGCACATCGCCGAGCTTGCCGGCTGGCCGCAGCCGCCCGACGCGGCGGACGCCGGCGACAACGTGGCGCTGACCTTTGCCGAACCGGTGATCGTCGCGCGCGGCGACCTGGTGTGCGCGGCCGATGCGCCGGCACGACTCACCCCGGTATTCGACGCCGACGTGTTCTGGCTGGGGCGCGACCCGCTTGCCGCGGGCCAACGCTTCGAATTGCGCGTCGGCACCCGGGCCGTTCCCGTGCGAGTCTCCGCCGTCATCCATGCGCTCGACGTCGACCGTCTCGTGCCGGCCGGCGCGCGCGACATCGCGACGAATGGACTGGGACGCGTGACGCTGCGCTGCGACGTGCCGGTCGCGCTGGACGACGCCACGGAGTGCATCGAGACCGGGCGTTTCGTCCTGGCCGATGCCGGCGTGATCGTGGGCGGCGGCCTGATCGACGCCAGCCGGTATCCGGACCAGCGCCACGCGCTGTGGCCGAAGAGCCGCAATCTGGTCGCCGTCGACCACCACATATCGGCCCCCGAGCGCGGCGCGCGCAGCGGCCACGTCGGCGCGATCGTATGGCTCACCGGGCTGTCGGGTTCGGGCAAGTCGACGCTCGCGATGGCGCTCGAGCGGGCACTGTTCGATCGCGGATGGGGCGCCTATACGATCGATGGCGACAATGTGCGCCGGGGACTCAACGCCGATCTCGGATTCTCCCCGGAGGACCGGCAGGAGAACATTCGCCGGGTCGGCGAAGTCGCGGCGCTGTTCGCCGACGCTGGACTCGTCTGCATCACCGCGTTCATTTCGCCGTTCGATGACGATCGGGCCCGGGCGCGCGCGGCGGCCGGCCGGCGTCCGTTCTTCGAGGTCTACGTGAAATCGGAATTGGCGACCTGCGAGGCGCGCGATCCGAAAGGGCTCTACGGCAAGGCGCGCCGCGGCGAGATCAAGGGCTTCACCGGCATCGACAGTCCGTACGAGGAACCAACGGCGCCCGATCTCGTGATCGACACGCAGAACCACGGCGAGGCTGCGTGCATCGCGCAGCTGGTCGAATTCGTGGCAACGCGCTGCGGCGCCTGACCGACCGGTCAGGCGGCCCTGGCGAGCCGCGGCACCGCGGCCAGCAGCGCGCGCGTGTACTCCTGCTGCGGATGGGCAAGCAGGCTCTCCGCGGGGCCGGCTTCCACCAGCTTGCCGTCCTTCATGACGGCGATCTCGTGCGCCAGATATTCGACGACGCCGAAATTGTGCGTGATGAAGAGGTACGAAACGCCGAGCTCCTGCTGCAGCTGCTTCAGCAGGTTGAGGATCTGCGCCTGCACGGAAACGTCCAGTGCCGACGTCGGCTCATCCGCGACGATCAGTTTCGGCTCTACCGCCAGCGCGCGGGCGATGGCCAGGCGTTGCCGCTGGCCACCGGAGAACTCGTGCGGGTACCGGGTCAACGCGTCCCGGCGCAGTCCCACCTTTTCCAGCAGCGCCGCGACGCGTTCGGTGCGATCCGCGGGCGAGACGCCCGGATGCAGCGACGCCACGCCTTCTTCCAGGATTTCATTGACGCGCATCCGCGGATTGAGCGACGAGAAGGGGTCCTGGAACACGATCTGCGCGGAACGCCGGGCGGTGCGCAGCGCTTCGCCGTTCATCTGCTCCAGCGGCTGACCGAGCAGCAATGCCGATCCGCTGATGCGCGCGGTATTGCGCAGCAGCTGCAGCACCGCCTTGCCGACCGTGGTCTTGCCGCTTCCTGATTCGCCGACCAGCGCCAGCGTGCGGCCCGCCGGAATGCGAAACGACACGCCGTCGACGGCCTTTACATAGCCGACGGTGCGCTTCAGCAAGCCCTTTGCGAATGGGAAACCAGACCTTGTAGTCGCGCACCTCCAGCACCGTGTCGCCCTCGGGCGGGTCGACGGGCAGCATGGGATCCTTGCCCCAGACGCGGGTGCGCCTTGTCGGACGCATCGGCGCCGTCGTACAGCACGCAGCGCACCTGGTGGCCGGGCCGGAATTCGATCAGCTGCGGCGGTGCAGCGCGGCACCGGTCCATCACGTCCGCGCAGCGGTCGGCAAAGCGGCATCCGGTGAATTCCCGGTTCAGCGGCGGCACCGACCCGGCGATCGAAGCGAGCCTGCGGCCGCGCTTGGCGGTATCGGGAAGCGCCTCGAACAGGTTGACCGCGTACGGGTGCAGCGGACTGTCGAAAAACTCCTTGGCCTCGGCCACTTCGACGACCTGTCCCGCATACATCAGCGCGACGCGGTGCGCCATCTGGGCGACGATGGCCAGGTCGTGCGTGATCAGCAGCATCGCCATCTTCTGCGAGCGCTGCAACTCCTTCAACAGGTCCAGGATCTGCGCCTGGATCGTGACGTCGAGCGCGGTCGTGGGTTCGTCGGCGATCACGACGTCCGGCTCCGCCGCGAGCGCAATGGCGATCATCACCCGCTGCTTCTGCCCGCCCGACATCTGGAACGGATAGTCGTTGACGCGCCGTTCGGGGTCGGGGATGCCGACGCGCTTCAGCCAGTCGACGGCCTTGGCAATGGCTGCGTCGCCTCGAATCGACGTATGGCGCTCGATCACCTCGGTGATCTGGCGGCCGACGGTCATCACCGGGTTCAGGCTGGTCGACGGCTCCTGGAAGATGATGCTGATGCGGCGCCCGCGCACGTCGCGCATCTGCGCTTCCGGCAATTGCGTGATGTCGATGCCTTCGATGTCGACGCTGCCGCTGCTGATGCGGCCGCTGTCGGGCAGCAGGCGCAGGATGGACAGCGCCGTCATGGACTTGCCGCAGCCCGATTCGCCGACCAGCGCGAAGGTCTCGCCGCGCGCGATGGACAGGTCCAGCGCGTCGACCGCGCGCACGAGGCCGTTGTCCGAATCGAGTTCGGTCGTGAGGTTCTTGATTTCGAGCATGCCGTTTCCTATGTGCCCGCGGCCGGAACGATGACGGGCGGGACGGCCGATGTTGCCGGACCGGGCTTGGCACGCCGGACGCGGAACGCGCGCGCGCGCGGGTCGAAGGCTTCGCGGACGGCGCTGGCGAACAGCGTCATCGACAGCACCAGCGTCACCATGAACGCGAACGCGGCCAGCAGCGTCCACCAGACGACGGGATCGCGCGACATCTCGTTGCGCGCGCTGTTGATCATCGTGCCGAAGCTGTTGGTGGTCGGGTCGACGCCGACGCCGACGTAGGAGAGCACGGCCTCGTAGAGCACGAGTCCCGAGAAATCCAGCACGGCGACGATGACGACGATGTGCGTGACGTTGGGCAGGATGTGGCGGCGCATGATGCCGGCGTCGGACACGCCGAATGCGCGCGCGGCCTGCACGTAGTCCAGTTCGCCCAGCTTCAGCGTCTCGGCGCGCAACAGGCGCGCGAGCCCGGCCCAGCCGGTGATGCCCAGGATCGCGGCCAGCAGGAACAGCCGGATGTCGGCGCGCTCGAGCCCGGTGTCGAACAGCTGCGGATTCTTGTCGATGAACACCTGGATCATCAGCACGAACGCGGCGATCAGCAGCACCGACGGGATCGACGACAACACCGTGTAGACATATTGGATGGCGTCGTCGACGCGGCCCTTGTAGTAGCCGGCGAGGATGCCGAAGACGATGGCGAACGGCAGTGTCGCGATCGTGGCAAGCGAGCCGATGACCACCGCGGTGCGAATCGACTTGATCGCCTGGAACAGGACGTCGTTCCCGGTCTGGTCCGTGCCGAAGACATGGTAGTACGGCCACAGCGCGGCGACCCAGCCGGCGAAGAGCGCGATCACGGTGGCGGTCAGCAGCATCGCCCGCCACGGCACTTCGGTGGTCCGGTTCCAGATGGCGCGCAGCGACGCGGCCACGCCCGTCTTTGCCGAACGCGCGCGCAGCGCCGCGACGGCAAGCCACAGGATCGCCGCGGCGAGCGCGCCGCCCAGCAATCCCGTGACGGAACGGGCGATGAACATCGCCCCGCCATTCGGCTGGCGGGGTCCTTGAGATGCGCGCCGCCGAATTGCAGGCGCGGGAAATCGCGGATCGACTTGCCGTCGACCAGCATCGACTCCTTCGAGTACTGGTGGGTACCGAGCGGCACCGAGTAGGTCTTCTCGCGCGATTCGCGCGGTCCGGCCAGCAGCGCGTCGAGCACCGACAGCGTGCGCGTGGAATACGCCGGCGCGGCATCGGCGGCGGCGCCGGGCGCGGCGGGCAGCAACGGCCGGAAGTGGAACGAGTCCAGCATGGCGATGACGAGGAACAGCATGAGCACGACGCCGGCCGACATGGCAGCCGCGTCGTGCAGCACGCTGCGCCACGTCTGCCGCAGCGTGGGCGTGCGCAACGCGTGCCAGATATAGAAGGCGATCACGGCGACCAGCCCGTACAGGGCCAGGTCGGTGGCGAGGAAGACGAGCTTGGGCATGGTCGGCGTCTTCCTAGCTCAGGCGGATGCGGGGATCCGCGACCGTGTAGGAAATGTCGGTGAGGATCAGGCCGACGATGTACAGCGCCGAGCCGACGAACACCATCGACCGGACGACGGCGAAGTCCTGCGCATTGATGGCGTCGATCGTATAGCTGCCGAGGCCCGGGATGCCGAAGAACGACTCCATGATCAGCGCGCCCAGGAACAAGCAGCGGCAGCACGGCCACGGTGCTGGTCAGGATCGGCAGCAGCGCGTTGCGCAGCACGTGACGGAACAGGACCACGTTCTCGGACAGTCCCTTGGAGCGGGCGGTGCGCACGTAGTCCTTGCCCACCTCCTCGAGGAACATCGTGCGGTAGAACAGCGACTCGCCGCCCAAGCGCGACACGATGCCGATGACGATGGGCAGCGCCAGGAATACGAACAGGTCCCAGCCGCCGGAGAAACCCGAAATGGGGACGAGCTTCAGCGTCTTGCTGAAGAAGAACTGGCCGACGATGATGTAGAAGAGCCCCGAGATCGACAGCAGGAACACCGCGCCTGTCACGCCCCAGAATTCGAGGTAGGTGTTGCGGAAGAACACCATCAGCAGCGAGAACACGATGACGACGAAGATGCCCAGCAGGAACGTCGGTATGGCGAGCGCGATCGACGGGCCCACGCGCTGGCGCAACTCGTGGCCGATGTCGCGCCCGCTGTCGGAGGCGCCGAACCGGAACGCGAACAGCTGCACCGAGCGTTCGTAGAAGATCGTGTCGGTCAGCTTGGCGATGCCGGGCTTTTCCGCGTTCCACAGACAGCGGCTTGTTGTAGCCGCGCTCGACCTTCCACTTCTCGATCGCATCCTGCGTGACGCGCTTGCCGCCGATGTTCATCCGCGCCATGTCGTCCGGCGTGTTCACCGTGAAGAACAGCATGAACGTGAACAGATTGACGCCGATCAGGATCAGGATGCCGTAACCGATGCGGCGGATGATGTAGTTGATCATGACGCCGCGCCGGCGGCCGCCAGCGTGCGCGCCGCGGTCTCGCGTTCACGCCGGCGCCAGGCGAACCACGCCGGCACGATGGCCGCGATCAACGCGATCAGGATCAGCGGAATCGGCCACCAGACCGGCTGGTTCCACTCGGCGAGCTTGCGCGTGCGCAGCTCGGGATCGAGGTGCAGGTAGCCGATGTGGTTGCGGATGATCTGCGTCGGCTTGCCGTTGGTCACCCACTGGTGATAGGCCGCCGCGGACTTGGGAAAGTAGCCGAAGCTCCAGACCGCGTCGTTCTGCACGATCTCGATCATCTGGTCGATCAGTTTCTGCTTCTCCGGACCGTCGTCGAGGAATTTCATCTTCTCGTACAGCTTGTCGAACTCCGGGTTCTGGTAGTTCGCGTTGTTCTCGCCGTTGCCGTTGGTCAGCGCCTTGGCGTTGGGCCCGTAGAGCATGAACAGGAAGTTCTCGGCGTCGGGATAGTCGGCGAGCCAGCCCCAGAAGAAGATCTGGACCGAACCCTTGTTCATCTTGTCCTGGAAGCGGTTGTAATCGGTCGCGCGTACTTCGAGCTGCACGCCGATCTTGGCGAACTGCTTCACGTACCAGTCGAGCAGCGCCTTCGAGGCCGGGCCCGACTGCTGGTAGTCGAAGTTGAGCACCAGCGGCTTGCCGGTCGCGGCGTCGCGGCCGTTGGGATAGCCGGCCTCGGCGAGCAGCTTCTTCGCCTCGTCGAGCGAGCGGCGAACCGGCTGGCCGTCCGACCCCTTGCGGTAGACCACCGGGTTGAACGCGGACGGCCCGTCGTCGCGATAGCCGAACAGCGACGGAGGCAGGGGGCCGTGCGCAGCCACGCCCTGGCCACGCTCGAAAATGGCGATGTGCTCCTCCCAGTCGATGGCGATGGCCAACGCCTGGCGCAGCTTGCGATTGCGCTCGGCCTGTTCCGGCGTGGCGCCCTTGCCGACGACCGGGTCCAGCCAGTTGAAGCCCATGTACCAGTTGTTGGCCTCGACCGTCGTCGGCAGCTTGATGCCTTTTTCCCGGTACTCCTTGTCCTTCTTGACGTCGTCGCCCATCGCCACGAGATACGTCGTGCCGTAGTCCAGGCGTTCGATCGCCGGCGTGTCGTAGTAGCCCTGCAGGAACTTGGCCTGCAGCGGCACGTTCTCCTTCTCCATGTCGAACACGACCTTGTCGACGAAGGGGAGCGGCTTGCCGCAATCGGCCAGATATCCCTTTTCCTTGTCGCCGCGCTCGCCCTCGCACGGATAGGTTTCGCCGTGGAAATTGGGATTGCGCTCCAGCACGTGGCGGCGGTTCTCGACGAAGTCGGTGAGCATGTACGGGCCCGTGCCCACCGGCCAGTAGTTCATCGTCAGGTTCTTCGCGGCCATGCCCGGCTGCGAGTAGAACTTCTCGGCCTCCCACGGGACCGGCGAGAAGAACGTCATCGCCAGCCAGTACTTGAACTGCGGGTACTTGCCCTTCACGCGGACGCGCAGCGTGTGCTTGTCGAGGGCTTCGGCGCCGGCAAACGGATACTTCCGGAAATCGAGCATCGGCAGGTCGCGGTCGGTCGGCGCCAAGTCGCGGCGGAGCGCCTTGTCGGCCTCGACGATCTTGTCGCCATATTCCTTCAGGCCGACGACGTAGTCGGACATCGTCGAGAACGACGGCGACTTGATCCGCGGCGTGGCCAGCCGGCGGATGCCGTAGACATAATCGTCCGCGGTCAGCTCGCGGGTGCCGGTTTGCTTGAAGTCGGTGATCTTGTACTTGTCGGCGACGTCCTCGCGCTTCATGTCGTGGTAGACATAGGCGCCTTGCGCATCCTTGGCGAACGCCGGATGCGGCGCGTACATGATGCCGGGCTTGATCTTGACGTCGAGCACGGTCTCGGCGATGAGTTCGCCGGGGGCGTCGTCGGGAAGCTCCTTGCCGTCCTTGTCGAGGTAACGGGGACGGGCGATTTCCTGCGCCGTCCTTCCGACGAGCTCATAGGGACGCTTCAGATAGTGATACCCGTACAGCGGCTCGTACACCTGGTACGTGACCGGCGTCTCGTCGTTGGAGTACGAGCTGGTCGGGTCGAGGTATTTGGGCGACCGGTCGCGAAACGGCGCATAGATCGTATTGGTCCGTTCCGACCCGAGCGGGTGAGGGTTGTTCGAGACTTCACTGCACCCGGAAAGGGCGACGGAGAGCGTCAGCGCGGCGGGAAAACACAATGCCGCGAGCGCCACATGGCGGATGCGTCCAGCAATTCCATCAGGCTTCATTGGGGATCCTCCCGTCGTCGGGCTGTACTCGAATCGCGGTCCGCCGGACTCGCCCCGATCGTGTCGGGACGGCGCCGGGGCGCGCGTATCAAGCCGCGAAGGCCGCGATTGTATATTCAAAACGGGGCCCGGCACCGCCGCGCCCCTGGATAGTAGTCCCTGCCGGACCGGCGGGCGCGTTCGGGTGGCGAACGGGCACCCGGAATCGCGCCCGTTCCGGCCGGGTATTCCTTGTAGAATCCGTTGCAGATTTCCATCGCGCGGGCGTGTTCGGCTCGCTGTCCCCAGGAACACCGTCTGAGCCACCGCGTTCGATCCGCACTCCGCTGCCATGAGTTCCGACGACCTTGCCACGCTCACGCGCCGGGACAAGCTGCGCGGCATCCTGCTGGTCCTCGCGCTGATCGCCGTGACCTTCTGGGTTTCGGCGCAGTTCCTGCAGCCTGCGCCGCGCGCGTCGCATCGTGCTGGCGTCGGGCGCGGGCTTCGGCCTTTATCACCAGTATGCGGAGCGCTACCGGCAAGCGCTGGCGCGCGATGGCGTGGTCATCGAGGAACGCATGACCGAGGGCGCCGCCGAAAACCTGCGCCTGCTGCTCGACCCGAAGTCGGGCGTGCAGGTCGCATTCCTGCAGGGCGGCATCGCCGATCCCGCGCAGGCGCGAAGGCGTGGAGATGCTGGCGAGCCTCTATTACGAGCCGCTGTGGGTCTTCTATCGCGCTCCGCAGACCTTGACGATGCTGAACCAGCTGCAGGGCCGGCGGATTGCCACGGGCGCCGAAGGCAGCGGTACGCGCGCGTTCGTCCTGCCGCTGCTCGAGTTCAATGCCGTGCGTCCGGACAATTCGACGCTGGTCTCCGTCGGCGGCGACGCCGCGCTTTCCGCGCTGCAGGCGGGCGACCTCGATGCCGCGCTCCTCGTGGGCGGCGTGCAGACGCCGATCATCGTCAAGGCATTGCGCGATCCCGCGCTCAAGCTGATGAGCTTCGCCCGCGCGGATGCCTACACGCGGCGCTTTCCCGTACATCACGCAAGCTGACCTTGCCGGCCGGAACGGTCGATTTCGCGCTCAACATTCCGGCGCAGGACGTCGTGCTCATCGGGACCAAGGCCATGCTGGTGGCCCGTCCCGGCCTGCACCCCGCGCTGGTCAATCTGCTGCTGGATGCGGCGAGCGACATCCATTCCAGGCAGGGTGATTTCGAGAACGCCGGCGAATTTCCGGGAATCGCGCCGGTCGACCTGCCGGTTTCCGACGACGCGGAGCGCCACAAGCGCTTCGGACCCAGCTTCATCCATCGCGTTCTTCCGTTCTGGGTGGCCACCTTCGTCGAGCGGCTGGTGATCCTGATGCTGCCGCTGATTGTGATCCTGATTCCGGCCATCAACTTCTTCCCGCAGTTCCTGCGCTGGCGCGTCCGCTCGCGCGTGTACCGCTGGTATGGCGAACTCGCGCTGCTCGAACGCGATGTGGCGACGCGAAAAGGCGCGCTCCCCGTCGAGAAGTGGCTGAAGGACCTGGATCGCATCGAGCACGCCGTGGAGGGCATCCGGACCCCGGCCAGCTTTGCCAGCGAGGCGTATACGTTGCGCGAGCACATCGGTCTTGTCCGCCGCGCGGTGCTGGCCAAGGCGGGCGCTTCCAGGCATCGTAGTCCTGAGTCGGCGGGCACGTGCCAACGCGGTCAGCCCGCGGGGCTGCCCGAGTCGATGAGATGCGAAAAGCTCTCCGCTAGGTTTTTCCAGTCAAGCTCCGCGCCCAGGACGAACACGTCCGCCTGCCGCCACGGCCTCCAGGTCGAGAAATATTTCTGCTCGAAGTGCACATAGGGCGCCCATTCCTCTGTCATGTCCCGGCCTTCCCGATGCGCTGTTCGCCGCATCCGGTTGCCTGCGTGCCCGTCCACCCAGATCTTCAGATCAGCATGACGGGAAACATCCACATGCAGGCTCCCGATGCCATCGACGATGAGCACCGGGCGGGGTTCGATCGTCCTTGGCGTGCCAAGACTGTGATCGCTCCAATCGATTGACTGAATCCTGGTTGCGACGCCGCGCGAGAGACTGCCCACCGCGTTTCGAAGGTCGGTCCAGCGTCGATAGGGGAGCGGCGCATCGGGCTCGCGACGAAATCCTTCATGTTCATGGAAATCGTCGGTCCCGATCGACACGGCATCAAGTCGTTCAAGAAGGAGTTCCGTCAGTGTCGACTTGCCGCAACAGCCCGGCCCATCGATTGCGACGACAAACGGGACCCTGCCGTTCGGCGTGATTCTGGACGCCAGGCAGTCGGCAAGCCCTGCAAGCGAGCGCCTGAACGCAAAATCATCGAAGTCTTGCATAGGCAGGATTTTGGTCTTCAATTCCGGCGTTGGACAGGCCCGCATTGGCGCCGCGCTCGCCTTCGGACGGACGGGTCACGCCGCGAGGGCGTGCAGGGTTCGCGTAAAATGCCGGAACTCGACGCGTGCCCCAACTTTTCCGGAGATGCCGCTGCCATGAAAAAAGTCTATGCCAACGCCACCGCGGCGCTTCAGGGCCTGCTGCACGACGGCATGACGGTTGCCGCCGGCGGATTCGGCCTGTGCGGCATTCCGGAAAACCTGATCGGGGCCCTGGTCGCCAGTGGCACCAAGGGACTCACCATCGTCGGCAACAACGCCGGCGTGGACGATTTCGGGATGGGGCTGCTGCTCAAGACGCGGCAGGTCAAGAAGGTCATCGCCAGCTATGTCGGCGAGAACAAGGAATTCGAGCGCCAGGTGTTGGCCGGCGAACTGGAGCTGCAGCTGACGCCGCAAGGAACGCTGGCGGAAAAGCTGCGTGCGGGCGGCGCCGGCATCCCGGGCTTCTATACGCGCACCGCTTCGGCACGATGCTCGCCGAAAACAAGGACACGCGCACGTTCGACGGCAAGGCCTACGTGCTGGAGGAAGCCATCCAGGCCGACGTCTCCATCGTCAAGGCGTGGAAGGGCGACAAGGCCGGCAATCTCGTCTACCGCATGACGTCGCGCAACTTCAATCCGATGATCGCGACCTGCGGCAAGGTCACGGTGGCGGAGGTCGAACAGCTCGTGGAAGTGGGCGAACTCGACCCGGACCAGATCCACACGCCGGGAATCTATGTCGACCGCATCATCCAGGGGACCGCACTACGAGAAGCGGATCGAGTTCCGCACCGTGTCGGGCGCGGCCGCGTCGAAGAAGGATTCGCCGATCCGCGAATTGATGGCGAGGCGCGCGGCGCGGGAATTGCGCGACGGCTACTACGTCAACCTCGGCATCGGCATTCCCACGCTTGTCGCCAACTTCATTCCATCCGACATCAAGGTCACGCTGCAGTCGGAAAACGGGCTGCTCGGCATCGGGCCATTCCCGACCGAAGACAAGATCGATGCCGACCTCATCAACGCCGGCAAGCAAACGATCACGACGAGCCCGGGCTCGAGTTTCTTCTCCAGCGCCGATTCGTTCGCGATGATCCGCGGCGGTCACATCGACCTGTCCATCCTCGGCGCGCTGGAAGTCTCGGAAAACGGCGACATCGCCAACTGGATGGTGCCCGGCAAGATGGTCAAGGGTCCCGGTGGCGCGATGGACCTGGTCTCCGGAGTGCGTCGCGTCATCGTGCTGATGGAGCATACGGCGAGGGACGGCAGTCCGAAGATCCTCAAGTCGTGCACGCTGCCGATCACCGGCAAGGGCGTGGTCAACATGATCGTCACGGACCTGTGCGTGTTCGACGTGGAGCCCACCGGGCTGGTGCTGCGGGAAATGCATCCAGGGGTTACGGTGGAGGAAATCCGCGCCAAGACCGGGTGCCAGTTCTACGTCGCGCTGGACGCTGCCGCCAACTGAGAGTCAGTGCGCCGCAACGTCCAACACGTCGGCGTTCCACCCTCCGCCCAGCGCCTTGACCAGGCCCGACGCTGGCGGCCAGGCGCCGGGCAAGGATGGCGAGCGACGTGCGTTCGCTGCTCAGCGCCGACGCCTGCAGGACGACGACCGCGAGGTAACTTGCGGTTCCGGCCTTGTACTGGTTGAGCGCGATAGCCGCCGATTGCTGCGCGGCCTTGACCGCCTCGTCCTGGAAAGCCGCCTCCTGCGCGAGCAGGTCGAGCGCGGCCAGGTTGTCCTCGACATCCTGGAAGCCGGCAAGCACCGTGGCGCGATAGTTGGCGACTGTCTCGTCGTAGGTTGCGACCGCTTGCGCCTTCTGCGCGCTGCGCAAGCCGGCATCGAAGATCGGCTGGGCCAACGCAGCGCCCAGAGACCAGTAGCGGCTCGGCAGCGAGATCAGGCTGCCGATCAGTGAATTCTGCAGGCCGCCGCCGGCCGAAAGCGTCAGCGCCGGGAAAAACGCGGCCTGCGCCACGCCGATCTGGGCATTGGCGCTTGCCGTGCGGCGTTCCGCGGCGGCAATGTCCGGACGCCGCTCGAGCAGCGTGGATGGAACCGCCACCGGAATGTCCGGGAAACACCGCGACCAACGGCCTCGCGGTGATCGTCAATTCGGACGGCGGCTTGCCGATCAATACTGCGATCGCATGTTCGAGTTGCGCGCGCGCAAGCTTGGCATCCACGACCTGCGCTTGCGTGGACTTCAATTGGGCTTCGGCCTGCGAAATGTCGCCGCGTGCGACGATCCCCGCCGCATACTGGTTGCGCGTGAGCTGCAGCGACCGCTCGTAGCTCGTGACCGTCTCCTGCAGCAGTGAAATCTGCGCATCCTGCGACGCGCAGCACCAGGTAGTCCTGGGCCAGCAGCGCCTGCGCGGAGAGCCGTGCGTTGGCCAGGTCGGCGGTGCTGGCCTGCGCCGATGTCTCGCTGGCCTCGATGCTGCGCCGGATGCCGCCCCACAGGTCGACCTCCCAGCTCACCGCGAGCGCCACGTTGTAGCTGTTGTTCACGCCGGATTGCGTGTTGGCACTGGTGCTGGACCCGGTGCCGTGGCTGCTGCGCAGTGCCACGCCGTTGGCGTTGACCACCGGCCACATCGCCGCGCGAGCGCCCTGCGTTGCGGCCAAGGCTTCGCGCATCGCGGGCTTCGGCGGCCTTGACCGTCTGGTTGGAGATGTCCACCTGCGCCACCAGCGCGTCGAGTTCCGGATCGCGATACGCTTCCCACCAGTTGCCGCGCGGGGCGTCGTCCGCCGGTTGCGCAACCTTCCACCCCGGCGCCTCCTTGTACGCGGCCGGTGTCGGCGCTGTGGGCCGTTCGTAATCGGGCCCGACCATGCAGCCGCCGGCGCCGAGGGAAAGCGCTGCGATCAGGGCGGAGCGGGCGGTGAATCGCATTACCATCTTTCCAATGTCGTTGATCGGATCGGGCACGCCAAGTCCTTCAATCGCCGGCCAGCGCCGGCGGGGCCGCAAGGCCGGCGCGACCCCGCGTGCGCTGCACCCACAGGTGCAATCGGTCGAGATACAGGTAGACCACAGGCGTCGTGTAAAGCGTGAGCGCCTGGCTCACGAGCAGGCCGCCAACGATGGCAATCCCCAGCGGCCGGCGCATCTCCGAGCCGTCGCCGGCGCCGAGCGCCAGCGGCAGCGCACCCAGCATCGCCGCCATCGTCGTCATCATGATCGGGCGAAAGCGCAGCATGCAGGCCTCGAGGATCGCGGCGCGCGTATCCAGCCCGCGCGTGCGCTCCGCATCGAGCGCAAAGTCGATCATCATGATTGCGTTCTTTTTCACGATGCCGATCAGCAGGATGACGCCGATGAACGCGATGATCGAGAACTCGGTGTTGAAAAGCTTCAGTGCCAGCAGCGCGCCGACACCTGCCGAGGGCAGCGTGGACAGGATCGTGATCGGGTGCACGTAGCTCTCGTAGAGGACTCCCAGGACGATGTACACGGTCAGGATGGCCGCGAGAATCAACCAGGGCTGGCTGTTCAGCGACGCCTGGAAGGCGCGCGCGCTTCCCTGGAAGCTGCCGTGGACGGAATTGGGAACGCCCAATCGCAGCATCGCGTCTTCGACGGCGCGCGTGGCCTGCGACAGCGACACGTTGAGCGGCAGGTTGAAGGAGATCGTGGACGCAACGAACTGGCCCTGATGATTGACGCCCAGCGGCGTGTTCGTCGGACCGTAGGTCGCAAAGGCCGACAAGGGCACCTGCGCGCCGGCCGCCGTGCTGACGTAAACGTTGTTCAGCGTATCCGGCGCCTGCCAATATTCGGGGGCCGCTTCCATGACGACGTGATACTGGTTGAGTTGCGCGTAGATCGTCGACACCTGCCGCTGGCCGAACAGGTCGTTCAGCGTCGTGTCGATCATGCTCGGCGTCACACCCAGCCGCGCGGCGGCGTCGCGGTCGATGGTCAGCGACGTTTGCAGCCCCTTGTCCTGCGCGTCGGTGTTGACGTCGGCCAGTTCGGGCAGCTGGCTCAAGGCCGCGCGAATCTTCGGCTCCCACGCGCGCAGTTCGGCGAGATCGTCGCCCTGCAGCGTGTACTGGTATTGCGCATTGCCCGCCCGTCCGCCGATGCGGATGTCCTGGACAGCCTGCAGGAAGAGGTTGGCGCCAGGCTCCTTGGAAAGCTTGCCGCGCAAGCGCGCGATAACCTGGTCGACCGTCTCCTTGCGCTCGGACAGTGGCTTCAACGCGACGAACATGAAGCCGGAGTTGCGTTGCGCGCCGCCCGTGAATCCGACGACGTTCTGCACGGCCGGGTCGTCCTTCACGATGGCCATGAAGTCGGCGAGCTTCACGCGCATGGCCTGGAACGAGATGCTCTGGTCGGCCTGGATGTTGCCGGTCAGCCGGCCCGTGTCCTGCTGCGGGAAGAAGCCTTTGGGAATGGTTATGTAGAGATAGACGTTGAGCACGACGGTGGCCAGCAGCACGCACATGATGAGGACGCCGTGGCGCAGGTTCCATGCAAGGCTGCGCCGGTAGCCGTCAAGCAGGACGGCAAACATCCGGTCGCTCCACGCACCGATCCGCCCTGTCTTGCGCTCGGATTTCGGCCGCAGCAGCCGCGCGCACATCATCGGCGTGGTCGTGAGCGACACTGCCAGAGAGACCAGGATGGCGACCGACAGTGTGATCGCGAACTCCCGGAACAGGCGGCCGATGATCCCTCCCATCAGCAGGATGGGAATGAACACGGCGATCAGCGAAAGGCTCATCGACAGCACGGTGAACCCGACCTCGCGTGCACCCTGCAGCGCCGCGGCAAAGGGTTTCATCCCCGCCTCGATGTGACGTGACGTGTTCTCGAGCACGACGATGGCGTCGTCGACGACGAAACCCGTGGCAATGGTCAGCGCCATCAACGTGAAATTGTTGACCGAGAAGCCGAACAGGTACATGAAGCCGAAGGTGCCGATGAGCGACACCGGCACCGCGACACTTGGAATCAGCGTCGACCGGCCGTCGCGCAGGAACAGGAACACCACGAGGATCACCAGCACGACCGCGATGGCCAGCGACCGCAGCGTGTCGCGCAGGCTGGCGCGAATCGTCGTCGTCCGCTCCATCGCGAGGGTCAGGTCGATCGTGTTCGGAATCGATGCCCGCAAGGACGGGAGCAGGGCAGTGACGCGGTCCACGGTTTCGATGATGTTGGCATTGGGCTGGCGGTTGATGATGACGAGCACCGATGGCTTGCCGTTGGCCATGCCGGCGTTGCGCAGGTCCTGCACCGAGTCGACGACCTGCGCGACGTCGGAGAGCTGGATCGCGGCGCCGTTGCGGTAAGAAACGATCAGCGGCAGATACTCGGCCGCCGTCTTGGCCTGATCGTTGGCGTAGATCTGCCAGTGCCGGTCGCCTTCTTCGACCGCGCCTTTGGGCCGGTTCGCGTTCGCGGCCGCCAGCGTCGCGCGCACCTGTTCCAAGCCCACGCCGTACTTGTTCAGCGCGGTCGGGTTCAGTTCGACGCGGACGGCCGGCAGCGAACTGCCGCCGACGGTCACCTGGCCCACGCCGGATACCTGCGACAGTTTCTGCGCGAGGATCGTCGATGCGGCGTCGTACATCTGGCCTTGGGTCATCGTGGCCGACGTGAGGGCCAGGATCATGATCGGCGCATCGGCCGGATTGACCTTGCGGTACGTGGGATTGCTGGGCAGTCCCGAAGGCAGCAGGTTGCGGGCCGCGTTGATCGCCGCCTGCACGTCGCGGGCAGCGCCGTCGATGTCGCGGTTCAGGTCGAACTGCAGCGTAATGCGCGTCGAACCGAGCGAACTCGACGACGTCATCTCCGTGATGTCGGCAATCCGGCCGAGCGAGCGCTCGAGCGGCGTGGCGACCGTGGCCGCCATCGTTTCCGGGCTGGCCCCGGGCAGCGACGCCTGCACCGAGATCGTCGGATAGTCGACCTGCGGCAGTGGCGACACCGGCAGCAGGCGGAATGCGATGGCGCCTGCCAGCGCAATGCCAAACGTCAGCAGCGTCGTCGCGACCGGGCGATCGATGAAGGGCGCGGACAGGTTCATCACGGCGTCATTCCCCCGGCACGCGCGCATCGCGCGCCGCGGCCCCGCGGCGGCTGCGTCCCGCCTCCACGCGGCGGGCGAGGGCGTCGAAGCCCAGGTAGATCACCGGCGTGGTGAACAGCGTGAGCGCCTGCGAGAAAATGAGGCCGCCGACCATCGTGATACCCAGTGGATGCCGCAGCTCCGACCCTTCGCCCCAGCCGATCATCAACGGCAACGCGCCCAGGATCGCGGCCATTGTCGTCATCATGATCGGGCGGAAGCGCAGCAGGCACGCCTGGAAGATCGCGTCGCGAGGCGCCATGCCGTCGTTGCGCTCCGCGTCGAGCGCGAAATCGATCATCATGATCGCGTTCTTCTTGACGATGCCGATCAGCAGGATGATGCCGATGATCGCGATGACGGACAGGTCGTTGCCCGTCAGCATCAAGGCAAGCAGCGCGCCGACGCCGGCGGAAGGCAGCGTGGACAGGATGGTGATCGGGTGGATGAAGCTCTCGTACAGGACGCCCAGCACGATGTACATCGTCACGATGGCGGCCAGGATCAGCCAGAGTTCGTTGTTGAGCGACGCGCTGAACGCAAGTGCCGCGCCCTGGAAGTTGATCTGCACGCTGTCCGGGAGCGCCAGGTCGTGCCGCACGGCCTCGATTGCCTTCACCGCATCGCCAAGGGACGCGCCCGGCGCGAGATTGAACGAGATCGTCGATGCCGGAAACTGGCCGATATGATTGATCGACAGCGGCGTGAGCCGTTCGCTGACTTTGGCGATCGTCGACAACCTGACCTGCTGCGTGGGTTGCCCGGCAACCGTCGAGGGCACGTAGATGCTGTCGAGGGCAGCCAGTCCCCGCTGGAACTCCGGCTGCACCTCAAGCACGACGCGATACTGGTTGGATTGCGTGAAGATCGTCGACACCAGCCGCTGGCCGAAGGCGTTGTACAGCGCGTTGTCGATCGCCGCGGGCGTGATGCCCAGCCGGCTGGCCGTCGCCCGGTCGAATTCGACGTATGCCTGCAGGCCGCCATCCTGGTAGTCGCTGGCGACATCCTCCAGTTGCGGCACCTTCCTCAACCGCTCCGTGAATTGAGGCACCCACTGGGCAAGCTCCGCCGCGTCCACGGCCTCGACAGTGAACTGGTATTGCGTGCGGCTTACGCGGTCCTCGATCGTCAAGTCCTGCACGGGCTGCATGTACAGCGCAATGCCTTCGACCTGCGCGAGCTTCGGTTGCAGGCGCCGGATGATCTCGCTCGCGCTGGCGCCACGGTCGCCGCGCGGCTTCAGGTTGATGAGCATGCGTCCGCTATTGAGCGTCGCGTTCGTTCCGTCGACGCCGATGAACGAAGTCAGGCTCGCGACGGCCGGATCCTCGAGCACGACGGCCGCCAGCGCCTGTTGCCGCTCCGCCATCGACGCGAAGGAGATCGTCTGCGGCGCCTCCGAAATGCCCTGGATGGCGCCCGTGTCCTGCACCGGGAAGAAGCCCTTGGGAATCACGACGTAAAGAATGACGGTCAGCACGAGGGTCAGCGCCGCGACGATCAGCGTGGCCCGCTGCCGGTCCAGCACCCAGTTCAGCATCTTCCCGTAGCGCGCGATCACCCGCTCGAAGAGGTCGCCGCTCCAACGGTAGAAGCGGCCCTGCTTTTCCGGCGGCGTGTGGCGCAAGAGCTTCGCGCACATCATCGGCGTCAGCGTCAGCGACACCACGGCAGAGATGAGGATCGACACGGCCAGCGTGATCGCGAATTCGCGGAACAGCCGCCCGACCACGTCGCCCATGAACAGCAGCGGAATCAGCACGGCGATCAGCGAGAACGTCAGCGAGATGATCGTGAACGCGATCTGCTGCGTGCCCTTGAGCGCCGCGTCCAGCGGGGACTCGCCTTTCTCGATGTAGCGCGAAATGTTCTCGATGACGACGATGGCGTCGTCGACGACGAAGCCGGTGGCGATCGTGAGCGCCATCAGCGTGAGGTTGTTGATCGAGAAGCCGACCAGGTACATGACGCCGAACGTGCCGACCAGCGACAACGGCACCGCGACGCTCGGAATCAACGTCGCCGGAACGTTGCGCAGGAAGAGATAGATCACCATGACCACGAGCGCCACGGCCAGCAGGAGTTCGAACTCCACGTCGCGCACCGACGCGCGGATGGTCACCGTGCGGTCGGTGAGCAGCGTGACTTCGACGGCGGCGGGCAGCGACGCCTGCAGCTGGGGCAGCAGTTTCTTGACCCGGTCGACGACGGCGATGACGTTGGTCCCGGGCTGGCGCTGGATATTGAGAATCACCGCCGGCGTCGTGTTGGCCCACGCGGCCAGTCGCGAATTTTCGGCAGCGTCCACCGCAATGGCCACGTCCTGCACGCGCACGGGCGCGCCGTTACGGTAGGCGATGATCAGCTGGCGGTATTCGTCCGCGGACTTCAACTGGTCGTTGGCGTCGATCGTGGATGCGCGCGTCGGGCCATCGAAACTGCCCTTGGCCTGGTTGGTGTTGGCGGCGGCGATCGAGGTTCGCACATCCTCCAGCGACAACCCGTACGCCGCCAGCGCCGAGGGATTGACCTGGATCCGCACCGCGGGACGCTGGCCGCCGCTGATGCTCACCAGTCCGACGCCGGGCAGCTGCGAGATCTTCTGCGCGATGCGCGTGTCGGCCAAGTCCTCGAGCCTGGGCAGCGGCAGCGTCTGCGACGTCAATGCGAGCGTGATGATCGGCGTGTCCGCCGGGTTGACCTTGTTGTAGATCGGCGGATTGGGCAGGTCGGCCGGCAGGAAGCTGCCCGACGCGTTGATCGCGGCCTGTACCTCCTGTTCGGCCACGTCCAGCGACAGCTCGAGGCTGAACTGCAGCGTGATCACCGACGCGCCGCCGGAACTCGTCGATGACATCTGCTTCAGCCCGGGCATCTGCCCGAACTGGCGCTCGAGGGGCGCGGTGACCGACGACGTCATCACGTCGGGACTTGCGCCGGGATACAGCGTTACGACCTGGATCGTCGGATAGTCGACTTCGGGCAGCGCTGACAACGGCAAAACGCGGAACGCAACGGCGCCCGCCAGCAGGATCGCGACCATCAACAGCGTGGTGGCGACCGGGCGGAGGATGAACAGGCGGGATGGATTCACGGCGAGGTCGCGCGATTGGGATCGCGGAAAGTGATCAGCCGCCGGGTGCCGGCGCCGCGCGGTGTTCCTGGCGCACCGGCGGCGCCGCTCGGCGCACCAGGCGGACGGCCGCCACCTTGCCCGTCTCCACGGTTGCCGCGGCGCGTGCCTGCAGGGGATGGCGGCGTGTTTTGCGCGTCGCGCGTGATCAACTCCACCTTCGCGCCTTCGCGCAGCTTGTCGGCGCCGTCGACGACGACCAGGTCGCCGGGCGCAAGCCCGCTGATGACGGCGGTGGTTTCGCCCTGCACCGGCCCCAGCTTGACTGGTGCGACGCTGACGCTCTTGCCGTCCTTGACGATGTAGACGAAGGTACCGGGCGCGCCGCGCTGGATTGCGGCGGACGGGATCAGCGTCGCGTCGGCCAGTGTATTGAGCAGCATGCGCACATTGACGAACTGGTTCGGGAACAGCGCGGCGTTGTCATTGGCGAACTCGGCCTTGAGCTTGACTGTGCCCGTGGCAGGGTCGATCTGGTTATCGACCGTGAGCAGCTTGCCGGTCGCGAGCTTGACCTTTCCGTCGCGGTCCCAGGCTTCGACCGGGATCGCTTCGCCGTCACGCAGCCGCTTCAGCACGCGGGGCACGTTGTCCTCCGGAACCGGGAAGACCACGCCTATCGGCTGCAGTTCCGCGATGACGACCAGGCCATTGGCGTCGGAGGCGTGCACGATGTTGCCCGGATCGATCTGGCGCAGCCCCACGCGGCCGCCGATCGGTGCGGTGATTCGCGCGTAGGCGAGTTGCAGCTTGGCGCTGTCGATCGCCCCCTGGTCGGACTGCACGGTGCCCTCGTATTGGCGGACCAGCGCGGCCTGCGTGTCAACCTGCTGCTTCGATATCGAGTCTTGCGCGAGCAGCGTTTGATAGCGCTCGAGGTCGAGTTGCGCGTTCTTGAGCAGCGCCTGGTCCTTGGCCATTTGCCCTACGGCTTGTGTCAGCTGCACGTTGAACGGACGAGGATCGATTTCGGCCAGCAGATCGCCCGCCTTCACGACCTGGCCCTCGCGAAACGCGACCTTCATCAGTTGCCCGTCGACACGCGGTTTCACCGTGACGATGTTGCGTGGAGTCACCGTCCCCAGCGCGTTGAGGTATACGTCGATGCTGCCTTTTCGGGCGGCGGCTGCGACCACCGGTAACGCTCGTGCCGACGGGTCCGGGCGTCCGCCGGGAGTTGCCGCAGGCGCGGGGCGCGGGCTTCCACCAGAGGTAAGCTGCGCCGCCCACCACTGCCGCCAGGACGATCACGGCCAATGCCCAAGTCCAGCGGCGCCGAACCGGCGCGTTGGCCTGGGCAGGAGCGGACGGATCTTTCGGATCGGGTGCGGAGGGGGGGCCGGGATGTCATTGCGTCTTTCGCAGGGAACACATTCGTAATTGTCCCGGATTATCGATGATTCGTTCCGCGGCGCTTGTAACTATCTGTTAACGGCGGGAGACCCGCCCGCACGATGGCCGGCACGGCGCCAAGCATCCCCCGGCGGCCCCGGGATGCGTTCGCCGCGGCCGCGCTGAAAATTCGCGCCGACGCGCCGTGGCATAATGCAAGGCTGTCGTCAGGATCCGCCCGATGCCCAAATTCCTCAAGTCACTCGCCATCTTTCTCGCGCTGCCGCTCGTTCTCGCCGGCTGCAAGATCAACAGCATCAACTATTTCCCGCCGACGCCGGCGCATTTCCGGGTGGTGAATGTTCTCGGGACGACGACGCCGATCAATGTCATCGCCAACGGCGTGACGGTCTGGTCCGGGCTGAACTTCGAAGCCATGACGGACTACGTCGAAATCGAAAACGTCACGACCAAGTTCCAGATCACTTTCGCCGGATCGGACGTCGTCATCGTCGACCAGACGTACAACCCGGCGGGCGACCAGAACTACACGCTCGTCGTGTATGGCACGCCGCAGGTTCCGCTACTCGGCGTGATGGCCGATACCACGCAGCCGCCGCAAAGCGGGAAATTCGCGCTGAATATCTTCAATGCGGCGCCGATTGGCAATGGCGTGGCGATCGGCACCATTTCCGTCGACATCTACATGATCACGCCGGGCCAGATCATCGACGGAATCACGCCGACCTTTACGTTCATTCCGTACACCGGCAACAACATCTTCGGAAGTTTCTCGTCCGGCCAGTACCAGTTGATCCTGACCGTCGCGGGGACCAAGTCCATCGTCTACGACTCCGGCCCGCTCACGTTCGCCGGACCAGACGGCGACGGACCTCATCATGTATTCGCGTGGCAGCGAAACCTTGCCCAACGTTCTGCTCAACGACAGCGACGGCGCGGGACAGCAGGTGATCGCCAACAACAAGCTGGCGCGCATCAAGGTCGTCAACGGCGCATTCCAATCCGGCAACGTCAATCAGTTGTTGAACGGCAACGCCGTGGTCTCCAACCTCGCTTACGCGACGGCGTCGCCATACAACGTCATCCAGGCGGGCGCGGGCACCGTGACGTTCGAAGCCACCGCGGCTCCCGGCGCGCCGATTGCGTCGCTGGCCAACACGTTCCTGGGGGCGACGGACCAGACCGTCTACGTGACGGGCTTTGCCGGAGCGACGACCGCAGTGGCGCTCAAGGACAACAACCTGCCGCCCGGCGCCGGTGCCGCGGCCGTTCGCTTCGTCAATGCGTCGCCCGATTCCGGTCCGCTCGATGCGTACATCAACGACGTGCTGATTGCCAAGGCGATCCCCACCAACACGGCGTCGGCCTACAGCCAGATCGTCTCCAACTCGTACACGATAACCTTCAGGAACCCGGCGACGGGCGCCATCGTCCTTGACGTTGGCAGGTGTCGGCATCAGTGCCGACAGACGTTCAGCGTCTACGCGCTTGGGCCGGCGGGCTCGCTGGCCGGGCTCGTCACGGCCGATACTCCCTGACGCCCGGGCGGGACGTCGTTGTGCAGCACAGCAAACAGGTCTATGATATGGGGCCGTTGACTGACCGCGGTATTCAAGAATTTTCAAACAGGAGTAACGAAATGCTGAAGAAATTGTCCTCGAAGTGGCTGTTGGCGCTGGGTTGCGTGGCTGTGTTCTCGATCGCGATGGCGGCCGAGCCGGCGCCGTCCGGCACCGTGAAGCTGACCAGCAAGGCGGTCGCGCTGGGTATTGGCGTGAGCTGGGGCGACGGCTCGCTGACGATGGGTGGCAAGACGTACCCGTTCTCGGTCGAAGGCCTGAGCGTTGCCGACCTCGGCGTCTCGAGCGTCACGACGACCGGTGAAGTCTTCAACCTGAAGAACGTTGCCGATTTCAGCGGCAACTACGTCGCGGGCGAAGCGGGCATTGCGATCGCCGGCGGCCCGACCGACCAGATCCTGAAGAACCAGAATGGCGTCGTGCTCCGTCTGCACGGCACCCAGCAGGGCGCCCGCCTGACGCTGGCGGCGCAAGGCGTCAAGCTGACGATCAAGCAGTAAACTGCGGCGGCGGGCGGCTAGACACCGTCCGCGTCGCCGGGTCGACGCGCTGCAATATTGCGTCCGGCCCGTGAGCAAACGAACGGCCTCAGAATTCCCTTTCTGAGGCCGTTGTTGCGTTCCGGCCAGGCGAACTCAGCTGCGAATTCGGTCGTCCCGGTCGGTGGGCATGCCGCACCCTGAACCAATCGTTCGATGTCCCGCAAAAGACCCAAGCCCAAGGCTCCGCCTTCCGTTGCAGCCCCGATAGCCGTGGAAGCGGCGCCCACCGCCATCGATGGCCCGTCGCCGGATCGCCGTCGCCGCGCGCGCGTGGTATGCGCTGGCGGCACTCCTGGTCGTGGCCGCCGTCATCGGGTTCATGCTGATGTCCGGCGATCTGCGGTCACGGCTGTTCGGCGGCGGCAGCGGCGCCGTGACGGCAACGCCGGGTACCGGCGCAGGCTATGTGGGGCGAAGCGCGTGCGGCGAATGCCACGCCAGGGAATTGGCGGCGTGGAGCGGGTCGGATCACGACCTGGCCATGCAGGTCGCCGACGACAAGGCCGTGCTCGGCGACTTCGCCAACGGCAAGTTCAAGTATGCCGGAACGACATCGACGTTCTCGCGTCGTGACGGCAGGTACTTCGTCAATACCGATGGTCCGGACGGCAAGCTCCACGACTACGAAATCAAGTACGCATTCGGCGTGCGTCCGTTGCAGCAGTACCTGGTCGAATTGCCGGGCGGGCGCATGCAGGCGCTGTCCATTGCCTGGGACTCGCGCCCGAAAGAGCAGGGCGGCCAGCGCTGGTTTCACCTATACCCGGGCCAGAACATCCGGGCCGGCGATTGGCTGCATTGGACATCGGGCGGCCAGAACTGGAACTTCACCTGCGCCGAATGCCATTCGACCAACCTCCGCAAGAACTTCGACGCCGCGACCGGGATCTACAAGACGACCTGGTCGGAACTCGACGTGTCGTGCGAGGCGTGTCACGGGCCGGGTTCCAACCACGTGACCTGGGCGAAGAAGGGCACGGACTGGCGTGCGTTCGATGCCGACAAGGGGCTCGCCATCGCACTGGACGAGCGGCGCGGCGTGACCTGGACGCCGGTGGCGGAGTCCGGCAACGCCAAGCGCAGCGCTGCCGAGGCAGGGCGCGCGCGAGATAGAAATGTGCGCGCGGTGTCATGGCCGGGCGAGCCGCCTCTCCGACAACTACGTCCACGGCCGGCCGCCGCTCGACACGCACCGCCTCGCGCGTCTGGACGACGGGCTGTATTGGAACGACGGACAGATGCGCGACGAGGTCTACAACTGGGGCTCGTTCGTGCAGAGCGAGATGTACGCGAAGGGCGTCACGTGTTCGGACTGCCACGATCCGCATTCGCTCAAGCTGCGCAAGCCCGGCAACCTGGTATGTTCGCAATGCCACCAGCCGGCGAAATACGACGCGCCGACGCACACGCATCACGCGCAGGGCACGGCGGGCGCCGCGTGCGTGTCATGCCACATGCCGACAACCACGTACATGGTCGTCGATCCCCGGCACGACCACTCGCTGCGCATTCCGCGGCCGGATCAGTCCGTCAAGCTCGGCACGCCGAACGCGTGCAACAAATGCCACGCGAAGAAGACGGCGCAGTGGGCGGCCGATGCGATACGAACGTGGACCGGCAAGCCGCCGGAGAGCTTCCAGCATTTCGCGGAAGAATTGCACGCGGGTTCGACTGCCGGTCCCGGCGCGCGCGGCGCGCTGCTGACGGTGATCGACGACAAGGGACAGCCGGCCATCGCCCGCGCAAGCGCCATCGATCGCCTGGGCCGTCTGCTCACGCCGGCAACCATCGATGCGGTGTCGCGCGCATTGAACGACAGCGACGCCGTCGTCCGCCTCGCCGCGGTCGAGGCGCTGGCCAGCAGCGAACCGGCGACGCGGCAACGGTACCTTGTGCGCATGCTCGATGATCCGGTCCTCGCGGTCAGGATCGAGGCCGCGCGCGCTCTTGCCGGCGCTCCCGAGCAGGGGCTGCCGCCAAGCGCGCGTCCGGCATTCGACAAGGCGCTCGCCGAATACATCGCGGTCCAGACCTACAACGCGGACCGTCCCGAAGGCAGGATGAATCTAGGCAACATCTACGCGCAGCGGCGCGACGTCGGCGCGGCAGTAGCCGAATACCGGAAGGCCATCGAAATCGATCCGACGTTCGTCGCCGCCTACGTCAATCTCGCGGATCTCTATCGCGCTGGCGGCGCGGACGGCGAGGCGGAAAAATTGCTTCGCGAAGGCATCGCCCGCGTGCCCAAGGATGCGGCGCTCCACCACACGCTGGGACTCGTGCTGACCCGTCAGAAGAAGAGCGCGGAGGCGCTGAAGGAATTCCGGACGGCGACGGCGCTGGCGCCCGCGAGCGGGCGCTTTGCGTATGTCTACGGCGTGGCGCTGAACTCGGGAGGACAGACCGCGGAAGCGATCAAGGTGCTCAACGCAGCGCTGGTGCGGCAGCCCTACGACCGCGACATCCTGTCAGGACTGGCGTACTTCAATGCGCAGGCAGGCCATCGCGACGTGGCGTTGGGCTATGTGCGGCGCTTGCGCGAACTCGACCCCGAGAACAACGATTACGCGCAGATGGCCAGGCAGATCGAGAGCGCGCCCAGGCGCTAGCCCTGAGCGCGCCATGCTGCAAGAAGGCGTTCGCTAGCGGCGTCCGCCGCCGCGGAATCCGCCGCCGCCAAATCCGCCGCCGCCGAAGCGGTCGCCACCAAAGCCGCCGCCACCGAACCCACCGCCGCCGAAGGACCGGTCGCCGCCTCCCCAGCCACCGCCGCCACCAAAGCGATCGCCGCCGCCGGAGAATCCGCCCCAGCGGTCATCGCCGGTGCTGCGCGCCTGCGATTCACGGTTTGCCCACGACGTATCGCCCGACGCGCTGCCCCAGCCGCTGGACGAGTGCTGCTGCCAGCCGTCGCCGGTGTTCTTGTAGACGTTGCCGTTCACGTCGGCGTAATGATTGCCGTTGACGCTGGCGGTGCCCCACGTGTTGGTCTTGCCGGTCGCGGCGTTGGTCGTGGAGCCGCCGCCGATGTGCGCGTCACCTTCCGGCCCCGCCGTGGTTGTTCCCGCGCGGTTGTAGGTGCTGCCACCGGCGCCGGTGGCCGACACCGCGTTGGCCGTCGTGCGTTGTCCGGTGTATTCGTTGGTGTTCACGCCGCGCGCGGCCTCGCCGGAACCGCCGGCCGCGGTGTTGGCGGTGCGGTCGTATCCGCGCGTGTAGTTGCCCGTCCAGGCGTTGTACTGCTTGCCGGCGTTGTAGCTTCCGGAAGTGCCGGTGCGGTTGTTGTAGTAGTTTCCGCTGGCCGTGGTGCCGGCCACGCCGCCGCCTGCATACCACGAACGCGTGCCCGAGTACGTGGTGGCGCCCCAGTGGCCGTAGACATTCGCGCTGGCCGACGCGCAGCACGGATATCCCCAATAGCCTGGATGGTAGTACGCGCCGCCCCAGTACGGCTCCATCCACGCGGCCGTGGCCAGCCCCAGCGCGAACCCGTAGGTGAAACCGACGTACGGGTTGTAGATCGGCGCCGCGGCCACGCCATAGGTGTAGGGAGGCGCGTACCAGACGCTGCCTACCCACGGCGAGTACGTGTAGCCGGTGCCGTACACGACGGTGCCGTACGGCGCGACGACCGTGCCGAGGTAACCCGGCGTGTACCCGACGTAGACGACCTCGGGCGTGGCTTCATAGATGCGCACATAGGTCACGTAGTAGATCGGCGACGACGGCGGGATCGAGTAGATCACCGTCGGCACCGACGTCGCGACGGACCACGGTCCGGTCAGCTGCGCTGCGGTGAACCAGACGCCGGCCGTCACCGCGTAATACGCATTGGGCGAGACCTGGATGATCGGCACCGATGAATTGTTGATGTACGAAAGCGGCGTTCCCTGGATCGGCGAATACTGCGGCGGACCATCCAGGTTCGGCGTGAACTTCGGGCCGTTCTTGAGCGGCACGGTGGCCGTCTGCGGAATCGAGTTCTCGATGACGGCGACCTGCGCCTCGGGCGTGCCGGCCACGGTCGGCAGCACCGCGCCGGCAAGCGATGACGGCGGAATCTTCGCGAATCCCGGCGGCAACGCGTTGCTGGGGACGAAGGTCCATGGGCCGGTCATGGCGGTGCTTCTGAACCAGCGTCCCGACAGCAGCACGTAATAATTGTTGTTGGTCGTGTCGATCAGCACGTCGCTCGTCGTGTTGGACGCCCACAGGAGCTCGGTGCCGACGATGGGGACGAAATCGGGCTGGCCCTTGAACACGATCAATTCGCTCGCGACCTGCGGCGTGTAGATGGTGGGCACGCCGTTGGCCAGCGAGGGCTTCGGGTTGGCCTTGGGGCCGCCGTCGAGCAGGTCGACGGTCCCCGCCTTGGACAGCGTCTGGGCGATGTCGTCGGCCGCCTTCCTGACGAACGGCCCCATGGTCGCCTGCGTCCATGGACCGTTGATCGTGCTTGCCTGCAGCCACCCGTCGAAGACGTGCATGTAGTAGTTGTCGCCGAAGCCGCCCTTCAGGATCAGCGCGCGCGTATTGATCACGCGTTGCGCCTGCGAGTGATTCGGCACCGGCTTCAACACCGGCGCGCCGTCGATCGGCACCAGGATGGCCGGCGAGTAGCTGACGAGCACCTGCGGCGGCGCATTGTTGACTTCGACCGTGGGCGGCTTGATGCCGACCAGCGCGAGCGAGGACTCCAGCCGGTCCAGCGACATCGTCTTCACGCTGGCGGCAAACCGGGTCTGCAACTCCGCGGCGTAGGCGGCGCCGCGGTTGGGCAACGCAGGAAAGTCGCTTTTCGTTATCTTCAGGTTCTCGAAGACGACGGTGCGCATGACCTTGTCCACTTGCGTGCGCGCGGTCGCGAAGACCACGCCGAACGTCTCGTCCTTGGCGCCGGCAGGCTTGATCGCCACCGCGCTGCGGAATTCGATCTGGTTGTCGGTCCATTTGCTGACCTGCGGCTGATAGACCAGCACGGCGGCGTTGGACAGGCTGACGTCGCGCGGCCACGGATCGGCGGGCAATTTCGCGGCCGGCGCGCGGACGCCGCGTCTGTGCCGAGGCGACGGGAAACAGTCCCAGCGACAGCGCGACGCTCGTCGCGAAGGCCAGCAGGGCACGGTAGGGAAGACGTGTGCGCATGGTAAAGATGTCCATTCGGTTGGTCGGATGCCGGCGTGGTACGCCGCGACGCGCTATTTCGGAAACATGAGTTGTACCTGGGCGCGAATCTGCCAGTTGGCGCCGTCGTCGGGCCTGACGACGTTGTAGTACGCCGAAATCTGCGTGTTCACCGGCAACTTGCCGATGTGAAAGATCTTGCCGACGCCGCCGCCCACCGGCACAGTCCACTGCTGGCTGTTCTCGGCCTTCCAGTCCACGGTGAGAATGGGCGCGCTCGTCAAATACAGGCCGCCTTCGAAATTGTAATTGACGAACGGCTGGACCAGGCCGTTGCTGTACGAGCCGCCTTGCTTGTCGCTGCTCAGCGACCAGACATTGTTGAACAGCACGCCGTAGACCCACGGGCTGCCTTTTTCGATGCGCAGCACGACACCGGAAGGCCCCAATCCCCAGTTCTTGTTGCCCAACTCGTCGCGGCTGTTGGTCGGAAACTGGACGATCGGCCCGGCGCCCCAGATCCATTCGCCCGGATTGGCCGGGGACAGGAACGCGGTCATCTGGATGTCGCCGATGCCGCTGGTGGCGGGCGTGTCGGTCCCGAGCGCCGGCATCCAGATCACCGGGACGATCGTCCGCGTGATGACGTTCCAATCGGGGCTGACCGAAATCGGAATGACCGGCTGGATGTTCAGTATGTTCTGCGTTCCTTTTTCCGGACCGAAATTGAGGTTGGTGTTGTTCTGGAACGGGACACTGATCAGGTTCCCGACCGGATTCTGGGCCAGCTTGGCGAGCTCCTCGGCGCTCATCTCGCCGAAGGCCGGGCCGGAGGCACCCACGGTTGCGGCGAACATCGCCGTGCCCAACGCCTTGCATTTCATCCGGTGACTCCTCCTTGCTGCGTTGCCTGGACCGGCGAATTCACGCACTCGCGCCACTGAAATGCCCTTGTATATCATAGCAAATCGGCGCGTTGGTCCGAGCGCGCCGGCATCACGCTGCAATGCGGTGCGGGCGGTCGCACGCGAACGCCGGAAAATGAGGGAAAATGGCGAGTTGAAGTCAACGCAATGGAGGGCGAATTGAAAAAATCGACACTTAGGATTGCAGGCGCGGCATTGGCCGCATTGGCGCTCAGCGCGCCCGCTTCCTCGCAAACGCAAATGGTGTCCGACCCATGGCAATACAGCGCCTTGGTCTACGTCTGGTTGCCGGATATCGGTGGCAAGACCACGTTCCCGGCAGGCACCGGCAGCAGCATCAGCGTAGATGCGAGCCAGATTATCGACTCGCTGAAGTTCACGTTCATGGGCACGTTCGAAGCAAAGAAGGGACGCTGGGGCATATTCACCGACGTGGTTTACCTGGACGTCGGTTCATCGAAATCGCAGACGCGGGACCTGGTCATCGATGGCCATCCCCTTCCGGCCGGAATCACCGCGGATGCGACACTCGATCTGAAAGGCCTGGTCTGGACGCTGGCCGGAACCTATAACCTGGTGAAGGACCCGGGCGTGACGATGGACGTGCTCGCCGGCGCCCGCCTCATCGACATCAAGACGACGCTCGACTGGCAGTTCAGCGCGGATCTGGGGTCGGACTCGTTTCCCGCGCGCACGGGAACAACCGAAGTCAAGGCCACCAAGACCGACGGCATTGTCGGCGTCAAGGGGCGGTTCAATTTCGGCGACAACCGCGAATGGTTCGTGCCCTATTACTTCGACATCGGCACCGGCCAGACCGACCTGACATGGCAAGCAGTCGGCGGTATTGGCTACTGCGTTCAAGTGGGGCGAGCTGTTTGCGGTGTGGCGCTACCTCGACTACAACTTCAAGTCGAGTTCGAAGATCGAGGACGTGAACTTCAACGGACCCGCGCTGGGCGTGGCGTTCCACTGGTAAGTCGCGCGCGGGGCGGCACTGGCGTGCCGTCCCCTCGCAACGGCATCCTGCAACGACGCGGCTTCGGCCCAATGACCGTTAGCTCGGCAATCCACCTGGGGACTGTTCCATGCTCGGCCTGATGCAGAATCGCCCGCTGCTCATCTCGTCGCTGATCGAGCATGCCCGCGCGTTTCATTCGGGTGGCGAAATCGTCTCGCGGACCGTCGAAGGTCCGATTCACCGCTGCACGTACGGCGACATTCATCGCCGTGCCAAGCAGATGGCCCGCGCGTTGACCGCATTGGGCGTGGTGCAGGGCGATCGCGTTGCCACGCTGGCCTGGAACGGCTACCGGCACATGGAGCTCTACTACGGTGTCTCGGGCATGGGCGCGGTGCTGCATACGATCAATCCACGCCTGTTCCCCGAGCAGATTACCTATATCGCCAACCATGCCGAGGACCAGTACCTGTTCTTCGACCTGACGTTTGCGCCATTGATCGAAAAGCTGGGGCCGCAGATGAAGTCGGTCAAAGGCTTTGTCGCGATGACCGACCGGGCGCACATGCCCGCGCTGTCCGTACCGAATCTCATCTGTTACGAGGAACTGATCGGCGCCCACGACAGCGACTATGCGTGGCCGGAGCTCGACGAGAACACCGCGTCCTCGCTGTGCTACACGTCGGGAACCACGGGGCATCCCAAGGGCGTATTGTTTTCGCACCGCTCGACCGTTCTGCATTCCTATGCCGCCTGCACGGTCGATTGCCTGGGCATTTCCGCCGCGGCAACGCTTCTGCTGGTGGTGCCGATGTTCCATGTCAACGCGTGGGGCATGCCCTACGCGGGAGCCATGGCCGGCGCCAAGCTGGTGCTGCCGGGGCCCGGGCTGGACGGCAAGAGCGTCTATGAATTGCTGCGCGACGAGAAGGTGACGATGGCCCTCGGCGTGCCGACGGTCTGGCTCATGCTGCTGCAGCACGCCGAGGCGAGCGCACTCGATCCGAAGGCGGACCTTGTGCTGCGCCAGGTCGTGATCGGCGGTTCGGCCGCGCCGCGCGCGATGAGCGAGAAATTCGAGACGAAGTTCGGCGCGTTCGTCGTGCACGCGTGGGGCATGACCGAGATGTCGCCGCTGGGTACCGTGTGCCGCCTCTTGCACAAGCATGAGGGCTGCACGCTGGAGCAGCGCCTGGACGTGCAGGTGAAACAGGGCCGGCCCATCTTCGGCGTCGACATGAAGATCGTCGACGATGACGGGCTCGAGTTGCCGCACGACGGCAAGGCCTTCGGCCACCTGATGGTCCGCGGCCCCTGGATCTGCAGCGGCTACTACAAGGGCGATGGCGGAGAAATTCTCGACGCGGACGGGTATTTCGACACCGGCGACGTCGCCACCATCGACGCCGACGGGTACATGCAGATCACGGACCGCTCGAAGGACGTGATCAAGTCCGGTGGCGAGTGGATCTCGTCGATCGACCTCGAAAACGCGGCGATGGGACACCCCGGAGTCGCCGAAGCTGCCGTGATCGGCGTCGTCCATCCGAAGTGGCAGGAACGGCCGTTGCTGGTGATCGTGAGGAAACCGGGTACGGACGCGACGCGCGAAGACGTATTGCAATTCATGCAGGGCAAGGTCGCGCGGTGGTGGCTGCCCGACGACGTGGCGTTCGTCGCCGAATTGCCGCACACGGCGACCGGCAAGCTCTTGAAGACCAAGCTGCGCGACGCGTTCAAGGACTACCGGCTGCCCGACAGCCCGCCGCGGGATTAGCAAAAGGCGCCGGAGCGCATCGTCGATAGGGGGTCCGGCTCGCGGTCAGAGGCCGGAAGGATTCGACAACCGTGGAGGACGCAATCATGGCGGATGCAGCGGAGACAGGCCTGCGCAAGGCCGGCGGATGGGTGATCGTGTGGGGCGTGTTGCTGATCGTGGCGGGAATCGTCGCCATCGTGGAACCGGCGGTGGCCGCGGTCGCGACCGCGCTGTTGCTGGCGTGGCTGTTCGTGTTTGCGGGGGTCGTGGAACTCGTCTACGCGTACCAGCAGCGCGCACACGACGGCTTGGCCTGGAAGGTCATTTCCGGGCTGTCGTTGCTGGCGCTGGGCGCCTACATGCTGGCGTTTCCCGATCGCCTCGATCGCGACGCTTGCGCTGCTGATTGCGTGCTTCCTGGCGGCGAGCGGGGTCAGCAGCGTATTGCTCGCCTTCAGGCTGCGCCCCAGGCAGGGATGGGGATGGGTGCTGTTCGACGGCGCGCTGTCGATCGCCATCGCCATCATGATTGCGTCGGGCTGGCCGCAGAATTCGATCGATTTCGTCGGCATCCTGGTGGGCTTTTGCCTCATTTCCGGAGGCCTGTGGCGGATCATGCTCGGCCGCGCGCTGCGATCCGACAAACCCGCGCCTTAAGTCCGCGCCGGCGGCGCTGCGACTAGATTCCGTCGGCGTCACGCGCTGGACGCGGCGCACGCCGTGCGGGCCGCGCATTCAGCCTTGCGCCTGCGCAGCCAATCCCTGTGCACGCAAGCCGTCGAGCGTCGTGCTCATCGTCAGCGCCT
The DNA here is from genome assembly GCA_963834045.1 of uncultured beta proteobacterium. GTDB lineage: Bacteria > Pseudomonadota > Gammaproteobacteria > Burkholderiales > Casimicrobiaceae > VBCG01. The sequence goes on along the minus strand of CAWIAK010000001.1, from coordinate 743,654 downwards.
GCGGATCGACCTTGACGTGGATCAGCGCAGGCCCGGCCGCGCCCAGCGCACGCTGGAACGCCGGCGCGAATTCTTCGGTGCGCACGACGGTTTCTCCGGCGGCGCCATAGGCCCGCGCCAGCGCGGCGAAATCCGGATTGCGCAAGTCGGTGCCCGACACCCGCGCGGGATAGGTCTTCTCCTGGTGCATCCGGATGGTCCCGTACATGCCGTTGTCGATGACCACGAAGATCACCGCCAGGTTGTATTGGACGGCCGTGGCCAGTTCCTGCCCGTTCATGAGGAAGCAGCCGTCGCCATTCCAGGACACAACCACGCGCCCGGGGCAGACGGCCTTGGCGGCGATGGCTGCCGGCACGCCGTAGCCCATGGCGCCGGAGTAGGGCGCCAGCTGCGTGCGGAATCCGCGGTAACGAAAGAGACGGTGCATCCACGTCGAATAGTTGCCGGCGCCGTTGGTCACGATCGCGTCCTCGGGCAAGTGTGCATCGAGCCATTGCGCGACTTGCCACATGTCGACGTCTCCCGGTACCGCGCGGGGCGCTCGCCACGCTTCGTAGTCCGTGCGAGCGCTGCCCACGGCCTCGCGCCGTGCCATTGGCTGGCGCCAAGGATTGCGCCGCCATTGCAGCGAGAAACGCGCCGGGCGTGGCGTTGATCGCCAGCGCCGGCTGATAGACGCGGCCGAGCTCGTCGGCGCCCGGATGCACGTGAATGAGCGACTGCGACGGCGTGGGCACGTCGAGGAGCGTGTAGCCCGACGTCGTCATCTCGCCCAGGCGCTCGCCGATCACCAGCAGCACGTCGGCGTCGCGCACGCGCGCGGCGAGCCTGGGATTGATGCCGATTCCCACGTCCCCGGCATAATTCGGGTGGCGGTTGTCGAAGAGATCCTGGCTGCGAAACGCGCATGCCACCGGCAATTCGGCGCTTTCCGCGAAGCGCCGCAACGCGGCGCAGGCGTCGGCGTCCCAGCGGCTGCCGCCGGCGATGACCAGCGGCCGCGCGGCGTTGGCAAGCAGGGCGCGCGCGGCCGCGACCTGGCCGGCATCGGGGGCCGAGATGATCGCGTCGACGCGCGCCGCGTCCGCGCATACGGCGCGCGCGGTGAGCATGTCCTCGGGAAGCGCCAGCACGACGGGACCCGGACGGCCGGACATCGCGACGCGATACGCATGCGCCAGGTATTCCGGAATGCGCTCCGCGCGATCGATCTGGGCAGCCCATTTGGCGACGCTGCCGTACATCCGGCGATAGTCGATTTCCTGGAACGCTTCGCGGTCGACCATGTCGCCGCCGACCTGGCCCACGAAGACGATCATCGGCGTCGAATCCTGCGCGGCCGTGTGAATGCCTATGGCCGCGTTCGCCGCGCCCGGACCGCGGGTCACGAACGCAAGTCCGGGGCGGCCGGTTAGCTTGCCGCAGGCCTCCGCCATGTACGCGGCGCCACCCTCCTGCCGGCAAATGATGAACCGGAACCGGTCGCGGGCGCCGTACATCGCGTCGAGGACGGCGAGGTAACTCTCGCCGGGAACGCCGAAAGCGAGGGTGGCGCCTTGCGCGAGCAGGCCGGCGACGAGGATCTCGCCGCCCGTACGGGAGGTCATGGCGGGTGTCGGCACGTGCGCGGGCCCGAAGTTTGGCAGATCAGATTCTACGCGACGGGCGACGACGCCTCTCCTATAATCGCCGGCAACGCGTCCTACGCCCACCCGCATGCCTACCTACGACACCCTGCACGACGCATCGCTGTTCGCCGCGATCGGCCTCATGTTCGCCATCATCACGATGCGGCGGGCGCGGCCGCTGCGCAAGGGCATGGTAGTGATGGTCGTGCTGATGGCCCTGGGCCTGGTGATGATCTCGCTGCTGGTCCGCTACGGCGACGGCATGGACAGCCGGATACTGGTGATGACGCTGCGCGAAGTCGCGCTGCTCGTCATCACGTTCGCGCTGGTCCGCATCGGCGTCATCTTCCTGTTCGAGGTGCTGCTGGCCCGCGCGGCCGTGCCGCGAATGATGGCCGACGTGCTGCTCGTCGTCACGCTGCTGGTCTACGCCATCTTCCGGATGAACGAGATCGGCGTGAATCTGGCCAGCCTCATCACGACGTCGGCGGTGTTGACCGGCGCCATCGCGTTTTCGATGCAGGCGATGCTGGGCAACCTGTGGGGCGGCATCGCGCTGCAGGCCGACAACACGTGCCGGCTCGGCGACTGGATACGCGTCGACGGCGTGGTCGGGCAGATCATCGGCATCCGCTGGCGCTGCCTGGCCGTCGCGACCAACGACGGTGAAACGGTGATGATGCCCAACGCGCAGCTGGTCAACAGCCGCGTGACCGTCCTGGCGCGGCGCGGCGACCTGAAGATTCCATGGCGGCGCCCCGTCGAGTTCTTTGTCAGCTACAACGTCGCCGCCGTCGCAAGTAATTTCCGTGATCGAGGCCGCGTTCGCGCGTTCGGAAATCCGGAACGTCGCCACGGAGCCGCGCCTGATCTGCACGTGCCGCACGTTCGACGACAACTCGATTCGCTATGCCGTGCTGTACTGGCTGACGGACCTGGCGTTCGACCAGGTCACGGACTCCGAGGTGCGCGCGCACATTTTCGCGACGCTGACGCGCAACCACATGGAAATTCCGCTGCCGCACCGCGTGCTGCTGACGCCCGACGCGGTGACCGCGCAGCACGATGCCACGATCAGCCGGGAAATGGCCAGCCGCCTGGAGGTCCTCGGCCGCCTCAGTCTGTTCGCGGAACTGACCGACGGCGAGCGGCGCGCGCTGGCGGCAGAACTGAAGGACGAACCCTACCTGACAGGCGACGTGATTTCGCGCGAAGGCGATGTTTCCGACTCGCTGTACATCCTGGCTTCCGGCAGCGTCGAGATCGTGCGCAAGGAACGGCCGCGCGGCGAAAGGCAGCACCTCGCGGACCAGAGCGCCCCGAATCATTTCGGCGAGATGGGCCTGCTCACGGGGCAGGCACGAATCGCCACGGTGATCGCCCGCGACCAGGTGCTGTGCTATCGCCTCGAGAAACGCGGATTCGACGCGATCCTCAAGGCACGGCCGGAAATCGCCGAAGCGATGTCGCAGGTGGTTGCGGCGCGGTTCGCGGCCAACGACGCCACGCTGCAGGCGCTGGACGATGTCGCGCGCCGCAAGCGCGCCTCGGGGTCCGCCAGCGAACTGCTGCGCAAGATCCGCGTCTTCTTCGATCTTGCGCAGTGAGGGCGCAATGAACGCGGCGAGGTGAGGATGGCGCGCTCCGACGTGCTGGAGTCGACGCCGCTGCGCGTCAGCGGCCGTTGACGATGTCCTCGCGCTTGACCAGGAACACGCAGTCCTCGGTATCGGCGGTGGCGAGCCATACGAACGGCAGCCGCGGAAACGCAAGCTCCGCGGCGGCGCGATTGTGGCCGAGTTCGACGACCAGCGTCCCGCCCGGATTGAGGAAGCGCGGCGCCTCCTTGACGATCTCGCGCACCGCGTCGAGCCCGTCTTCGCCACCGGCCAGCGCCAATTGCGGCTCGTGCCGATATTCGTTCGGCAATTCGTCCATCGCCATCGCGGTGACGTAGGGCGGATTGCTGATGATGAGGTCGTAGGTCTTCTCCGGAAGGTTGGCGAAGAGATCCGAGCGGATGAGGTTGATTCGGTCGGCCAGCGCATAGTCGCTGACGTTGCGCTGCGCTACCGCGAGCGCCGCGGACGAGATGTCCACGGCGTCGACGTCGGCCCCCGGATAGGCGTGCGCCAGCAGGATGGCAAGGCAGCCCGATCCGGTGCACATGTCGAGCGCCGTCTGCACCAGCCCCGCGGGGCCGACGTAGGGCGCGAGGCCGCCAGGCATCAGTTCGGCGATGAACGAGCGCGGAATCAGCACCCGTTCGTCGACGTAGAAGCGGAAATCGCCGAGCCAGGCCTCGTGCGTGAGATAGGCGGCCGGGACCCGTTCTTCGATCCGCCGCGTGAACAGCTGGCCGAGCGTCGCCCGTTCGGCCTGCGTCAGCTTCGCGTCGAGAAAGGGCTCGAGCCGGTCCAGCGGCAGGTGCAGCGCGTGCAGCAGCAGGTACGCGGCCTCGTCGTAGGCCTCGTCGCTGCCGTGTCCGAAATGGAGCTTGGCCTCGCCGAAGCGCGATACGGACCAGCGCAGCCAGTCGCGCAGCGTCTCGAGTTCGCCGGACGGAACGGAACTCATGCCAGGAGCCGCGCCAGGATTCCGCGGTATATCGCGGCCAGCGGCTCGAGATCGGCGACGCGCACGCGCTCGTCGAGCTTGTGGATGGTCGCGTTCACCGGTCCCAACTCGATGACTTCGGGACAGATGTCCGCGATGAACCGGCCGTCCGACGTGCCGCCGGTGCACGAAAGCGCCGGCACGCGGCCCGTGACTTCTCGAATGGCCTGCGCAGCCACGTCGGCCAGCCTGCCCCGAGGCGTCAGGAACGGCTTGCCCCATCCGGTCCACGCCACGTCACACGGAAGCTGGTGGCGACGGAGCACGTCCTCGAACCGCTGCTGCAGCGACTCGCGCGTGCTCTCCGTCGAGTGGCGGAAATTGAACTGCACGTCCAGCGTGCCGGGAATGACGTTGTTCGCGCCGGTACCGGCATGGATGTTGGAACACTGCCAGGTGGTCGGCGGAAAATACTCGTTGCCGGCATCCCATTGCATCGCCGCGAGTTCGGCCAGCACCGGCGCGACGAGGTGGATCGGATTGCGCGCGAGATGCGGATACGCGATGTGCCCCTGCACGCCGTTCACGGTCAGCGTGCCGGACAGCGTGCCGCGCCTGCCGTTCTTGATCATGTCGCCCAGGTCGTCGACGGACGAAGGCTCGCCGACCACGCAATAGTCGATCGTCTCGCCGGCGGCCGCCAGGCGCTCGACGACCCTGGCCGTGCCGTCGACGGAAGGGCCTTCCTCGTCGGACGTGAGCAGCAGCGCGATGGACCCGCGCGCGGCGGGATGGGCCGCGAGAAATCCTTCGATGGCGGTGACGAACGCCGCGAGCGAACCCTTCATGTCGGCCGCGCCGCGCCCGTAGAGGTAGCCGTCGCGCACCGTGGGCGCGAACGGGTCGGAGTGCCAGGCGGCGAGCGGGACCGGTGGGCACGACATCGGTATGGCCGGCGAAACAGACGACCGGCCGCGACGTTGCCACGGCGCGCCCAGAGGTTGGTGACGCCGTTGACGACCAGCGTATCGCAGTGGAATCCGAGCGGGACGAGACGTTCGGCGAGCAGCGCCTGGCAGCCGGCGTCGTCCGGCGTGACCGAACGCCGTGCGATCAGTTCGCGGGCAAGCGCCAGCGTCGGCAAGGCGGCGGTGTCCATGCCGCGATGTTAGCAAATGGCGGGGACGGCCGGCAGCAGCGGCCGACTACGGTTCCTAGTGCGCCTGGTCGAGCAGTTCGGTGTTGATCGTCATCGTCGCGAAATCGGCGCCGATGCGCCGCTGCTCGGTCTTCGGATCCGCCTCCATCGCGTCGACGCGCGACGACGGGCTGTTCTGGTTGATCTGCCAGGCGAGGTTGGTCGGCGAATCGGAGGCGGTCATCGCCTCGTCGTAGGTGATGACGCCGTCGAGGTAGAGGCGGCACAGCGCCTGCTCGAACGTCTGCGATCCGGGGTACAGCGACTGCTCCATCGCTTCCTTGATCTGCGAGAACTCGCCGTTCTTGATGAGTTCCGCGATCAGCGTCGTGTTGAGCAGGATCTCCACGGCGGGCTGCTGCTCGCCGTCGCGGTTGCGCACCAGCCGCTGCGAGACGATGGCGCGCAGGCCGATCGAGAGGTCGGACAGGACGGCCGCGCGCGCGTCGTGCGGGAAGAGATTGATGATCCGCGACAGCGCGTGGTAGCTGTTGTTGGCGTGGATCGTCGACAGGCACAGGTGGCCGGTCAGCGTGTGCAGCAGCGCCTGCTGCATCGTTTCCTTGTCGCGGATTTCGCCGATCATGATGAGGTCGGGCGCCTCGCGCAGCGCGTTCTGCAGCGCCTGCAGGTAGTTCACCGTGTCGACGCCGATCTCGCGCTGGTTGACCACGCTCTGCTTGTGCTCGAACAGGTATTCGATCGGGTCCTCGATGGTCAGGATGTGGCCGGAGCGGTTGGCGTTGCGGTAGTCGATCATCGCCGCCAGCGTCGTCGACTTGCCCGAGCCGGTGGACCCGGCGACCAGCACCATGCCGCGCTTTTCCATGATCAGGTTGAGCAGCACGGGCGGCAGCTTCAGCTCCTCGTACGGCGGCACGTTGCTGCGCACGTAGCGGATGACCAGCGAGATGGTCCCGCGCTGGCGGAAGATGTTGACGCGGAAGTTGCCGACGCTGCGATCGAGATGGGAGAGGTTCATCTCCATCTCGTTCTCGAACTCGCGCGCCTGCTCCTTGGACATCAGTTCGTAGGCGATCCGGCGGACCGTCTCGATGTCCATCGGCTGCGTGGACACGGGGGCGACCACGCCGTTGACCTTGATGTTGATCGGCGCGCCGCACGAAATGAACAGGTCCGAAGCCTGCTTTTCGGCCATCAGCTTGAACAGTCGGTCGAGATACATGGGGCGCCTCGAAAGCTACAATGCGGTTATCGCGGATCGCGGAAGGGCGCGACGGTTCCTATGATAATGTCATGAAGTGACTGGAATTTCCAGCCTTTGCCGGCTGCAATCGTCACGTCACGCCACCGGCATCCTTTCACTGACCGCACCCCTCGGCGGCATCGCCGCGGGGCGCGCAACAAACATAGACAAATCTAAGCAAGTTTCATGCTCGCAATCATCGGTGGTACCGGTCTGACCCGCTTGTCGACGCTGCAGGTGGCGCATCGGGAAGTGGTGCGCACGCCCTACGGCGATCCGTCGTCCGCGCTGCTGTTCGGCCAGATCGCCGGCCGCGACGCGGTTTTCCTGGCCCGGCACGGGCACGGCCACACCATCCCCCCGCATCGCGTGAACTATCGCGCCAACCTGTCGGCGCTGCAGCAGCGGGGGGCGACGGCCGTGGTGGCCGTGGCGTCGGTCGGCGCCATCGGAGCCAACCGCCCGGGCGACCTGGTGCTTCCGCACTCGCTGATCGATTACACGTCGGGGCGCGAGACGACCTACTTCGACGGCGGCGACCAGACGGTCGTGCACGTCGACTTCACGCATCCCTACACGCCGGAATTGCGCGTCAGCTGCCTGGCCGCGGCGCGCGCTGCCGGCATCGCCCTCCAGGACGGCGGCGTCTACGGCTGCGTGAACGGCCCGCGCCTCGAAACCGCCGCGGAAATCGACCGGATGGAGCGGGACGGCGCGACGCTGGTCGGCATGACCGGCATGCCCGAGGCGGCGCTGGCGCGCGAACTGGGCCTCGCCTATGTGGCGATCTGCGTCGTCGTCAATCACGCCGCGGGCCGCGGCGACAGCGCACAGGCGATTTCGATGGACGGCATCACGCTCGTGCTCGAGGCGGCGATGGACCGCGTGCGCACGCTGCTCGAGCACGTCGCGCCGCTGGTGCCGCCGCCTGCCGAGGAGGGACGATGATTCGCGACGTGCTGCGGATGGGCGATCCGCGCCTCTGGGAGCGCTCGTCGGAAGTCACGCGGTTCGGCACGCCGGAACTCGCGGCGCTTCTCGCGGACATGCGCGACACGATGCGCGCGCAGAACGGCGCCGGGCTGGCGGCGCCGCAGATCGGCGTGCCGCTGCGCGTCGTCATCTTCGGCATGGAACACAATCCGCGCTATCCGGACGAAGACCCGGTTCCCTATACGGAACTCGTCAATCCGGTGCTGACGCCGTTGGGCGACCAGACCGAAGACGGGTGGGAAGGCTGCCTGTCCGTGCCGGGATTTCGTGGCGTCGTGCCGCGCTGGACGCGCCTGCGCTACACGGGGTTCGATCCGAACGGCGTCCCCATCCAGCGCGAGTGCACGGATTTCCACGCCCGTGTCGTGCAGCACGAGTGCGATCATCTCGACGGCATCCTGTACCCGATGCGCATCGCGGACATGCGCCAGTTCGGCTTCACCGACGTGCTTTTCCCGGACATGGAAGGCGTCGACGCCGAGGAGTGACGGCGGGCGGGCCTACAGGCGCAGTTCCTCGAACAGCGCCGTCTCCAGCCGCAGCAGCGCCTGCTCGTCGTGCAGCCGGGCGCCGTCGATCAGGAAGACGTCCTCCGCGCGTTCGCCCAGCGTGTTGATCTTGGCGCTGACCACGTTGATGTTGGCGCGGGCGAGCGTATAGGCGATCCTGGCCAGCAGCCCCGGACGGTCGCCGGCCACGACTTCGAGGATGTAGTGCGTGCCCTTGTCGTCGGGGAAGATCTGCACCTCCGGCGTGAGCGGGAAGTGCTTCAGTTGCCGCGAGATGCGGCCACCGGTCGGGACCGCCAGCGGCGCCTGCTCCGACAAGAGCCGCGACAGTTCGAATTCGATCAGCTGGATGGTGTCGCGGTAGGACGCGTTCGGGTTGGCCGGGTCGAGCACCGCAAACGTGTCGAGCGCGTAGCCCGCCCTCGTGGTGTGGATCTTGGCCTCGACGATCGACAGGCCGGACCGGCCGAAGAAGCCGCAGATCCGCGCGAACAGGTCCTTCTGGTCGGGAAGGTAGACGAGCACCTGCAGGCCGGTGCCGTCGCGCGCGAGGCGCGCCTTCACCACCGGCGCGGTCCCGGCGGCGCGCCAGTACAGATGGCGCGCGTGCCACGCGATCTCCTCGGACGTGTGGCGCTGGAAATAGGGCGTGTCGAGGTGGCGCCACAGCGCGGTTTCCGCGCCGTCCGGCACGGCATACAGGCGCAGCAGGCGGCGGGCGTCCTCGCGCCGCGCCTCGATGCTGTCCATGATCGTGCGCGTCGGCGCCTCTCCCGCGAGCGCGGCGCGCGCGCCGTGGTAGAGGTCCTCGAGCAGCTTGGCCTTCCACGCGTTCCACACCTTGGGGCTGGTGCCGCGAATGTCGGCGACGGTGAGCAGGTACAGCGCCGCCAGCCGCCGCTGCGTGCCGACTCTTGTGCGCGAAGGCCGCCACCACGGCGGGATCGGTCAGGTCCTGCTTCTGCGCCGTGGCCGACATCATCAGGTGCTCCTGCACCAGCCACGCGACCAGCTCGCTGTCGTATCCGGACAGGCCGTGCTCGCGGCAGAAGCGCCGCGCGTCGCGCGCGCCCAGCTTCGAATGGTTGCCGCCGCGTCCCTTCGCGATGTCGTGGAACAGCCCGGCGAGATACAGCACTTCGCGCCGCTCGAAATCGGCCATCAGCCGCGAGCACGTCGGATACTCGTGCGCATGCTGCGCCTCGGTGAAGCGGCGCAGGTTGCGGATCACCATCAGGATGTGCTCGTCGACGGTGTAGACGTGAAAGAGGTCGTGCTGCATCTGGCCGACGATGCGCCCGAACATCGGCAGGTACTGCCCGAGGATTCCGAACAGGTTCATCCGCCGCAGCTCGTGCAGCAGGCCCAGGCCGATGCGGAACATCTCGATGAACCGCGCGCGGTTGGCGGGGTCGCGCCGGAACGTCGCATCGATGAGCCGCCGGTTCCGCCACAGCGCGCGCAGCGTCCGCGCCGTCATGCCCTTCAGCGCGCGGTGCTTCTGCATCATCAGGAACGCGTCGAGCATGGCCGAAGGACGCCGCGCGAACAGGTCTTCGTCGCGCATGTCGAGCAGTTCGTCCACCGTCTGGAATTCGTCGTCGAGCGGGACCGGCGTCGTGGCGGCCGGGTGCAGCCGCGCATGCAGGTTCTGCAGCAGGATGATGTTGACCTGCCGCACCAGCTTGGCGGCCCGGTAGTAGCGCTGCATCAGCTGCTCGCTGGCCCGCTTCGCCGGCGTGTCGACCAGGTCGAGCTGCTTCGCCAGCGCCGCCTGCTGGTCGAACACCAGGCGATCCTCGCGCCGGCCGGACAGGTAGTGCAGGCGCACGCGCATCGCGCCGATGAAGCGTTCCTGCCGGGAAACGGCGCGCGCCTCGCGCGATGGTCATCAGGCCGTGCCGCGCGAGTTCGGCCCACGACGTGCCCAGTCCGGCGGCGCGGCTGATCCACAGCACCGTCTGCAGGTCGCGCAGGCCGCCCGGGCTTTCCTTGACGTTGGGCTCGAGGTTGTAGATCGCGTCGTTGAACTTCTGGTGCCGTTGCTGCTGCTCGAGCGCCTTGGCCGCGTAGAAGCTGCGCACGTCCATGCTTTCCGCGAACATGCCGCGGAAGTCGCGCAGCAGCCGGCGCGAGCCGTGCAGGAAGCGGTTTTCCAGCAGGCTCGTGCGGATCGTGGCGTCGCCGGCCATCTCCGATCCGCACTGGCCCGACCGTGCGCACGGCGTGGCTCAGTTCGATGCCGATGTCCCACAGCGTCGCGAAGAAGCGCTCGATCGCCGCGGCCGGAGCGTGCCCCTGTTCCGGCAGCAGGATCAGCACGTCGACGTCCGAGTGCGGGAACAGCTGGCCGCGGCCATAGCCTCCGACGGCGAGCAGGGCCAGTTCCGCGGGCATCGTCCGACTCGCGCCAGACGCCGCGCACGACGCGATCGACCAGGCGCGCGTGTTCGCGCAGCAGTTTCGGCGTGTCGGGCTTGGCGAAGAACGCGGCGCGCAGCGCCTCCCGTCCGCGCTTCAGCTCGTCGCGCCATACGCCTAAGCGAACGCCGGCAAGCGGGACGCCAGCCTTGTCGTCCGCGGCAACGGCCGCAAGCGATGGCGCGGACGCCATGGCTGCCGGAATCAGGCGACCGGCGGCGGCGGAGGGCGCGCCGGCGGAGGTCGTCAGCACATCGACGCCGGCTTCGGTGACCAGCACCGTGTGTTCCCACTGCGCGGACAGCGAATGGTCGGCGGTGACGATCGTCCAGCCGTCGGCCAGGCAGCGGATGCCCGGCCGGCCGGCGTTGATCATCGGCTCGACCGTGAAGATCATTCCCGGCAGCAGCTTGAGGCCGGTGCCCGCGCGTCCGTAGTGGAGCACCTGCGGGTCCTCGTGGAACTGCGTGCCGATGCCGTGGCCGCAGAATTCGCGCACGACGGAAAAGCCATGGCCTTCGGCGAATTTCTGGATCGTGGACCCGATGTCGCCCAGGTGCGCGCCGGGCTGCACGGCGCGGATGCCGCGCCACATCGCCTCGTACGTGATCTCGGCCAGGCGCCGCGCCTGGATGGACGGCTTGCCGACATAGAACATGCGGCTCGTGTCGCCGTGGTAGCCATCCTTGATCACGGTGACATCGATGTTGACGATGTCGCCGTCCTTCAGCTTCTTGTCGCCGGGGATGCCATGGCAGACGACGTGGTTCACCGACGTGCACAGCGACGCGGGATAGGGCGTGTGGCCCGGTGGCGCGTAGTTGAGCGTGGCCGGGACCGTCCCCTGCTGGTTGACCATGTAATCGTGGGCGAGGTCGTTGATGGCGCCCGTGGTGACGCCGGGGATCACGTGCGGCGTCAGGTAATCGAGCAGCTCGGAGGCCAGGCGCCCGGCGACGCGCATGCCTTCGATGTCGGCGGCGGATTTGAGTTGGACGGACATGGTGTCGTGTGGCCTACGCGCGCAGCAATTCGTTGATGCTGGTCTTCGAACGCGTCTTCGCGTCCACCTGTTTGACGATCACGGCGCAGTACAGGTTGCAGCCTCCGTCGCCCGACGGCAGGCTGCCGGCGACGACGACCGAGCCCGCCGGCACGCGTCCGTAGCTCACCTCGCGCGTCGCGCGATTGTAGATCTTGGTGCTCTGGCTGATGAACACGCCCATGCCCAGCACCGAATTCTCCTCGACGATCACGCCTTCCACCACCTCGGAGCGTGCGCCGATGAAGCAGTTGTCCTCGATGATCGTCGGATTGGCCTGCAGCGGCTCGAGCACGCCGCCGATGCCGACGCCGCCCGACAGGTGCACGTTCTTGCCGATCTGGGCGCACGAGCCGACGGTGACCCAGGTGTCGACCATCGTGGCTTCGTCCACGTAGGCGCCTATGTTGACGAACGAGGGCATCAGCACGACGTTGCTGGCGATGAACGCGCCGCGCCTGACCACGGCCGTGGGGACCACGCGAAACCCGCCCGCGGCGAAGTCAGCTTCCGTGTAGTCCTCGAATTTGGTGGGCACCTTGTCGTAGAACTGGGGCAGCCGCGGTCCGCCTGGCGTTGCCGCGCTCGGCGACGCGACGATGCGGTTGTCGCGCAGCCGGAACGAAAGCAGGACCGCCTTCTTGAGCCATTGCCGCGTGACCCATTGCCCGTCGATCTTCTCGGCGACGCGCGCGCGTCCGGCGTCGAGCTCGGCAATGGCGTGCTCCACCGCATCGCGCACGGCCGGCGGCGCCGCGGCCGGCGACAGTTCGGCTCGCCGCTCCCACGCGGCATCGATTGTTTCGGACAACGAACCCATTGGAAATCCGCAGAAAAACCGCCATTTTAGCGCGACTTGGCGGGATCCCCGGTTTCCCGCGCGTCACATGGCCTTGAAGCGGTGCGCGAACGTGCGCGACACGGTCAGCTTCTCGCCGCGGTCGCGCAGGCTGATGATGGGCTGGTCGCGCCAGTCGCGCTCGATTTTCGCGATGGCGCGCAGGTTGATGATCGTCGCGCGATGAATCTGCCAGAACGCTTCCGGGTCCAGTTCCTCGAACAGCTCCTTGATCGGCTTCTTGATGTGCGCGTCGCCTGCGGCGGTGACGACCTTGGTGTACTTGTCTTCGGCCTGGAAGTACAGCACGTCGTCCGTGGCGATCAGCTTCATCGTCGCGCCCAGCGATGCGCGGATCCATTTGAGGTATCCGCCGCCATCGCGAGCCGCCAGCCGGGCAAGCACCTGCGAAAGGTCGAGCGGCGCGCTGGCGAGCCGCGACTTGAGGCGCGCGACGACCTTGGCGATGCGCTCGGGATTGACCGGCTTCAGCACGTAGTCGACGGCGCCTTCGTCGAAGGCGGTGATCGCGTACTCGTCATAGGCGGTCACGAACACCACATGGCAGCGGCCTTCCAGCGCATGCGCGACCTCGATGCCGGTCTTCACCGGCATGCGGATGTCCAGGAACGCGATGTCGGGCTGGTGCGCGTCGAACATCGCCAGCGCGTCCGCGCCGTTGGCCGCTTCGGCGATGATCGCCAGTTCCGGCCATGCCTCGGCGAGCCGCGATTTGAGCTGCGCGCGCAGCATCGGCTCGTCTTCGGCGATCAGCGCGGTGGGCATCGGTCAGTGCTTCAGCGCGTTCGAACGGGAATCGCCAGCGTGGCGTGCGTGCCGCGCGGGGACTCATCGCACGAGCGTAAACCGGCCGCGCGCTCCATACAACGCCGCCAGCCGCTCGCGCACGTTGGCGAGTCCGACGCCGTTGCCGGGCCGGCCGGCAACGGGCGCCGCGCCGCCGCGTCCGGTGTCGATCACGCTGACCGTCAGCGTCGTCGCCGTCGCGCCGCGCGGCGACGCGGATCGTCGCCGCCGTCGGCCGCCGGTTCCACGCCGTGCTTGATCGCGTTCTCGACCAGCGAGATCAGCAGGTTCGGCGGAAACGGATGCTCGGCGAGTTCCGGCGGCACGTCGATCGTGAAGGCGAGGCGCGCGCCCATGCGCATCTGCAGGATGTTGAGATACGCCGCCGCGAGGCCGACCTCCTTGCCCAGCGTCGTCGAGCTCGCGCGCAGCTGCGGCAGCGCGGCGCGCAGGTAGTCGATCAGGTGCGACAGCAGCTTGCCGGCCTCGCGCGGGATCGGTTTCCGTCAGGTATTGGACGGACGCCAGCGTGTTGAACAGGAAATGCGGCTCGACCTGCGCCTGCATGAGCTTCAGTTCCGCCTCGACCGCGTGCTTCGACATCAGGTGGCGCTCGGCTTCCGCCTGATGCAGTGCGGCGGCCGCGTGCGCCTCGCGGAACTTGAACAGGAAGACGAGGCTCGACGCATAGGCCGATGATGAACGCCGACAGTGCCGGTCGAGGCGAACCACGCCCACTGCGGGCGCACCGCCTCGCAAGCTGGTATTGCGGGTCGCCGATCGACGTATCCCTTGGCGGCGACCAGGATCACGATGCCCAGCAACGTGCCGATGGCCACGGCGCCGATCAGCCGCGCGGACCGGCCTTGACTTGCCCCAGGGCCTGGCCGCGTTGACCACGTACGCGATGGTCAGGCCGAAGATCTGCGCGGACATGAACGGATGCCAGAACGGCCGCTTGTCCTCGATCGAGAGGAGCAGCGCGATGGCGGTATTGATCGCGAGAATCAGCAGCAGCGTGGGCCAGGAAACGCGGAAGCCGCTGGCGAGCCCGGGCAGGAGTCCCGGGCGCGGGCGCGGGAAGTTCGAGATTGGAAGCCATGGGCGGAATTTTAGGGTCGCGCCGGGCGCCGTGACCGCGTTGTCCGACAGAGACGTCCCGGATCGGGATGAAGCGTTCCGAGCCGGGGCGTGGACGGCTCAGAGCCGCCGGGCAAAGGCCACGACCCGGGCGATGGCCTCCGCGCACTCCGCGGCGGGCGCCACCAGCGCCAGCCGGATCCGGTCTCGCCCGGGATTGGTTCCATGGGCATCGCGGGCCAGGAAACTGCCGGGAACGACCGCCACGTTCTCCTCGGCCAGCAGGCGCCGCGCGAATTGCGCGTCGTCGATCGGCGTTCGCGCCCAAAGGTAGAACGCGGCGTCGGGCATGGCGCACGGCAGCCAGGGCGCCAGCACCGGCTGCAGCGCCGCGAACTTGGCCGCGTATTCGGCGCGATTGGCGATCACGTGCGCTTCGTCGTTCCAGGCGGCGATGCTGGCGGCCGCGACGGCGGGCGACATGGCCGCGCCGTGATAGGTGCGGTACAGCAGGAACGCCTTCATCAACGCGGCGTCTCCCGCCACGTAGCCGGAGCGCAGTCCGGGTGCATTGGAGCGCTTGGACAGGCTTCCGAACACGGCCAGGCGCGGATACCCGTCGCGGCCCAGCGCGTGCGCCGCGGCCAGCGCCCCGAGCGGCGGACGCGCTTCGTCGAAGAATATCTCCGAATAGCATTCGTCCGACGCGATCACGAAGCCATGGCGGTCGGAAAGCGCGAACAGCTCGCGCCATTCGGCGAGGTCCGAAGACGCGGCCCGTCGGGTTGTCGGGCGAGCAGACGTAAAGGAGCTGCGTGCGCGCCCAGACGTCCTGCGGCACGCCGTGCCAATCGTGCGTGAACGACGCGGCGGCGTCGGCGTTGACGCACCACGTGCGTCGCGCCGGCAAGCAGCGCCGCGCCTTCGTAGATCTGGTAGAACGGATTCGGCACGACGACGGTGGCGCCGGCGCGCGTGTCGTCGATGACGGTCTGCGCGAACGCGAACAACGCTTCGCGGCTGCCAAGGACCGGCAGCACCTGCGTCGCCGGATCCAGTGGCGGCACGGCGTGGCGCCTGCGTCAGCCATCCGGCAATGGCTTCGCGCAACGCGGGCGAACCGCATCGTCATGGGATAATTCGCGAGGCCCGGACCGCCGGCGCAGAGCGCATCGAGCACCAGGCGCGGCGTCGGATGCTTCGGCTCGCCGATGGCGAGGCTGATCGCGCGCTTGGCGGGATCGGGCGTGATGCCGGCAAACAGCGCGCGCAGCCGTTCGAACGGATAGGGTTGCAGCAGCGCAAGACGGGGATTCACGCGGAGAGTGTCCGTGCCGAAAACGATCGATTATAGCGGCGTGCCGCAGGAGGTCCTTGTCCCTTGGTAACGCTGGTGCCGAGCTCGCCATGGGCATCGCGCGCGCTCACCGCCGTGGCGGGCCTTGCCGTGCTGCTGGCCGCCGCGCTGCTCGCCATCGTCGTCGCGTGGTGGGGCTGGCGCGCGTTCGGTCCCGCGACGGTTGCCTTCGTGCCTGCCGCGCCGCAGGAGCCGGCGCTGGTGTTGCTGGCGTCGGGACTGTTCGCGGCGCCCGCGACCGCGCCGGCGGCGCCCGACGCGCCCGCGCGCGCGGTTGGCTGGCGACATGCGCCTGCTCGGCGTGCTTGCCGAGGAGGGCGGCAAGGGCTTCGCATTGTTCCGGGTGCCGGCGGGACCGAAGCTCGTTGCGGCGGGAAAGCCCATTGTCGACGACGTGTCCCTGGTTTCCGTGCAGCGCGATGGCGTCACGGTGCGCGACGCCAATGGCGAACGGCGGCTGCTGCTGCGCGCCGCCGGCCCAGCCGACCGTGGCCAAGCCTGCGGCCAGAGCCGCGCGCGTGCACGCCACCTTCCGGATTCAAGGGCGACACGCTGCGCCTCAACGCCGAACTGGTGGGCGGCATCATCGCGCAGCCCGATGCGTGGGCGGCGCTGGCGGCGGCGGACGGCGGCGCGTTGACCGTCCGCGACGACAGCGGTTTTTCCGCGATGCTCGCGATGAAGAAGGGCGACCGCATCGAACAGGCCAATGGCATCGCCCTGCGCGCGCCCGACGACATCGTCACCGCCGTCCTGCGCCCGCTGACGGCCGGACAGGCGGTGCGCCTGGTGGGTTCGCGCGGCGGCGTGAAGCGCGAATGGCTGCTGCTGAACGCCGGGACCTGCCCGTAGCGACGCTTCGATATCAGCGGGTGCCGCGCGAAGGCAGCCAGTCCAGCAACGCCAGCGGATCGGCGATCCAGCCGGTCGCGGGCCACGTATCGCTGGCCTCGCCGGTGCCCATGTAGCCGTATTCGGCGACGATCGTCGGCATGCCCGGCGGCGTTGCCCGCGACGATGTCGCGCAGATCGTCGCCGACGTACATGCATCGCGACGGTGGAACGCGCAGGCCGCTCGCCGCGTGCAGCAGCGGCGCCGGGTGTGGTTTCGGGTGCGGCGTCGTGTCGCCGGACACCACCGTCGCCGCGCGTTCGGCCAGCGCCAGCGCGTTCACGACGGGTTCGGTGAAACGCGCGAATTTGTTGGTGACGATGCCCCACGCGCATGCCGCGCTCGTCGAGGGCATCGAGCAACTCGGCCACGCCGGCGAACAGCACGGTGGTTTCGGCGAGGCACGCGGCATAGTGCGCGAGGAACGCCTCGCGCAGTTCTTCGTAATCGCGCGCCTCCGGCGTGATGCCCATGCCTGCGGCCAGCAGGCCGCGCGCGCCGGACGATGCGTGCGCGCGCAGGCTGTCCACAGGCACGGGCGCCAGTCCGCGATCCGCGCGCACGCGGTTCAGCGCAAGCGAAAGGTCACCGGCGGTGTCGGCGAGCGTGCCGTCCAGGTCGAACAGCACGGCGTCGACCGGCAGCGGGCGCGGCGCCGGCCGCGCGGCGTCAGCCGGCATGGTGCGCGCGCGCGGCGGGTTTGCGGTAGGCGGCGAGGTAGTTGACCGACGTGTCCGGTTCCAGGCGAAACGACTTCGTGAACGGGTTGTAGGTCATTCCGATCAGGTCGGTGAGGTCGAGTCCCGAGCGTCGCGCGAATGTCGCGAGTTCGGCGGGCCGCAGGAACTTGGCCCAGTCGTGCGTTCCTTTGGGCAGGATCTGCAGCAGGTATTCCGCGCCGAGGATGGCGAACGCGTAGGACTTCGGATTCCGGTTGAGCGTGGAAAAGACGACGGTGCCGCCGGGAGCGGCCAGCGCCGCGCAGGCCGTCACGATCGCCGCAGGGTCCGGCACATGCTCGAGCAATTCCATGCAGGTGACGACGTCGAACTTGCCCGGGGATTCCGCCGCGAGCGCTTCGGCCGCAATCAGCCGGTATTCGACCGCCACGCCGGACTCGAGGCGATGCAGCTTGGCCACGCCGAGCGCCTTCTCGCCGAGGTCGATGCCCGTCACCTTCGCGCCGCGCACAGCCATGGACTCGGCCAGGATGCCGCCGCCGCATCCGACATCGAGCACGATCTTGTCCTGGATGCCGCCCGTCACGCGATCGATCCATTCGAGGCGCAGCGGATTGATCTCGTGCAGCGGCCGGAACTCGCTTTCCGGGTCCCACCAGCGGTGCGCCAGCGCGCCGAACTTGGCGACCTCGCCGGGGTCGACATTGCCGGTGGCGGAGGACGGTTCGCTTGAACTCATGGTCAGGTCCGGTTGGAAGTTGAGGCCAATTGCTGCTGCCACGCGCGCGTGCGCGCCAGCAGCGCTGTTTCGTCGATCGTGGTGAGCCGGCGGTCCGCCACGACGCGTTCTCCACCCACCCAGACGTCGGTGACGCACTCGCGACCGGCCGCATAGGCAATGTGCGAAACCGGATCGTACATCGGCGACGTGCCGAGACCCGACATGTCGATGGCGACGAGATCTGCCTGCTTGCCGGCCGAAAGCGAACCCGTTTGCGCGTCGAGTCCCAATGCCGCCGCGCCGTTCAACGTGGCCATCCGCAGGGCCATGGCTGCAGGCACCGATGCGGGATTCCCGCTTGCAACCTTGGCCAGCAGGCCGGCCAGGCGCATTTCTCCCATGATGTCGAGCCGGTTGTTGGATGCGGCGCCGTCCGTGCCCAGTGCGACGTTGGTGCCCTGTCGCAGCAGTTCCGTGACGGGCGCGATGCCGCTGGCGAGTTTCATGTTGGAGGTGGGGCAATGCACGACGTGGCAGCCCTGCGCGGCGAGAAGCGCCATGTCCGTGGATTCGAGGTGGACCGCGTGAATGGCGATGAAGCCCGGTCCGGTTGCGCCGAGACGGTCGAGCCGCGCCAGCGGCGTAAGGCCGGTCGCCGCAAGCGATTCTTCAACCTCGTGCCGCGTTTCTGCAAGGTGGGTCTGGATCGGGAGGTCGAGTTGCCGCGAGTACATGACGATCTTTTCCCACGACGCATCGCTGACGGTGTAGGGCGCGTGCGGGGCAAGCGCAAAGGCGAGCAGCGGCGCGTGCTTGAACGCATCGCGCGCCGCGAGTCCGCGTTGCAGGCACCCGTCGGCATCCGGCGGCATAAGGCGTCGCAAAGTCCAGCACCGGCATTCCCAGCAACGCGCGCATGCCTGCGGTCTCGTACGCGCGCGCGGCGGCATCGGGAAAGAAATACATGTCATTGCAGCAGGTCACGCCGCCGCGCAACATCTCCGCGGCGCCGAGCAGCGTCCCGTCGTAGACGAATTCGGGTGCGACGAAGCGCGCCTCCAGCGGCCATATGTGGCCTTCGAGCCAGGACTTCAGAGGCAAGTCGTCCGCGACGCCACGCAGCAGCGTCATCGCCGTGTGCGTGTGCGCATTCACGAGGCCGGGGATCAGCGCATGCGCCGGCAGGTCGTGCGTCGTGCGCGGCGCGAACGCGTCGTCGGCCGCTTCCGTGGGGAGCACCGCGACGATCCGCCCGCGGTCGACGATCAGCGCGTGACCGGTAAGCACGCCTGCGGGCTCGACGGGGACAATCCAGCCCGCGTCGATGCGCAGGTCAACAATTTGGGGAACGGTCATCGAAGCCACGCCGCTAGTTTCGCACTTTCATTTGTGAATCGTCTGGCTCCGCCAGCGATTCACAACATTAATCCGCTTTGTGCAACGGCCCAAAATAGGTTTGCACTTTGGGCCGCCGGGCAAAAAAAAGGCCCCGCGCGAAGCGGGGCCCTTTTGCAGCAGTGGTGCGTTACTTCTTGACGATGATCTCGCCCTTGACTTCGACTTCCACGCGACGGTTCGGCGCGAGGCAGGCGATCAGTTCCTTGGACATCTTCATGTCGCAGACCACGCCCGGGATCGGTTGGGTCTTGCCCATGCCCAGCGTCTCGATCTTGTCCTTCGGGACGCCCTTGCTCACCAGGTAGTCGCGGACAGCGTCAGCGCGCCGTTCCGACAGCTTCTGGTTGTATTGCTGCGTGCCGATGCGGTCGGTGTGGCCGGTGACCAGGACCAGCTCGAGCTTCTGCACCTGCGCAAGCTTGGACAGGATCTCGCTGTCAATCGCAGCCTTGCCTTCGGGCTTGAGATTGTACTTGTCGAAGTCGAACAGCGCCTTCGATGCCAGCGTGATCTTCTGCACCTGCGGAGCCGGCGCCGGCGGGGGTGCGGGCGGCGGGGGCGGCGGCGGAACAACGGCGGGCGGCGGCGGCGGTGGCGGCTTCGGCACGAGGTCCGGATCGCATTCGATGGTCGCCATCGACGGTGCCCAATAGCCGGTGCGCCAGCACAGATTGCCGGCCATGCCCTTGGTGCCGTTATAGACCCCGCTCTTTACCGTGCCATCGGTAGGCGTCGGATAGCCGGTGCAGGCGTAGCCCGTGGTGCAGGGCGCGGTGCCTGGAACATAGCCCTTTGGATCGGCCGTTTGTGCGCCGACGCTGCCGGCGAACGCCACAGCCATCGCGCCAGCAAATGCACCGCACACGTAGCGTCGAGTCATTGTTTTACCCCTTTGGCTTTGGTTTTGAACAAGTTTTATACGAACTTGACGATTTTGCGCATCACGTAAATGCCTGACGCGACAAATGCTTTGTCTCCTCAGGAAATATAGCACACGGGTTTTCGTGCCGCAAAGAAAAGGAACCCCGGGACTGCCAGGGTTGAACAACTGTCGCGGCAATACAACGCCGTGATAAAATTGCGTGCTTTCAAGGGCCTCCGGAGACGTGACGGGTTGTGTGTGCGCCGCAAAACGGTGCCGCCGCAAGCCTTCCAACCGGAAAAGCCCGCTTCCGCGGCCGAAATACCGCTTCGCCCGCTTTCCAACCCAGCTTTTCGCCGAAACGACCCCTGATGCCCATGGAGCAGTTCGCCAAAGAAACCCTTCCCGTAAGCCTCGAAGCCGAAATGCGGCATTCCTACCTCGATTACGCCATGAGCGTGATCGTTGGGCGCGCACTGCCGGACGTCCGCGACGGCTTGAAACCGGTACATCGCCGCGTGCTCTTTGCGATGCACGAGGCCAATATCGTCTGGAACCGCCCGTATGTGAAATGCGCGCGGGTCGTCGGCGACGTCCTCGGGAAATACCATCCGCATGGCGACAGCGCCACCTACGAGGCGCTGGTCCGCATGGTGCAGGAATTTTCGCTGCGCTATCCGCTGGTCGACGGCCAGGGCAATTTCGGGTCCGTGGACGGCGACTCGGCTGCGGCTTACCGCTACACCGAGTGCCGGCTGCAGAAGATCGCTTCCGAACTGCTGGCGGACATCGACAAGGAAACCGTCGATTTCGTCCCGAATTACGACGGCAAGGAGCTGGAGCCGGCGGTGTTGCCGTCGCGCCTGCCCAACCTGCTCATCAACGGGTCGTCCGGCATCGCCGTGGGCATGGCCACCAACATCCCGCCGCACAACCTCGTGGAAACGGTCACGGGTTGCCTCGCGTTGCTGGCCAATGCCGAGATCACCGTCGACGAGTTGATGGAGATCATCCCCGCGCCGGATTTCCCGACGGCCGGGATCATTTACGGACTGGAAGGGGTGCGCGAAGGCTACCGCACCGGCCGCGGCCGCGTGGTGATCCGCGCGCGCACGCACATCGAGGACATCGACAAGGGCGGCCGCCAGGCCATCATCGTCGACGAAATTCCGTACCAGGTGAACAAGGCCAACCTGCTCATCCGGATCGGCGAGCTCGTGCGCGAAAAGCGTCTCGAGGGCATTTCCGACCTGCGCGACGAATCGGACAAGTCCGGCATGCGCGTCGTGATCGAGCTGAAGCGCGGCGAAGTCTCGGAGATCGTCCTCAACAACCTGTTCAAGCTCACGCAGCTGCAGGACAGCTTCGGCATGAACATGGTGGCGCTGGTCGACGGCCAGCCGCGCATCCTCAACCTGAAGCAGTTCCTCGAGTACTTCCTCATCCATCGGCGCGAAGTGGTCGTGCGCCGCACCCGTTTCGAACTGCGCAAGGCACGCGAACGCGGCCACATCCTGGAAGGCCTGGCGGTCGCGCTGTCCAACGTCGACGAGATCATCGCGCTGATCAAGGCCTCGCCGACGCCGCCCGAAGCCAAGGTCGCGCTGATGGCGAAACGCTGGCGTTCGTCGATCGTCGAGGAGATGCTGCAGCGCGCGGCGGCGGACGCGGCGCGGCCCGACGGCCTGCCGGTCGAATTCGGCTGGAGCAAGGAAGGCTACCGTTTGTCCGACGCGCAGGCGCAGGCGATCCTCGAGCTTCGCCTGCAGCGCCTCACCGGCCTGGAACAGGAAAAGATCACCGGCGAATACCGCGAAGTGATGGCGCTGATCGTCGATCTTCTCGACATCCTCGCCAAGCCTGCGCGCGTCACCAAGATCATCGGCGACGAACTCACCGCGATCCGCGACCAGTTCGGCGACGCCCGCCGCTCGGAAATCGTCGCGCAGGGCGTGGACCTGTCGCTCGAGGACCTGATCGCGCCGGCGGACCTGGTGGTCACCCTGTCGCATGGCGGCTACATGAAGTCGCAGCCGGTGGCGGAATATCGCGCGCAGCGCCGCGGCGGACGCGGCAAGCAGGCGACGGCCACGAAGGAAGACGACTTCATCGACCGGATGTTCATCGCCAACACGCACGACTACATCCTGTGCTTTTCCAACCGCGGCCGCGTCTACTGGCTCAAGGTGTACAACGTGCCGCAGGGTTCGCGCGCGTCGCGCGGCAAGCCCATCGTCAACCTGGTGCCGCTGGTCGACAACGAGAAGATCACGGCCATCCTGCCGGTCAAGGAGTTCACGGAAGAGCAATTCGTGTTCATGGCCACGGCGATGGGCACGGTCAAGAAGACGCCGCTGTCGGAATTCTCGCGTCCGCGCCCGTCCGGCATCATCGCGGTCGACCTGACCGACGGCGACTCGCTGATCGGCGTGGCGCTCACCGACGGCAAGCACGACGTGATGCTGTTCAGCTCCGGCGGCAAGGCGGTGCGCTTCGACGAGAACGACGTGCGGCCGATGGGTCGCAACGCGCACGGCGTGCGCGGCATGATGCTGGACAAGAAGCAGCGCGTGATCTCGATGCTGGTCGCGGAAGATGAAACGCAGTCGGTGCTGACGGCAACGGAAAAGGGCTATGGCAAGCGCACGCCGATCGTCGAGTACACGCGTCACGGCCGGGGCACCAAGGGCATGATCGCGATCCAGCAGAGCGAGCGCAACGGCCAGGTCATCGGCGCGGCGCTGGTGCGGCCGGACGACGAAGTGATGCTCATTTCCACGGGCGGCGTGCTGATCCGCACCAGCGTGAAGTCGATCCGGGAAATGAGCCGGTCGACGCAAGGCGTGACGCTGATCAACCTGGACGACGGCGAGAAGCTCGCGGGGCTGGAGCGCGTCGCGGAGACGGACGACGAAGGCGTCGAGGAATAGGGCGCCCACTCATGTCCAAGGCCGCACCTGCCGGAGAGGATGCCGACCTCGCCGCCCACCGGGCCGCGATCGACGCGCTCGACCGCGAGATCCTCGCCAACCTCAATGCGCGCGCGCGCCACGCGCAGGCCATCGGCGCGCTGAAGGAGGGGTCGAGCGCGTACCGGCCGGAACGCGAGGCCCAGGTGCTCACCGCGCTCGCGGCCGGCAATGCGGGGCCGCTGCCCGATGCCGCCGTGACCGGAATCTTCCGGCAGATCATGTCGGCATGCCTGGCGCTGGAACAGAAACTCAAGGTCGCGTACCTGGGGCCGGCCGGCACGTTCAGCCATGCCGCCGTCGCCAGGCATTTCGGCGCGTTCGTCGACGCGGTGCCGCTGGCGACGATCGACGAAATTTTCCGCGCGGTGGAGAGCGGCCAATGCGACTACGCGGTGGTGCCGGTCGAGAACTCCACCGAAGGCGCGGTTGGGCGCACGCTCGATCTCATGTGCCTGACCGACCTGTCGGTGTGCGGCGAAGTGAAGCTGCGCGTGCAGCAGAACCTGCTGTCCAACGAGGTCTCGCTCGCCGGCGTGACGCGCATCTACAGCCACGCGCAGTCGCTCGCGCAATGCGTGCATTGGCTCGCCAACGCACATGCCGACGGTGCCGCGCGTTGCCGTGTCGAGCAACGCCGAAGCGGCGCGGCTGGCCGCGGCCGAGCCGGGGACGGCGGCGATCGCGGGCGAGAATGCCGCGGTGATCTACAAGCTTGCAAATCTCGCCGCGCATATCGAGGACGAACCCAACAACACCACGCGCTTCTGGGTGCTCGGCCGCCAGAAAGTCGGCGCCTCGGGTCGCGACGAAACCTCGCTGGTGATGTCCTGCCCCAATCGGCCCGGCGCCGTCTACCAGTTGCTGGAGCCGCTGGCGCGCCATGGCGTTTCGATGACCCGCTTCGAATCGCGCCCGGCGCGCACCGGCCTGTGGGAATACCTGTTCTTCGTCGACCTGGCCGGCCATCGCGACGACCCGAAGCTGTCCGCGGCGCTCGGCGAACTCGCGGACAAGGCTCCTTTCCTCAAGCTGCTCGGTTCGTATCCGGCGGCGCTCGATTGATCCGCACATGACGCTGGCTGCCCCGGTTGCTCCCTCCTATGTGCGCGAACTCGCGCGCTACATACCTGGCAAATCGATCGAGGACGTCGCGCGCGACCTGGATCTCGACCCGAGGACGATCGTGAAGCTTGCGTCCAACGAGAATCCGCGCGGACCGAGTCCCGCCGTGCTCGCGGCCATCGCCGCGGCGGCCGCCGAAGTGACGCGCTATCCGGACGGGAACGGCTTTGCGCTCAAGGCGGCGCTCGCGCAAAAGCTTGGCGTCGATCCGGCGCAGATCGTGCTCGGCAACGGCTCCAACGACATCCTCGAACTCGCGACGCAGGCGTACCTGCGCCCGGGCGACGAGGCCATCTACGCGCAGCACGCATTCGCCGTGTACCCGCTTGCCACGCGGGCTCGCGGCGCCACCGGCGTGGAAGTGCCGGCGCTGGCGTTCGGGCACGACCTGCCGCGGATGCGCGCGGCGGTCACTGCGCGCACGCGCATGATCTTCGTCGCCAATCCGAACAACCCGACCGGCACGTTCGTGGCCGCCGCGGAACTCCTGTCGTTCATTGCGTCGGTCCCGTCCGAGATCCTGGTGGTGCTCGACGAGGCGTACAACGAATACCTGGAACCGGCCGATCGCTGCGACAGCGTCGGCTGGCTGTCGCGCTTTCCGAACCTGTTGGTGTCGCGGACGTTTTCCAAGGCGTTCGGACTGGCGGCGCTGCGCGTCGGCTACGGCATCATGGATGCGGGCATGGCCGACATGCTCAACCGGGTGCGCCAGCCGTTCAATGTCAATGCGCTGGCGCAGGCAGCGGCCGTCGCGGCGCTGGCGGATACCGACTACGTCGACGAGAGCCGCGCGCTCAATCGCAGGGGACTCGCGCAGCTGGCCGCCGGATTCGCCCAACTGGGCCTCGAAACGCTGCCGTCCCATGGCAATTTCGCGTTGGTCAAGGTCGGCGATGCCGCGACGGTCAATCAACGCCTTCTGGCGCAAGGCGTGATCGTGCGGCCCGTCGCCAACTATGGATTGCCGGAATGGCTGCGCGTCTCGGTCGGCCTGAGCGATGAGAACGAGCGCTTCCTGGCCGCGCTTGCGTTCCGCGCTGGGGCGCTGACGGCCTTCGTCGCCGCTGCCACTCCCTTGCGCATCGACAAACTCGCCGTCGTCGGCGTCGGCCTCATCGGCGGTTCCTGCGCGCTGGCATTGCGCCGCGCCGGGGCGGTCGGCCAGTGTCGTCGGCATCGGCCGCACGGCCGCGAATCTCGACGAAGCGATGCGTCTGGGAATCATCGATTCGCGCGCAGCGCCTCGACCAGGACTGGACGGGCGAGTTGCATGACGCCGATGTGGTTCTGGTGGCCGCGCCCGTCGCCCAGTATCCGGCGCTGTTTGCCGCCATTGCGCCGGCGATCGGCGCTCATACGCTGGTCACGGATGCCGGGAGCACGAAGCAGGATGTGATCGCTGCCGCGCGCGCCGCGTTCGGGCCCGCGTTGCCGCGCTTCGTTCCGGGCCATCCGATCGCCGGTACCGAGCGCACCGGGGCAGGCGCGGCATTTCCCGCGTTGTTCGACGGACGCAACGTCATCCTCGCGCCATTGCCGGTGACGGCGGCGCATGCGCTGGAGCGTATCGCCGCGATGTGGCAGGCGTGCGGCGCGCGGGTGACGACGCTGGACGCCGCGCGCCACGACGCGATCTTCGCCGCGGTGTCGCACCTGCCGCATGTGCTGGCGTTCGCGCTGGTGGCGGAATTGGCCGCGCGCCCCGATGCGGCGGCCTACTTCGATCATGCGGCAAGCGGCTTTCGCGATTTCACGCGCATCGCCGCGGGTTCGCCCGAGATGTGGCGGGACATTGCACTCGCCAACCGCGATGCGCTGTTGGCCGAAATCGATCGCTACGGCGAGGCGCTGCAAGGCGCGCGCGCGATCATTGCTGCCGGGGACGGCGCGGCGTTGTCGGCGCTGTTCGAAAGCGCCAGCACGGCGCGTCGCGCGTGGGAAGCCAAGCGCGCGCAGCCGGTCGTCGAGGACAAGGGCTGAGCAAGATGCCGTCTCAAGGCGCAAGCGTGGGTATGGCTTTTCCGCCGCAGCTCGCGCTTCCGCCGGTCGCGCGTACCGAGGGCGTCGTCGCGTTGCCAGGATCGAAGAGCATCTCCAATCGCTCGTTGCTGCTGGCGGCGTTGGCGCAAGGTACGACGACACTGGTCGATCTGCTCGCTGCCGACGATACCGACCGGATGATCGATGCGCTGAAGTCCCTAGGCGTGGCATTGCGAGTCAACGCGGCGGAGCAGATCGTGCGTGGTGACCGGTGCAGGCGGCGGGTTTCCCATCCACGCCGGCAGGCTGTTCCTCGGGAACGCAGGCACCGCGTTTCGCCCGCTGACTGCGGTGCTTGCGGTGTTGGGCGGCAACTACGAACTGTCCGGCGTGCCGAGGATGCACGAGCGACCGATCGGCGACCTCGTCGACGCGTTGCGCGCGCTGGGCTGCGACGTCCGCTATCTCGGCCAGCGAGCGATTTCCGCCACTGGCGATCGGCACGGCGGGGGCAGGCGCGGGCGCGTCCGTGGCCGTTCGTGGCGACGTCTCCAGCCAGTTCCTGTCCGCGCTGCTGATGGCATTGCCGCTGGCGCGGGGCAGCGGCACGGCCGCGACCACGGTTAACGTTGACGGGCGCGCTGATTTCGCGGCCCTACGTCGAGATCACGATCAACCTGATGCGCCGCTTCGGCGTTGCCGTCGCGTCGCCGGACCCCAATACCTTCGTCGTGCCTGCCGGAGCGCGCTATGCAAGCCCGGGCACCTTCGTTGTCGAAGGCGACGCGTCGGCCGCGTCCTATTTCCTGGCGGCGGGCGCGATCGGCGGCGGGCCGGTGCGAGTGACGGGCGTCGGGCGCGAATCGATCCAGGGCGACGTCGCGTTCGCCGATGTGCTCGAACGCCTTGGCGCCGACATCCGCTTCGGACCCGACTGGATCGAGGCGCGCACCGGAACGCGATTGCGCGGCGGCAGCATCGACTGCGTCGCGATTCCCGACGCGGCGATGACGCTGGCGATGACCGCATTGTTCGCCGACGCGCCCACCACGCTCACCGGCATCGGCAGCTGGCGCGTCAAGGAGACCGACCGGATTGCCGCGATGGCGACCGAACTGGGCAAGCTGGGCGTGACTGTGGAAAGCGGCAACGATTGGATGCGCATCGTGCCGCCGTCATCCGCAGCGCCGCTCAATGGCGCGGCTATCGACACCTACGATGATCACCGGATGGCGATGTGCTTTGCGCTGGCAACGCTTGCGGGGCGTGCCGGTGACGATCAACGATCCCGGCTGCGTGCGCAAGACCTTTCCCGGTTTCTTTGCCGCATTCGCGGAAATAGCACGGGAAGTCCAATGATGCCGGATCGGCCCCCGGTGATCGCCGTCGACGGCCCGGCCGCCTCGGGCAAGGGTACGGTGGCCGCCGGCGTGGCGACTGCCCTCGGGTTCCATTACCTGGACAGCGGGTCCCTCTATCGGCTGGTGGCGCTGAAGGCCCTGTGCACAGAGACTGGGTTGGCGGATGCACCCGCGCTGGCAGAGGCTCGCGGCCGGTCTCGATGTGGTTTTTCGCGACGGGACCATCGTCTTGGACGGACAGGATGTGACCGAAGCCATTCGCTCCGAGGCCGTCTCCGCAGCGGCGTCCCAGGTGGCGGTCCATCCGCGACGTCCGCACCGCGCTGTATGGCCGGCAAAAGGCGTTCCTTCGGCCGCCCGGGCTCGTCGCGGACGGGCGGGACATGGGCACGGTGGTGTTCCCGGAGGCGCTGGTCAAGGTCTTCGTCACCGCCAGCGTGGAGGAGCGGGCGCGGCGGCGATATAAGCAGTTGATCGCAAAAGGAATCTCCGTTACAATGGAAAGTCTTTTGCGCGATATTCGGGAGCGCGATGCACGGGATGCAGGAAGGGCGGCGGCGCCGCTCAAGCCCGCGGCCGACGCCGTCCTGCTGGATACCACCGCAATGACGATCGAAGCGGCCATCGGCCGCGTGCTCGGGCTGTACCGGGCCGCAGCCGAAAAATAAGCCGCGCGCCAGAGGCGACGGAGGAAAAACAGCGCCCTGGCAAAACTGGTTTGCGAAGGAGTTTGCAAACTTGGGAGTGCTTGCTGTTCAAGGACTTGCGACAGATTCAGAAAGTGAAATCCACGAACCGCCGCAGACGACGCACTTTAGCCGGTGCCTCGACAAGCGGATTGACCCACCAGCCCGCCGGTCCGAGAAAAAGGGTTCTCGTGGCAGGCGGCTTTGACCAATGAAGGAACCAACCCCCATGGCTACCGCCACCGAAATGTCCACCTCCACGATGCCGCCGAATCCTCCGATGGAAGATTTCGCCGCGATGTTCGAGGAGTCGCTCTCGCGCCAGGAAATGCGCCAGGGCGAATTGATCACCGCCGAAGTCGTGCGCGTCGAGTTCAACGTCGTCGTCGTCAACGCGGGATTGAAATCGGAATCGTTCATTCCGATCGAAGAATTCAAGGATGACAAGGGCGAGATCGAGGTCAAGGCCGGCGATTTCGTCACCGTTGCCATCGAAGCGCTCGAGGATGGCTACGGCGAAACGCGCCTGTCGCGCGACAAGGCCAAGCGCCTCAAGGCATGGCACGACCTCGAAGCCGCGATGGAGCAGGGCCTCGTGGTCTCGGGCCAGGTCACCAGCAAGGTCAAGGGCGGACTGACCGTCATGATCAACGGCATCCGCGCGTTCCTTCCCGGTTCGCTGGTCGACATCCGTCCGGTCAAGGACACGTCGCCGTTCGAGAACAAGGCGCTCGACTTCAAGGTCATCAAGCTCGACCGCAAGCGCAACAACGTCGTCGTGTCGCGCCGCGCCGTGCTCGAGGAGAGCCAGGGCGAGGTCCGCGAGAAACTGCTCGCCACGCTGTCCGAAGGCGCGGTCGTCAAGGGCATCGTCAAGAACATCACCGATTACGGCGCGTTCGTCGACTTGGGCGGCATCGACGGCCTGCTGCACATCACCGACCTCGCCTGGCGTCGCGTCAAGCATCCGTCGGAAGTGCTGGCGGTCGGCGACGAAGTCACGGCCAAGGTCCTCAAGTTCGACCAGGAAAAGAACCGCGTCTCGCTGGGATTGAAGCAGCTGGGCGAGGACCCGTGGGTCGGCCTGTCGCGCCGCTACCCGCAAAGCACGCGTCTCTTCGGCAAGGTCACGAACATCACCGATTACGGCGCGTTCGTGGAAATCGAATCGGGCATCGAGGGCCTGGTCCACGTGTCGGAAATGGACTGGACCAACAAGAACATCCACCCGACCAAGGTCGTGCAGCTGGGCGACGAAGTCGAAGTGATGATCCTCGAGATCGACGAGGAGCGCCGCCGCATTTCGCTGGGCATGAAGCAGTGCATGGCGAACCCGTGGGACGACTTCGCGATGAACCACAAGAAGGGCGACAAGGTCACCGGCATGATCAAGTCGATCACCGACTTCGGCGTCTTCGTGGGCCTGCCGGGCGGCATCGACGGACTCGTCCACTTGTCCGACCTCTCGTGGAACGCCACCGGCGAAACCGCCGTGCGCGACTACAAGAAGGGCCAGGAAGTGGAAGCCGTGGTGCTCGCCATCGACGTCGAGCGCGAGCGCATTTCGCTCGGCATCAAGCAGCTCGAAGGCGATCCGTTCACCAACTTCGTCGCGATGAACGACAAGGGCAGCGTCGTCGCCGGCACGGTGAAGTCGCTGGACGGCAAGGGCGCGGTGATCAACCTGGGCAGCGACATCGAAGGCTACCTGCGCGCGTCGGAACTGTCGCGCGACCGCGTCGAAGACATGCGCACGCACCTGAAGGAAGGCGACGCGGTGTCGGCGATGATCATCAACATCGACCGCAAGAACCGCAGCATCAACCTGTCGATCAAGGCGAAGGACAACGCCGAGGAAGGCGAGGCGATGCAGCGGATCAGCACCGAGAACACGGGCGCCAACACGGGCACGACCAACCTCGGCGCGCTGCTCAAGGCGAAGTTATCCGACACCAAGCCGAACAGCTGACGGGTGGGACCGAGCGCAATGACCAAATCGGAGCTAATCGACCGCCTCGCGGCGCAGTTTCCGCAGCTGGTCGCCAAGGATGCCGAGCTCGCGGTCAAGATGATCCTCGACGCGATGGGCGAGTCCCTCGCCAAGGGCGAACGCATCGAGATCCGCGGATTCGGCAGCTTCGGACTCAACTACCGCCCGCCGAGAACCGGACGCAATCCCAAGTCCGGCGAGAAGGTGCAGGTGCCGCAGAAGTTCGTGCCGCACTTCAAGGCGGGCAAGGAGTTGCGGGAGCGCGTTGACTTTACCGAGGACGCGCCGAGTTGAAAATGGGCGGCGGAGGCGACTCCGCCGCCTTTTTTTTCGCCGTCCGGTGGCATAATCGCACCATGCACATCGTTCGCTGGATCGTCGGCGCCACCGTCTTTCTCGCCCTGCTGTTCCTGTCGCTGCAGAACAGCGATCCGGCGGAGCTCAAGTTCTTCAATCTCGCAAGTTTTCGCGCGCCGCTGGTGGTGGTGGTATTCGTCGCGTTTGCGCTCGGCGTCGCCATCGGCCTGTTGACGGGAGCGCTGCGCTCGGCGCGGCTTTCGCGCCAGTTGAGCCGTGCGCGCCGCGAGCAGCACCCGCACCACGACCCGACCACGGTCACCACGGGCGGCGCCGCGCCGGGAACAACGCCCGCGTCGGGCCCGGGCTATGGCCGCGGCGATCGCCCGCGCGATGGCCTGTAGCCGCGCCGGAACTGATTCGCAGCGCATGGATTTCGAGCTGTGGTGGCTGCTGCCGATCCCGGCGATCTTCTTCGCCATGGGCTGGATCGCGGCGCGCATCGACATCAAGCACCTGTTGCGCGAGTCGCGGGCGCTGCCGCTGTCGTATTTCCGCGGCCTCAATTTCCTGCTGAACGAGCAGCCGGACAAGGCCATCGAATCGTTCATCGAGGTGGTCAAGGTCGATCCGCAGACCATCGACCTCCATTTCGCGCTGGGCTCGCTGTTCCGCCGGCAGGGCGAGATCGAACGCGCGATACGCATGCACCAGAACCTTCTCGATCGCGTCGACCTGCCGGCCGACAAGCGGACGATGGCCACCTATGAACTGGCCCAGGATTTCCACCGCGCGGGACTGCTCGACCGCGCCGAGGAGTTGTTCACCAAGCTCGATGGCTCGGCGTTCGAGCATTCGGCGCTGTCGCATCTCATCTCGATCTACGAGACCGAGAAGGACTGGACCAAGGCGATCGCCGCCATGCAGCGGATGGAGGTGCTGGCCAAGCAGCCCTACTTCAAGGAGATCGCGCAATACCACTGCGAGCTCGCCCAGGCCGCGCTGCTCAAGTCCGACGACGCCACGGTCGAAGGCCGAGCTGGACCTGGCGTTCGCGACCTATCGCGGCTGCGCGCGCGCGACGCTGCTGCTGGGCGACCTGGAAGCGCAGCAGGGACATACGGCGGAGGCGCTCGCCACCTGGCAGAAGATCGAGACGCAGAACCCGGCCTTTCTCGCGCTGGCCGCGGACCGCTTCGCCGACCTGTATCGCCGGCAGGGCGACGTGGCCCAGGGCATTCGCGTGTTGCGCAACTACCAGGCGCAGTACCCGTCGCTCGACCTGCTCAATGCGCTGTTCACGCTGGTGCTCGAGCAGGAGGGGCCCGATGCGGCCGCCGCGCTGATCAAGGAAGAACTGGCGCGCAATCCGACGCTGCTGGGCCTCGACCGTTTGCTCGAAGCGCAGCTGCTCGGTGCGACGGCCGATCGCCGTCACGACCTCGAACTGGTGAAGGGGCTCGTCGCCCAGCACATCAAGCGCCTCGGCATGTACAAGTGCGACCACTGCGGCTTTCGCGCGAAGCAATACTATTGGCGCTGCCCGGGGTGCC
Source organism: uncultured beta proteobacterium (assembly GCA_963834045.1). GTDB lineage: Bacteria > Pseudomonadota > Gammaproteobacteria > Burkholderiales > Casimicrobiaceae > VBCG01. The sequence continues at coordinate 711,498 of CAWIAK010000001.1, read as the reverse complement.
TCAAGTGGGAAACCTACTCGCCGCGGCGCACCGAGACACCCGACGGCTATGCCTGATGCACGCGACTGTCGCTAAACCAACACGAACGCGAATTGATACACCCATGACCACGACCGATCCGCGCATCATCGTCGCCCTCGACTTCGCCAACCCGATGCACGCGCTCGCGCTGGCGGACCGGCTCGACCCGCGATCCTGCGCGCTGAAGGTGGGCAAGGAGATGTTCGTCGTTGCCGGACCGGAACCCGTGCGCTGGATGATCCAGCGTGGATTCAATGTCTTCCTGGATCTCAAGTTCCACGACATTCCGAACACCGTCGCGCAGGCCTGTGCCGCGGCGACGCGGCTTGGCGTGTGGATGCTGAACGTGCACGCGGCCGGCGGCCGGGCGATGCTGACGGCGGCGCGCGCGAGCGTGGACAGCACCGCGGCCGAACTCGGCGCCAAGCCGCCCTTGCTCATCGCGGTGACGGTCCTGACGAGTCTTGCCGATGCCGACCTGCGCGAAATGGGCCTGTCCGACGGCGCCGCCGCGCAGGCCGTCAAGCTGGCGCAGCATGACCGCCGATTGCGGACTCGACGGTGTGGTCTGTTCCGCGGTCGAGGCGCCGGCGATGCGCGCGGCGCGTGGCCCCGGATTCAAGCTGGTCACGCCCGGAATCCGTCCCGCGGGATCGGAACCGGACGACCAGGCGCGAATCATCACGCCGGAGGCGGCGATCGCCGGCGGCGCCGATTACCTCGTGGTGGGACGGCCGATCACGCAGGCGGCCGATCCTGTCGGAGTGCTCGCGGCGATGAACGCGGCGATCGGAGCTCGCCACGTGAAAATCACGATGATCGGCACGGGCTACGTCGGCCTCGTTACCGGCACCTGCCTGGCCGAGGTCGGCAACGACGTCCTGTGCCTCGACGTCGACGCGGCGAAGATCGCCGTGCTGAATGGCGGTGGCGTGCCGATCCACGAACCCGGCCTCGAGGCGATGGTCCGCCGCAACGCCGCCGCAGGCCGGCTGCAGTTCACCACCGACGTCGACCGCGCGGTAGCGCACGGCGCGCTGCAGTTCATCGCCGTCGGCACGCCGCCCGACGAGGACGGCAGCGCGGACATGCAGTACGTGATCCAGGCGGCGCGCAACATCGGCGCGCGGATGACGGAAGGCAAGGTCATCGTCGACAAATCGACCGTCCCGGTGGGAACCGCCGATCGCGTCCGTGCCGCGGTCGCCGAGGAGCTCTCCCGGCGCGGCGTGGCCATTCCGTTCGCCGTGGCCTCGAATCCGGAATTCCTGAAGGAAGGCGCGGCGGTCGACGACTTCATGAAACCCGATCGCATCGTGATCGGCGCCGACGACGAACGCGCGATCGCCGCCTTGCGCACCGTCTACGCGCCGTTCATGCGCAACCACGAACGGCTGCTGGTCATGGATGTCCGCTCCGCGGAGCTGACCAAGTACGCGGCCAACGCGATGCTCGCCACGCGCATTTCCTTCATGAACGAGGTCGCGAATCTCGCCGACCTGCTCGGCGCGGACATCGAGATGGTGCGGCAGGGCATCGGCTCGGACCCGCGCATCGGCTATCACTTTCTCTACCCGGGCGCGGGCTACGGCGGAAGCTGCTTTCCGAAAGACGTGAAGGCGTTGCAGTTCACCGCCACGCAGCTCGGCCGGCCGCTGCGCGTGATCGCGGCCGTCGAGGAGGTCAACGACGCGCAGAAGCAGGTGCTGGTCGAGAAGATCGTCGGCCGCTTCGGCGAAGATCTTTCCGGGCGCCGGTTCGCGCTCTGGGGCCTCGCGTTCAAACCCAACACCGACGACATGCGGGAGGCGCCGTCGCGCGCGATCGTCGAGGCGCTGCTGGCGCGCGGCGCGACCATCGCCGCGTATGACCCGATCGCCATGGACGAGGCGCGCCGCGTGTTCGGACCGCTTGCCGGAGTGTCCTATGCGACGTCGCCGCTCGCCGCCTGCGATGGCGCCGACGCGCTGGTCGTGGTGACGGAATGGAAGGAGTTCCGCGGCGCGGATTTCGACGTCATCCGGTCCCGGCTCAAGTCTCCGCTGATCTTCGACGGGCGCAACCTGTACGACCCGGCGCACGTCAAGGCGGCGGGAATCGAGTATTTCGCCATCGGCCGGCGTTGAAGGCGAATTGACATGACGTCCGCCCACTTCTCGACCTATCGCGAACGCGCTGCCCGCGCCCGGCTGCTCGTTGTCGGCGACGTGATGCTCGATCGCTACTGGTTCGGCGATGTCGAGCGCATCTCGCCCGAGGCGCCGGTGCCGGTGGTCAAGATCGCGCGCACCGAGGAGCGCCCAGGCGGCGCGGCCAACGTCGCGCGCAATGTGGTGGCGCTGGGCGCGACGGCGACGCTGCTCTCCGTGATCGGCGACGACGAACCCGGCGCGGCGCTGGAGCGACTGCTTGCGGCAGAACACGTGCGCACGTCGTTCCATCGCGAAGCGTCGCTTGCGACCACCGTAAAGCTGCGCGTGATCGGCCGCCAGCAGCAGTTGTTGCGCATCGATTTCGAGACCGCGCCGTCGCATGAAATCCTGGCGACCAAGCTCGCCGACTACGAACGGCAGCTGCAGGACGCCGAACTGGTCATCCTCTCCGACTACGGCAAGGGGGGCCTCGCGCACATCACGACGATGATCGAGCGCGCACGCAGCCGCGGGCAAGCCGGTGCTGGTCGATCCGAAGGGCGAGGACTACACGCGCTATCGTGGCGCCACGCTCCTGACGCCCAACCGCAGCGAATTCCGGCAGGTCGTCGGGCGCTGGAAGGACGAAGCGGAAATGACGGCCAAGGCCCAGGCGCTGCGCAGCGATCTCGGGATTTCCGCACTGCTGGTGACGCGGGCGGAGGAGGGCATGAGCCTCTATTCCGAATCCGGCGCGCTGACGATTCCGGCCCAGTCGCGCGAGGTGTTCGACGTGTCCGGCGCCGGTGATACCGTCATCGCCACACTTGGGGTCCTGCTCGCGGCAGGCGCATCGTTGCCGAACGCGGTCCGCGTGGCCAACGAGGCGGCCGGCGTCGTCGTCGGCAAGTTCGGCACGGCGGTGGCGCATCCGAACGAACTGGCCTGAAGTGGCCAAACCCAAGACCATCTACACCTGCACGGAATGCGGCGGCTCCTCGCCCAAGTGGCAGGGCCAGTGCCCGCAGTGCGGAACCTGGAACACGCTCGTCGAAACCGTGGCGACACCTGCGGCGGTGCGCTTCGCGACAGTTTCCGGAACGCGCTCGGCGATTGTTTCGTTGTCGGCCGTCGAGACGCGCAACACGCCGCGCATTCCCACCGGACTCGAGGAATTCGATCGCGTTCTGGGTGGCGGCCTGGTACCCGGCGGCGTCGTGCTGATCGGTGGCGATCCGGGCATCGGCAAGTCGACGCTGTTGCTGCAGGCCGGCGCCGCGCTGGGCGCCGCGCACCGCACGCTGTACATCACCGGCGAGGAATCGGTCGAGCAGGTCGCGCTGCGCGCGCAACGGTTGGGGCTCGTCAACGCGCAAGTCGAATTGCTGGCCGAAGTGCAGCTCGAGGCCATCGTCGGCGCGATCAATTCGTCGGGACCCGAAGTCGTGGTCATCGATTCGATCCAGACCGTCTACACCGAGGCGCTGCAGTCGGCGCCCGGCAGCGTAGCCCAGGTCCGCGAATGCGCGGCGCAACTGACGCGGCTGGCCAAGCAGCGCGGCGTGGTCGTGATCTTCGTCGGTCACGTGACGAAGGAGGGCGCGATTGCCGGCCCGCGCGTGCTGGAGCACATCGTCGATGCCGTGCTCTATTTCGAAGGCGACCCGCATTCCAGTTTTCGCCTGGTGCGGGCGATCAAGAACCGCTTCGGCGCGGCCAATGAGCTGGGCGTATTTGCGATGACCGAGCGCGGCTTGAAAGGTGTGGCAAATCCGTCGGCCCTGTTCCTTTCGCAGCATGCCGAAGCCGTTCCGGGTTCGGCGATCGTCGCGACGCTGGAAGGCTCGCGGCCGCTGCTGGTGGAAATCCAGGCGTTGGTGGACCCGGTCCAGGGCGGCATGCCGCGGCGACTGGCGGTTGGGCTCGAAGCACCGCAGACTAGCCCTGCTGCTTGGCGGTCCTGCACCGGCATGGCGGCGTCGATGCTGGGGGCTATGACGTATTCGTGAATGCTGTCGGGGGCGTGCGCATCCAGGAACCGGCGGTTGATTTGGCCGTGTTGCTCGCCATTAATTCGTCACTTAAAAACAAGCCACTACCGGCTAAATCTATAGTATTTGGTGAAGTCGGCCTGGCCGGGGAAATCCGGCCGGTCCAGCGCGGCCAGGAACGTATCCGCGAGGCGGCCAAGCTGGGATTCAAGACGGTCCTCATCCCAACCGCGAATAAGCCGAAGCAGGGGGTCGACGGTATCAAGATCCTGCCTGTGGACCGCGTCGATCAGGCACTGGCGCTATTGCGGGAGTAGCCAGGCAACAGTCACGCTCCCTGAGGCAGATGCGGGCCTAGCGTCCTGTCAGCCTGCCTTACAAATCGATGCGCCGCATTCCGAAGACGCATTTTGCGTCCACTCGACGCCGATCCTAAAACATGCATAGATACAGGCACTTGCACGCCTATATCTACGCGTTCAACCCTTGCACGGCACAGTTCGTGCTCTACAACTTGATGCGGGATCCGTTGGGTACCTGCGCGCCGCCCAGCAGTGTCAGCGTCGCGAGGGCCTCCATCAAGCAACCCAGCTCGAACAAGATGCAGGAGCCTTGACCATGAAGCGATTTCTAGCAGCAGTTGGGATGATCCTCTTGTTGGCGGCCGGTCAGGCGTCAGCAAATATCATCTTCACGTTTTCGGGCGTGACACTCAGTGACGGCGGGAGCCTTTCCGGAACGATTCGACGACGAACGATGCCGCCAACAGCCTGGTCGATTACGACATCCTGACCTCAGGCGGAGTGCTGACCGGGTTCCACTACACGCCGGCAACTGCGGACAGTGGGTCCACCTCTCTGCCGTTCATTCTCGTACTCGAACCAGCGTCTGCGGACCCCATCCTTCAAGTGACTTTTTCGGGCGGCCTGACTCCGCTTGGCGCGACGATCTTGATCGGACAATTCGATAGCTTCGAACAAGTCGGCGCCCAAAAAAGGCCCATCCTCGCGGGGTCGGTCGCGCCGGCTCCGACCGTGCCCGAACCCGGCACGCTGTTACTGCTGGGCGCAGGTATGATCGGTCTCGGTGTGGTGGCCCTGAGGCGCCGTTACCCGCGGAAATAGCGCGAGGCGCAGGTCACTCGGCGGCGGCCATCCTTAAGGGGTGGCCGTTTGCTTTCCAGGACCAAATTGATCCATATCCGAACATTTGGAAGCGCCCGTTTCCTTGGGAGTCATTCAGCATTCGATAGTCGCATAATTGTTATTATGTCAAATCATAGATTTGGGCGATTTGCGCTAGGCTTTGAGTCCCGTGCCGGATTGGCGTCAGCGCCAACTTGCCCCCAAAACGTGCCCCGCCCCTTCGTGCTTCTCTAACACGATGACAATGCTAAGCGCCGCAAATCGGCGGCAACTGGACGAGTTCGGTTACCTCGTGCTTCCGGACTTCGTGCCCGCGACCGATGCTGGACGAGATGCGCGAGCGCGTCGAAGCGCTGTGGGCCGAGGAAGGCGACGAAGCCGGCACCGAGTTCCGTCTGGAGCCCGGCACGCGGCGGTTGGCCAACCTCGTTGACAAGGGCGACGTTTTCGCGCGGATGATCGTGATGCCCGGGGTCCTCGAATGCATCGAGGCGGTCATCGGTCCCGACTACAAGCTCTCCAGCCTGAACGCCCGCTCGACCAACCCGCACAATCCGGAAGCGCAGCCCTGGCACGCGGACGCCGGCGCGATCGCCGACGAGCGCGGCTACTGGGTGTGCAACACGATCTGGATGCTCGACGACTTTACGCCCGACAACGGCGCGACTCGGATGATCCCGCGTTCCCACACCTGGCGGCGGTTACCCGCGCCCGGGAACCGGGACACGCTGCCGGACGAGCAGCTCGTGACCGGACGCGCCGGGCACCGTCGTCGTGATGAACACGCACATGTGGCACGCCGGCACTGGCAACCGCACGGATCGGTGCCGCCGTGCGCTGCACGGCTTCTACACTCGCGCAGACAAGCCGCAGCAGCAGTACCAGAAGGCGCTGCTGCGGGAACAGACGCTCGAGGCGCTCTCGCCGGTGCAGCGCAGGATTCTCGCGCTCGACGATCCCGAGAACGACCGAATCAGCTCGGAAACGACCCGGATGAGTGGATTCCTGAAGGACTAGAGGCAGCTCGCCGCTCAGGATTCGGCGGCGGCGCCGGATAAGGCGGCGTTCACCGACCTGTTCCGACCAATCGCTGGCATCGGCGTTTGCCGGCCACGGACCAATCAGCGCAGAATCCACCGACGTGCCTTGCGGGCCCGCTGCAGGACGTCGGGATGCGCCGCGGCGCGCGTGCAACTTCAACCCTGGGGAGACACCAGCCATGCCTAAGTTTCTGTTCCAAGCGAATTACACGTCCGAGGGTGCCAAGGGAATCGTCAAGGAAGGCGGCAGCGCCCGCCGTGCCGCCATTGAAAAGGCGACTGCGGCGCTTGGCGGACGGCTGGAGGCTTTCTATTTCGCGTTTGGGGCCGTAGACGCGTACGTGATCGTCGACCTCCCCGACAACGTGACCGCGGCGGCGATGGCTCTTGCCGTCGGGCAAAGCGGGCTGGCATCGACGAAGACCGTCGTGCTGCTGACGCCCGAGGAAACCGATGCGGCGACGAAGAAGACCGTCAACTATCGTGGTCCGGGCCGCTAGCGCGCATTGAACTCAGAGGACGCAGCTCGATTCGCTGCGGAGCGGATCGATGCTGCATGCCTCCTCGCCGGCAACGCAAGAAGAGCGGCGGCCGCCGACTCAAGGGCGGCGCGCGAACCCGAGCAGCACGTTGCCCGCCTGCCCGCCATACAGGCCATAACCGGACCCGACGAACAGCATGCCGCCCGCCACCGTCGGTCCGGCAGAATCGAGCGAACCACCATTGGCCTTGACGCCGTTGACGGTCGTGAACGGCCTGGCGGTGTCGAAGTCCCACAGCACGGCGCCATTCGCCGTCGCATAGGCGCGCAGGTGTCCGTCGACCGCGCCGGACAGCACGTACTCCGGCGTCGCCGTCACCGCGGCGGATTGCGCCGGGCTGCAGTTCGTGCGATTGGCGCAGGCCTTGGCCGGCGGCGCGCTCCACACGATTGCGCCGGTGTCCGCACGCAGCGCGTGCAGCCCGCCGCCCTTGTCCGGATCCGGGGCCAGTGGCTGTCCCACCACCAGCTTGGTGAATGCGATGTCGGACACCGCCGCATAGACGCGCGTCCCATCGGTCGCCGTTCCCCACTGCACGCCGCCCAGGAGCCCGCCGGCGCCGACCCGCGTGCTCCAGATGACGCGACCGTTGTCGTCCGGATCGAGGCCCCATACCATGCCCGATTTCTGCCCGATGGCCAGCACGCGCTTGCCGTCGGGAAGCGTGATCAGATTGGCCGACGTGCCGAGATCGTAATCGGGGCCGTGCGGCTCCGGACAATTGGCCTTGTCCGTCGACAGGCACGCGGCGTTGCCCATGTCGCCGGCCAGCAGTTGCCGCGACCAGACGATCCTGCCGGTGTCGAGCGACAGCGCAAGCACGGCATCGCTCGTTTCCGTCGCGGGCGCGGAATGATTGTCGCCGGTCCCGACGTAGAGCAACCTGCGCTTGGCGTCGATCGTCGGCGCAGCCCAGATCGACACGCCGGACGGCCCCCACATCTGCGTGCCGATGGCGTTGCGCGCCAGCGGCCGCGCGTCGTCGATCGTGTAGGTCGTCCAGAGCGTCTTGCCGCTGGCGGCGTCCAGCGCAATCACGGCGCCCCGCCCCTTGCAGCACTCGTACTTCGGATCCGTAGCCGCGCTGTCGTCGCCGCCGGAGATCGGCACATACAACTTTCCGTCGAACAGCGCCGGCGCGCCGGTGATGCCCGTTCGCGGGCCGGCGTCCGGCGTGACCTTCCAGTTCGCCTTGCCGGTCAGGACATCGACCGAATACACGTTGCCGCGCCGATCGCCGAACAGTGCCGCGTGGGACGCGCCGATGCGCGCGACGGTAATCGCCGTGCGCACGCCGGTATCGGCGGCAAAGTCCCAGTAGTAGCAACCTGTCGCCGCGTCGAGCGAGTAGACGTGCCCGTTCTGGCTGCCGACGAAGACGCGGCCCCCTGCCACCGTGGGCTGGCCAAACGCGGCCACGGCGCCCGGGAAGCCGAATGCCCACTTGACCTCGAGCCGGTCGAGATCCTTGGCGGCGATGCCGGGCGTGGCCTGGAATCGCCAGTTCTCCGGATTGGCGCCCCAGCCGTTGAACGCGGGACCGGCGAGCGAGAACGCCGGCGTCGCGCCCGTGCAGCGCCCCGCCATCGCAGCGGCGTCCGCCATCTTCTTCCCGGTCAGATATTCGGCAAGGGCGACGCGCTGCGGCGGCGACAAGGCGGCGCCCGGTCCCTGCATGATCCCGCCGGTCAGCGCCGCGACGACGAAATCGGGCGACATCGCGCGCAGCGACGCGACGCCGGGCGCGCGCGTCGCCGGATTGTCGTGGCACATCGCGCAGTGCTGCTGGTACACCGTCGCTTGCGGGTCGGCGTTGGCCGGGGCGGACTGCGCCAGTGCCAACAATGGTGCAGCCACCGTGGACGGCGAACAGCATCCACGAAAGATGGCTCCGTCCTGTCGTCAACCGCCGTGTCAGCATCCCGGGCGATCAGTCGGGCGCGGTCGATTGCCGCACGCAGTACGCGGCAAGCGCATCGAGGACGGCGTCGTCTTCGCCGGCCGCATCGGCCAGCCGAAACCGGCAATTGCGGATGCCGCGCGGCTGCTTCCTGAACCAGCGCGGGAAGATCATTGCGAACGTGACCGCCCTGCCCCAGGAACACCGGAACCAGAACGATCGTCGTGCAACCGGCATCGCAAAGCTCCTGCGCCGCCGCGGCCAGGTCGGGCGCCATGAATTCCAGATAGGCCAGCGTGACGCTGGGTTTCGGGCAGCGCGCGGGCGACGCGCTCGCGGAGGCGCTCGAACGGCTCGGCCCAGCGCGCGTCGCGGGCGCCGTGGGCGAAAAGGACGAGACCGGCGGGCATGCGGACGATTATACGGTTGGGCCTCGCGCGAGCCTTGCCGAAGGCCTGCCGGCGGACGTCAGTCATATATGAGGTGTGGCGATAAAGGCATAGCGCGATATTCCTTCAGATTATTAGCGGCATCGCCTACCCTCGCCCTCTTCTCCTGTCGCTCGGCCATGCATGTATCGCTACGATGCCTTTGATCAACGCCTCGTCGACGAGCGCGTTACCCAGTTCCGCGACCAGACGCGCCGGTTCCTTGCCGGCGAGCTGACCGAGGACGAATTTCGTCCGCTGCGGCTGCAGAACGGCCTCTACATCCAGAAGTACGCGCCGATGCTGCGCGTGGCCATTCCCTACGGACTTCTATCGTCGCGCCAGTTGCGCAAGCTGGCGCACATCGGCCGCAAGTACGACAAAGGCTACGGACACTTCACCACGCGCCAGAACATCCAGTACAACTGGCCGAAATTGGAAGAGGTGCCCGACATCCTCGCGGAACTGGCCAGCGTGCGAGATGCACGCGATCCAGACCTCCGGCAACTGCGTGCGCAACATCACCAGTGATCACTTTGCCGGCGTGGCCGCCGACGAGGTCGTCGACCCACGGCCCTACAACGAACTGATCCGCCAGTGGTCGACGTTCCATCCGGAATTCGCCTACCTGCCGCGCAAGTTCAAGATCGCGATCACCGGCGCCACGACGGATCGCGCCGCGATTCTCGTGCACGACATCGGCCTGCAGGCGGTGCGCGACGGCGCGGGCGACGTCGGTTTTCGCGTCATCGTCGGCGGCGGGCTGGGACGCACGCCGATCGTCGGCCACGTGATCCGCGAATTCCTGCCCCGCGCCGAGATCCTCAACTACCTGGACGCGATACTGCGCGTGTACAACCGCTTCGGCCGCCGCGACAACATGTACAAGGCGCGCATCAAGATCCTGGTGAAGGAACGCACACCCGAAGTCTTCGCGCAGAACGTCGAAGCGGAATGGGAGCACCTGAAAGGCGGCCCGGCCACGGTGCCGGACGAGGAAATCGCGCGGATCGCCGCGCATTTCACGCCGCCGCCGTACGCAACACTCGCCGGCGACGACGCGGGCTTCCGCTCCGCGGTGGCCGACAATCGCGCGTTCTCGAATTGGGTGAAGCGCAACGTCTTTCCGCACAAGGTGCCGGGCTACGCCATCGTCACGCTGTCGCTCAAGAAGACCGGCGTGCCGCCGGGCGACGCCACGTCGGACCAGATGGACGCGGTGGCCGACCTGGCCGACGCGTACAGCTTCGGCGAACTCACGGTGTCGCACGAGCAGAACCTGATCTTCACCGACGTGCGCCAGTCGCAGCTGCTCGCGCTGTGGAGCGAACTGAAGGACCTGGGACTCGCGACGCCGAACATCGGCCTCCTCACCGACATCGTTTGCTGCCCGGGCGGGGATTTCTGCTCGCTGGCCAACGCGAAGTCGATTCCGATCGCCGAGGCGATCCAGCGCCGATTCGACGACCTGGACTACCTGCACGACCTGGGCGACATCGACCTCAACATCTCCGGATGCATGAACGCCTGCGGCCATCATCACGTCGGCCATATCGGCATCCTCGGCGTCGACAAGAACGGCGCCGAGTGGTACCAGGTGACCATCGGCGGCACGCAAGGCGAGAACGCCGCGATCGGCAAGGTGATCGGGCCGTCGTTCGCAGCGCACGAAATGCCCGACGTGATCGCGCGCCTGCTCGACGTCTATGTCGATCGCCGCCACGAGGACGAGCGCTTCGTGGACACGGTGAGGCGCCTGGGGCTGGATCCCTTCAAGGAGCGCGTCTATGCCGCAACTCATTAAGGACGGCGCGGTAAGCGACGACCGCTGGACGCTCGTGCGCGACGGCGAAGCTTCCCTGCCCTCTTCGCCGGTGATCGTCCCGCTCGCGACCTGGCTCGCGCAGCGCGACGAACTGCGCGAGCGCGACGACGTCGGCGTGTGGCTGGCGCCGGCCGACGACCCTTCCCTGCTTGCCGGCGACGTGGCGACGCTTCCGGTCATCGCCGTCGATTTCCCCAAGTTCGCCGATGGCCGAGGCTATTCCATCGCACGGCTGTTGCGCGAACGTTTTTCCTTCAAAGGCGAACTGCGCGCCGTCGGCGACGTGGCGCGCGACCAGTTGTACTACCTGCACCAGGTGGGATTCGACGCGTTCCTGTTGCGCGATGGCAAGGACGCCCAGGATGCGCTTGCGTCGTTGCGCGACTTCAGCGACGGGTACCAGGTCACGAACCGGCGCACGCCGTGGTTTCGTCGGTCCGACACCGACCTGCCGCTCCGCCATCGGGGTGCGACCGAATGACCGGCATCGTCTACCTGGTCGGTGCCGGACCTGGCGCGCCGGACCTCCTGACATTGCGCGCGGCGCGGTTGCTGCAGCAGGCGCAGATCGTATTTCACGACGCGCTGGTGCATGCCGATACGATCGCGCTTGCCGTGAACGCCGAGAAGATCGCCGTGGGCAAGCGCTGCGGACGCCATTCGACGGCGCAGCAATTCATCAACAAGCGGCTCGTGGACGCGGCGCGCAAGCACGCGGTCGTGGTGCGATTGAAGGGCGGCGATCCGATGCTGTTCGGCCGCGCGCAGGAGGAAATCGCGGCGCTGGAAGCCGAAGGCATCCGCTGTGAAGTCGTTCCCGGCATCACCGCGGCGCTGGCGGCCTCGGCGGAACTGAAGACCTCCCTTACGCAGCGGGGCGTCGCGCGCAGCGTGACCTTCGCTACGCCGCGCGTGGGCAAGGGTGAGCAGGCCAGCACCTGGGCCGATGGCCTTGCCGCATCCGACGCAGGCGCGATCTACATGGGCGTCGGCGAGGCCGCTGCCATCGCCGCGACGCTGCTGGCGGCGGGCAAGCCCGCGGGACTTCCGGTGGCGGTGGTCGAAAGCGCGTCGCTGCCTGAGCAACGAATTCGCTACACGACGCTCGCCGCGCTGCCACGATTGGCCGCCGCCGAAATTTCCGGCCCAGCGCTCATCCTGCTGGGTCCGCAGTTCGTCGCGCGTGCGGCGGGTTGCCGTTGACGCGGAAATCGCGCGATGTCGCGGCGAGTCGCGCAAGGCGACCGGCTGAAGTCGTCAACGACGCTTGGGAGTAACTCCTGCCCCACCCCAAGCCGCCGTTGCGGCTTTTCTTGGCGCCTACATATAGCTCAAAGTTTGTTTATATAATCTCGTTATAGCCACAGGAGTTTTGCATGAGATTTTCCACGCTTTGGTCATTCGTACTCACGCTCGGTGTCGCGGTGTTCGCCGTCGACTGCGCGCGCCGACGTCACGCTGCTCAACGTCTCCTACGATCCGACGCGAGAGTTCTATCAGGAATACAACCAGGCGTTCGCGCGGAACTGGCTGGCGAAGACCGGCGAAAAGGCCGTCATCAAGCAATCGCACGGGGGTTCGGGCAAGCAGGGCCGCGCGGTGATCGACGGACTCGATGCCGACGTGGTCACGCTGGCACTGGCGTCGGACATCAACGCCATCGCCGAACACGCCAAGCTGTTGCCCAAGGATTGGCAGGCGCGGTTGCCCAACAACAGCACGCCCTACACGTCGACCATCGTGTTCCTGGTGCGCAAGGGCAATCCGAAGGGCATCAAGGACTGGGACGACCTGGTCAAGCCCGGCGTGGCGGTGATCACGCCCAATCCCAAGACCTCCGGCGGCGCGCAATGGAATTACCTTGCCGCGTGGGAATTTGCCAAGCGCAAGTTCGGCAGCGAGGCCAAGGCGAAGGAGTTCGTCACGGCGCTGTACCGGAACGTCCCGGTGCTAGACTCCGGCGCGCGCGGTTCCACGACGACGTTCGTCGAGCGCGGCGTGGGCGACGTGCTGCTTGCCTGGGAAAACGAGGCCTTCCTGTCGCTGAAGGAATTCGGGCCCGACAAGTTCGAGATCGTCGCTCCATCACTGTCGATACTGGCGGAGCCGCCCGTGGCGGTGATCGACCGCAATGTCGACAAGAAAGGCACGCGCAAGGTGGCCGAAGCGTATCTGCGGTATCTCTATTCGGATGAGGGCCAGGAAATCGCGGCCCGGAACTTCTATCGCCCTACCGATCCGAAGGTCGCCGCCAAGTATGCGAAACAGTTTCCGAAGCTGACGCTGGTCACGATCGACGGCGCGTTCGGCGGCTGGCCGAATGCGACCAGGACCCACTTTGCCGATGGCGGCACTTTCGACCAGATCTACCTTTCGGCCGGCAAGTAGTCCTGCCATGGCAGACTCGCGCGCAACCCGGTCCGGCGCGCTGCGCGCGAGCAACCGCGTATTGCCGGGCTTCGGCCTGAGCCTCGGCTATACGCTCGTCTACCTGAGCCTGATCGTCCTGATTCCGCTGTCGGCGGCCTTCATCAAGACGGCGCAACTGAACTGGGACCGAGTTCTTCGCCGTGGTCACGGCGCCGCGCGTGATGGCCAGCTACCGGCTGACCTTCGGCGCCTCCTTCGGCGCCGCGCTGATCAACACCGTATTCGGCCTGCTCGTCGCGTGGGTGCTGGTGCGCTACCGCTTTCCCGGGCGGCGGCTTGCTGGATGCGCTGGTCGACCTGCCTTTTGCGTTGCCGACCGCGGTCGCCGGCATCGCGCTGGCCGGACTCTTTTCCGCCGAACGGGTGGTTCGGTTCGCTGCTGGCGCCGCTCGGCATCAAGGTCGCGTTTACGCCGCTCGGCGTCCTCGTCGCGTTGACCTTCATCGGGCTTCCGTTCGTGGTGCGCACCGTGCAGCCGGTGCTCGAGGAATTGCCGCGCGAACTCGAGGAAGCCGCCGCGACGCTGGGGGCTTCGCGCATGGAAATCTTCCGCCGCGTGGTGTTTCCCATCGTGCTGCCCTCGCTGCTGACCGGCTTCGCGCTGGCGTTCGCGCGCGCGATCGGCGAATACGGGTCGGTGATCTTCATCGCCGGCAACATGCCGATGGTGTCCGAGATCACGCCGCTGCTGATCATCACCAAGCTCGAGCAATACGACTACGCCGGAGCCACGGCCATTGCGGTGGTCATGCTGGTCATCTCGTTCACGCTGCTGCTCGCGATCAATGCGCTGCAGGCGTGGACGCGGCGGCGCCAGGGCGCGCTGACATGACCACGACGTCGCCGGTTGCCCGCTCCCCGCCGCCGCGGCGTCCATCCGGCACCGACGAACCCCGGTGGGTGCGCTGGCTGCTGATCGCCATCGCGCTTGGCTTTCTCACGCTGTTCCTGTTCGTGCCGCTGGTATTCGTGTTCTACGAGGCGCTCAAGAAAGGAATTGGCGTTTACTTCGCCGCGATCACCGATCCCGACGCCGTCGATGCCATCAAGCTGACGCTGCTGACCGCGGGAATCGCCGTGCCGCTGAACCTGGTGTTCGGCGTGGCGGCGGCGTGGTCGATCGCGAAGTTCAACTTTCGCGGCAAGAACGTGCTGACGACGCTGATCGACCTGCCGTTCTCCGTGTCGCCGGTGATCGCCGGCCTCATCTTCGTGCTGCTGTTCGGACTGCAGGGATGGTTCGGGTCGTGGCTGCGCGAGCACGACGTCAAGATCATCTTTGCCGTTCCCGGAATCGTGCTGGCCACGGTATTCGTGACGTTTCCGTTCGTCGCGCGCGAACTGATACCGCTGATGCAGGCGCAAGGCACCGAGCAGGAGGAAGCGGCGACGGTGCTCGGCGCCAGCGGCTGGCAGACGTTCTGGCGGATCACGCTGCCGAACATCAAGTGGGGATTGCTGTATGGCGTGATCCTGTGCAATGCGCGCGCGATGGGCGAATTCGGCGCGGTGTCCGTCGTGTCCGGACACATCCGCGGCGCCACCAACACGTTGCCGTTGCAGGCCGAAATCCTCTACAACGAATACCAGTTCTCCGCGGCTTTCGCGGTGGCCTCGCTGCTGGCGCTGCTGGCGCTGGTCACGCTGGCGCTCAAGCTCGTCGTCGAGCGCAACACGCACTCCCGGCAGGCATCCTTGGAGCACGTTGCATGAGCATCGAACTGCACGGCATCGTCAAGCGCTTCGGATCGTTTGTCGCCGTCGACCATATCGACCTGCACATCGAGACCGGCGAGCTGCTCGCGCTGCTGGGGCCTTCGGGATCGGGCAAGACGTCGCTGTTGCGGATGATCGCCGGCCTCGAAGCCCCGGACGAAGGCAGCGTGTCGTTCCAGGGCAAGGACGCCACCGACACGCACGCGCGGGATCGCCAGGTCGGCTTCGTCTTCCAGCATTACGCGCTGTTCGGGCACATGACCATTTTCGAGAACGTCGCCTTCGGCTTGCGAGTCCGCCCCCGCAAGGACCGGCTGCCCGAGCAGGACATTGCGAAAAAGGTGAATTCACTGCTGGCGCTCGTGCAGCTCGACTGGCTGGCCGACCGCTACCCGCATCAGCTCTCCGGCGGCCAGCGGCAGCGCATCGCGTTGGCGCGCGCGCTCGCGGTCGAGCCGCGCGTGCTGCTGCTGGACGAGCCGTTCGGGGCGCTCGACGCGCGCGTCCGCCAGGAATTGCGCCGATGGCTGCGTCGCCTGCACGACGAGGTCCACGTGACGAGCGTGTTCGTGACGCACGACCAGGAGGAGGCGCTCGAAGTCGCGGACCGTGTCGTGGTCATGAATCACGGCAGGATCGAGCAGATCGGCGCGCCGGCGGACGTCTACGATCACCCTGCGACGCCGTTCGTGTTCGAATTCCTGGGGCACGTCAATCGCCTGCCGTCGGCATCTGCGGACGCGGCGGACACCTATGCACGCCCGCACGACATCAACGTCGAGCGCACGCCAACGCCGGCGTCGCTGGCCGCGCGCTTCGTGCATGGCTCCGCGATCGGCCCGGTCGCTCGCCTCGAGTTTGCGCTGGAGCCGTCGGCGCAGACGATCAACGTCGAATTGCCGCGCGAACGCTTCCGCGAATTGGCGCTTCGCGAAGGCGAGGTGGCGTACCTGACGCCCAGCCGGTTGCATCGGTTCGCGCCGGCCTGACGGTACAATCGCGGCACGACGCCGGCGCGTGACCGGCGCACCCACGCGATGCCGCTGCCGCTGTTCCACCTATCCCCCCAAGCCCAGAAGGACTGGATCACGCAGCGTCTCGCGCGGCCGGCACCGAGCGCTGCGCGCGGCATGAGCGACGGCTTTCGCCTGCCGGGCCGCGACGGTGTCGCCACGCCTGCGGCGGTGCTGGTCCCCGTCGTCAATCGTCCGGAAGGCTTGACGCTGCTGCTCACGCAACGCAGCGCGGACCTGCCCGACCATCCGGGGCAGATCAGCTTTCCCGGCGGCCGCGTCGAGCCGGGTGACGCGACGCTCGCGGACGCTGCCTTGCGCGAGACCGCCGAGGAAGTCGGACTCGCCGCGAATCGCATCGAGGTGCTGGGCGAGCTCGCGACGTATGAAACGGTCACCGGTTACCGCGTCACACCGATCGTGGGATGGGTGGAGCCGCCGTTCACGCTGACTCCCGATCCCGTGGAGGTCGCCGAGGCGTTCGAAGTGCCGCTGGCCTTCGTCCTCGATCCCGCCAATCAGCAGCGCCAGTTCCGGATGCTGGGAGAGTTGCGCCGCGATTTCTGGGCGATCCCCTGGCGCGATCGCTACATCTGGGGCGCGACCGCCGCGATGCTGCTGATCCTGGACCGCACGCTGCGCGCGGACTGATCGGCCATCGCGCATGCCTCCGGCCGGCCAGCAGACAGCGATCATCCTCTCGGGCGGCGGCGCGCGCGCCGCGTATCAGGTCGGCGCATTGCGCGCGATCGCGCACATCACGGGCCGCGACGCGCGCATGCCGTTTCGGGTGATTTGCGGCACGTCGGCGGGCGCCATCAATGCGGCGCTGCTCGCCGTGAACGCGGACGATTTTCGCCGCGGCGTGGCGCGGCTCACGCAGTGGTGGCGGCGCGTGACCGTGAACGACATCTATCACGGGGACCTGGCAACGCTGGCGCGGCACAGCGCCCGATTCCTGGCGGGCGTCCTGTCGGGAGGCGCCGTGCCGGCGAAAGTGGCATCGCTGTTCGACAACGCGCCGCTGACTCATCTGCTCGCGCGCGGACTCGATTTTTCCCGCCTCGGCGATCAAATCGAAGCCGGGAATCTGCACGCGCTATCCATCAACGCCACGAGTTACACGTCCGGGCACGCTGTTACATTCTTCCAGGGCGCGCCATCGCTGCGGTCGTGGCACCGCCTGCGCCGTCGCGGCCAGCCCACGCTGCTCGGCGCCGATCACCTGATGGCGTCGACGGCCATTCCCTTCGTGTTTCCCGCCGGCAGGATCGAAGACGACTACTTCATGGACGGTTCGGTGCGCCAGATCGCGCCTCTGTCGCCCGCGCTGCACCTGGGCGCCACGCGCATCGTGGTGCTGGCGGTCGGCCAGTTCGCCGGCCAGCGGCCCGCCGACGGCCCGCCGCAGTATCCGTCGTTCGCCCAGGTCGCGGGCCACGCGCTTTCCTCGGTGTTCCTCGACAACATGGGGGCGGATATCGAACGCCTCACGCAATACAACCGCATGATCGACCACCTCTCCGCATCCGCGCGCGAGGCGCAGGGAATGCACCTGCATCACGTCGATGCATTCGTGCTGGCGCCGTCGCGCGACGTCGCCGGGCTCGCGCTTCAGTACGTGAATACGCTGCCCGGGGCCGTGCGGGCCGTGCTGCGCGGATTCGGCAGCACGCAGGGCACCGGCGCCAACCTGACGTCCTACCTGCTGTTCGACCGCGGATTCTGCCGCGCGCTGTTGGCGCTGGGATATGAGGATGCGATGGCGCGCCGCGACGAGCTGGCAGCGTTTCTGGACGGCGAGTCGGCAGGCTTTCTGCCGTTTCCGCCGCGCGATGCATCCTGAGGGCCGTGCAGGCTACCGGTTGCAGCCATGTTGCGCTCAGCTTCGCTCGTTACGCTCAGTTACGTTCCGCCGGCAACTTCGCGATGATGCAATTGATGGCGCGGTCGTATCCGGCACCGAAGAACGCGGTCAGGCTCTCGGCATAGCCCGAGGGACCGATCTTCTGGTAATAGAGTCTCGACGTCTGGTCGAGAAACCAGCTGTAATTGTTGTCGCCGGCGCCGGCCTGCAGCGCCCATGACATCTCCTGCCCGCCCAGCAACAGCGGCGAGCATTGCACCTGGATGGTCTTGAGGTAGGCGTTGAAACCGGTGGCCTTGACGTTGGTATAGGCGTCGGGAGCGCAGGCCTGCAGGCACGTCATGGCGACGAGCGCGGCGCAGGTCAAGGGCAGGTTCAGGGTGTTCCGTGACATGGGCGATCCGTTCAATGTCAATGTTGCAGGATGATGGACAGGGAATTATTGCAGGTTTTGGCTGGTTTCATGCAAGGACAGCGCGACCGCTTACAATCGCGATGAGCAGAATCCGCCATGCGCAACGAAAGCCGACGCCGATGAAGCCATGTTGACCCGAACCGCACCGCGCACGTTGCAGTTCCGCAGCCTTTCCGCGCACGGCTTTCATCGCGTCGTGTATTACGAGTGGGGCGATGCCGAAAACCCGCGCGTCGTGATCTGCGTGCACGGGCTGGGCCGCAACGGCCGCGACTTCGACGTGATTGCCGAGGCGCTCGCGCCGACCCATCGCGTGCTCGCGGTCGACATGCCCGGCCGCGGACAGTCGGACTGGCTATCCAATCCGGGCGACTACGCCTTCCCCACCTACCTGACCACACTGACGGCGCTGATTGCCCGCAGCAACGCGGTCGATGTGGATTGGATCGGCACATCGATGGGCGGCTTGCTCGGGATCGTCATCGCCGCGCAGCCGAACTCGCCGATCCGCCGCCTGGTCGTCAACGACGTCGGACCGCAACTCGAGGCCGCCGCGCTGGCGCGCATCGGCAGCTACATCGGCCAGGATCCGACATTTGCCACGTACCCTGAGATCGAAGCGTATCTGCGGCAGATTTCGGCGCCGTTCGGGCCGCTCACCGACGCGCAATGGGAGCACATGACGCGAACCAACGTGCGCCAGCGCCCCGACGGACGCTGGGGCCTGGCCTACGATCCCGGCATTGCCGTGCCATTCCGCAATGCGCCGGCGCCGCCGGACCTGTGGCCGCTGTGGGACGCCGTCCATTGTCCCGTGCTGGTGTTGCGTGGCGCGCAATCCGACCTGCTTTCGCCCGAAGTTGCCGCGCAAATGGCGGCTCGCGGGCCGAAACCGCGGGTCATTGAATTCGCAGGCGTAGGACACGCGCCGATGCTGCTCGATGCGGACCAGTTCCTTCCCGTGGTTGATTTCCTGCGCGCGAGCGATTGATGCCGCCGGCACCTTGCGGCAATGCTGGCACACGGTTCGCTTGAACTCTTCCCGACAGGGCACGGCAATTCCGGCTTTCGCTTACAATCGACCGGCGACCTGCGAATTGCCCCACCCTCGACAACGACCCAATCCGCTTCCGACATGCCCCTTTCGCTCTCGTTGCCACCGGTAGCGTCACACCCTGCGCACCCGCCGGAAATCCGGCCGGCCAAGGTCGGCGCGTGGCTGAACGACATGCTGCAGCGAGAACCGGCCAATGCGGCGCACCTGATCGGCGATGCCCTCGCCGCCACCAACCGCGTGGCGATGAGCGACAGCAAGCGTCTCGAACTGGCCGAGATGTACTGGTCCACCGCCAACACGCTGTGGCCGCTGCTCGAAAAGCAGTTCGTGCGCGCGTCGCATCCGCTCTCCGGCGATGCCCTCGAGGCGGCGAAGGCCGCGCTGACGTTGTCGAGCGAACTGACGACGGCCTACAAGCACCTGCTGGTCAACGAGGCGGACAAGCGCATTTCACTGGGCGGACAGCGGCTCATGGTGGCCCTCGTCCACCGCTGCCTGCAGTGCACGGCGCGAATCCTCGTCAACAGCTACCTGTCGTTTGCCCCGGTGCCGCCGCGAACCTGGCACGACTCGCACCTCATCTACATGTTCGCGCGCGATCGCAACATCCACCTGACGCCGGTCGCGTCCGACCAGCCCGAGGCCACGCCGGAGCGCCTCACGGTGCAGTCGCTGCTGCTCGCGTTGGCCAATCCCTATGGCTTCCTGCCGGGACAATTGCCCATCGTGCTTCGCTACGTGCAGGAATACGCGCACTGGGCCAAGCTCACCGACGTCGTGCCCGTGCACCGGATGGCCAAGGCGGTGGCGATCGTCCCGGTCGGCCACGACTTCCCGCCGTTTTCCGCCAACAAGGGCGGCTCCATCGATGGCAGCAAGCTCTTTCTTCTCACGTTCGACCTCGCGTTCCAGATCCAGGAGCAGCTGCGCGCGCTCGAAGCGGGCGGCGACGTCCCGACCGGCATCGGCCGCGATCCGGTGGCGCGCCTGCAGTACATCGGACTGCTGAAGCGGATGTTGCGGCAATGGGCCATTCCCCCGGCGCGCCAGTTCAATCGCCTGCCGTCGCGCGCCCGCGTGGTCATGTGTTCGGGCCTGACCGGCATCTGGCAGTACAGCCGCGGCCTGCACTCGGGTATTCCGAATCCGCCGTCCGGCCTGCCCCCGATGGCCAATTGCCAGGTGATCAATCACACGCCCGCCGGCTACGCGTTGCGCCAGACCGACCCGGCGCCGGCGGCATTGCGGATCGGCGAGCTGATCGCGCTGCGCATCGAAGGCCGCAACGGCCTGCAGGTCGCCATGGTGCGCTGGTTCCGCAACACGTTTACCGGCAGCGGCCTGGAATTCGGATGCGAACTGCTGTCCGACAATCCCGAGGCGGCGGCAGCGGCGACGGAGGACGGGACCGCGAGCTCGGTCACGCCGGCCGTCGTGTTTCCCGAGGAAAAGAGCACCGGCCACGAAGCCGCGCCTCCGCAGATATTGGTGCCCGCGGGCTCGTTTGCGCTGGAGCAGGCGATCACGCTGAAGCGCGGCAAGGAGACAGGCTTCGCCGTCCTTACCAAGCTGATCGAACAGGGCCCGGGATTCGAACTCTACGAATTCATCGCCGTGGGATGAGCGTTCGCGCTCGTCGTCCCTGGCCGTGAAGCGCATGGGCGCCGCGCGCGCGACGATTGCCGGATTGGCGGGCCTGGCCCTCCTCGAGTTGCTTTGGGAGACCGTGCTGGCGCCTCAACCCGGCAGCATGTGGCTGGCGGTGAAAGTCGTGCCGCTGGCGATCCTGTTTCCGGGCGTTGCACGTGGCGAGCGCCGGCCAAGGCAGTGGCTGTCGCTGCTCGCGCCGCTTTACTTCGCGGAAGCGCTGACGCGTGCCCTGAGCGAAACCGGGCGGCACGCCGTGGTGGCCGCGATGGCGGCGGCAATCGCGGCGGCGACCTTCGTTGCGGTTGCTCGCGTGGTTCCGCGCCGAGCGCGCGGCCGCGGAACCGCCGGCGCGCACCGGCAACTAGCCCCGCGGCGGGCCGACTTCCGGCGCCTTCGCGGTCACGGTTCCGGCGAGCCCCTTGGGCAACGGGAAGGTCACGTTCTCGACGATGCCCGACAACTCGCTGACGCCCACCGCGCCCATTTCCTTGAGGCGCGCAATGACCTGCTGCACCAGCACTTCGGGCGCCGAGGCTCCGGCCGAGACGCCGACGCGCTTCTTGCCGGCGATCCATTCGGGACGGAGCTCGTCCGCGCGATCGACCATCCATGCCGGCACGCCGCGATGCGCCGCGACCTCGCGCAGCCGGTTCGAGTTGGAACTGTTGGGACTGCCCACGACGATCACGACGTCCACCTTCGGCACCATCGCCTTGACCGCATCCTGCCGGTTCTGCGTGGCGTAGCAGATGTCGTCTTTCTTCGGCCCCACGATGTCGGGAAAGCGCGCCTTCAGCGCGTTCACGACCACCGCGGCGTCGTCCATGGAGAGCGTGGTCTGCGTCACGTAGGCAAGCATGGCGGGATTGCGAACCTTCAGCATGCCGACATCCTCGACCGATTCGACGAGGTAGATGCCGCCCTGCGCCTGCCCCATCGTGCCGTCGACCTCCGGGTGCCCGGCGTGCCCGATCATGATGATCTCGCGGCCCTGGTCGCGCATCTTGGCGACCTCGACGTGGACCTTCGTCACCAGCGGGCATGTCGCGTCGTACACGCTGAGTCCGCGCGCCGCGGCTTCCGCGCGAACGCGCTGCGAGACACCGTGCGCCGAAAACACGACCGTCGCTCCCTCGGGAACCTCGTCGATTTCGTCGACGAACACCGCGCCCTTGCGCTTCAGGTCGTCGACGACGAACTTGTTGTGCACGACCTCGTGGCGCACGTAGATCGGCGCGCCGTGCTGCGCCAGCGCGCGCTCGACGATCGCGATGGCCCGGTCGACGCCGGCGCAGAAGCCGCGGGGATTGGCGAGGATGATGTCCAAGGTCAGTGCTCCTTTCCCGATGCGACCTTCAGCTCCGGGTGGCGCGGCCGGAAACTGTCGAGGATCAGCAGCGCGGCGCCCACGGTAATGGCGCTGTCCGCGACGTTGAATGCCGGCCACGACCAGGCGCCGTAGTGGAACAGCAGGAAATCGACGACCTTGCCGACGGCCATGCGGTCCCAGAGATTGCCCAGCGCGCCTCCCAGGATCAGCGCCATTCCGGCGCTCGCGACCCGGCTGCCGCCGCGCTTCAGCATGTACACGAGAAAGACGCTCGCGGCCGCCGCGATGACGGCGAAGAACCAGCGCTGCCAGCCGGGCGCATCCGCCAGGAAACTGAACGCGGCTCCCGAGTTGTAGGCAAGCACCAGGCTCATGAAGCTCGTGATCGGCATCGCCTCGCCGCGCGCGAACGACGCGACGATGAGCGACTTGGTGAACTGGTCGGCGAGGATCACGGCGGCGGCCAGCAGCAGCCACTTCCACCAGCCGCGATTGTCCACGTCTCGTTCGGGTCATCGCGCGCACCTTCACGCAAACTGGCGCGGCTCGCCGGCGCCGAACAGGTTGGACACGCAGCGCCCGCACAGCGTCGGATGGGCAGCGTCCGCGCCGACGTCCGCGCGCCAGTGCCAGCACCGTTCGCACTTGGGATTGCCGCTCGGCGCGACCCGCACCGTCAGCACGTCGCCCAGGGCAACGGTCGCGGCCGACGTGATCGTGACGAAGCGCAGGTCGTTGCCCAGCGCCGCCAGCGCCTCGTAATCGGCGGCGGGCGCCGTGATCGCCACGTCGGCCTGCAGCGACGATCCGATCGCGCCGGACTGGCGCACGGCCTCGAGTTCGCGCTGAACCACCGCGCGAACGGCGAGAATCCGCCGCCACTTGGCGACCAGGTCATCCGCGCCCGCTTCCTGGGCGAGGTCGTCCGTCCACGTGCGCACGAAGATCGTCGGATCATCGCCATGCACGAGCCGCCACGCTTCCTCGGCGGTGAACGACAGGATCGGCGCCATCAGCTTGAGCAGGATGTCGCGGATCAGCACCAGCGCCGTCTGCGCCGAGCGGCGGGCAAGGCTGCCGGGTGCGGCCGTGTACAGGCGATCCTTCAGTACGTCCAGGTAGAACCCGCCCAGGTCTTCCGAGCAATAGGTCTGCAGCCGCTGCACGACGAGATGAAACTCGAAGCGGGCATAGTCGGCGGCCACGGCCGCAGCAAGGATCTTCGCCTGCGCGATCGCATAGCGGTCCATTTCCAGCAGCTGCGCGGCGGGCAGCGTGTCGGCGGCGGCATTGAAATCGGCCGTGTTGGCCATCAGGAATCGCAGCGTATTGCGGATGCGGCGATACCCTTCGACGACGCGCTTCAGGATTTCGTCGGAGATCGTGAGTTCGCCCGAATAGTCGGTCGCGGCAACCCACAAGCGCAGGATCTCCGCGCCCTGCGATTCCGCCACCTTGAGCGGAGAAACCACGTTGCCCCTGGACTTGGACATCTTCCTGCCCTCGCCGTCGACCGCGAAGCCGTGCGTGAGCAACGCCTTGTACGGAGGCACGCCGTTGACCATGCTGGAAACGAGCAACGACGAATGGAACCAGCCGCGATGCTGGTCGGAGCCCTCCAGGTACAGGTCGGCCGGAAAGCCGTGGTCCGCCGGATGCGAGCCCATGCGCGTCGCGCGCCCCTCGGGTCCGCCCATCACGGTCTGGAACGTGCTGCCCGAGTCGAACCAGACGTCGAGCGTGTCGGTGATCTTGCGGTACTTGGCCGGGTCGACGCCGAAATCCTCGTGCGTCGCCGCGAACCATGTCTCGAGGCCACCCTCCTCCACCTTGAGCGCGGCGAGTTCGAGCAGCGCCATCGTGTCGGGATGCAGCTGGTCGGTCTCCTTGTCGACGAAGAATGGCAGCGGCACGCCCCACTGGCGCTGCCGCGACAGCGTCCAGTCCGGACGGTTGGCGATCATTCCGTACAGGCGGGCCTTGCCCCACGCCGGGTAGAACTGCGTGGCGTCGATGCCCCGCAGCGCCACCGCGCGCAGCGTCTCCGGCGGCGCGTGGCCATGCCATCCGGGCACGGCGTCCATCCCCGCGAACCATTGCGTCGTCGCGCGGTAGATGATCGGGGACTTGTGCCGCCAGCAGTGCATGTAGCTGTGCGTGTACTTGGTCGAGTGAAGCAGCGCGCCGACTTCGCGCAGCTTGTCCACGACCTGCGGATTCGCCTCCCAGATCTTCTCCCCGCCGAAGAACGGCAGGCTGCCGGCATAGCGGCCATCGCCCTGCACCGGATTGATGATGTCGTCGTCCTTCATTCCATAGCTGCGGCAGGACTGGAAATCGTCGATGCCGTAGGCCGGCGACGAATGCACGATGCCGGTGCCCTGCTCCAGCGTGACGAACGAGCCCAGGTGAACCGGCGAGGCGCGATCGTAGAACGGATGGCGGAACTTGATGAGTTCCAGTGCCGCGCCCGGCGCGGTGGCGACGACGGTTCCTTCGAGCTGGTAGCGTTTGAGGCAGGCCTCGACCAGGTCCTTCGCCAGCACGAGATTGCCCTTGGGCGTGGTCACCAGCGCGTAGGTGAATTCCGGATGCACGGTCAGCGCCTGATTGGCCGGAATCGTCCACGGCGTCGTGGTCCAGATGACCGCGCGCACCGGTCCTGCCGGCAATTGCGCGAGCCCGAAGGCCTTTGCCAGCTTTGCCTGGTCGGCAGGATCGAGCGGCATCCCCACGTCGATCGCGATATCGACGCGGTCCTCGTACTCCACTTCCGCTTCGGCAAGCGCGCTCTGGCAGTCGAAGCACCAGTTGACGGGCTTCAAGCCGCGATACAGGAAGCCCTTCTCCAGGATTCGCCCGAGCGTGCGGATCTCGTCGGCTTCGTTCTTGAACGCCATCGTCGTATAAGGATGGTCCCAGTCGCCCAGCACGCCCAGGCGCCTGAAGCCTTCCTTCTGCTTCGCGATCTGTTCGTTGGCGTACGCGCGTGCGAGGCGCTGCGTCTCGGCCGTCGACAGGTGCTTGCCGTGCGACTTCTCGATCTGCACCTCGATCGGCATGCCGTGGCAGTCCCAGCCGGGCACATAGGGCGCGTCGAATCCCGGCCAGCTGCTTGCTCTTGACGACGATGTCCTTGAGGATCTTGTTGACCGCGTGGCCGATGTGGATGTCGCCGTTGGCGTACGGGGGGCCGTCGTGAAGGATGAAGCGCGGCCGGCCCTGCGACGCGGCGCGAATGGCCTCGTACACCTTGCGTTCCTGCCAGTCCTTGACCCACTTCGGTTCCCGCTTGGCGAGATCGCCACGCATGGGGAACGGCGTGTCCGGCAGGTTCAGCGTGGATTTGTAGTCGGTCTTGGTTTCGTCGGGCATCGGAAAAAGCTTGGAAAGAACCGTGGAAAGGCACTCATCATGCCACGCGGGCGAAATAGTCCCGCGCCTGCACCACATCGGCGCGAATCTGGCGCGTCAGCGCATCCAGCGTGTCGTACTTTTCCTCGTCGCGCAGCTTGTGCACGAATTCGACCGTCACGCGGCGGCCGTAGATCGTTTCGTCGAAGTCGAACAGGAAGACTTCGAGCAGCGGCTGCCCGTCGCTATCGACGGTCGGGCGCACGCCCATGCTGGCGACGCCGGTGCGCGGCGACGATCCCAAGCCGTGCACGCGCACCGCGAAGATTCCCGACAGCGCGGGCGGATGCTTGAGCGGAATGTTCGCCGTCGGAAAGCCCAGGCTGCGGCCGAGCTTGCGGCCGTGCGCGACGCGTCCGCTGATCGCGTAGGGACGCCCCAGCAGCGCCGCGGCCCGCGACAGGTTGCCGGCAGCCAGCGCCTCGCGCACCGCGCTCGACGACGCGCGTTCCGTATCCACGGCAACCGTGCGCATGCCTTCGACGCTGAATGTCGTCGCATGCGCGCGGAGCACGGCCAGGTTGCCGGCGCGCGCGCGACCGAAGCGAAAATCGTCGCCGACCAGCACCCAGCGCGCATCGAGCCTGCGCACCAGCACGTCGTCGATGAAGGATTCCGGGGTCATCGCAGCGAGGTGTCGATCGAAGCGCGCGACGATGGTCCGGTCGATGCCGAAGGCGCGGAACGCATCGAGCTTCTGCCGCAATCGCGACAGGCGCGGCGGCGCCGCCTCCTTGGCGAAGAATTCGCGCGGATGCGGGTCGAACGTCAACACCGCCGACGGCAGGCGCAGGTCTTCGGCGGCCTCGATGAGCCGCGCCAGCATCGCCTGATGGCCGCGATGGACACCGTCGAAGTTGCCGATCGTCAAAGCGACCGGACCATCCGCCTGTGCCGGAAGTCCTCGAAATATCCGCATTTGTCTTGCCCGGGCAGCGCGCCGGGTGCCGTTGGGGAGCAGCGGCGGATGCACGTTGGCAAATTGCGCCAGAAGCTTGAATTCTAACAGATATTGGGGCTATCGCCCTGAATTGAAAGCGCAACCGGTCGCAGATCCTTGCGCGCACACAATTATGCCTCCGGCATGGCGCTCGGTTACTATCCTTGGCCAAGCTCGCTGAACGTCGAGCAGGACCTAGGGTGCGAATCATGGCCGACCCAAAGCACGACGCCATCGCCGACGCCGCCGAAGTGCTTCTGGTGGCCGTCGGCGCCGCATCGACGCGCGCCAGGCGCGGCGACCGCAGCGAGAGCTACATCCTGTTGCTGCAAAGGATCCGTGAGTTGCAGATCAGAATGCTGGAGTTGCTGGTCATCGCGGAGCCGGAGGTACATGAAAGCACGCGCGAACTCGCCGCTGCGCTCGACAGGCGCATCGACCAATTGCAGCGCCACCTGGACACCGGCCAGGGCGACATATGACGCGACGCAAGCCGCCCCGAATCAGCCCAGACGAGACGAGCCTGCAGGCGCGATCCCCGCCGTCGCCGGCCTGGTCTTCGAATGGCCACTCGCGCCATCCGTCGTTCACCAGCGGAAAATACAGCGCCACGCGAATGGGCCGCGGGTCGATTCCGCGGACGATCCTCGCGTAGCGCTCGAGCTGCTCGCGGTACCGCTCGCTTTCACGGTCGAGGAATGCGCCGGTTTCGCCGCCTTCATGGCGCCCCGTCTTGAAGTCGACGATCCAGCGCACGCCGTCGGCGACGAACGTCCTGTCCAGCGAAACGTGCACGATCGCGCCTTCGTCGACGGCCGCCAACGCCCATTCGCTCGCAGCTTCCCCGTGCGCAGGATCGAACAGCCAACGGCCGCGGGGATCGGCCAGCAGCGAGCGCAACGCGCGATCGACATCGGCAGCGGCGCCGGCCAGTTGCTCGCCGTCGACGCCTTCACTGCGCAAGTCCATCGTAACGCGCGGATGCAGCGCCGCCACGCGTTCGGAATTCCAGGTCGCAATGCCTTCCCGCGCGAGCTGCGCCAGCAGCCGATGCGTGACCGTACCGATGGCCGCGGCCGTGGCGTGCGCCCACTCGAAGGGAATCAACGCCTCGCCCGCGGCGGCCGGCCGTTCCGGCCCGCGATGGCGATGCCGTCAGCAAGCTTCGGCATCGTGAATCCGCTTGCCAAGCGCACGAGGGGCGGTGCGTCGGCGCGCAGCATTCGCCTCCGGATTCGGCGTGGTCAGCGGCGGCGGGAGCGCCAGCGCCGGCCACAGCTTGGCCAGCGCCGCATTCTTCTGCGGCGGCTTCCACGGCGACTCACCTGGCGCTGCGTCTTCGGCGATCTCCGCCGTCCCGATCAGGTGCAGCCGCGATCGCGCGCGCGTCGCGCCGACGTACAGCAAGCGGCCGAGCTCATGGTCGGCCTCGGCCGTTGCCAACAATTCGAGGTAGCTGTAGACCGGATCCTTGTCGCCGCCGCGCGCGCTGATGGGCGCCAGCAGCAGGCCGCCCGGCCGCGTGCGCCAGCGCAGGAGGTCACGGTCGCTGCCCTTCGGCCCGCGCGCGAGCCCGGGAAGGATCACGGTGTCGAATTCCAGTCCCTTCGCGTGGTGCAGCGTCATTACCTGCACGCGCGCCGCGTTTCCGGTCGCCGGCGTCGGATACATGACGGCAAGCGCATCGAGCATCCGGCTCCAGTCGCCAATGTCGCCACCGGCTTCATGCGCGGAGAGCAGCGCAAAGAACCGCGACGCTGCGTCGAGGTCGATCGCCTCGTCGACGGTAGCCGGCCCTCCCAGTGCCAGCCAGGCGCCGCGGACGCATGCGCTGAACGACACGCGTCCCCGCTCGGCAAACGCCGGCAGCAGCGCTGCGGCGACGCGATCGAGCCGTGCATGGCCGTCGTCGCTGATTTGCACGATGTCGTGGTGACCGGCGAGGACCGCGTGCAGACCGGCTGCAATGTGCGCCGACACGGCCAGCAGGTCGGCGAGCACGAGGCCGCACCACGGCGCGCGCAACACGGCCAGCGCCGCCAGGCGGTCAGCCGGCTGCAGCAGCGCGTGCGCGAGCGAGGTGAGGTCGAGCATCGACTGCCGGGTGCCCAGCGCGTCGAGCTCGACCGCCGCGAACGGAATGTTCGCCGCGCGCATTGCCGGCAGGATCCGGTCGAGGGCCGAGCGCGCGCGCACCAGGATAGCGATGTCGGCGGCATCACCTGCCAGCGCCGCTGTCACTCGCCGAACGACGCAGTCGGCCTCGGCATCGACCGTATCCACCAGGTCGACCGTTGGCCGGGCATCGGATGTCGCCGCGCGCGTGGCCACCGCCGGCGCGAACGCCACCGCGCCGCGCCAGGGATTGCTGTGCGGCGCCAGCACGCCCGGAAACACGTCGTTGACCCAGTGCACGATGGCTTCCTGCGAGCGAAAGTTGCGGGTGAGGTCGATCACGCGCATCGCGACGTTGCCGATGCGGGCTTTTGCCTGAGCCTCCAGGAACAGCCGCACTTCCGCATCGCGAAAACGGTAGATCGATTGCATCGGGTCGCCGACCGCGAACAGCGTGCGCCCGTCGCCGTCGACCCAGCCGGCGGTGAGGCTCCCCAGCAATTCGTATTGCACGTCGGACGTGTCCTGGAACTCGTCGACCAGCAGATGATCGTAGCGCGCGTCGAGCCGCAGCAGCAGGTCGGTGGGCGCGTCGGCCGGGCCGAGCGCGCGCAACGCCGCCAGCGTCAACTCGACGAAGTCGACGACGCCCTCCGCCGCGAATACGAGGGCAAGCTCGGCTGCGGCCCGCGGCAGCACGGCCAGCAGCGCGGCGACGATCGCCCAGGCGGCATCGGTATAAACCGGCGGTGGCAGGCTGCGCGCGAGATGCAGCGCGTCGGCCAACCCCTCCTCCGCGTCCAGCGCGCCCAGCAGTTCCTCGACGTCGCGCTTGCGCGCCGCCCGGTCGGCGGCACCCGCGCCCGATCCTTTGGCGGGAAAGCCCGCATGCACGTCCATCGACTTGCGGAATCGCGCCTCACTCTTCACGAGCAGCCAATTGGCCAACGCGCGCCAGTCGTCCTGCTGCTGCCAGCCCGCCAAGGGGACACCGCCCGCCGTCGCGCAGCGGGCAAGCGCTGCCGCAAGGTCCTGATCGCCGCCGTCACGGCGCAGATTGGCGGACGCATGCATTTCGCAACGCGCGAGCGCCACGAGCGCGTCGCGCGGAAAGCGGCGCCGCACCTCATCGAGTTCGCCGGCGATCTCGTGCTGCAACGCGCGCTCGAGGGGCTCGCGCAACGCATCGGGTCGCGCCAGGCCGACGTGGCGCAGCCATTGATCGCGCTTGGCCAGCATCGATGAGAGCAATGCGACCACGCGCTCGGCGTCGTTGTCGAGGTGCGCGAGCAATGCCCGCCACTGCGCGTCGTCGGCGGCGGCCGCCGCAAGCGCTTCGCGAGCGGCCTGGCGGTACAGGTAGTCGGCGTGCTCCTCGAAGCGCGGCAGCGATCCCAGGCCGGTCGCGAGCGGTGCCTGGCGCACGACCGACACGCAGAAAGCGTCGATCGTGTAGACGGCCAGGCGCGCCGGATGCGCAACCAGGTCCCAGCCGTGCGCGCGGTCGCGCGCCAGCGCGGCGGCCGCCAGCGCCCGGGTTCTCGCATGATGGTCCGAGGACACCGCCGGCGTGGGGTTGCCTGCCGACAGCTCCGCCGCCTCGCGCAGCGCCGCGACGATGCGCTCGCGCATCTCGGCCGCCGCTTTGCGCGTGAACGTCATCGCCAGCACCTGCTCCGGGCGCTCGACGATGCCGAGCAGCGCCAGGTAACGCTGGATGAGGAGTTCGGTCTTGCCGGAGCCCGCCGGCGACTGGACGAGGAACGACTGCCGGACGTCGAGCGCCAGCACGCGATGCGCGATATCGCGCGCCAGCAATGCGTCGGCGTCAGTCATCGTCGACCGCGAGCGTGTGCAGCCCTGCGGCTTCGATCCGGCACAACGGCTGCAGGCCGCAGGTGCGGCATGGCGCGCCGTTGTCGCGCGGCGTCACGGTGGCCACGCCGTCACGCAATTCCACGGCGAGACTGGTGATCTGCTCCTGCCAGCGGTGCGCAACACCTTCCCACGTGCTGGGCTCGCGCAGGTCGGCGATGTCCGTCAGGTCCGGCCACAGCGCTTTGTCCGCGACCAGACCGACTGGGGCGATTTCGCCGACCTTGAGCCTGGCATAGGCGGCGGCGCGCACTTCGATCGGCGGCGACGCGCCCTGGAGTGCCTGCGCGTAGATGCCAAGCTGCGGCGCGCGCGGCCGCTCCGCAAACCACGCGAAAGGCCTGTCGACCTGACCTGTCTTGTAATCGATGATCGCGTGTCCGCCACCACCCAGGGCATCGACGCGGTCGAGCTTGAGCGTCAGCGTCAGCCCGGCGATGTGCAGCGGCAGCGACCACTCGACATTCGCGACCACAAATGCGGGTCGGGGCCGCTCGCAGGTTTCGATCCAGCGTGCCGCGATTCCCGCGATGCGCGCCGTCTCGGCCATCGCCAGAGCCGGCGGCAGCAAACGCCATCGTGCAGGCGTCAGCGTTGCCCTTGCGCTGTCTACCGCTTCGTCAATGTGTTGCCGCATCGCCGCCGCGTCGAATGCCTGCAGCGCAGCGTGCGAGCCGACGTTGCGCCAGAACGCCGCCATCGCGGCATGGATGAGCTGGCCGCGCTCCCGGGCGTCCAGTCCCTCCGCCGCTTCCGGCCAGGGTTCGGCGCGCATCCGGTAACGCGCTGTCGCGCGGAATGGACAGTCGCTCTGCGCGGCGATGACACCCACGCCGCCGCGCAGCGGGCCAGCGGCCAATGCAGGGGCGCGCGGGTCGGCAAGCGACTCGCGAAGACTCGCGTCGGCAATGACCTCGGCGCTATCCCGGCTGCTCAAGTCTTCCTCGAACGTCGGCGCCTGTGCCGGGATCAGCGCGGACGGCGCGCAAGGCTCGCCGTCCGCGGTCGCCGGATGGCTCAACACCACGCGCGACGCGCCTTGCATCAGCATGTCGGTCACCGCGCGTGCGTACGCAAGCTCCCGCGCCGCACTCGAGCGCGGGACGTTGCGATCGCGCTGCCACGCAATCGGCAGGAAGGCATTGGGTTGCGGCGCCGGCGGCCAGCGCTGCGCCGACAATCCGGCAACCCACAGCGCATCGAACGGCAATCCGGCGGCTTCCAGCATGCCGAGGATCGTGATCGGCGCGGCCTGCGTCTTCGGCTGGAATATCGTGCCGCGCGCGAGCTTTCGAAGCTGCGCCATCGCGGTGCTGGCGGTCAGTCGCGTATCGAGCGTGCCGATGCGAGCGAACTCCTCGAGCAACTCTTCCCATGCGTTGCGAGCGGCGAATTCCGTTGCGGACAGGGACTCGTCGCCCGGCCAACCGCAACGGTCGAGGAGATTGCGCCAATGGGTCACCCATTGCCGCGGCGATTGCGGGGCTTGACGACGCGAGCCGTCGCGCGCGCTTCGCCAACGCGCCGCCAGCGCGCCGTCGAGGCGATCGAGACTGGCGAACGCGTCGTCCCAGTGAACGCGCGCGCGGCCTTCGGCGAGCCATGTGAGTTCGCAGCGCGCGCGCGCCTGCCACGATCCGGGAAAATACGGAGAGCGCAGCAACGCGGCCGCCGCGGCACGGGCGAGCGGCACTTGCGCGAGCGCCAGCGTCGCGAGGGCGGCGCTGATGATCGGGGTATCGCCGAGCGGCATCCCCAGCGACAAATTGTACGGTCTTGGCGCGCCGGCCAGACCCGGTAGCTGCAATGCGGGGCACAACACGTCCTCGGCCAGCGCGCGCACCTCGTCTCGACGCTGAGCGAGGTCCTCGATGGCGATGCCGATGCTGATTGCGGGCGAAGTTTCCGCGAGACGACGTGCCCACACGAGCGCCGCGCGCAGTTCATCGCGCGACGTCGGCGCACTGAATCGCAGCGGCGCCGCGCTGGCGGTTACCGAGGGCATCGTGCGAATGGACATGCCCGCCGCCGTCAAGGCGTCGATCAGTCGCTGTTGCTGCGGTGACATCTCGATGAATCCCGCCAGCACGATGTCCGGCCCCTGCCATTCGGGCACCGATTGCGCGATGTCCGCCAGGATGTCCGGGACCATGGCCAGGTCGACCGCGCCCAGCCGGCCGAGTTCGCGCCGGTAGCGCTCGGCCCAGCCCGCAAACAGCGCCGGATCGGAATCGGCGGATGCGCCTTGCCACGCGCGCCAACTCTCGCCGCCGGTACCCCATGCGTGCACCAGTGCCCAGGCATCGGCGGCGAGCGCCGCCGCGCCTTGCGGATCGAGCAGCGGCGCGCGCGCCTCGACGTCGGAGGCGACCAGGCGATGCCACAGGAAATCGGACTCGACCGGCGCCAGCAGCCGCAGCGGAGGAACGACTGCCTGGACGTCGCTTGCCTGACGCCACAGCGTTCCCAGCCAGGCGGACCACGGAAGCGCGCGCGCCGCGTTCCAAGTCCGGTGTCCGGCGCGCACCATGGCCTCGTCGTGGCGCGCGACCAGCGTGCGCGCCAGCCGATTGTTCGGCGTGACCAGCGTGGCGCCTTCGGCACACGCCGCGGCAATTTCGAATGCGATCATGGGAGTGGCCAGCGTTGGCCACGTCGAGAAGCGTCGGCGGACCGGACGCGTGAAACTCTATCAGGTTTCGCCCGAGCTACGCCGTCCGGGTGGCGACCGGGCCAACGCAGATCGGTGTGCTGCGATGCGAGTGACCAGGCAGGGCCGGGAGGGGCCAGCCCTGTGCAGTCAATGCAGCGCCGCAGCACGCCGATTTGCGCTGTGGGTCAGTGTCCTGATGCCTGCGTGCGTTTCCTCCGGCTCGAACGTGCAGGAATGGAAAACTCAGTCGCCGCGGCCGCTGGCGGCCATCGCAATGCCTGGCAACGGCATCACCGACGGACTGCTGCCGAGCGACGCCGGCATGGAAATGGGTGAAACGCGTGGCGGCAGCGATTGCGGCATGGGTGTGGGTGACGCCGGATTCACGGCGGGAACATGGGGCCCGGTGCTCACCTCGGTGATTCGCGTATCCGCGCGCCGGCTGGCCAATTTCCATTCTCCGCACCAGTCGTCGTCACGCACGTGCGGCCAGACGCCTTCGATCATGTATGACTTGGCATTGATGGGATGCAACATGGGCGCCTCGCGGCGGCACTGTCCCCATTGCGTCACCTTGCCATCGCTGGGCTTGACGTTTTGCCGGTCGTAGAACTGGCACATCTGGCACTTTTCCACCGCGCTTCCTCCGTCTCGAGCGCCGTTGCTACCGGCGCGGCAAATGAGTCTTTTGAATCTTTCGAATCTTTCGTATCGATGTCATTGCAGGATCTCCGCCATGCCGATTTCACGGGACTCTGCCGAAGGCGACAATTGGCCAAATGGCCGAGCGATGAACTTCCGCATGGCGATCGACGTTTGCGTGGTGGTCTTCATCGGATCCTAGTGCACGACGAGCGGAAGGAAACCGCGCGGAATGAGCACGTCGGGACGGCAACGCCGGCGCGTGGAACGCACGTGGGCGGAATTGGGGCGCGGCAGGACACGCGCATCGCGGCGGGATTCGTTGCTGCCGTCGCGACGCAGGTTGCAGCGCATCGACGCCATCCGCCGCGGCGGCGTGCGACCGTGGCGAAGCGCCACCGGCCGGCACGATCTCCGGTGCAGGGTGAGGGTTACGGCCGCCGACCGCATCGCTGTTTGCAGTCTGGAAGTATTACTTCCCGGCGGCCGTAAGAGTTGAACGAGCTCGACATGGCTTCAGGCGGCAAGCGCCCCGAACATCTCGCGCAGCGGCGCGGGCACGTCCTGCACGCGGCGCGACGTTCCGGCCGGCAGCGTGTCGAGCGTCGTCTTCAGTTCTGCATCCGCGTCCGCAGCTTCGTGCGCGAGCTTTTCATCGTAGCTGCGCCGAAGTTCCGGATGGCTCAGGACTTCGTAGGCGGCGTGGATCATCCGCACGAGGCCGGAAAGATCCTGGCCCGCGTCCGTCATGCCGTATTGGAAGCGTTCCAGCACCGCGGCATACGCGGCCTCGATTCGCGCCGTGCTCGCGCCGGGCGCCAGGTCGAGGTAGTCATAGTGGGTATAGTTCACGCTGCTTCTCCTGTCTTGGGTTCGGCGGTATTACTCCACCGGATGACCGACTATGAGCAGCAAGCGTGCCAAGCGCCGGCACCGCTGGTCGCCTGATTTCAAGTGCCTGATATCACGACCGATTTCAAGA
This sequence comes from uncultured beta proteobacterium, assembly GCA_963834045.1. Classification (GTDB taxonomy): domain Bacteria; phylum Pseudomonadota; class Gammaproteobacteria; order Burkholderiales; family Casimicrobiaceae; genus VBCG01. The sequence goes on along the minus strand of CAWIAK010000001.1, from coordinate 676,375 downwards.
TTGCGCTGCGGGCACACAGGCAATCCGGATCGGTTCCGGTGCGAGCCGGCAACGCCGGGCCGCGGCAATGCGCGTCAGATCACGGACAGGCGGGTTGCCCTGCGCGGCGGCGCAAACGCGGCATCGAGCGCGGCGAGAACGCCGGCATCGAGGCGCATTGCGGCAGCTGCGCGATTTTGCTCGACATGCGCGACGTTCGATGACTGCGGGATCGCGATCACCTGGGGCCGGCTGAGCACCCACGCGAGCGCGAGTTGCGCCGGCGTGACGGAAAGCGTTCGCGCAATGGCCGTCAGCTTGCGATTCGTCATCAGCGCGCCCTGCGCGACCGGCGAATACGCCATGACGGCGATGCCACGCGTGCGACACCAATCAAGCAGGCGCCATTCGATGCCGCGTTCCGTGAGGTTGTAGAGTACTTGGTTGATTGCACAGTGAGCGCCGTCCGGAAGCGCGTGAAGCTCTTCCATGTCCGCGGTGTCGAAATTGGAGACGCCCCATCTGCGAATCTTGCCGGCCGCGCGCAGGCGCTCGAACGCGTCGACGCTTTCCGCGAGCGGAACGCGGCCCCGCCAGTGCAGCAGGTACAGGTCGATGCATTCGATGCCGAGGCGGCGCAGGCTGCGTTCGCAGGCGGCGCCCATGTCCGCGCTGCCGGCATTCTGCGGATATACCTTGGACACTACAAACACCGATGAGCGGCGGCCGGCGATCGCGCGCGCGACAATTTCTTCCGCGCCGCCGTCGCCGTACATCTCCGCGGTGTCGATCAACGTCATGCCCAGGTCCAGTCCGCGCCGCAGCGCCGCGACCTCGCGAGCGGCATCTGCCGTCCGCTCGCCCATCGTCCACGTGCCGAGGCCCAACGCGGGCACCGGCGTGCCATCGGCCAGTGTGATGCAAGGAATGTCTGTCTGTTGTCAACGGTTATCCGGATGGAATAGTCGGCAAGGTGCCTGCGGGGATAGTCCAGTAGAATGTGCTTTGGTTCACTACATCCTCGCGATGCATTCGATTCCATGCCTCTCGACGCACCCTTGATCGCAGGCAGGCAGGTCGTGCGCGGTGCGTGCCCGCACGATTGCCCGGACACCTGTGCCCTGCTGACTACGGTCGAGAACGGCCGCGCGGTCGAAGTGCGCGGCTCGCCGGACCATCCGCGCGACGGCAGGCGTGCTCTGCACCAAGGTCGCGCGCTACCTCGATCGTACCTATTCCGACCAGCGCCTGCTGCATCCGATGAAGCGGGTCGGGAAAAAAGGCGAAGGCCGGTTCGCCCGAATCTCCTGGGATGAGGCGCTCGCGACGATCGCAACCCGGTTTGCCGAAATAGCACGGTCCGACGGACGGGCCGCAGGCGATTGTGCCGTACAGCTATGCGGGAACGATGGGCCTGCTGCAGGGGTCGTCGATGGACCGCCGGTTCTTCCACCGCCTTGGCGCGTCGCTGCTCGACCGCACGATCTGCGCATCCGCCGGAAAGGCGGGCTGGGGCGCCGCCATCGGCGCGTCGGTGGGCATGGACGTCGAGCAATTCGAGCACAGCCGCCTGATCGTCATCTGGGGCAGCAACGCGGTGACGTCCAACCTGCACTTCTGGACACGCGCGCAGGAGGCCAAGCGCCGCGGCGCGAAGCTGATCGCCATCGATCCCTACCGCAGCGCCACCGCGGAGAAATGCCACGAGCACATCGCGCTGCTGCCGGGAACCGACGGCGCGCTGGCGCTGGGCGTGATGCACGTCCTGATCGCGGAAGACCTGCTCGACCGCGACTATATCGACCGGTACACGCTCGGATTCGCGGAACTTGCGGCGCGCGCCGCCGAGTGGACGCCGCAACGCGTCGCGCAAACCTGCGGCATCGAGGCTGCGCAGGTCACCGGGCTTGCGCGCGACCTCGGCACCATCAAGCCCGCCGCCATTCGCGTCAACTACGGCATGCAGCGCGTCCGGGGCGGAGGCAACGCGGTCCGCGCCATTGCGTGCCTGCCGGCGCTGGTCGGCGCCTGGCGCCATCCCGCGGGCGGCGCACTTCTCTCGTCGTCGGGAACGTTTCCCGTCGATAACGCGGCGCTGGAGCGTCCCGATCTCATTGCCGGCACGCCGCGCACGATCAACATGTCCGCCATCGGCGACGCCCTCGCTCGACGCCCGCGATCCGCCGATCAAGGCGATCTATGTATACAACTCGAACCCGGTTGCCGTCGCACCGGAGTCGTCGAAGGTGCGCCGCGGATTCGCCCGCGAGGATCTGTTCGTCGTCGTCCACGAAATCTTCCAGACCGATACGGCGGATTTCGCCGATATCCTGCTGCCGGCGACGACGCAGCTCGAGCAGACCGACGTTCACCTGTCCTACGGCCACCTGTACGCCGTCGCCAACAATCCGGCCATCGCGCCGCTGGGAGAAGCGCTGCCCAATACCGAAGTGTTCCGCCGGCTCGCCGCGCGCATGGGTTTTTCCGAGCCCTGCTTTGCGCGACAGCGACGACGCGATGGCGCGGCAGGCGTGGCGGCGCGCCGATCCGCGCGCCGCGCACCTCGACTGGGACACGCTGAAGAAGGACGGCTGGCGGCGGCTCGCCCTGCCCGCGGTCCACGCGCCGTTCGCGCAGGGCAACTATCCCACGCCGTCGGGCAAGTGCGAGTTCTGGAGCGCGACGCAGCAGGCGCTGGGGGAGGATCCCCTGCCCAACTACATTCCGCCGCGCGAATCGGCGGCAAGCAATCCGGACCTGGCGCGCAAGTATCCGCTCGCCTTCATCTCGCCGCCGGCGCGCAATTTTCTCAATTCGTCGTTTGCCAACCTTCCGCAGTTCGTCGCCGAGGAAAAGACGCCGAAGCTCGATCTCCATCCCGACGATGCCTCCGCGCGCGGCCTGCATGAGGGAGACATGGTGCGGATCCGCAACGACCGCGGCAGCTTCACCGCCACGCTGCGCATCACCGATCGCGCGCGTCCGGGCGTTGCCGTGGCGCCGTCGATCTGGTGGCAGAAGCTGGCACCCGATGGCCGCAACGCCAACGCGGTGACGTCGCAGGCGCTGACCGACATGGGCCGCGCGGCGACGTTCTACGATTGCCTGGTGGAGGTCGAGCGTGCGTGACGCGGCGGCCAACGCGGCATCCGTCGACGCCATCCTGGCCGAGCTCGACTCCGCGCGCGAACCGGCGCAGCGCCTGCCGCTGCTGCTCGCCGCCGTCGACGGAATTTCCGTCATCGACGCGCGGCGCGCGCTGGACCACGCCGTGGAAGCCGCCGCGGTCGCGACCAAGCTTTCGGATCGCGCCGCGCATGCGGAAGCGCTGTACCAGCAGGGGCGCTGCCAGGACCTGATGCTCGACCATGGCGCTGCGCTCGACCTCTTCGGGCAAGCGCTTGCGGGCTTCGAAGCCGCCGGAGACGAGGTCGCCACGGCCAAGACGCTGCGCGCGATCAGCTTCATTCAGGACGCGCTGGGCGACTTTTCGCGAGCGCTGGACCACCAGCTGCGGGCGCTCGAAATCGACGAGCGCCTCGGCACCACCACGAATCGCGCCGCGACGCTGCGCACCATCGGTCTCGTCTGCTCCAAGACCGGCGACCATTCCACCGGACTCGAGTTCTACCGGCAAAGCCTCGCGTTGTGCACGGAAGCGAGCGATGCGCTGGAGCGCGGCAAGACGCTCAACAACATCGGCATCAACCTCAAGAATCTCGGCAGGTTCGACGAGGCACGGGCGGCGTTGGCGGAGGCGCTGCAGCTGTTCGAGGCGCTCGGCGTGCCGCTGTTGCAGTGTGCGACGCTGAACAACCTCGGACTTGCCCACGAGAAACTGGGCAACACCGCCGCCGCCGAACGCACGCTGCGCGATGCGCTGGCGCGGTCGGAAGCGATCGCGTATGTCCAGGGCATCGCGCATGCGCAAATGGCGCTTGGGCGGCTGTACGCGGCGCAGGAGCGCCACGACGCGGCGCTGGAGAAGTTGCACGCCGCGCTGCAACTCTGCGAGCGGCAGAACATCAAGCTGACGTGGTACGAATGCCACGAGGCGCTGGCCAAGCTCTACGAGCGCCAGGGCGATCCGGTCAAGGCGTTGTTCCACTTTCGCCGCTTTCACGAAATCGAGCACGAGGTCCAATTGGAGTCGGCGAGCAACAAACTGCGCGCCTTCGCCATCCAGTTCCAGGTCAATGCCGCCAAGCGCGACGCGGAACTGCAGCGGGAACGGCAGGCCGTCCTGACGCAGGCGAATGCGGAACTCGACGCGCTCAACGTCTCGCTGACCGAAGCCAACCTGCAGAAGACGATGCTTCTGGACCAGCTGGAACGGCAGACCTACGAAGACGCGTTGACGGGGCTCGCCAACCGGCGCCGGCTCGACCAGCGGCTGGATGAGGAATTCGCGCGCGCGGCGCGGCACGGACGCCCGCTCGCCGTGGCCATCGCCGACCTCGACAACTTCAAGCTGGTGAACGACCGCTATTCGCACGCCGTGGGCGACGCGGCGCTGCGCTCGCTCGCCAAGCTGCTGTCGTCGCAGGTGCGCCACACCGACCTGGTGGCGCGTTTCGGCGGCGAGGAGTTCGTGCTGGTGCTGGTGGAGTCGGACGGCGATGCCGCGCTGCGCGTGTGCGAAAAATTGCGCATGGCGGTGGAACGCCACGCGTGGGACGCCATTCATCCGGGCCTGGCGCTGACGATCTCGATCGGCGTGTGCGCCGACCCGAAGCTTCCCAGCCATGAGCGCATGCTTGCCGCGGCGGACCGCAATCTCTACCTGGCCAAGGCCGGTGGCCGCAATCGCGTCGTAGGCTGACGCGCCCGGCGTACCGCCTAGATCTTGCGCACGAGGCCGACCATCACGCCGAAGATTTCCAGCGAGCCTTCCGGACGGATGACCGGATAGGCCTTGTTCTCGGCCTTCAGCACGAAGCGGCCCTGCTCCTGCTCCAGCCGCTTCAGCGTGAACTGGTTGTCCACGATGGCGACGACGATGTCGCCCTTGTGCGCGGCCGGGCGCTTTTCCACGACGACCAGGTCGCCGTCGAAGATGCCCGCATCCATCATCGAGTCGCCTTTGACGCGGATGAGCACCGTTTGCGACGGATGCTCGATCAGGTAATCGTCGATGGTCAGCGCGTCGGCGTCGGCATCGTCGACGGCATCGGGCATGCCTGCGCGCACCGGTGATTCAGCCAGCGGCCGCGCGAAAAAACGGCGCGTCGGCGCGAGACGGCGGTCCGGCGTGGAATCGAGGAATCCGGCAAGCTTGAGACGCGCCACCAGCGCCGCCACCGACGACTTGGACTTCAGGCCAAGCAGGTCGCCGATGGACGCGTAGGATGGCAACGCGCGGTAGCGGGCATAGTAGTCCTGCAGCGACGTCAGGTAGGAACGATCGTTCGACATGCGCGTAGAATAGCGAACGAACGTTCCGGAAGTCAACCCCTGTGCGCAATTGACGCCGTTTGCCCGCTCCGGGCGCCTCCCGGCCCCACCGCTGTGGCCAAAGACCGATGAACCTTTTCGCCCCGTCCGTTGCCTTTGTCGACCTCGAGACCACGGGCATGCGCGCCGCAGTCGACAGGGTCACGGAGGTCGGCATCGTCCGCGTCGACGCCGCAGCGGACGGGGGTCCGCCGCGGGTGAGCGAATGGAGCACGCTGGTCAATCCGGGCGAGCCGATTCCCCCGGTCATCCAGGCATTGACCGGCATCACGGACGCCATGGTGCGGGAGGCCCCGGCCTTTCCGGCAATCGCATCCGCGATCGAGGCGCGCATCGAAGGCTGCGTCTTCGTCGCCCATAACGCGCGCTTCGACCATGGATTCCTGAAGCACGAATTCGCGCGCATCGGCAGGCCGTTCTCGGCGCGGGCGCTGTGCACGGTGAAACTCTCCCGCCGGCTGTTTCCGGAGGCCGCCGGCCACGGTCTCGACGCCATCGTGGCGCGGCATGAATTGGCTGCCACCGACCGGCATCGCGCGCTCGGCGATGCGCGCGCCGTCTGGGCCTTCGTGCAGGCGCTGTATCGCGAGTTTCCGGAAGAGCTCCTCGCAACCGTCGTCAAGCGCATCCTGCGCATTCCAAGCCTGCCGCCGCAACTACCGGCGGATGCGCTGGACCACGTGCCCGAAACGCCGGGCGTCTATTTGTTCTACGGAGACAATCCGCTGCCGCTCTATGTCGGCAAGAGCGTCAACCTGCGCGACCGCGTGGCCGCCCATTTCTGCGGTGACTGGCAGCGCGAGACCGACCTTCGCCTTTCGCAGGAAATCCGCCGCATCGAATTCGAGGAGACCGCCGGGGAAGTCGGCGCGCTGCTGCGCGAATCCCAGCTGGTGAAGGCGCTGCTTCCCGCGCACAACCACGCATTGCGCAGGAAGGCGGAGTCGGGGGTGCTGGAATTGCCGGCGACGCCGGGGCCGCCGCGTTACCTGAGCGCAGACGCCATCGCGATGGAAAAGCTTGCGGGCAAGTACGGACCATTTTCGTCGCGGCGCCAGGCGCGCGAGGCGCTGCGTTCGCTGGCCGACCAGCATGCGTTGTGCTGGACCGCGCTGGGCCTCGAGAAGCGACCCGGCCCGTGCTTTGCGCGACAGTTGAAACGCTGCGCCGGCGCGTGCGTCGGCGCGGAATCCGCCGCGGAACACGCCGAGCGGCTCGCGGCAGCGCTGGCGGCGCATGCGATCCCGGCGTGGCCGTGTCCCGGCATGGCCGCGCTGCGCGAATGTTCGGCAAGCGGCGAACGCGTCGACGTCCACGTGCTGCGCGACTGGTGCTGGCTCGGCACCGCGCGGGACGAAGGCGAACTCGCGCGCATCATCGAGGCGCCGCCGCGTCAGGAATTCGACATCGACATCGCGAAGCTGCTGCTTCGCCGCCACAAGGCGGGAACGCTTCCTCTTATGCCCGTTTCACCTCAGGCATCGGCAGACTGCTAGCAACATCGCTGCCCGCCTTTGCCGTACTTGTGCTCGATGGCGCGCGCGCAATAGGCGCCCCGCGACAGGACCGGCCTGCCCGGATGCCGCGCGGCCGCGTGCGCCAGGTATCGCTCGTAATCGGGGATGCCGAAAACCTGCCGGCACACCTGGCGCACGGCGCGCAGGCGATTCAGAAAGCCCGTGCGCGCGCGCCCTGACGCAGGTGCCGTGCAGGCGGCCGGCGACGCCACGGCGTTGCATTCGGTGCTCATGCGGCCCCCTGAACGTTGGCCATCGGCGGAATTTCCTGCGCGGTCGGCAGCGCCTGCCGCCATGCCTGGCGGCAGATCTTCAGCGTAAACACGCACATCGCCAGCACCAGCAGGACGAATACGCCGCAGACGACCGCGTCCAGGTAGTTGTTGAACGCGACGCGCTGCATTTCCTCGATCGACTTGGCAGGTGCCAGCACCTTGCCCTCCGCCGCCGCGGTGCTGAATTTCCGCGCGAGCGCGACGAATCCGACGCGCGGATCGCTGCTGAAGATCTTCTCGACGCCGGCGGTCAGCGTGGTGATCAGCAGCCAGACGGTCGGCACGAGGGTGACCCACACGTACCGCTCGCGTTTCATCTTGACCAGCACGCTGGTGCACAACAGCAGCGCGATGCCGGCCAGCATCTGGTTGCCCGACGCCGAACAATTGCCACAGCGTGTTGATCCCGCCCAGCGGATCGATCACGCCCTGATAGAGGAAATAACCCCACAGCGCCACGCAGAGGCCGGTGCCGACGAGGTTCGCCGGCAGGAACTCCGTGTTGCCCATCGGGCGGTACACGTGACCCATCATGTCCTGGATCATGAAGCGGCCCGACGCGCGTGCCGGCATCCACCGCGGTCAGGATGAACAGCGCCTCGAACAGGATGGCGAAGTGATACCAGAACGCTTCCATCGACTTGCCGCCCACGGCCTGGCCCAGGATCTGCGCCATGCCGACGGCAAGCGTCGGCGCGCCGCCGGTGCGCGACAGAATGGAATTCTCGCCAATGTCGACCGCCGTCTGCTTCAGCATTTCCGGCGTTATCGTGAAGCCCCAGCTGGAAATGACCTGCGCCGCGTTCGCCGCCGTCGTGCCGATGACGGCGGACGGCGAGTTCATGGCGAAATAGATGCCCGGATCGAGCACGCTTGCGGCAGTCAGCGCCATGATCGCGACGAACGATTCGGTGAGCATGCCGCCGAATCCGATCAGCCGCATGTGCGATTCCTTTTCCACCATCTTGGGCGTGGTGCCCGAGGAAATCAGCGCATGGAAGCCCGACACGGAACCGCAGGCGATGGTGATGAACAGGAACGGAAACAGCGAACCGGAAAATACCGGGCCGCTGCCGTCGATGAAGCGGGTCGTGGCCGGCATGGCCAGCGGCGGCGCGACGTAGTAGATGCCGATCGCCAGCGCGACGATGGTCCCGATCTTGAGGAACGTGCTCAGGTAGTCGCGCGGCGCCAGCATGAGCCAGACCGGAAGACTCGACGCCACCGCACCGTAGATGATGATCGCCCAGGCCAGTTGCGTTCCGTGCCAGGTGAAGAACGGTCCCCAGACCGGATCGTTGGCGACCGATTGCCCATAGATGAGCGCGGCCATCAACAGCACGACGCCGATGACCGATGCCTCGCCGACGCGTCCGGGACGCACCATCCGCATGTAGACGCCCATGATCAGCGCGATCGGAATGGTCGCGGCGATGGTGAAGAGGCCCCACGGGCTGTCGGCGAGCGCCTTCACCACGACCAGGCTCAGCACCGCCAGGATGATGATCATGATGGCGAGGATGCCGACCATGGCGATCGAGCCCGCCGTCGGGCCCAGTTCCATCTTGATCATCTCGCCGAGCGATTTTCCGTCGCGGCGCACGGAGGCGAACAGCACGATGAAATCCTGCACCGCGCCGGCAAGCACCACGCCGACCAGGATCCACAGCGTGCCGGGCAGGAAGCCCATCTGCGTCGCCAGGACGGGACCGACGAGCGGGCCGGCGCCGGCGATCGCGGCGAAATGGTGACCGTAAAGCACGTACTTGTTCGTGGGCACGTAGTCCATGCCGTCGTTATGGCGCTCGGCCGGCGTCACGCGGGTGTCGTCGAGCCGGAGCACCTTGTTCGCGATGAACTTGCTGTAGAACCGGTAGGCGATGAAGTAGACGCAGAGCGCAGCGGTCACCAGCCACACCGCGCTCACGTGTTCGCCGCGACCCAGGGCGAGCGCGGCAAAGGAAAATGCGCCGACGATAGCGATCAGCGGCCACAGGGCAACGGACACGAGCTTGTTCATGACTCACCTCCCTTGATGCCAGCGCGACGGGAACGGTGCTCTCTCCATGGAGTGCGGGCACCCCGGGACCACGATCGCCGCAAGTTATCGGTGGCTCGCGTCCTGCAAACCGGAAAAAGCGTATACCCGCACTTCCGCGGGGTGCAAGACGCAGCTGCGGTAACGCCGGCGGATCAGCGAGCGTGGAACGGACTTACGCAATGGTCCTTGCGGCGTGTGCCGCCAGCACATCGGCCACGCAAGCGGTCAGCTTCTTTGCGTAGGGAACGTGCAGGAACTCGTTCGGTCCGTGCGCGTTGGACTTGGGGCCGAGAACGCCGGTGATCAGGAATTGCGCGTCGGGAAAATGCTTGCCCAGCATGGCCATGAACGGAATGGTGCCGCCCTCGCCCATCGCCGCCGAGTGCTCGCCGTAATGGCGCAGCGACGCGTCGTCGAGGGCACGCGACAGCCAGGGTTCGGTGTCCGGCGCGTTCCAGCCGGTGGCGCCGGTTTCCCCATCGAAGCGCACCGACGCGCCATGGGGCGGGTCGGCCTCCAGGAGATTCTTGAGTACGACGGTGGCGGCGGGACCGTCGACCGTGGGCGGCAGGCGCAACGACAGCTGCAACGAAGTCGTCGGACGCAGCACGTTGCCCGCATTGGCAATGGGCGGAAGTCCGTCGGCGCCGATGATCGACAACGCCGGCCGCCAGGTGCGGTTGAGGCACGCTTCGGTCAGGTCGGCGACCATGGGCCGCGTATCGCCCATGAACGGAAACTTGGTGACGACGCCATCGCCGAGTATGGCTGCCGCCTTGCGGGCTTGCGCGATGCGTTCCGCGGGAATTTCGGCGTGCAGCTCGGCGGGCCGGATGCGACCGGTGGCGGAGTCTTCGAGCCGGTCGAGAATTGCGCGCGCAATGCGGAACGACGACGGCACGATGCCGCTGGCGTCTCCCGAGTGCACGCCTTCCGTCAGCACGTCGACCGTCAACGTGCCGCCGGCGAGTCCGCGCAACGACGTCGTTGCCCAGAGCCGCTGGTAATCGCCGCAACCAGAGTCGAGCCCGACGACGAAATCGACGTTGCCAAGACGCGGCGCCAGCGCCTCCAGGTAGGCAGGGAGGTCGTAGCTGCCGCTCTCCTCGCAGGTCTCGATCAGGCCGACGCAGCGCGCGTGGGCGATGCCCTGAGCCTGCAACGCTCCGATGGCGGCGAGCGACGCGAACACCGCGTAGCCGTCGTCGGCGCCTCCCCGTCCATAAAGCTTGCCGTCCTCCAGCAACGGTTCCCACGGACCGAAGCCCTCGCGCCAACCGCTCATCTCCGGCTGCTTGTCCAGGTGCCCGTACAGCACGACGGTGCGATCACCGACCCCGGGTACGTCGAAATACAGGAGCGGCGTGCGGCCAGGCAAGCGCACGATCTCCACCGCCAGTCCGCGCACCGGCTGCGCCCTGACCCACGCCTCCGCGAGGCGGATCACGCGTTCGATGTGCCCATTCGCCGCCCACTGCGGATCGAAATGCGGTGACTTTGCCGGGATGCGGATGTATTCGATGAGATGCGGGACGATTTCCTCGTCCCATCGGGCACTGATCGACGCGAGCAGGTTCGTGGAGTTCACCAGGAGATTCCGTTTCCGGCAACGAAGCTAAGGATCATCCTTGGTCGCGCATCGGGACGCAAGCGGCGCGGCGCGCCCGCGCCTTTTGACGACGCGCGCCAACTCGCGCATATTTTGCCTTTGCCGCCTCGAGACGACGATCGACGATGATGTGGCGGTTTTCGGCGCTCCTGTGCCTCCTGTTGTTCACGCCTGTCGCACGTGGCGATACCCGTTGGCTACCGCTATGTCGGGAGCCGCGTCGTGTCGGAAGGCCGCCACGTCTACTGGTACTGGAATCCGGACTTCTACCAGGTTGACGCCGCGGGCATCAGCTTCGTCGCGCGAATGCATGCGCGCAACGTGGAACTCAACGAGGAGCGAGGCTTCGTCGCGATCATTCGCTGCGACACCCGCAGCTATCGTCGCGCCGATTCGAAGGACCCGTTCGATCGCATCGAAGAGGGCGACCCCGTTTATGAAGTATGGCGCGCCGGATGCGACGGCCCGCGCGCCGCGTCGCTCGCCACGCGCAACGCGAAACTGAACGGCGTCGCCGTGGCGAATGCAACGCCCACGCCGGCAGCACCGACGCCGGCACGCACAAGCGCGGAGAAAGCGGCCGCGACTGCCGACCCGGTCGCCAAGCCGGCACAGGCCGCGGCGGCTTCCGGCAACGTACCCGCCCCGGCTGGCGACGAGCGCCGGGTCGATGGTTGCATACGGTTCGCCGACAAAGGCGCATCCGCGGTTGGCGATGCCACGATCACCAACACCTGCAAGTTTGCCGTCGAGGTCGCGTATTGCTACAAGGGCGGCCGTGGAGGCGCCTACGATTGCCCGTCGCCGCCACGAACCAAACGCCTGGACAGCCTGGGTCCGGGCGAGACGCACAATCTTCCGGACTACAAGCGTGGCAGCAACAACGGCGTCGCGTTGGTCGCGTGCAAAGGCCTGATCGGCACGGTAACTCCGCTGCTCAACAGTTCGGGCGGAAAGACGGGATGCAACTGACGCATGCCGCCGCCGACATTTGTCGTTCACAAATGGAACAACATGGCGAATATTCGCAAGCCGAGGGTTCGGGTGGATTTTCCTACGACAATGGAATAATCTTGCCCACTTCCATGAATTGTTTCCTTATCGGTCGCTCATGAACCTGCGGCACGCGTTGTATTTGTCGGTCCTGTCGCTTCCGCTGGCCGCCGGCCCGGTCCCGGCGCAGAACTTCAAGTTCTCCGAGCAGGAGGCGCAGGACAAGGCGGCGGACAAGGCTGAGGCCGACGCGCGCCAGGGCCGCATCGCGGCGGACCTCGCCACGCCGTGTCGCGCCGACCTCAAGGGCAAGAAGATCATGGTGATCATCGGCGAAGTGCAGTCGAACGGATACATCGCCGCCCAGCAGCAGAATTACGGGCCGCACTTCCAGGCGATCAATTCACGGCTGCGTTCGCTGGGACTGCGCACGTACACGCCCGAGGAAATCCGCGCGCAGATCGCCCAGGCGGAAATCGACGCGTATTTCCGCAATGATCCCGACGCGGCGCTGGCAGCCTCGAAGAAGCTCGGCGCGAGCTTCGTGCTGAAGGGACTGATCACGGCCCAGGCCGCCCGCAATCCGATGATGCCGGTCAACCAGGTGTCGGTCGGCATGAACTTCACGCTGACCGGCGGCAACGGCCGCATGATCTCCACTGCCGACGCCTATTCCGCGTCCTACGCGGGCGCCGATGTCTCGCGCATGGCCCTGACGCTGGTCAACGAAAACGCGGACGAAGTGGTGGCCAGGCTTTATGGCGATTATTGCCGCAATGCCGGACTGACTGCCGGCGCCAAGCAAAAAGCGAAGTAGCCGTACCCGCAACGCGACCCATTCGCATCAGAACGTGGAGACCGCAATGAGCAAGCGCACTTTGATCCAGCTATCGCAACTCGCGTGTGGCGCGGCCCTGCTTGCCGGAGCGTCGCTGGCGATCGGGCAACCTACGTTCGGCAATCCGTCCCCGACCGCGGGCAGCTCGACGTCGCAAAAGGCGAACGCCTCCGCCGATCAGGCGCTGTACAAGCCCGTCGAGTACACCAACGTGAACAAGAAGGGCCCGGCGCTCGTGGTCATCCCGGGCGAGATCAAGAGCAACAACGCGACGTTCCTGCAGAAGTTCACGACCAACAACATCGCCGATTTCGGCGAGATCGAACTCTCCGCCGCCAACTTCCAGGTGCTGGAGCGTTCGAATCTCGGTCCCGTGCTCAATGAATTCGCCCTCGCCTACAACCTGGGCGACCCGGACGCGGCGCGCAAGCTGCTGAAGATGGGCAAGCTGAAGGCCACCAAGTATGTCGTCAAGTTCGACATCCTGAAGACCGAGCAGGTGGCCGCCGCCCAATCCGGCTTCGATGGCCGTGCCATCGGCAACATGATCGGCTTGGCCGGTGTCTTCAGCGGTTCGCGCGGTGGCGCGCAGGCCGGCACCGTCGCCGGCGAAGGCGTCCGCTCGGTGCAGACCGGCGAGTCCAGCGGCGTGTGGATCATCGGCATGCGCTACAAGATCATCAACGCGGAAACCACCGAACAGGTGGCCCAGGGCTACACCGAGGAGAAGATGGAAGTGGGCGCCAAGTCCACGTCCGTGCTCGGCATCTCGGAATCGCAGCAAGGCGGCGTGTCGCTCGATACGATGGTCCAGCGGCTGGTGCAGAAGTCGGTGTGGGAAATCGACAACAAGTACAAGTGATCCGCTGATGGCGGAGTTCAGCAAGCTCGGGAAGTACGAAGTCCGCGGCGAACTCGGCCGCGGCGCGATGGGCGTGGTCTACGAGGGCTACGACCCGCTGATCGAGCGCGTGGTCGCCTTGAAGACCATCCGCGCGGATCAACTGGTGGGCGACAACGCGCGCGAGATCGTCGCCCGCTTTCGCCGCGAAGCGCAGGCGGCGGGACGCCTGTCGCATCCCAACATCGTCTCCATCTACGATTTCGGCGAGGATGCCGGCGTCTGGTACATCGCGATGGAGTTCGTCAAGGGGCGCGAGCTGAAGGAGTACTTCGAGGCCCACGAGCGGTTCTCGACGGCCGACTCGGTGCGCATCCTGACGCAGATTCTCTCGGCGCTCGGCTACTCGCACAAGCTGGGCGTCATCCACCGCGACATCAAGCCGGCCAACATCATCCTGCTGGCCGACGGCTCGGTGAAGGTGGCCGACTTCGGCATCGCGCACATCGAGTCGTCGGAATTGACGCAGGTGGGCGCGGTCCTCGGCACGCCGAGCTACATGTCGCCGGAACAGATCCAGGGATTGCCGATCGACGGACGTTCCGATCTCTTTTCCGTCGGCGTCATCCTGTACCAGTTCCTCACCGGCGAGCGGCCGTTCACCGGTTCGTCGACCATCACCATGCGCAAGGTGCTGGAGGAAAATCCGCTGCCGCCCTCGCGATTCAACGTGCAGCTTCCGGGCGCGATGGACGCCGTCGTGCGCAAGGCGCTGGAAAAGCGCGCCGACGATCGTTACCAGTCGGCCGATGAATTCGCGGCAGCGCTGCAGGCCGCCGCCAATGCGACGAGCACCGCCTCGTCGGACCCGACGCTCATCTCGCCGCCACCGCCAACCGCGCCTGCGTCCGGCGCCACGCTCGCAGGATCGACGCGGATCGCAAGCATTGCCGATGGGTGCCTCTCCCGCATCCGCGCCGCCCGCGAAATCGCGCGCACCGATCTATGCCGCGATCGCTCTGCTCGGCGTCGCGCTGGTCGTCGGCTATGGATTGTCGCAGCGGCGCTCGGGCGATTCGGCCAAGGTCGCGCAGTCGACCGCGGCGACGGTACCGCCGCCGGCCGCCGCCAGCGTGGCGTTGCCACCGCCGGCACCCAAGATCGATCCAGGCAAGCTCGTGATTTCGGCGGTCGGGATGCTCGACCCGAGCGACGCACGCTACAAGGCCGATTCGGCGCTCGCGCAAAGCGACGTGCGGGCGGATTCCCGGAGCCAGCTCGTGGAGAAGGCGCTCGGCCTGTTCGTCGACCGGTCCTCGTTGACGAAGAATTACGACCTGCTTCGCGACAAGGTCCTGGCCAACAGCGGCAAGTACGTGTCCGCGGTGGTCAAGGAAAGCGAACCGCAGATGGGCAAGGACGGCCTCATGTACGTCACGACCGAAGCCGTCGTGGACGTCAAGGCCATACAGAAATCGTTGAACCAGATGTCGCGCGACGAGCGCATCGAATTCATTCGCGCCAGCGGCGACCCGAAAGTGTCGGTGCGCATCGCCGCACGCGACGCCGACCAGCCGGGCGCCCCGCCGCTGCCCTCGCCGGTGGCGGAAAACATCCTCAAGGATCGGATCAAGTCGTTCGGCTTCCGCACGTGGTCCGAAGGCGGTGCGCGCACCGACGACGCCGGCAAGGGTCCCGATTTCTCCGTGGAGGGCGAGGTCGCGGTCAAGCGGCTGTCGGCGCGCCTGCCGGCATCGGGCCTGGTCGTCACCAAGTTCGGGCTCAATTCGTGGACGATCAAGGCCATCGACCGCGAAACGGGCGAGGAAATCTACTACAACACGGCGCTGCCGACGGGCATGGGCAGCTGGCCCAGCGAAGAGGAAGCCTTCAAGGCGATCGGTACGCAGATCGCGAGCGAATTCTCCCGCGACTTCTTCCTGCAGCACGTCTACGGCACCGGCCAGAAGGTGACGCTCGTCATCGACGCGATGCCCGATACCGTGGCCGATGCCACGTTCACGCGCCTGCTCGCGGGATTGCCGACCGTCGTGAATGTCACGGCGCGATCGCCGGGACGTCCGCGAATCTACGACATGCAGCTGGCCGGAACCGGTCCCGTCGGTGACCTGGTCGCGGCCGGCGTATTGAAGCCGCTCAACGCGCAGCTCGGCCAGGCGTGCTTTTCGTCGGGCGCCGTCACCGGCGACAAGGTGGTCGTAGCGTTCGACCCGCGATGCAGCGATGCCGCGATCCTGTCGCGCCTGGAGACCAATCCTCCGGCCGGGTTGTATGGCGCGCCGCTGTCCCGGCAAAAAGCGGTGATCAAGGATCCCGAGGCGCTGAAGAAGCTGATGATCTGACTGAACCCACGACGTTCTCGCCGCGCCCCGGCGGCGACGCCGACGACCCGGGTTGATCACTCCTGCGCGGTACGAGGATTCAAGCCTCCATACTCTACCGGAACGGCATGCCATCGCGACGCTGGAACCGCTGAGCGGGCCACTGTGGGACATTTGCGGACATTCGAATAACATGCCGGCCGATTCCTCGCCATCTGCGATTCGCCTAGATTGCAAAGTGACATGCACCCTAGCCGCCGATGAAGGAGCTCCTCATGATCACGGCCGAATATGCCCCGTTCCCAAGTCCGGGTCTTGCGCGCGCGGAGACGAGCGCCGAATTGGCGACGCTCACCGGCAGCATCACCGGCGGCGCGTGCGGGTTGCTGGCCAGTCTGATGGGGGTGATGATTCCCGCGCAGGGACCGATCGTCGCGATGAGCCCGATTCTCATCACGCTTACGGGGGCGATCTTCGGAGCGATGGTTGGCGGCTTCATTGGCCTTGTCGCTGAGGCCGCCCTTGCTTCCTACGCTATGGACGAGGGTGCGAATCGCGCCGACACCTCTCTTATCGAGCGGCTTGCAGCGGCGATGCGCGAAAAGGAGCCGTCTAGCTGGAACTCAGCGTCGCGAATGACGGGCCACTTTTGAGACTCGCCTAAAGCCTCACTGCTATCAATAAAGTCGGATCGCGACGTCGAAATACCAGGTACGGCGGATCTCGATCACGTCGAACTCGCGGATCAGTCCTGCCGGGAATTCCTGGTAAGGCGCCTGGCTTTGCACGACGCGTCGTATCGCGTCGTCGAGGGCCGCGACGCCGCTGGATTTGACGAAGGTCACCGACTCCACCGAGCCGTCGCTGCGAATCGCCACCGTCACGACCGGATCGGTGTGAGGCTGCTTCGCCGCCTCGCGAACCATGTCGAACGTCATGTTCAGCTGGATCTTTCTCGCCCAGGCTTCGGCGTACAGGATGAGTTCCGCATTGGGGTCCGTGCGACCGAAGAGCCGGTAGCGACGCGTGCTGCTCGACTGAGGTGACTGGCGCGCGGCAGTCGTTGCAGCGTCACGCCGGGCGGACTCCTCGTCCAGTTGTCGTCCTATCGCTCGAAGCCTCGCTTCCCGTGCCGCCGCCTCGTCGACCTTTGCGGCCGTCAGCCTTTGCGGCCTGCTGCCGCGCTGCCTCGGCCTTTGCCGCCTCGGCTCTTGCGATCTCCTGGCGCGCTGCCTCGGCCTTTGCCGCTTCGACCTTTGCGGACTCGATCTTCGCGGCTTCGATCTTCGCGGCTTCGACCTTGGCGGCTTCGACCTTCGCGGCTTCGACCTTGGCGGCTTCGACCTTCGCGGCTTCGACCTTCGCAGCTTCGACCTTCGCGGCTTCGACCTTCGCGGCTTCCACCTTCGCGGCTTCGACCTTCGCGGCTTCCACCTTCGCGGCTTCGACCTTCGCGGCTTCGACCTTCGCGGCTTCGACCTTCGCGCTGGACTCTTGCGGCCTCGACCTTCGCGGCTTCGACCTTTGCGGCTTCGACTTTAGCCGCCTCGACCTGTGCGGCCTCCCGCCGCGCATTCACGTCCTGCGCGGCTTCCTGACGGGCCGCTTCTTGCCGTGCAATCTCGCGCTGCGCCGCCTGCCGTTGCTCCTCTTGGTTGAAAGCATCGAGCTTCGCCAGTTCAACCGCGCGCTCGCGCGCCTCTTGGTCGATTCGCGCCTGCGCTGCATCGCCAGCATCTCGAAGCGACGGCATTCCGATTTCCGGGCTCGGACCGCTTGGCGCCTCCGCAATGGCGGGCGTTGGTGGTAGGCGGATTGACCACGGCCAGTCTCGTCGGTCGGCGTCGCAGCAATCACGGCCGGCGCTGGGATCGGCGGCGGCGCAGTGTCACCGGGCCGGTCGGCACGCAAAGGCATTTCCGCTGGGGCCGAAACGGTCGCGGCATCTGTCGTCGGCTTGGCCTCTGCCTTCGGCTTGGCACGCACCGTGATCGCGGACGTAGGCAAACGCTGTGCTGGCGCGGATGAGATCGATGGCGTCGGAATCGGGCCGCTGGCTATCGTCTCCTCGACCGACGCCGGGGGCAGGGACTCCGCGGCCGTGACCTGCGCTGGAACGACTACGACGCGTAGATCGGGTGCCTCGATCCGTCGAGCCTGCCAAGGCAAACCGAAGCCGGGCCAAAGTCCCTGGCCGCCGAAGGTCAGGGTCAACAGCAACGCGTGCATCAGCAGCGACAGCAGCAGCGCAGGCGTCAGTCGCCAGTACTCAGGGCTCATGCGTGAACTGTCGGCGCGCCAGTGAATCTGTGGAAATCAAGCGTGCTCTCGCGCCGCTACCCGCGCGTGAAGGATGACACCGTGCCCCGTGGACGTCGGCCCGACAGCACCGGTCACAAATTACCCCCGAGATACCTCGTGAACCGCATCCGGTCCATGGCCATATTCACACCCGTCATCCCCAGGGGTCGATTTTCACACGTTCGAACGAACCGTCGAAGCGGCGGAGACGCGGCAGATCATCAAGATGACAAGAACGCGCAAGCGTTGGCCGCGATGTCGACCACGGAATAGATGTATCCGCCAACGTGTTTTCGCTTGCAGACACACGCGCTAAAGCCTGCTGTGCGGGAGGCATTCGTCGGGGAGAACGAGGGGAGGCGCATGCGTCGGGCTCCGGCCGGCGCCGGATGGTTTGTAGGAATTACAAACATGGAGTTCCTCTCATGATTACATCGTCTCCCATCGCGCGCGGCACAGGACGGCTCGCCGTCCTCGCATGCACCTTGATGTTCAGCACATCGCTGCTCGCAGAACCAGGAAACTACGAGGTAAGGAATCTCGTCGCCAATGTGGCTGGCGTCGCCGACAAGACCGACGGTAATCTAAAGAATGGATGGGGCATCGCCTTTGGCACGACCAATCCCGTATGGGTCAGCGACAACGGAACGGGCAAGTCGTCAGTCTACGACGGCACCGGCACGACGCTGCTGGTAGTCACCGTTCCGGCGGTAAACGGCGTCGACCAAGGCACCCCGACCGGCATTGTGTTCAATCCCGGAGTGAATTCCAAACCGAACGACTTCCTGATTGCGGGCGCCGGCACGGCAGCGACATTCCTGTGGTCGACCGAGGATGGCGGCATCGCCGCCTGGGCTGGAGGCGCCAACGCGACGATCAAGTTCTCCGCATCGGACAGCGCCTCCTACAAAGGGCTGGCGATGGCCGGAGATGGAGCAAATCATTTTCTCCTGTACGCGGCGGATTTTCACAACGGCAAGATCGACGTCTTCGATTCCACGTTCACCAAGACGTCGGTAACGGGCGGCTTCGCCGATCCGACGATTCCGAGGGGTTACGCGCCGTTCAACATCGTCAACATCCAAGGTGACCTTTACGTCGCGTACGCCTTGCGCGAAGCCGGAGGCGATGACGAGGTCGCGGGACCCGGGCTGGGTTTCGTCAGAGTCTTCGATGCCAACGGGGTCCTGATCGCGCACGTCGCCTCGCGGGGCAAGCTCAATGCCCCATGGGGGATGGCACTTGCGCCCGCGGATTTCGGCAAGTTCAGCAACCACCTGCTGGTGGGCAACTTCGGCGACGGGACGATCAGCGCCTTCGATCCGAAGAATTTCAATTTCGCCGGGCAACTGCGTGCTGAAAAAGGCCATGTGCTGCGCATAGATGGCCTGTGGGGCATCGCGTTCGGCAACGGGTTCCGAGGCCAGCCGACCAATACGCTCTTCTTCGCCGCCGGCCCAAACGACGAAAACGATGGGCTCTACGGCAGCATCTTGCCGGCGCCATAAGCTCGATACCGAGCTCAGTGCTGCAATCAAGAACGCCGCGGCAAGCCGCGGCGTTTTCGCTCGGAACGAAAGGCTAGTGAGCTTTCAATTCGTTCGATGCGCATTCAGCCGGCTGTCGTCGATTGCATCGGAAGCCGGCCGCATTGACGCGGAGTCGGATGGCCGTGCCAAAGTCCTCGACATCCACGATTTGTCAACGGAGGTGGCACAAGCCGCCAACCCGCTCAGCAGCACTGCCACAGCGATCACCGTGAATTTGGACATGGATCACCTCCTTTCGCGATGGGCAACGTAGCCATCGAACTTGGCACCGGAGTCACGGCTCGACGATAGCGACCCAGACGACGTCGTCACCATAAGCTTGCGTAGGAAAAGCAAGTCGGTGGACACCGACATGACAAGAGACGGCGACCGCCAGGAGACAATCGCTAGTGTGCCCGTTGCCGGGGATTCGATTCCAGACGCAGGCTCGATGCGTGAGCGGCGCGCAATGCATAAGCCACTGATTTATTGGTGCTGGGCGAGACGGTCGAAGGTCACCCTCGGGGTCGTTCTCGGCCGAGCACTAGGAAGCTCGGCCGCCGTAGCGCGCCAACAATGCGTGTCGAGGGAAGTGGCTCGGCATCAGTCTCATGGCCCATTTACGGGTTCCAGAAACGGTTGCCGGCTTATCGGCAACCCGCTGCGGCACGCAGGACGCCCGCGTCGGCCGGCTTGGATTGCATGACACTAACCAGCCTTACTGATTCTTGTGGACCCGCACTGCGTGCACCGCCATCCTCCAGATTTGACTGCGCTTCCCAGCCACACTATGAGCCATAACCCAAAAGTCAAAAGCGTAAGAAGCAAGTGAAGAATGTGGTTTGTTCCTTTACGGATAGTGACGCGTCGCTTATTGCAGCTCGTGCAAAAGCCACTCCTCTTTTCTTGAGCCATCCAACCTCCTGCAGCCCGTTCGTGATCGACGAATGCGGCGCCATAAACGACAACCCCCTTCGAAGTGGGTCGACGTTGGTGTTGGGCGCACTATTTTTTTCCGCCGCGTTAATCCTGGCCGGCAACCCAACACCTCCTACTTGCGCCATTCCATGATTTGGCACGGGACAGGTGGATGCACGAACCTTGCCAACTGCATAAACCGCTGTTTCGAAACAGTTGCAACGAGTCGATGCAAGGCAAGTGTAAAAGTCCGGCGCGGTCCTGCCTTTGGTCACCCCTTCGTTGCTAATGGTCCGCGCAATTTTGTAGACCACCGAATCGGTACGCAACCAGACAGTGAGTTGTGCGGGTTGAGCCTATCGTGCGGCCCTTCGGAGGCGGAGCGCGCGGCGGTGCGCGATAGAATGCCGAATCGATTGCAGGACCGAACGGACCGAATTGCGAAGGGGGAACAATGACCGTCGCCGAAGCTATCTCGCTCCTTCAAGCGCTGCCGCCGAATGCCCTATTTTGCGTGCACCGCGGCGAGGGAATCAGAACAATTGATCCAGCGGAATCAATTTATCTAGTGCCCGTAGACGCACAAGGACCGACATTTTCCGACGAGGACGACAGCGCGACCGAAGTCGTGGTCGTGGAGTGATAAACGTCTTACGGTCCATTTGCGGAATGCGAGATCCACTTCGTTCCACCCCCATGCCCTGTGCCTGGGCCTATCCGTGGAGACCCGTAGCCACAGGCAGTCTTTGCGCGCGCAAATTATTCTCGCATTACGTCATGGATCGATCGGACGCGCGGGTCGATCAATTCAATATCGTCCGATGACATGTGGATGCGCATCGCATAATCGACGACGACCGGGCGCCCGTTCAGATAGCCCCACTCGCCAGGTTTGTCTTCGTACAACTCCGGGTCCGGATAGTGATCCGGCTTCGCGCCGCTGGCGTCGAACCGCTCCAGTTCATCGCGCGTCATGATGCGCACGGCGGGCATTACGAGCGCGATCCCGAACGGCAAGCAAGAGATAACGGGGCAAAGTTCTGGGTACCGGCGCTGCCAACCTTCGCGCCAGATGCGCGCCTCTTCCCGGTTGGCGCGTGCGCCCGCGCGCAATCGGTGCAGGCGCGGCAACTTGATGGCGTATCGGCCGCATACGATCACCCGTCTTTGACTGCCCCGTGGGAATCGAATCATGTCGCGGATTTCCTGGCACTGTGCTGGAAATGTACGGCAGCCAAGATCCGCGATCGTTCAACAGTGGGTTGAACATGCAGAGCTGCGTTTATGCTAACACTTTGATTTTACTGGCGTCCCCAGCGGGATTCGAACCCGCGTACCTACCGTGAAAGGGTAGTGTCCTAGGCCTCTAGACGATGGGGACTAAGCTGTTGCGCAGCCCGGGTTGCGGGCCGTTTGCTGTGTGTCGGTGGTGGAGGTAAGCGGGATCGAACCGCTGACCTCTTGCATGCCATGCAAGCGCTCTCCCAGCTGAGCTATACCCCCACGGACAGCCTGAAATTATAGCTTTTCACAGGATTATTGGCAATCCGGCCGCGTGTCGAAGCGCTGCAGGAGCAACTTCGGCTATGATCGCGGCCCATGACGCTCCCTGCGCCCTCTCCTATTGAACCCGGCGATTTGCTTGCGGATCGCGTGATCCTCATCACCGGCGCCACCGGAGGCCTCGGCGCGCCGTTGGCGCGCGCCTGCGCGGCCCAAGGGGCGACGGTGGTGTTGCATGGCCGGATCGAACGTCGCCTCGACGCGCTCTACGACGAAATCACGGCGGCCGGCCACCCCGAGCCCGTGATTCTGCCGCTCGACCTGGCCAAGGCCGAGGCGTCCGATTTCGCGAACGTGGAAAGCGCCTTGCGCGCGCAGATCGGGCGTCTCGATGGGCTCGTGCACAACGCGGCGCTGCTCGGATCGCTCGGCCCCATCGAACATCAATCGTTCGACAGCTGGCTGTCGCTGTTGCGCGTTAACGTCGCGGCGCCGATGGGCCTCACTCGTGCGTTGATGCCGCTGCTCGATAGCGCTCCGGACGCGAGCGTCGTGTTCACGCTGGACAACCGCGGTGAACAGCCGCGCGCCTACTGGGGCGGCTACGCGGTGACCAAGGCGGGTGTCGCAACGCTGGCGCGCGAGCTCGCGGACGAGTGGGAAAACCGCGCCAACCTGCGGATCAATGCGGTTGTGCCGGGACCTATTCGTTCCCCGCTGCGCAATCAGTCGCACCCGGGCGAGGACCGCGACGCGCTGCCCATGCCGGAATCGATCGTGCCGCTCTACCTGCACCTGCTGGCGGGTCAGACCAAGGCCGAAAGCGGCGCGCTGCTCGACGCTCAGGCCTGGCTGGCCGGCACGTCCTGCACTTCGCCGCTGCGCGCATAGCGCAACATCACGCGCAGGCGCCGGAAGTCCTCGTCCGGCAGCATGTCCGGCAGCACGAGGATCGTGCGCGACAACCGCGAGCCGTCCGGGCGCCAGACAATCGTCGTGATCCAGGAGCCCACGTACGTCGCTGCGCGCACGTGGCCGGCCACCAGGCGTCCGTCACCCAGCACGCGACAAGCACGAGGTCCGGGGCAAGGCGCACTTCCGTGACGGCGAAACGACCGCGATGCAATGCCGAGACGTGAAACGTCCCCGCGGCCCACGTGACGATGGCGGCAGTCATCAACGCCTGCAGCCAAGGCTCCAAAGGCAGGACGACGATCAGCGCAACGGTGGACGCGGCCAGCAAGCCAATGCCCGCGCCGGCAATGCGCGACGGCACGAGGACGACGTGGACGGACGGCGGCATGCGCATGCCGACAATTTCACTTCACGGTTCAGCGATGCGAAATCGGCCGGACGGATGAACCCCGGCGCCCGCGGCGCGACGATGGCGATTCGCGGCTAGTGCGTCTTGCCGCCTGCGAGCGCCATCCACGTCTCGACGACGGTATCCGGATTGAGCGACATGCTCTCGATGCCCTGCTCCACCAGCCATAGCGCCAGATCCGGGTGGTCGGACGGCCCCTGTCCGCAGATGCCGCAGTAGCGATCCAACTTGCGGCAGGCGCTGATCGCCATCGACAGCATCGCCTTGACCGCGCCATCGCGTTCGTCGAACGTCGACGCGATCGGCCCGCCGGAATCCCGGTCCACGCCGAGCGTGAGTTGCGTCATGTCGTTGGAGCCGATGGAAAAGCCGTCGAAGTGTTCGAGAAACTGCTCGGCAAGGACGGCATTGGAGGGGAGCTCGCACATCATGATGACGCGCAGGCCATTGTCGCCGCGCTTCAGGCCGTTGCGGGCGAGCAGCGCGACGACCTTCTCGGCTTCGGTCAGCGTGCGCACGAACGGGATCATGATCTCGACGTTGGTCAGGCCCATCACGTCGCGGACACGCTTCATCGCCTCGCATTCGAGCGCGAAGCACTCGTAGAATTCCGGCGCGATGTAGCGCGACGCGCCGCGGAAGCCCAGCATCGGGTTTTCCTCGTGCGGCTCGTAGCGCTTGCCGCCCAGCAGATTCATGTATTCGTTGGACTTGAAGTCCGACAGCCGCACGATCACCTTCTTGGGGAAGAACGCGGCGGCAATCGTGGCCACGCCTTCGACGATCTTCTGGATGTAGAACTCGGTCGGGCTGGCATAGCCGCCGATCTTCGCCTCGATCTCGCGCTTCAATTCACCCGGCTGGCGGTCGAATTCCAGCAGCGCCTTGGGATGGATGCCGACGTTGCGGGCGATGATGAATTCGAGGCGCGCCAACCCCACGCCTTCGTTGGGCAGGCGCTGGAACTCGAACGCGAGCTCGGGATTGCCGACGTTCATCATGATCTTGGTCGGCGCGGGGGGCATCCTGTCCAGCTGCACGTCGATGATCTCGATGGGCAGCAGGCCCTCATAGACGTGGCCGGTGTCGCCCTCCGCGCACGACACCGTCACCGCGTCGCCTTCGTTGAGCACCCGCGTCGCGTCGCCGCAACCGACGACGGCGGGAATGCCGAGTTCGCGGGCGATGATCGCGGCATGGCAGGTACGACCGCCGCGGTTGGTGACGATGGCCGCCGCGCGCTTCATCACCGGCTCCCAGTCGGGATCGGTCATGTCCGTGACCAGCACGTCGCCGGCCTTCACGCGGTCCATTTCGGCGGACGACTTGATCAGGCGAACGTTGCCTTGCCCGATCTTCTGGCCGATGGCGCGGCCGCTCGCGAGCACCGCGGCCTTGGCCTTCAGGCGATAGCGGCGCAGCCGCTCGGACTCGTCCTGCTGCGACTTCACCGTTTCCGGCCGCGCCTGCAGGATGTACAGCTTTCCGTCCTGGCCATCGCGACCCCATTCGATGTCCATCGCGCGTCCATAGTGCTTCTCGATGACCACGGCGGAGCGCGCAAGCTCGTGCGCCTCGTCGTCGCTGATCGAAAAGCGGATGCGGTCCGCTTCCGGCACGTCGCCGGTGACCGTGGACTTGCCCGCCGTTTGCGCGTCGGCGAACGTCATCCGGATGGCCTTGCCGCCGACGGTCTTGCGCAGGATGGCCGGTCGCCCGGCAGCAAGGTTGGGCTTGTACAGGTAGAACTCGTCGGGATTGACGGAGCCCTGCACGACCGTTTCTCCCAGCCCGTATGCCGACGTGATGAAGACCACCTTGTCGAAGCCCGACTCGGTGTCGATGGTGAACATGACACCGGAGGCGCCCAGGTCGCTGCGCACCATCCGCTGTACGCCGGCCGACAGCGCGACATCGGCGTGGGCGAACCCCTGATGCACGCGATAGGCGATTGCACGATCGTTGTAGAGCGACGCGAATACCTCTTTTATCGCATGAAATATGTTATCCAATCCATTGATATTAAGGAATGTTTCCTGCTGCCCCGCAAACGATGCGTCCGGCAGGTCTTCGGCCGTTGCCGAGGACCGGACAGCGAACGACGCGCCCGGCGAATCCTTGGTCAGCTGCGCGTAGGCGACTTCGATTTCGGCTTCGAAGCGCGGGAGGCAACGGCGCCGCGACCAGCCATCCGCGGATCTCCGCCCCGGCGCGCGCCAGTTCCGCCACGTCGTCGATGTCGAGCGACGCCAGGCGGGCGGCAATGCGGTCGGCCAAGCCTTCGTGCTGCAGGAACTCGCGATAGGCGGCCGCCGTCGTCGCAAAGCCGCCCGGCACGCGAATGCCGACGCCCGACAGCTGGCTGATCATCTCGCCGAGCGACGCGTTCTTGCCGCCCACGCGCTCGACATCGGCCATGCGCAACTGTTCGAAGGGAACGACGAGGGGCAAGCGCATGGGTGTACTCCGGCTCCGGCATCACGCGTGGTGCGCCGCAATAGTAATCGGGGTAAAGCATCGCATTTTAACTCGCAGCGACGATTTGACGCGACGTGTTGCATTGCGGCATATCAATGCGAAGGCACGGCGAATGCCGGTCACCAATGAAAACGGCCGCGCAGTGGCGGCCGTCGTCGGGCATGCGGAATGACGCCTACGCGGATCGCTTCTCCTCCGAACCCGCACCGATCTCCTCCGGCTCGAGGATGTCCGAACTCACGTCCTCGCCTAACTCGGACGCCAGCGCGATGCCGGTATCGGCGGTTGCCTTGTGCCGGCTCTTCACTGCCCGGCGCAGTGTGCGGTACAGGTCGGGGTGCGATTCCTTGAGGTAAATGATGATCTCGAAGTCGACGCGCTTGACCTGAGAGAGGTCCAATTGCTCGACGTGCACGAGGCGCAGCAATTCCTTGACCGGCCTTGGCATGTCGCGGCCGCTCTCATAGCGCGATCCGCCGCTCTGCGTGACGCCGATCTGCGTCCAGAACTGCTCCTGGTTCATGCCGAGGCGCCGCCGGATTTCGCGGGGATTGAGGACGCGGTCGAGAAGTTTCACGGGGCGCGGACCCTTTACCTAAGGACAAATTGACGTCGCAGTGTGCCCAAAAAACATTTGCGACGCTATACCAATGGCATATTTTTGACCGAAAGCTGAATCTTACGCAAGCGAATCCGGACAAACGGCGACAAATCGGCGCAACCTGTGGCGCACAGGCCACCGTACCGTCTGCGTCCTACAGTCTACGCCAGCCCGCGCGAACCGAGGTAATCCTCGTAGTTTCCGTCAAAATGGACCGGCCGCCCCCCGCCAAGCTCCAGGACCTGGGTGGCCAGCGCCGACACGAACTGGCGGTCGTGCGAGACCAGGATCACCGTGCCCGCGTAGAGCTCGAGAGCGAGCTGCAGCGATTCGATCGATTCCATGTCCATGTGGTTGGTCGGCTCATCCATGACGAGTACGTTGGTCCGCTGCATCATCAGCTTGCCGAACAGCATGCGGCCGCGCTCGCCGCCGGACAGCACGCGCACCGATTTCTGCGTCTCGTCGCCGGAAAAGAGCAGCCGTCCCCAGCGTTGCGCGCACGATCTGCTCGTCGTCGCCCGGCTGCATCCAGCGCGCCATCCAGTCGAGCAGGTTCATCTCCTGTTCGAAGTCCGCGGTCTGGTCCTGCGGGTAGTAGCCGATCGTCGCGCGCTCGGCCCACTTCACCGTGCCCGCGTCGGGTGGAAGGTCGCCGATCAGCGTGCGCAGCAACGTCGTCTTGCCGGCGCCGTTGGGCCCGATGATGGCAAGCCGTTCGCCCGCGTTCACCGTGAATGACAGGTCCGCGAACAGCGGTTGCGCCATGCCCGGCCAGCCCTTGGTCAGCGCTTCGACCTCCACCGCGTGGCGATGCAGCTTTTGCTTCGGATCGTAGTCGAAGCGGATGTAAGGGTTTTGCCGCGACGAAGGCTTGACGTCGTCGGGCTTCAGCTTCTCGATCATCTTGATGCGCGACGTCGCCTGTTTCGAGCGCGCCTTGTTGGCCGAGAACCGGCGCACGAACTCCTGCAGTTCGACGATGCGATCCTTGGCTTTGCTGTTCGCGGCCAGCAGCCGCTCGCGCGCCTGCGTGGACGCGATCATGTAGTCGTCGTAGTTGCCCGGATAGGCGCGCAACGTGCCGTAATCCAGGTCCGCCATGTGCGTGCACACGCTGTTCAGGAAGTGGCGATCGTGGGAAATGATCACCATCGTCGAGTTGCGCGCGTTGATCACGCCTTCGAGCCAGCGGATCGTGTTGATGTCGAGGTGGTTGGTCGGCTCGTCGAGCAGCAGGATGTCCGGATTGGCGAACAGCGCCTGCGCGAGCAGCACACGCAGTTTCCAGCCCGGCGCCACCGCGCTCATCGGTCCCTCGTGCTGCTCCGTGGGTATTCCCAGCCCCAGCAACAACTCGCCCGCGCGCGCCTCCGCCGTGTAGCCGCCCAATTCCGAGAAATGCGCCTCGAGGTCGGCGGCGCGCACGTAGTCCTCTTCGCTGGCATCGGGGTTGGCGTAGATGGCATCGCGCTCGTTCTTCGTCTCCCACAACTCGGCGTGGCCCATCAGCACGACGTCGAGCACGCGCTGCTCCTCGAACTCGAACTGGTCCTGGCGCAACTTGCCGAGGCGTTCGCCCTGGTCGATGGCGACGTTGCCATTGGACGCTTCGAGGTCGCCCCCCAGGATCTTCATCAGCGTCGACTTGCCGCAGCCGTTGGCGCCGATCAGCCCATAGCGGTTGCCGTCGCCGAACTTGATCGACACGTTTTCGAACAGCGGCTTGGCGCCGAACTGGATTGCGAGATTTGCCGCGGTGAGCATGGTGAGTTTCGGTTGGGACAGCGAAAAATGGGGCGGCGGAGTCCGGCACGCGGACGCCTGGTCGTCGGGGAAACCCTCTATTCTGCTAGAATCAACAACTTATCTCAAGTTTTGTGCGCTGCGGCGGCGGCGGATCGCCACCGCGTTGCTGCCAACTCACTTGCCCACTCAGTTGCCTACTCATTTTGCCGACTCATTTGTCTAAGTACGACCTGCATTCCCACTCCACCTACTCCGACGGGTTGCTCACGCCGGACGCGGTGGTGCGCCGCGCCGCCGTTCGCGGCGTGGACTTCTTCGCGCTCACGGATCACGATGAAACCGCGGGTCTGGCCGAAGCGCGCGTCGCGGCGCAGGACGCGGGAATAACGCTCATCCCCGGCGCCGAACTGTCGGTAAGCTGGGAGTCGCACACGCTGCACGTCCTCGGCCTCAACATCGACGAAGCCAACGCCGCCCTCGACGCAGGACTGGCAAGCATCCGGTCGGGACGCGATGCGCGCGCGCGCCGGATCGCGGCGAGCCTGGACGAGGCCGGCATCGAGGGACGCGTACGCCGGCGCGCGCAGGTACGTCACCAGCGACCGGCTGATGTCGCGCACGCACTTCGCCCGCTATCTCGTCGAAGCCGGGTACGCGAAGGATACGAAGGACGTGTTCAAGCGCTACCTCACGCCGGGCAAGCCGGGATACGTCAAGCATGCGTGGGCCACGCTCGGCGACGCCGTGAACTGGATTCACGGCGCCGGCGGCGTTGCCGTGATCGCGCATCCCGGCCGCTACAAGATTTCGCCCACCGGCATGCGGCGCCTGCTGGGGGAATTCCGCGATGCCGGCGGCGATGGCATCGAAGTGCTGTCGCCTTCGCATACGCCGGCGCAGTTCGCGGAATACAGCGCCTACGCGCGAGTGTTCGGCCTGGCCGCGTCGTGCGGGTCCGACTATCACGGACCCGGCGAGGGGTGGCTCGATCTGGGGGACCTCCCCGACCTGCCCGCCGGCGTGACGCCGATCTGGTCGCGCTGGTAGGCGACGCGTTTCCGATGCGATCGCGCACCGACGCATGAAAGCGGCCACGCAATCCGGGCCGGGGCGCGCCGCATTCGCATTCGTGCTGGTCACGGTGCTGCTCGATATGCTGGCGCTCGGTGTCATGGTGCCGGTGCTGCCGAAGCTCGTCGTCGAATTCATGGGCGGCGACATTGCCAGCGCCGCGACGATCACCGGCTATTTCGGCTTTGCCTGGGCGGCGATGCAGTTCGTCTTCTCGCCCGTGCTGGGTGCGCTGTCCGACCGCTTTGGCCGGCGCCCGGTGATCATCCTGTCGAACATCGGCATGGGCCTCGATTACGTCGTGATGGCGCTGGCGCCGTCGCTGTGGTGGCTGTTCATTGGACGACTGCTGTCGGGCGTCTCGGCCGCGACGAGTGCCACTGCCGGCGCGTACATCACCGATGTCACGCCTCCGGACAAGCGGGCGGCGAAATTCGGCATGATGGGCGCCGCGTTCGGCTTCGGCTTCATCATCGGCCCGGCCGTCGGCGGATTCCTGGGCGGCATCGACCTGCGGCTGCCGTTCTGGGTCGCGGCGGGCTTGAGTTTCGCCAACGCGCTGTACGGCTTCTTCGTGCTTCCGGAATCGCTGCCGCGCGAGCGCCGCGCGCGCTTTCATTGGCGCATGGCCAATCCCGTGGGTGCGCTGCAGCTGCTGCGCACGAAGCCGATCCTCATCGGCCTTGCTGCCGCGCTGTTCCTGGAGCGCGTCGCGCACGATTCGCTGCCGCGGGTCTTCGTCCTCTATACCGACTACCGCTATCAATGGACCGCGGCCACCGTCGGCCTCGCGCTGGCGGCCGTGGGCGTCGCCCAGATGATCGTCTCCGCCGGCATGGTCGGCGCGTCCGTGAGGCGGTTCGGGGAGCGGCAAACCCTGCTCGTTGGCCTGCTGTTCGGCTTTGCCGGATTCGTGCTCTACGGTCTCGCGCCAAGCGGCTTGTGGTTCATGGCCGGCGTGCCGCTGGTCGCACTGGGTGGCTTGTCGGGTCCCGCGATGCAGGGCCTGATGACGCGCGAAATCGGCCCATCCGACCAGGGCAAGCTGCAGGGCGCGCTGGCAAGCATCCAGGGAGTGGCCGGCCTGATCGGCCCGCTGCTGTTCACGCAGGTCTTTGCCACGGCCATTCGCGCGGACGGCCCACTTCACCTGCCCGGCGCGCCCTACCTCCTCTCGGCGTTGCTGGTCGTCGTCGCGCTGTTCACGGCGATGCGCGCTACCCGCGCCAAGGTGCCGGTTCCGATCGGGCAATCGAATGCCTAACCAGCGAACCGTGTTCTTCCTGTCGGACCGTACCGGCATCACGGCGGAAATGCTGGGCAACAGCCTGCTCACGCAATTCGAGGACTTCGCGTTCCATCGCGTGACCATTCCCTTCGTGGATTCGCTGGACAAGGTGGCGGAGGCCGTGCGGCAAGTCAACGAGACCGCGGAGCGCGAAGGCCGGCGTCCGATCGTGATCAGTTCGGTCGTCGACGAGGCGATGAGCGCGATCATCCGCCGTGACGCGCGCGCGCTCACGCTCGACATGTTCCAGATCTTCATCCAGCCGCTGGAGGCGGAGCTGGGCGCCAAGAGCTCGCATGCCGCCGGCCGCACCCACGGCATGGCCAACAGCCACGAATATTTCGCGCGCATGGAAGCCATCAACTTCACGCAGTCGCACGACGACGGCGCCGCGACGCGCGACCTGTCCAAGGCGCAGGTGATCCTGGTCGGCGTGTCGCGCTGCGGCAAGACGCCGACATCGCTCTATCTCGCGCTGCAATTCGGCGTGCGCGCCGCGAATTTTCCGCTGACGCCGGACGACTTCGCGGACAAGAAGCTGCCGTCGTCGGTGCTGCCGTTTCGCGACAAGCTGTTCGGCCTGACCATCCATCCGGAGCGGCTGCGCGAAATCCGCGAGGAGCGCCGCCCCGGCAGCAAATACGCGGCGCTCGAAAGCTGCCGCTACGAGGTGCGCGAGGCGGAGGCGATGATGCACCGGGAGAACATTCCGATGCTCGACACGTCGTCCAAGTCGATCGAGGAAATCGCCACGACGATCATGCACCGGGCCCAGCTGGCCCGGCACATCTACTAGGGCTAGAGTCCGTAGAACTTGCGCGCGGTGCCGCCCATGATGGCGGCGCGCTCCTGCGACGTCAGCCCGGCCATCAACGCCACCGTCGCCGCGTACCAGCGCTGGTAGCTGCCGCAGAGGTTGACCACGGGCCAATCGCTGCCCCACATGAGGCGCTGGGGGCCGAAGCACTCGAGCAGATGGTCGAAGTAGGGTCGCAGCGTTTCGATGGTCGCGTTCGGTCCGGCCTCCGACAGCAATCCGGACAGCTTGCAGCGAACCCGCGGATTGGACGCCGCCACGCGCATCGACTGCGCCCAGGGCTCCCACATCCCGCCGGCGATGTCGGGCTTGGCGCCGTGATCGATGACCACGGCGAGTTCCGGATGCCGGTCCAGCATGGTCAGCAATGCGGGCAGTTGTCCGGGGCGCACCAGCGCATCGAAGCGCAAGCCCAGCCGCGGCAGCGCCGACAGCGCGCGTCCCACGTCGGCGCGCAGGATCCAGGCCGGGTCCGGCAGGTCCTGCAGCATGGGACGAATCGACTTCAGCAGCGAATTGCGCGCGAGGCGCGTCAGCGTCGGAATCGCGTCGGCGCCGGCCAAGTCCACCCAGCCGACGACGCCCTTGACCACGCCGTCGCTGTTCTTGGCTACCTTGAGCAGGAACTCGGTCTCGGACACGGTCGGCGCGGCCTGCACCAGCACCGTGGTGGTGATCCCGGCCGCGTCGCGCAGCGGCGCGAGATCCGCCAGCGAGAAATCGCGATAGATTTCCTTGTGATCGGGCGTGAGCCAGCCGTAGTCGCCCCGCGCCAGCGACCACACGTGGTGGTGCGCATCGACCTGCCCCGTCGTCGGCGATCATGCGCTGGCGCTGGGCAAAGGCGCCGCCGCGTCGACCAGCGAGCGATCGCGCAATGCGTTCCAGAATTCCGCGGGAATCGGGAAGTTGGCCATCGCCCTATTATCGTCGAACTCGGCACGCGTCCGCGCGCCGGGCAGCACGCACGCTATCGCCGGATGGCCGAGAGGAAACTGCAGCGCCGCGGCCTTGAGCGGCACGGCATGCTCGGCGCATACGCGTTCGATCGCCGCGACACGTGCGATGACGCTCGTCCGGCGCGGGCGCGTAGTTGAAATAGGGGCGCGATCCATCGCGCGGGCGGGAACCGCTGGCCAGGATGCCGGAATTGAACGGGCCGCCGAGCACGATCGTCACGTCGCGCCGCACGCATTCGGGCAGCAGCGCCGTCAACGCGGACTGGTCGGCCAGCGTATAGCGCCCGGCCAGCAGGATGACATCCAGGTCGGCGTGGCGCAGCGTGTCGAGGCAGATTTCGACGTCGTTGACGCCCAGGCCGAAGCCGGCGATCACCCCCGATGCCTTCATTTTCGCCAACGCAGGCAGCGCACCGTCGAGCATGTCGCGGAATCGCCGGGGATGGGCGTCGCCGTGCGTCGCCGCGTCGATGTCGTGGATGAATACGAAGTCGATGCGCGACAACCCCATCCGTTGCAGGCTGTCCTCCAGCGAGCGCACCACGCCTTCACCCGTGTAATCGTAATGCGCGACAAACGGCAGCACGTCGACATAGCCGTTCTGTGCGCTTGGCGCATCGGGCGCCGGCGTGAGCACCCGTCCGACCTTGGTCGACAGCCTGTAGGTGTCCCGCGGAAAGTCGCGCAACGCGGCGCCCATGCGATGTTCCGACAGGCCCTGCCCGTAATGCGGCGCGGTGTCGAAGTAACGCGTGCCGGAATGGTAAGCGTGGCGGATCAGCGCGATGGCGTCGTCATCGCCAACCGCGCTGAACAGGTTGCCAAGGGGCGCGCCGCCGAAGCCTTGCACCGGTCGGGGCAGCGGATTTTCGATTTCTCGGGCCTCGGACACGGGGGCGATAGTGTCATTACCCCGGGAACAATGGCAATGCGTCCGCCAGGCGAGGCTGCCGCCGGTGATCGGGTTGACTCCGCGACATGGCAATGTAAAGTTGTCGCCTGCGACCGCGGCGCCTTGGCCCGGCGAACCTAAGCGACAACCAAAATACGGAGGTAACGGCATGGGAGATTCGACGCAGGTGATGCGGCGGCGGTTGCTGGGCGCCGGAGCGGCGACGGCCGTGGTGGCGGCAACCGGTCTTGTCGCCGGGACGCGCCCGCGCCGCCACGACGCTGCGCTGGGCCAGCGTGCTTCCCGCCAACCATCCCGAAATCGCGATGATCGAGCGCACGGCCAAGCAGGTCCGGGACCAGACCGGCGGCGCCGTCGAAATCCAGGTCTTTCCTGCCGGCCAACTGGGCTCGTCGCGCGACTTGATCGAAGCGACGTCGACCGGCGCGATCCAGATCGTCGATGAAGGCGCCGCGCAGTTCGGCCAGTTCGTGCCGCAGTTCTCGATCCTCGAAGCGCCGTACCTGTGGAAGGATGCCGCGCAGATCCGCCGGGTCATGGCCTCGTCGATCCCCGATGAAATGAATGCCGCGCTCGTCGCGAAGCGGTCCATGCGCATCATCGGATCGACGTACTACGGCAAGCGCCACGTCACGTCCGGAAACAAGGCGATCAACACCGTCGACGACATGAAAGGCTTCAAGCTGCGCATTCCGGAGGTCGACACGTTCCGGGCGATGGCCGAGGCCTGGGGCGCGCGGCCCACGCCGCTCAATTTCAGCGAGCTCTATCTCGCGCTGAGCCAGGGCGCGGTGGACGGACAGGAGAACCCGCTGCCGACGATCCAGAGCGGCAAGTTCAACGAGGTGCAGAAGTACCTGATCCTGACCGGCCACATCCTCACGCCGCGCCTGGTCGCCGTGAACGAAGGCACGTGGAAGTCCCTCAGCGCCGCGCAGCAGCAGGCGTTGAAGGCGGCGATCGCCGCGAACGCGCAGATCCAGGACGACGAGATCCTGGCGCAGGAGGCCAAACTGGTCGACACGTTCAAGACCGGCGGCATGACCGTGATCCAGCCGGACATCGAGTCGTTCCGCAAGCCCGTGCTCGCCACGCTGCCCGCAAAGTTCGAGTCGAAGTGGGGCAAAGGACTCTGGGAGCGCATCTCGGCCGCCTGACGCGCAAGCCTTGGTGAACGCGCCGTGTGCCCGCGGCGCGGTCACCCGCACCGAAAGATCGCGATGCTTCGTTCCCTGATCGGCGGCTTCGATCGAGCCGCCGCGGCAATCGCCTGTGCGCTGGTCGTGGCGCTGCTGGGTTGCGTCGCGCTCGGCGTCATCACGCGCGGCATGGGCGATCCGCTCAGCTGGACCGACGAGCTGTCGCGCTTCCTGATGGTCTGGCTCGCGGTATTCGGCTGGATACTGGCGAGCCGCAAGCGCATCCATGTGCGCATCCGCTACTTCCAGGACCTGCTGCCGGCGCGCATGCACGCCGCGGCCGAGGTGGTCTTCCAGCTTGCGATGATGGGTTTCGGCGCGCTGATCACGTGGTACGGCGTCGGCCTGGTCGCCAAGAACCATGACCTGGAAGCGACGTCGCTGCCGATCGCCATGGCGTGGATGTACGTGCCGATGGTGCTGGCCGGCATCGTCACCGCCGCGCAAGGCGCGCGCGAGTTGGCCGGGGCGCTGACCAGACTGCGCCGGCGCGCCGCCACGACCGGGAGCAGCCAGCAATGACGCACCTGATGGTGGAAATCGTCGTTGTCTGGCTCGTGGTCATCCTGATGGGATTTCCGCTGTTCGCGTCGATGGGTTTGGCGGCGTTTGCGTTCGTGATCCTGAGCGGGCTGTCCGGCGCGATCGTGCCGCAGAAGATGGCGCAGGCGATGAACTCGTTTCCGATCGTCGCCGCGCCGCTGTTCATCCTGATGGGCAGCATCCTGGGCGCGTCGCAGCTCACCGACCGCATCGTCCGCTTCGCGACGTCGCTGGTGGGCTCGTTGCGCGGCGGCTATGCCCACGCCAGCATCCTGTCGAGCATGATCTTCGCGGGCATGGTGGGCTCGGCCGTCGCCGATGCCGCGGGGACCGGCGCGGTCGAGGTCCGCGCGATGAAGAAGGCCGGCTATCGGCCGGAAACGGCGGCGGCGATCAGCTCGGCGGCCGCCACCATCGGTCCGATCATTCCGCCGAGCCTGCCGATGGTGATTTACGGCGTGAGCGCCGACGCGTCCATCGGCCGCCTGTTCCTTGCCGGCGTCATTCCGGGCGTGCTGATGGGCGTGTCGCTGATGATCATGGTGGCGATCATCGCGCCGCGCCAGGGCCTGCCGCGCCACGCGTTTGGCGGGCCGCGGGATGTCTGGCAGGCGTTCAAGGGCGCCGTCTGGGCGCTGATGACGCCGGTCATCCTGCTGGGCGGCATGTTCAGCGGCTGGTTCACGCCCACCGAGGCCGCCGCGGTCGCCGACATCTACGCGCTGTTCCTGGGCTTCGTCGTCTATCGCACGCTGCGCATCAAGGACCTGCCGGCGATCCTGATCAACACGGCGGAGACCACGGGCATCGTGATGGTGCTGGTCATGGTCGCCGGCGCGCTCGGCTGGTGCATGTCGATCTCGCGCATCCCGCAGACGCTGGCGCCCATGATGGTGGCGGCCATCCACTCGCCGCTCTTGTTCCTGTTCGCGTCGAACCTGATCCTGCTCGTCGTCGGCTGCTTCATGGAAGCGCTGGCCGCGCTGCTGATCCTGATCCCGATCCTGGTGCCGGCGGCGATCAGCTTCGGCATCGACCCGGTCCAGTTCGGCTTGATCATGATCTTCAACCTGATCCTGGGCACGATCCATCCGCCGATCGGCGTCGTGCTGTTCGTCATGGCGCGCATCGCCGACGTGACCTTCGAGAAGCTTTCCCGCGCGATACTTCCCTGGCTGGTCCCGCTGCTCATCGTGCTGGCCGCGATCACCGTCTGGCCGCCATTGACGCTGTGGTTGCCGAGCGTCGTGATGGGTGCAAAATAGCGTGACGCCGGCCCGCGCTCGCGGGTCGTACCAAGAACCCGACATCCTTTAAGGACGCCATGAATCCTGCTGCACCCGTACACGGCCTGTGGTGCGCCACGCTGACCCCGCTCGACGCGTCCGGCGGCGTCGACCACGGAATGATGGTCACGCATGCGAAGTCGCTTCTCGCGCGCGGCGTGGATGGCGTCGCGCCATTCGGAACCACCGGCGAGGGCCAGTCGTTTTCGCTCGCCGAACGCCGTGCCGGCGTGGATGCGCTGCTTGCGGCAGGCATACCACGCGAGAAAGTCGTGGCGGCGACCGGGTGTGCCGCGCTGCCGGAAACCATTGCGCTCACCCGCCACGGCGTCGAGGCGGGATGCGCCGCGTGCCTCGTGCTGCCGCCGTTCTTCTGGAAGGACGCGAGCGACGATGGCCTGTTTGCCTGGTACGCGCAGGTGATCGAGGCGGTGGGCGACTCGCGGTTGCGCATCTACCTGTATCACATCCCGCAGGTCTCCGGCACGCCGTTGTCGGTCGATCTCATTGCGCGACTCGCGGCCGCATTTCCCGGCATCATCGCGGGCGTCAAGGACAGCGCCGGCGACTGGTCCAACACGCAGGCGCTGCTCGCGGCGGTGCCGCAACTCGCGATCCTGGTCGGCCACGAACCGCACCTGCCGCGGCTGTTGCGCGCCGGCGGCGCCGGCACCATCTGCGGCGTGGCCAATCTGTTCCCGGAGCTGGTTCGCGCGCTGCTGATGCCCACCGTGACCCCGGCGGACGAACAGCGCGTCGTCGAGTTCATAGAAATTGCGTTTCGTCAGCCGTTCCTCGCCGGCTTCAAGGCGATCCTCGCCGAGCAGACGCGCAACGCGGCATGGCAGGCCGTGCGCGCGCCGCTGGTGCCGCTTGCCGTGGAATCGCGCAGGGCGCTGCTCGGCGCTCTGCGTCACGCCGGCCTCCTGCCCGGCGGGCAGGACCAGTAGCGGGAGGACTCACGATGACTGCGCCGCAAGTCACGCTGGCCGAGATCGACGCGCTCACCGCGTTCGATACGCCGACCATTTGCAACGCGCTGGAGATCCTTGCGCCGGATACACGGGCTGGCGGCTATACGAGCCAGCCGTTCGTGTGCGGCTTTCCGCAGATGAAGCCGGTCATCGGCTACGCGCGAACGGCCACGATCCGCTCCGCGCAACCGTCCGGTCTGCCGGCCGCCGAACAGAGCCGGATTCGCGACGACTACTACCGTTCCATCGATGCCGGCCCCAAGCCGGCGCTCGTGGTGATCCAGGACCTCGACATCGACGCGGGCATCGGCGCGTTCTGGGGCGAAGTCCAATCGGCCATCCACGTCGGGCTGGGCGCCCGTGGACTGCTCACGAATGGTTCGGTGCGCGACCTCGATCAGTGGGCGCCGGGCTTCCAGTTCCTCGCCGCGAAAATCTCCGCATCGCACGCGTACGCCCACCCGACAAGTGTCGGCGGCGAAGTCGAGGTCCTGGGCCTTCGCGTGCGCGCAGGGGACCTCGTTCACGCCGACCGGCATGGCGCGGTCATCGTGCCGCCGCAATGGGTACGCGCGCTGCCGGACGCGGCCAGGGAGGTCGCCGCGCGCGAGGCGCGCATCCTCGCAGTGGCGCGCGGACCGGATTGCACGGCGGACAAGCTCATCGGCGTATTTCGCGATCTCGACGCCATTCACTGAATTGCGCGAGCGGGTGACGTATGATCGCGGTTATCAAAATCGGCGCGCGGACGGTCAGGCGCGCCCCATCATGCGACCACACGCAAGGAGGCAACCGTGGCAAATCGTGACGACTCGAAGGTTCCCGGAACCCAGCGGCGCCGGCTTCTGCAGGCAGGTGCCGGCGCGCTAGCGCTCGGCGCCCTGCCCGGCGTCAACCAGTTCGCGGCACGGGCGCAGGCGCCCTTCGACTGGAAGAAGTTCAAGGGCGAGACGATCGAGGTCTTCCTGGTCAAGAGCCCGCGCGGCGACCTGCTCTCCAAGTACCACAAGGAATTCGAGGACATGACGGGCATCACCGTCGGCTCGGAAATGATTCCCGAGCAGCAGCAGCGGCAGAAGGCCGTCATCGAATTCAATTCCGGCCGCACGAGTTTCGACGTGATCCAGCTTTCCTATCACGTGCAGAAGCGCCAGTTCGGCAAGAACAAGTGGCTGGACGACGTGCGGCCGTTGATGGCCGACAAGTCGCTGGTGGATCCGAATCTCGACTTCGCCGACTTTGCCAAGGGCGGCCTGACCTACGCGACGCAGCCGGACGGGCGCATCGACAGCCTGCCCATGAACCTCGATCCGTGGGTCGTCTATTACAACAAGGAACTGTTCGACGCGAAGAACATCGCCTATCCGAAGACGTTCGCGGAGATGGTCGATGCCGCGGCCCGGCTCAACGATCCCGCGAAGGGCGTCTCCGGGTTCGTCGGCCGCGGACTCAAGAATGCCAACGTGCCCGTCTGGTCGAGCTTCCTGCTGGGCTACGGAGGCGGGTTCGTCGACGCCAACGGCAAGCTGATGACCGAGACGACCGAGGCCATCGAAGCCGCCAAGATGTACCAGACGCTGCTCGCCAAATACGGTCCGCAGGGCGTGGCCGGCTACAACTGGAACGAATCGCAAAGCCTGTTCGCGCAGGGCAAGGCCGCGATGTGGCTGGACGGCATCGGCTTTGCGGCGCCGCTGGAGGATCCCACCAAGTCGCGCATCGTCGGCAAGGTAGGGTATGGGGTCATGCCCGCGGGACCGAAGCAGCAGGCTTCCGCGCTGTTCGGCGACGGCCAGGGCATCTCGGCCTACAGCAAGAAGAAGGGCCCGGCGTGGTTCTACCTGCAATGGGCGTCGAACAAGGCCAACCAGACGCGGATCCTGCAGAACGCCGCCGGCGCGCCCGTGCGCAACTCGGCCTATCAACTCGCGCAGAGTTCCGGCGAGCTCAAGTCCCCGAAGCAATGGGTCGAGTGCATGGTGACGTCGGCGCGGATCGCGCAGCCCGGGCTGCCGGTGATCGTGCCGGTGACGGAGTTCCGCGACACGTTCGGCATCGCGCTGACCAACATGATCAACGGCGCCGATCCCGCGACGGAACTGAAGAAGGCCACGGCGGACTTCCAGCCGGTATTGGACAAGAGCGAGAAGGCCTAAGGGTCCCCACTCCGCCGCCGGGCGCGACGTAAGCGCAATCGCCTCCGGCGGCATGCGCGCCTGACATCGCCATGTCCGCGAATTCCGTGCCGCTGGGCGTCGTCGCGCGGCGGCAACGCAGCTACTTCCGGTTCATCATCCCGGCGCTGATCGTCGTCGGCGCGGTCATCATCTTCCCGTGGCTGTTCACGATCTGGATGAGCGCGTTCGACTGGAAGATCGGAACCGAAGCGCACTTCGTCGGGTTCGGCAACTACACGGGCCTGGTGCGCAACCAGCGGTTCCTCGAAGCCGTCGTGCGCACGTTCTACTTCACGGCCCTTGCGGTCGTGGCTCCGCTGATCCTCGGCACCATCGCCGCGCTCATCTTCCACCGCCAGTTTCCGTTTCGCGGAATATTGCGCGGAGTGTTCATCATGCCGATGATGGCCACGCCGGTGGCCGTGGCGCTGGTGTGGACGATGATGTTCCATCCGCAACAGGGCGTGCTCAACTACCTGTTGTCGCTGGTCGGCCTGCCGCCGTCGCTGTGGGTGTATTCGCCGCAGTGGGTCATTCCCAGTCTGGTCATGGTGGAGGTCTGGCACTGGACGCCGCTGGTGATGCTCATCGTCCTGGGCGGCCTCGCCGCGCTGCCCACCGAGCCCTACGAATCCGCCAAGCTCGACGGCGCCTCCGAGTGGCAGCTGTTCCGGTACATCACGCTGCCGCTGGTTGCGCCGTTCCTGCTGGTCGCGGCGGTGATCCGCACCATCGACGCGCTGAAGGCCTTCGACACGATCTACGTCATCACGTCCGGCGGTCCCGGCACCGCGTCCGAGACCATCAACCTGTATCTTTACCTGCAGGCATTCGCGTTCTACAACATCGGCAACGCCTCCGCTGTCGTCGTCATCTTCTTCTTCATCGTGATGGCGTTGGCGCTGCTGCTGCTCTACGTGCGCAAGCGAACCCAATGGACGTGACCGCGGCGCCGGCAACGCCGCTGCTCCGGCGTTCGCGCTTCCAGCCGCGCCGCTGGCTGCGCAAGACCGCATTCGCCTTCTCGGTCGCCGTCATCGTGTCGCCGGCCATCCTCGTATTCCTGTGGATGCTGTCGCTGTCGCTGAAGAACGAGATCGACAACATCACCTACCCGCCGGTGTTCATTCCCAGCCCGCCGACGTTTGCCAACTTCGTGTCGGTGTTCGAGCAGAATTCCATGTTCAAGTATTTCTGGAACAGCGTCGTCGTCTCCGGCGGCGCCACGCTGATCGCGCTGCTGGTCGGCATTCCTGCCGGGTACGGCATTGCCCGGACCGGCGCGCACCGGCTGACGGTCCTGATCCTGATCGCGCGGATGACGCCGGCGCTTTCCTACCTGATTCCGCTGTTCGCCGTCTTCCAGTTCCTGCACCTCAACAACACGCTGACCGCGCTGGTGATCACGCACCTGGTCATCACGGTGCCGATCATCGTCTACATCATGGCCGGGCATTTCGAGACGCAGCCGCGCGAACTCGAGGAAGCCGCGCAGATCGACGGCGCCAGTCCGTGGGCGGTATTCCGCCACGTCGCGCTGCCGTTGGCGCGGCCCGGGATCGTCGTCGGCTTCATCCTCGCGTTCATCTTTTCGTGGAACAATTTCATCTTCGGCGCCGTGCTGGCAGGGCGCGAGACCCGGACGCTGCCGGTCGCCGTCTACAACGTGCTGACGTTCGAGCAGCTCGCGTGGGGTCCGCTGGCGGCGGCCGCGATCATCGTCACGCTGCCGGTGCTGCTGCTCACCATCGTCATCCAGAAGGAAATCCTGACCGGCATGGCCGCCGGCGGCGTCAAGGGGGGGTAATCCGTGCTGAAGGGCATTCATCCACTGCTGTCGGCCGACCTGCTGCATGCGCTGCAGTCGATGGGTCACGGCGATTCCATCGCCATCGTCGACGCCAATTTTCCCGCCGCCGCCAACGCGAAGCGGCTCATCGAGTTTCCCGGCATCGGCGCACCGGCGCTGCTGGAGGCCGTGCTGACGGTGCTCCCGCTGGACACGCGCGTCACGCCGGCCGTGTTCACGATGGAGGTCACCGGCGATCCTGACGCCATACCGCCACCGGTTGCCGATTTCGCCGCCGTGATGACAGCGCTGGACTTGGCCGACATGGAAATCGGCCACCTGGAGCGCAACGCATTCTACGAGCGCGCGCGCGGCGCCTACGCCATCGTGCGCACGGGCGAGTCGCGGCGCTTCGGCAACATCCTGCTCGTCAAGGGCGTCATCGCCAGCGACTGATGGTCGTCGTCTTCGGTTCCATCAACCTGGACCTGGTGGCGCAGGTTGCGCGCATTCCCGCGCCCGGCGAGACGCTGGCCGGCCGGTCGTTCATGACGTTGCCCGGCGGCAAGGGCGCCAACCAGGCGCTGGCCGCGGCGCGGGCCGGAGCGAAGGTTGCGCTGTTCGGTGCCGTCGGGCGCGATGCGTTTGCCGCGTCCGCGCTCGCGAACCTGGAAGCGTCGGGCATCGACCTGTCGGGCGTGACCGCGGTCGACGCGTCCGACCGGCGTCGCGCTTGATCCACGTGGATGCGCATGGCGAGAACGCGATAACCATCGTCGCAGGAGCCAATGGCGACGCGCGCGCGGCGCAGGTCCCCGACTC
The DNA here is from genome assembly GCA_963834045.1 of uncultured beta proteobacterium. Classification (GTDB taxonomy): domain Bacteria; phylum Pseudomonadota; class Gammaproteobacteria; order Burkholderiales; family Casimicrobiaceae; genus VBCG01. The sequence continues at coordinate 634,245 of CAWIAK010000001.1, read as the reverse complement.
CGCCCTTGGGCCCGGCACCACGCTGATGCTGCAACTGGAAGTGCCCATGGCCGAGGTCGCCATGCTCGCGCGACGCGCTCGCGGCCGCGGCGTCCGGGTCATGCTCAATGCCGCGCCCGCCGCCGCGGTGCCGGACGATCTGCTGCGATGGGTCGATGTGCTGATCGTCAACGAAAGCGAAGCGGCCCGCATCGGCGCCGAGCACGGGTTGCCGGCCATGCCCGAAGATTTCGCTGCAGTCGGCATCCGCGCGATTCGGCTGCGCGGTCATCGTCACGCTCGGGCCGCGGGGCGCGCTGGCCGCACGCGACGACGAGCGCATCGCGATCGCAGCACCTCCAACCCGAGTGGTCGACACCACGGGCGCCGGTGACGCATTCGCCGGCGCCGCCGCGGCAGCGCTCGACCGTGGCGCGAGCCTGCGTACCGCACTGGCCGAGGGCATCGCCGCCGGTTCGCTCGCCTGCGGCGGCCACGGCGCGCAGGCAGCGCTCCCGGAGCGCAGCGCGATCGCTGCGCTTGGCAGCAACACTCTGATACCGTTTTTATCTCCAGTCCTACAGAGGTTCCAAGAACGGCGGGTTAAAATGCCGCACCGCCACACCCGTTCCGAGAGAAACGATGCGCCTGCCGACCTCCTTCACACGATACGCTTTGCGCCGCCGTAGTCGCCACGCTGGCGCTGCTGCTCCCGTTGAAGCCCGCGCTTGCCGCCGAGTACACCGACCTCTGGGTGACCGCCGGCGAGGACGCGTGGGGCGTCAATTTCGTGCAATGGGGCAGCATCATCTACGCCACGTTCTACATCTACGGCCCGGACAACAAGCCCATCTGGTACTCCGCCGTGCTGAATTGCGATGGGCTCGGCAAGTTCACCGGCACGCTGTATCTCCACGCGAGGCACGTATTTCGCGCTGCCGTGGAATCCGACCGACATGTCGACGAGCCAGGTGGCCGGCACGGCGTCGTTCCAGCCGTCGACCGACCAACAACTATCAGGGCACGCTGATCTATACGGTAACGGCGTAGGCACCGTGACCAAGCCGGTGCAGCGCTTCAGCGACCGTCCTTCGATCCCGTTGGCGGGCACCTATTACGGCGCGGAATCCGGTGCGCTATTCCGGCTGCACGAACAGCGGCGACAACCAGATCTTCGTCGACACCTTTCCGCTGACGGTGACGCAGACGCGCCAACGCGCTGACGCTGGTCTTCGCCTACGACGGCCTCGGCGACGACATGCACGCTGACCGGCACCTCCGTGCAGAACGGCCTGCTCTACAGCATTCCGTTCGCCACCTACGTGTGCACGGACGGGCTCAACACCACGGCGTCGGTCTTCAATGTCAAGCAGACCGCGCAAGGCATCGAAGGGCAGTTTTCCGCGCCGCGTCGGCGGCAATTGCCGGGAAGACACGCGCTTTTCAGCGGTGCGGAACTGAGCGACCCGTCGGCCGGGTACGCCGCTGCCGCACGCATTCGAACAGCACGACGGCGGCGGCTGCGGCGGCATTGAGCGACTCCGCGCCGCCCGGCATGGGAATGGTGACGCGCGCGTCGGCCTCATTCAGCAGCGCCGCCGACAGGCCCGCGCCCTCGTTGCCGATCGCAATGGCCACGCGGGAAGGAATTTCCGTCGCGTAGAGGTCGGCGCCGCCGCGCGCGACCGTGGCGACCACGCGTCCGTGGCGACGAAACGACCGCGCCCAGGCGACGAGGTCGACGTCCTCGACGATCGTCGTCAGGAAATGCGCGCCCTGCGCCGCCCGCAATACCTTGGGCGCCCACGCGAACGCGCAGTGCTTCGACAGCAGCACCTGTTCCACGCCGGCCGCCGCCGCGGTGCGCAGAATCGCGCCGACGTTGCCCGGGTCCTGCACATCCTCCAGCAGCAGGTGAAAGGACGCCGCCGGCGGCAGCGCCGGCGCCGGCGTCGCGATGACGGCCAGCACGCCGACCGCGGCCGGCAGCGTGGACACCTCGCCGAAGATCGCCGCCGGAACGGCGAGCACGTCGCGCTCGCGGACCCGCGCGACGAGCGCGGCAAACCGCGGATCCGCCACGCGTTCGTCGACGACGATCAGCGCCTCCGGCACGCCGACGCGACTCGAGGTAGACGTCGATCAGGTGTTCGCCTTCGAGCACGCAACGGCCCGCCTTGCGGCGGTCGCGCGACGAGGCAATCAGCGCTGCCGCTTCGGCGAGGCGCGGGTTATGGCGAGAGGTGACGCGGTGCATGGTCCGTGCGGTGGCAGGGCCGGCCGGCTGCGCCGTCAGCGATGCGGCGCGGACTTGGCGCCCGGCGCCGTCAACGCGGGCGCCGGCGTGACGATCGGCGCGCCGCCCTCGGGCTGCACCTGGAAGAACACTTCGTCGGAGCGGATCATGCCCAGTTCCGCGCGCGCGCGCTCCTCGATCGCCTCGGATCCGGTCTTCAGGTCGCGCACGTCGGCATCGAGCGCGTCGTTGCGCAACTTCAGCTTGGCGTTGGCTTCGCGCTGCAGCGCCATCTGGCGGTCCGTCTCGCGCACCTGCAGCCAGCCGCCCTTGCCCAGCCACATCGGATACTGCAGCGCCACGATCAGGGCCAGGAGGATGAAGGCGAGCCAGCGCATGTCGGCGTGCGGACCTAACGGATGCTGAAGAAGGCCTCGCGGCCCGGATAGCTCGCGGCGTCGCCCAGGTCTTCCTCGATGCGCAGCAGCTGGTTGTACTTGGCGATGCGGTCCGAGCGCGACAGCGAGCCGGTCTTGATCTGGCCCGCATTGGTGCCCACGGCGATGTCGGCGATGATGCTGTCCTCCGTCTCGCCCGAGCGGTGCGAGATCACCGACGTGTAGCCGGCGCGCGTGGCCATCGTGATGGCGGCGAACGTCTCCGACAGCGTGCCGATCTGGTTGATCTTGATCAGGATCGAGTTGGCGACGCCCTTGGCGATGCCCTGCTTCAGTATCTTCGTGTTGGTGACGAAGAGATCGTCGCCGACCAGCTGCACGTTCTTGCCCAGCCGCTCGGTCAGGTATTTCCAGCCGGCCCAGTCGTGCTCGGACATGCCGTCCTCGATGCTGATGATCGGATACTTGTCGCACCACGCCGCCAGCACGTCGGCGAACTGCTCCGACGTCAGCGCGCGGTTCTCCGACTCGAGCTGGTAGCGCTCGTCCTTCCAGAATTCGCTGGCCGCGCAGTCGAGCGCCAGCGCGATGTCCTTGCCCGGCGTGTACCCCGCCTTGTCGATCGCCTCGACCAGCAGTTGCAGCGCCGACTCGTTCGACGGCAGGTCGGGCGCGAAGCCGCCTTCGTCGCCGACCGTGGTGGGCATGCCGCGCGCGTCGATCAGCTTCTTCAGCGTGTGGAATACCTCCGCGCCGTAGCGCAGCGCCTCGCGGAACGTCGGCGCGCCGAGCGGCACGATCATGAACTCCTGCAGGTCGATCTTGTTGTTGGCGTGCGCGCCGCCGTTGATCACGTTCATCAGCGGGACCGGCAGCTGCATCTGCCCCGCGCCGCCCAGGTAGCGGTAGAGCGGCAGCGTCGACTCCTCGGCGGCCGCCTTGGCGACGGCGCAGGAGACCGCGAGGATGGCGTTGGCGCCCAGGCGCCCCTTGTTGTCCGTGCCGTCGAGGTCGACCAGCGTCTGGTCGATGAAGCCCTGCTCCGACGCGTCGAGGCCGAGGATCGCCTCGCAGATCTCCGTGTTGACGTTTTCGACCGCCTTCAGCACGCCTTTGCCGAGATAGCGGGCGGCGTCGCCGTCGCGCAGTTCGACCGCCTCCTTCGAGCCGGTGGATGCGCCGGACGGCACGGCCGCGCGGCCGGAGACGCCCGACTCGAGGACGACGTCGGCTTCGATGGTGGGGTTGCCGCGGGAATCGAGAATTTCGCGGGCGATGACGTCGACGATGGCGCTCATGGGGTCTTGCCTCGGTGGTCCTGATCGGAATCGGAAACAGTACTGTCCTCGTTGCTAGGCAGCTTCATAGTCGCAGATGATCCAGTCGGCGAATCTCGCGTTCCAGCGCCACGACGGCCTGGTGATCGGGATGCGGTCCATAGGCGTCCAGGTCGGCGCGCGTGGCGAATGCCATGTTGACGCCGTAGTCGTAGGCGATGGGCCGGTTGGTCGTGTTCCAGCCGTGCTCGAAGCGCACGATGCCCTGGCACTTGTGCTCCAGCGCCATGAACCGGCGCGCCATGCGGCGACGCGCGGGTCGTCGCGGGACACGCCGGGCTTCAGCTTGATCAGGACCAGGTGCACGAACATCGGTTTCCTTGTCGTTGTGGTTCGTTGCGGTCAACTGGCCGCGATCAGTGCGTCTTCCGGGAAGCCGCCGCGCTTCACCGCGGCATCGAGTTCGACCAGCGTCTCCAGCAGCGCGCGCATCATCGGCAGCGGCCACGCATTGGGTCCGTCGGACAGTGCCTTCTCGGGCTGCGGATGCGTTTCCATGAAGATGCCGGCGACGCCCGCAGCGACGGCGGCGCGCGCCAGCACCGGCACGAATTCGCGCTGGCCGCCCGAGGACGTGCCCTGCCCGCCCGGCAACTGCACCGAATGCGTCGCGTCGAACACGACGGGGCACCCGGTGTCGCGCATGATCGCCAGCGAGCGCATGTCGGACACCAGGTTGTGATAGCCGAACGACGCGCCGCGCTCGCAGACCATGATGTTGTCGCCGCCGCTCGCCGCCTTGCGCCTTGGCCACGACCTGCTGCATGTCCTCAGGCGCCAGGAACTGGCCCTTCTTGATGTTCACCGGCTTGCCGCTGGCGGCGACGGCCTGGATGAAATCGGTCTGCCGGCACAGGAACGCCGGCGTCTGCAGCACGTCGACCACGGCGGCGACCGTCGCGATCTCGTCGACCGTGTGCACGTCGGTCAGCACCGGCACGTCGACCTGCCGCCGCACCTCCTCGAGGATGCGCAGGCCCTCCTCCATGCCCGGTCCGCGAAACGACGCGTGCGAACTGCGGTTGGCCTTGTCGTAGGACGACTTGAAGATGAACGGCATTTCGAGCGCCGCGCAGATCGCCTTGAGTTCGCCGGCGACATCGACCTGCAGCTGGCGCGACTCGACCACGCAGGGACCGGCGATCAGGAACAGCGGCCGGTCCAGCCCGACGTCGAAGCCGCACAGCTTCATGGCGGCTCTAGATCGACGCGACCAGCTCGGCGGCGGGCTGCGGCGCATTGCCCTTGGCGCGCCGTGCTGGTGCTCGAGCGCCGCCTGCACGAAGCTGATGAACAGCGGATGACCGCGCCGCGGATTCGACGTGAACTCCGGGTGGAACTGGCAGCCGAAGAACCACGGATGGTTCGGCAGCTCGACCATCTCGACCAAGTCGCCGGCCGTCTCGCTCTTGGCCCGCGCGCCGACGAACAGGCCCGCCGCCTCGATGCGCGGCAGGTAGTGGTTGTTGACCTCGTAGCGATGGCGGTGCCGCTCGACGACCGTCGTGGACGCCGTAGATGCGGTTCGCCAGCGAGCCCGGGCACGACCTCGCAGGGCTGCGCGCCCAGCCGCATCGTGCCGCCCATGTCCGAGTTCTCGGTGCGCTTTTCGATCGAGCCGTCGCGGTTCTGCCATTCGGTGATCAGCGCCACGACCGGATGCGGCGTGGCCGGATCGAATTCCGTGCTGTTGGCGTTGGCCAGGCCCGGCCATGTTGCGCGCGCATTCGATCACGGCGAGCTGCATGCCCAGGCAGATGCCGAGGTAGGGAATGCCGTTCTCGCGCGCCAGGCGCACGGCCATCAGCTTGCCCTCGACGCCGCGCTTGCCGAAGCCTCCCGGCACCAGGATCGCGTCCATGTCGCGCAAGCCGTTGACGCCGTCGCTTTCCAGCACCTCGGAGTCGACGTAGTGGATGCGGACCTTGGCGCGCGTATGCATGCCGGCGTGGATCAGCGCCTCGGACAGCGACTTGTACGATTCCGTCAGGTCGACATACTTGCCGACCATCGCGATGTTCACTTCGTGCTGCGGATGCTCGAGCGCGTCGACCAGCTTGTGCCAGATGCCGAGGTCGGCCGGCGTCGGGTTGATGTTGAGCTTCTTGCAGACGATGACGTCCAGCCCCTCGGCATGGAGCAGCCCGGGAATCTTGTAGATCGAGTCGGCGTCCAGCGCCGGGATGACCGCTTCCTCCGGCACGTTGGTGAACAGCGAGATCTTCTTGCGGTCGCCGTCCGGCACCGGACGGTCCGCGCGGCACAGCACGACGTCGGGCTGGATACCGATTTCGCGCAATTCCTTCACCGAATGCTGCGTGGGCTTGGTCTTCATCTCGCCGGCCGTGGGAATGTACGGCAGCAGCGTCAGATGGACATAGCAGACGTTGTCGCGGCCGAGCGTGATGCCCAGCTGCCGGATGGCTTCGAGGAACGGCAGCGATTCGATGTCGCCGACGGTGCCGCCGACTTCGACGATGGCCACTTCGGCATCGCCCGCGCCAAGGAGAATCCAGCTCTTGATCTCGTCGGTGATGTGCGGGATGACCTGCACCGTGCCGCCGAGGTAGTCGCCGCGGCGCTCCTTGCGGATCACCGATTCGTAGATCTGGCCGGTGGTGAAGTTGTTGCGCTTCCCCATCCGCACGTCGGTGAAGCGCTCGTAGTGGCCGAGGTCCAGGTCGGTCTCGGCGCCGTCGTCGGTGACGAACACCTCGCCGTGCTGGAACGGCGACATCGTCCCGGGATCGACGTTGATGTAGGGGTCGAGCTTGAGATTGGTGACGCGGACGCCGCGGGAGGCGAGGATCGCGGCGAGCGACGCGGCGGCGATGCCCTTCCCGAGTGAGGAAACGACGCCACCGGTCACGAAGACGAACTGGGTCATGTGCTTCTCGCCCCGGGAAATTCCCATTTTACACGATCCTCCCGGAGGCGGCAAAACACACCGGCCGGCGAGTCAGGCGGCTTCCTTGCGCCAGAAGGCGCCGCCACCCGGTGATGAATTTCAACTCCGCCGATATGCGCTGCGCGTTCCTGAAGTCCGCGACCGCCTCGTTGCAGGCATCCACGGCGCCATAGTCATCGACGATGACGAAATCCGCCTGGCGACAGCTTGGCATACAGGTTGACGAACCCGTCCATCGTGGACTCGTACATGTCGCCGTCGAGCCGCATCACCGCGAGCCGCTCGATCGGTGCGGTCGGCAGCGTGTCGCGGAACCAGCCCTTGAGAAACCGGACCTGGTCGTCCAGCAGTCCGTAGCGTTCGAAATTGCTCTTCACCTGCTCCAGCGAGACGGCAAGATCGCCGGACAGGTGAAAATCCAGCGGCGACTCTTCGGATAGTTGACGCGATCTGCCGGCGGCAGGCCCGCGAAGGAATCCGCCACCCACACTGTCCGGTCGGTGACCCCGTACGCCTTCAGGATGCCGCGCATGAAGATGCTCGCGCCACCGCGCCAGACCCCGGTCTCGATCAGGTCGCCCGGCACGCCATCCTTCAGCGCAGTCTCGACGCAGTAGCGCAGGTTGTTGAGGCGCGGAATGCCGATCATCGTGTGCGCGCGCGATGGCCAGATGTGCGCCGTAGAACTTCGCCTCGCCGGACTACGGGCACGGCCTCGACCGCTGCGCATCTTTCCCGATGCCGGGATCGAACGCCGCCGCAGCCGACATGAGGTCGAGGTCGTCGTCGTAGATGGAGTTGCTGATGACAGCGCTTCAGCAGTTCGATATACAGATCGGTGGGAGGCTCGGGCGCCGCAGGTTGCGCCGATTGGATTCGGCTCCTGCGCGAAGCGCGCAGGTCGCGCAGGACATCCATCAGCATGCTCATTGGTTACCTCCCAATTTCAGTCCCTCGGCCATGCGCGCGCGCGTGGCATCGCGCCCCAGCAGCGCCAGGACCGCATCGATTGCCGGCGTGGACGTGGTGCCGGCCACCAGCATGCGCATGCGCCATCATGACCTGCGGCGGCTTCAGGCCGTGGCGCGCCGCCGCGGCCTTGAGCGCGGCCATCAGCGCTTCCCGCGTCCAGTCGACCGTCGCGAATTCTCGCATGCAATTCCACCAGCGCCGGGCGATTGGCGGCCGTCACCTGCTCCGCCAGTTTTTCCGGCAGCAACCTTCGGCGCGGCATAGAAATAGTGCGCGGCGTCGGCCATCGCCACCAGCGTGTCCGCGCGGTCGCGCAGCAGCGCCGCCACCGCGCCGGCGTCCGGGCCCGCCGCGGGATCGAGTCCCGCGCGCTGCGAGGAACGGCGCGAGTCGCCGGCCCAGTTCGGCCTCGGACAGGCGCTTCATGTGCTCCTGGTTGACCCATTTCAGCTTGTCGGCGTTGAATCGTGACGGCGCCGCGCTGATGCCCGGCAGGTCGAACCACTGCACCAGCTGCTCGCGGGTGAAGATTTCCTCGTCGCCGTGGCCCCAGCCGATGCGCGCGAGGAAATTGACCAGCGCCTCGGGCAGATAACCCTGCGCCTCGTATTCCATCACGCCCATGGCGCCGTGGCGCTTGGACAGCTTGGCGCCGTCCTCGCCCAGAACCGTCGGGACGTGCGCGTAGGCCGGCGGCTCGGCGCCGAGCGCGCGAAAGATGTTGATCTGCCGCGGCGTGTTGTTGACGTGGTCGTCGCCGCGGATGACGTGGGTGATCGCATGTCGATGTCGTCGACGACGACGCAGAAATTGTACGTGGGCGTGCCGTCCTGGCGGGCGATGACCAGGTCGTCGAGTTCGGCGTTGGCGATTTCGATGCGGCCCTTGACGCCGTCGTCCCACGCGACGACGCCGGCGTCCGGATTGCGGAAGCGCAGCACCGGGCGTCACGTCCGGCGGCGGCGTCCTGCCGGCGCTGTTCTCGGGACGCCAGCGCCCGTCGTAGCGCGGCTTCTAGCCCCTGCGCCATCTGCTCGGCGCGCAGCGCGTCCAGTTCCTTGCTGGTCATGTAGCAGCGATAGACCTGCCCGGCGGCGAGCATCTGCGCGATGACCGTCGCGATAGCGGTCCATCCGCTGCATCTGGAAGAACGGGCCCTCGTCGTAGTCGAGTTCGAGCCACGCCATCGCATCGAAGATCGCCTTGACCGCCGCCGGCGTCGAGCGCTCGACGTCGGTGTCCTCGATGCGCAGGATGAACTTGCCGCCGAAATGCCGCGCGTAGGCCCATGCGAACAGCGCGGTGCGCGCGCTGCCCAGGTGCAGGTAGCCCGTCGGGACTGGGGGCGAAGCGGCTTCTGACTTCCTTCACGCGGGCGTCCTTGCGATGCAAAAGAACGCATCTTACCGGGCGAGCGCTAGCGGGCCGGCTGCCACCGCAAATCGAGCGTGGCCGGCGAGGCCGGGTTGGGCCGTTCCGGATGCACGATCATCGGACCGGGCGTGTGGCCGTGCGCCCAGAAGCGGGCGACGCGCCGGGCCTCGGCCTCGTTGGCGTTGACCGGGAACGTGTCGTAGTTGCGGCCCCCCGGATGCACGACGTGGTACGTGCATCCGCCCAACGCGCGCTGCGACCATGTGTCGATCAGGTCGAAGGTCAGCGGCGCCTGCACGCCGATCGTCGGATGCAGCGCCGACGGCGGGCTCCACGCGCGGAAACGCACGCCCGCGACGAACTCGCCGGGGACGCCGGTCGGCGTGAGCGGCACCGCGCGGCCATTGCAGGTCACGGCGTGCCGGCCGCCGGTCATGCCCACGGCCTTGATCTGCATCCGCTCCACCGACGAGTCGACGTAGCGCGCCGTGGCGCCCAGCGCCACCTCCTCGCCCAGCACGTGCCAGGGCTCGATCGCCTGCCGCAATTCCAGCGTCACGCCGGCATAGGTCGCCGTGCCGAAGCGCGGGAAGCGGAATTCGACGAAGGGCTCGAACCATGCCGGGTCGAACGCATAACCAGCGCGATCGAGGTCGGCCGCGACATCGCGGATGTCGGCGGCGACGAAATGCGGCAGCAGCCAGCGATCGTGCAGCGCGGTGCCCCAGGGAATCAACTCGCGCGCGATAAGGCTCGCGCCAGAAGCGCGCGACCAGCGCGCGCAACAGCAGCACCTGCACCGCGCTCATCCGCGCATGCGGCGGCATCTCGAACGCGCGGAATTCGAGCAAACCGAGGCGCCCGGTCGCGCTGTCGGGCGAATAGAGCTTGTCGATCGAGAACTCGGCGCGGTGGGTATTGCCGGTCAGGTCGGTCAGCATGTGCCGCAACAGGCGGTCGACCAGCCACGGCTGCGGCGTCTCGCGGCCGGCCTCCGCGCTTGCGTCCCAGCTGCTGGAAGGCGATCGCCAGTTCGTACAGGCGGTCGTCGCGCGCCTCGTCGACGCGCGGCGCCTGGCTGGTCGGCCCGATGAACATTCCCGAAAACAGGTACGACAGCGACGGATGGTTCTGCCAGTAGGTGATCAGGCTTTGCAGCAGATCCGGACGGCGCAGGAGCGGACTGTCGGCGGGCGTGGCGCCCCCCAGCGTGACGTGATTGCCGCCGCCGGTCCCGGTGTGCCGGCCGTCGAGCATGAATTTTTCGGTGCCGAGCCGCGACTGGCGAGCTTCTTCGTACAGCGTCTCCGTCGTCGCGAGGAAGTCTCGCCACGACGCCGCCGGATGGATGTTGACTTCGATGACGCCGGGGTCGGGCGTCACGCTCAGCACCTTGACGCGCGGATCGCGCGGCGGCGTATAGCCTTCGATGGCCACCGGCGTGGCCAACGCCGCGCGCCGTGTCCTCGACGGCGGCGAGCAACGCCACGTAGGCCTCGAGCTTCTCGCACGGAGGCATGAACACGTACAGGTGCCCGCCGCGCACCTGCAGCGTCATCGCCGTCTTGATGACCTCGCGCGGTTTGCGCCCGCGGACTTTGCCGCCCTTGCTGGCCAATGCCTTGCCGCGCAAGCAGCTCTTCGCGCGGCGCGAAAGGATCGACCGGGAAATTCCGGGTCCGCCTCGTCGGGCAGCAGTTCCGGAAGGGAGGACAGCGGAAGGCGCAGGCCGAGCGGCGAATCGCCCGGCACCGCGTACAGGTGCTCGCGCTTCAGCGGCCACGGGCTCGATTCCCAGCGGATGTCTGCCGCGTCATCGACCGTCGCCTTGAGCGGCAGGACGAATCCGGCCGGCGAACCCAGTCCGGCCGTGAGCAGGCGCGCGAGCCGCGCGCGCTCGTCGGGCTTCGCAAGATCGGCCTTGAGCGGGTCGACATTCTCGGGAAGCGCGGCTTCGTCCTGCAGGAGCCTGGGCACGTCCTCGTAGGCCGTGATCAGTTGCGTGGCCGGCAGGCCGAGCGCCACCGCGATGCGTTCGCCCGAAAGCCTTCGCCTTCGCAACGTCAGCCGCGCCCGGCTTTGTAGTGTCGGCGATCAGCGTATCGCCCTGCCACAGCGCGATGCCGTCCGTGCGCCAGAACACGCCCAGCGCCCAGCGCGGCAGCGGTTCCCCCGGATACCACTTGCCCTGTCCGTAGTGCAGGAACCCTTCCGGCGCGAATTTCGCCTTGAGGCGCTTGATCAGGATCTCGCCCAGTTCCCGTTTCCTGGGCGACAGCGCCGTGTAGTTCCATTCCGCGCCGTCCATGTCGTCGATCGACACGAACGTCGGCTCCCCGCCCTGCGTCAGGCGGACGTCGTTGGCGACGAGATCGGCGTCGACCTGCTCGCCGAGCGCATCGATCGCCTTCCATTGCGTGTCCGAATAGGGCAGCGTGACGCGCGGGTCCTCGTGGATGCGCGTGACGGTCATCGTGACGCCGAAATCCACTTCCGCCACATCCGTGTAGCCGATGACCGGCGCCGCGTTGCCCGGATCCGCGGTGCACGCCAGCGGAATGTGGCCTTCGCCGGCGAGCAGGCCCGACGTCGGGTCGAAGCCGATCCAGCCGGCACCGGGAATGAATACCTCGGCCCACGCATGCAGGTCGGTGAAGTCCACGGTGGTGCCCGAGGGGCCGTCGAGCGCCTTGATGTCCGCCACCAGCTGCACGAGGTAACCCGACGCGAAACGCGCGGCCAGTCCCAGATGCCGCATGATCTGGACCAGCAGCCAGCCGGTGTCGCGGCACGAGCCCGAAGCGTTGCCCAGCGTTTCCTCGGGCGTCTGCACGCCCGGCTGCATGCGCACCAGGTACTTGATCTGGCTCTGCAGCAGGTGATTGAGCCGCACCAGCAACAGGACGGGGCTCTCGTCCTTGACGATCGTCTTGCGGAATTCGTCCAGCCACGCAGTCAGGCGCGGCCCCAGCGGCGCGGTTTCCAGGAACGGAATCAGTTCCTTCGCCAGCGCCGGCGCATAGGTGAACGGGAATGTCTCGGCATACGGCTCGACGAAGAAATCGAAGGGATTGATGACCGTGAGGTCCGCGACGAGGTCGACTTCGATCTCGATCGCGTCCGCGCGCTCCGGAAAGACCAGTCGCGCCACCCAGTTTCCGTACGGATCCTGCTGCCAGTTGAGGAAGTGCGGCTCGGGCTTGACGTTCAGCGAGTAGCTGAGGATCGGCGTGCGGCAGTGCGGCGCCGGCCGCAGCCTGATCTCGTGCGGCGCGATGGCGACGTGGCGGTCGAAGCGATAGGTGGTGCGATGGGACAGCGCTACGCGGATTGCCATCTGGGAGCCTGTTCCTTCCTAGGTCCAGTCGGGATCGGGCAGTTGCGCGAACACCCGGCGCAGGCCCTCGCCCCATTCGCGGTGCATCATCTGGAAGTACGCGTCGGTCTCCTCGATCCGCTTCTGGATCTTGATGGTCAGCGAATCCGCCTCGTACACCAGCAGGTCGATCGGCAGTCCCACGGAAATGTTCGAGCGCATCGTCGAGTCGAACGACACCACCGTGCACTTCGTGGCGTCGAGCAGGCTGGAGTTGCGCTTGATCACGCGGTCGATGACCGGCTTCCCGTACTTGGATTCGCCGATCTGGAAATAGCAGGTGTCGGGGGAGGCCTCGATGAAGTTGCCCTCGCCATAGACGTTGAACAACCGATGCGGCTCGCCGCGGATCTGGCCGCCGATGAGGAAGTTGCCCGACGCGTCGATGTTGTTCTGCGAAAGGTAGGGCCCGTCGCGCGCCTTGATCTCGCGCAGCGAATCACCGACCAGCCGGGCGACGTCGAACATGGACTCGGCATTCCATATGTTGAGTTCGCCCTCGGCGGCGCGCGAACGATGGTCGAGGTTGTTGAGGGCGCTCTGCGTGACGGCCAGGTTGCCTGACGACAACGTGACGATCACGCGGTCGCCGTCCTTGGCGAAGACCTTCATCTTCGAGAACCGGGCGATCTGGTCGACGCCGGCATTGGTCCGGGAATCCGATGCGAAGATCATCCCGGCATCGAGCGACATGGCGACGCAATAGGTCATTGGGCGGGCTTAAGGTGGAAGCGTGGAACCGGCGATCCGATCAATAGGCCGGCACGAGGAAGCGCCGGCTGATCTCGCCGCCAAGCGAGGATACGCGCGCCAGGAAATCCATCAGGTACTCGTGCAGGCCGAAGCGGATGATTTCCTCGGTCTTGCCATAGTGCAGGCGCGCATGCAGCTCGCCCGCCTGGCGCCGCAGTTCGCGGCTGTTGTCGTCGCACAGGAGCTCCAGCGTGTCGTCGATGAAGTTGAGGCAGCTGTGCAGCGAGCGCGGCATGTCGTCGCGCAGCACCAGCAGCTCGGCGACCCGCCGGGGCGAGATGAGGTCGCTGTAGATCTTGCGGTAGGACTCGAATCCCGACAGCGACTGCAGCAGCGACGCCCACTGGTAGTAGTCCACCGCGCCGCCGATGTCCGCCGCCGACGGCAGCAGGATATGGTACTTGGTGTCGAGGATGCGCGCGGTGTTGTCGGCGCGCTCGATATGCGTTCCCAGGCGGATGAAATGGTAGGCCTCGTCGCGCAGCATGGTACCGAAGGTCACGCCGCGGAACAGGTGCGAGCGCATCTTGACCCAGTCCAGGAACTCCGAGACTCCCTGCGAGCGCAGGCGCTCGTGGCCGTGCTCGCGGATCGCGATCCACGCGCTGTTGAGATCCTCGTACATTTCCGACGTGATGGCGCCGCGCACGCTGCGCGCCGACTCGCGCGCCGCGCGCAGGCAGCAGTAGATCGAGGACGGGTTTTCCTCGTCCATGATCATGAACTTGAGGACGTTTTCGGCCGTGAGTTCGGGGTAGTGCTTGTAGTACGGCGTGGCCACGCCGGTGGAAATGAGCGGCACGGACCACGGCTCGGCCCATGCGAGGCCGGGCTCCTGGATGTGGTACGGCAGCAGCGACGTGCGATAGGTGACGTCGAGCAGGCGCGCCGTGTTCTCGGCGCGCTCGATGTGCCGCGCCATCCAGAAGAGTTCGTTCGCGGTGCGGCAGAGCAAGGCAGCCATGTTCAGTCTTCCAGTCAATCCGCGAGGACCCAGGTGTCCTTGGTCCCGCCGCCCTGCGACGAGTTCACGACCAGCGACCCTTCGCGCAGCGCCACGCGGGTCAAGCCGCCCGGGACCAGGTCGACATCGGTGCCCGACAGGACGTAGGGTCGCAGGTCGATGTGGCGTGGCGCCAGCCCCGATTCGACGAACGTCGGACACGTGGACAGCGCCAGCGTCGGCTGCGCGATGTATTTGTCCGGCTCGGCCACGATTCGCCGGCGAAACGCCTCGCGTTCCGCGGCGGTCGATGCGGGCCCCACCAGCATGCCATAGCCGCCCGAGCCGTGGACCTCCTTCACCACCAGTTTCTCGAGATTGGCGAGCGCGTATTCGCAGTCCTTGGGCTTGTACAGCATGAACGTCGGAACGTTGTTGAGGATCGGTTCCTCGGCCAGGTAGAACTTGATCATGTCCGGCACGAACGGATAGATCGACTTGTCGTCCGCCACGCCCGTGCCGATGGCGTTGGCCAGCGTGACGCGGCCGGCGCGGTAGGCCGCGAACAGCCCCGGGACGCCCAGCATCGAGTCCGGCCGGAAGGCCAGCGGATCCAGGAAGTCGTCGTCGACGCGGCGGTAGATGACGTGCACGCGGCGGGGTCCGCGCGTCGTCCGCATGTACACGGTGTCGTTCTGGACCATGAGATCCTGGCCCTCGACCAGTTCGACGCCCATCTGCTGGGCCAGGAATGCATGCTCGTAGTAGGCGGAGTTGTACGCGCCCGGCGTCAGCACCGCGACCGTCGGCGCCTCTTCGCCCTTGGGCCCGACGCCGCGCAGGTTCTCCAGCAACATGTCCGGGTAGTGCTGCACCGGACGGATCGAGCGCGTCGCGAACAGTTCCGGGAACAGCCTCATCATCATCCGGCGATTCTCGAGCATGTAGGACACGCCCGACGGCACGCGAAGGTTGTCTTCCAGCACGTAGTACTCGCCCTCGCCCGCGCGCACCAGGTCCACGCCCGCGATGTGCGCGTAAATCCCGCCGGGAACGTCCATGCCGGACATTTCCCGCCGGTACTGCGTGTTGCCCAGAACTCTTTCCGCGGGAATGGCGCCGGACTTGAGGATCTTCTGGTCGTGATAGACGTCCGCGAGGAAAAGATTGAGCGCGCGCACGCGCTGCTTCAACCCGGACTCGAGAATGCGCCATTCGTCCGCGGGAATGATCCTCGGAACGATGTCGAACGGAATCAGTCGCTCCGTTCCCGCGTCTTCGCCGTAAACCGCGAACGTGATTCCGACGCGGTGGAATGCGCGTTCGGCCTCGTCCCTTTTTTGTGCAATGCGCGCACTGTCGGTTCGTTCAAGCCAGTCGGCGAATGCCCTGTAGTGGGGCCGGATTGCCCCGGCAGCGACCGACATTTCGTCAAAAGGGAGGGAGGACATGCAATAGTTTCCGGGGTATCTGATCGACAAAGCAAGCGGTAAGCCATTCCGTGAAAGGCTTGGGGTTCCAAAGGGTTAGGGAAAATTGGCGGAGCGGACATCCCCTTGGCATCGTGCATTCATCCGAATATTGCACCCGGATGGTGCGCCGCTGTCCATGACAGACGTGGACAGGTGCAAAACGGCGGTTTGACCCTGCTTTCGGCGGTATGGTTAAATCCGTGCTCCTGTCTGGGTTCGCGGGGCGTTTAGCTCAGCGGTAGAGCACTCCCCTCACACGGGAGGGGTCGCTGGTTCGAACCCAGCAATGCCCACCACACTGAACCAAGGGGTTACGCGCAAGTGTAACCCCTCTTTTTTTGGCTGCGTACGTCCGCAGATTCTTGCATCGTCGGCGCTGCGAATTCGGTTACGGCATGTATTGGCCGCCGTTGACCTCGATGACTTGCCCGGTCACGTAGCCGCTCATTGCGTCGGACGCCAGGTAGACGAACGTTCCCGCGCATTCGTCCGCGCTGCCCAGCCGATTCATCGGCACCATGGCCTGCATCGCCTTCAACTGCTCGGCGTTCGAATACCGGTCGTGGAACGGCGTCGTGATGACGCCGGGCGAAACCGCATTGACGCGGATTCCGTCGCCGACGACTTCCTTGGCCCAGCCGCGGGTGACCGTCGACACGAAGCCCTTGGCGCCGGCGTAGAGCACCGCGCCGCCGCCGCCGCCATTGCGCGCGGCAATCGACGTGACGTTGATCACGTTGCCCGACTTCTGCTTGCGCATCACCGGGATCACCTCGCGCATGAACAGCGCCACCTGCGTCACGTTCAGCGCGAGCACCCGGCCGATCTGCTCCGCCGTGTAGTCCTCGATCTTGACCCGTCCCAGCATGCCGCCGGCGTTGTTGATCAGCACGTCGATGCGGCCGTACGCCGCCATCGTCTCCGCCACGATGCGCTTGACGTTGGCCTCCTGCATGACGTCGCCGCCCGCCAGCGTCACCGCTGCGCCGAGTCCCTTGATCTCGGCAGCCACGGCCTCCGCGGCCGCCTTGCTTTCGTTGTAATGGACGACGAGCTTGCAGCCCAGCCGGGCGAATGCGACCGCTGCCGCCGCGCCGATGCCGGTGGATGCGCCGGTGATGAGGACAACCTTGCCTTTGAGATCCGAGATCATGTCGCGCTCCAGGGAAAGAAGGATTGTGCCTGAGGTTCCGCTGCCGGCCGGCTATGCGGACGACGTCGCGGTCAATTTGCCGTCCGTGCGGGTTCCGGCCACGGCCGCGCGGATGGCCGCGATGGCGGCGGGCCTGGGAAAGCTCTTGCGGTAGGCGATGGCGATCCGGCGTGACGGCGCCGGCCGGGTGAACGGGACGGGCACCACCAGCGTGCTGTGGTACTTGGGCGTCAGCGCGTCGCGCGGCAGCACCGAAATGCCCAGGCCGGAAGCGACCATGTTGCGCACCGTTTCCAGCGAGTTGGTGCGGGTGACATGCGTGTCGCCTCGATTGAGTTCCGGGCAGGCATCCAGGACCTGCGCGCGGAAGCAGTTGCCGACGTTGAGCAGGATCGTGTGCTCTCCGTTCAGTTCGCCCGGGGCGATCGACCGGCGCTTCGCCCACTTGTGGCCCGCCGGCACGACGACCTGGAACGGCTCCTCGTACATGTACTCGGTCACGACGCCGGGAGGCGCGAACGGCAGCGCGATGATCGCCGTGTCGATGCGGCCCGGACTTGAGCTCGGTCTCCAGGTTCTCGGTGAGATTTTCCTCGATGTCCAGCGGCATCTGCGGCGCCAGCACATGCAGCGCCGGTATCAGATCGGGCAGCAGATACGGCGCGACGGTATAGATGACGCCGAGCTTCAGCGTGCCGGCCAGCTGGTTGCGCCCGGTCTGCGCGATTTCCCGGATGCGCGAGGTCTCCTCGAGCACTCTTTGCGCCTGTTCGACGATTTGCCCGCCCACCGGCGTCACCGTCACCTCGTTCTTGCCGCGCTCGAACAGCGACGTGCCCAGTTCTTCCTCGAGTTTCTGGATCGCCACCGAAAGCGCGGGCTGGCTCACGAAGCACTTTTGCGCGGCCCGGCCGAAGTTGCGCTCCTGGGCAACCGCGACGATATAGCGCAGCTCGGTCAACGTCACGGCGCGACCGGCCGCTAGCGGTTGCGCTGCGCCAGAAAGCGCGCGAAACCGGCGCCGGTTTCCGGGTGCTTGAGGCCGAAGTCCACCGTCGCCTCGAGATATCCGAGCTTGGTGCCGCAGTCGTAGCGGCGCCCGTCGAACGCATACGCGTACACGGCTTCCTCGGCGGCCAGCCGGGCAATGCCGTCGGTCAACTGGATCTCGCCGCCCGCGCCCGGCGCCATCGTGCGCAGGTGGCCGAAAATGCGCGGCGACAGCACGTAGCGGCCGATCACCGCAAGCGTCGACGCCGTGGTGCCGGACTTCGGCTTCTCGACGATGCGCGTGATTCGTCCCAGGCGCTCGCCTGCCTTTTCCGTTTCCACGATGCCGTAGTTGCCGGTGGCGTCCGCCGGCACGTCCATGACGCCGATCGTCGAGTCGCCCATGCGGCCCGCCACGTCGACCATCTGTTGCATCACCGGAACACGCGCATCGATCAGGTCGTCGGCCAGGATGACGGCGAACGGCGCGTCCCCGACCACCGGTTCGGCGCACAGGACCGCGTGCCCCAGTCCCAGCGCTTCCGACTGGCGGATGTAGATGCAGTTGATGCCCGGCGGGGTCGCCGCCTGCACCGCTTCCAGCAGTTCGGTCTTGTTGCGCAGCGCCAGCTCGGTCTCGAGTTCGTACGCCTTGTCGAAGTGGTCCTCGATCGCGCGCTTGTTGCGGCCCGTGATGAAGATCATGTCGGTGATGCCCGCGGCCGCGGCCTCCTCGACCGCGTACTGGATCAGCGGCTTGTCGACGACCGGCAGCATTTCCTTGGGACTTGCCTTGGTGACCGGCAGGAAGCGGCTGCCCAGGCCGGCAACCGGAAAAATCGCCTTGGTGATTTTCTGCATGCGTGATGTCGTTGGTTGTACGTTCGTCAATCGGCAAGCATCGCCCGCAGCCGGGCCTCGTCCAGAATCGCCACGCCCAGCTCCTCGGCGCGGGCCAGTTTGCTGCCTGCGTCGGCTCCGGCGACGACGTAGTCGGTCTTCTTCGACACGCTGCCCGCCACCTTGCCGCCGCGCGCCTCGATCATCGCCTTCGCATCGTCGCGCGAAAGCGTCGGCAGCGTGCCGGTCAGCACGAACGTGAGTCCCGACAGCGCGCCCGCGGGCGCGCCCTGCGGCGGGCCTTCGGTCCAGTGTACCCCGGCCGCGCGCAATTGCTTGATTCCCTCGCGGTTGTGCGGCTCGCGAATGAAGCCGGCAATGGATTCCGCGAGCACCGGACCCACATCCTTCACCTGCAGCAGGTCCTGTTCCGACGCCGCGAGCAGCGCGTCGAGGCTGCCGAAATGGCGCGCGAGGTCCTTGGCGGTCGCCTCGCCCACGTGCCGGATTCCCAGCGCGAAGATGAACCGCGCGAGCGTCGTGGCCTTGCTCTTCTCGACCGCCGCCAGCACGTTGGCGGCGCTCTTGTCCGCCATCCGTTCCAGTCCGGCAAGCTTCGGCATGCCCAGCCTGTAGATGTCGGCGGGCGTGTGGACCAGGCCGGCATCGACGAGTTGATCCACGAGCTTGTCGCCGAGTCCTTCGATGTCGAGCGCGCGCCGGCTGGCGAAATGCAGCAGCGCCTGCTTGCGCTGCGCCGGACATACCAGGCCACCGGTGCAGCGCGCGATGACCTCGTCCGGCAGGCGCGCGATGGCGGAGCCGCATTCCGGACAGACGACCGGCATGACGAACTCGCGCGCGCCGCGCGGCCGCTTTTCCGGAATCGCACGGACGATCTGCGGGATCACGTCGCCCGCCCGGCGCACGACGACGGTGTCGCCGATGCGCAGGTCGCGCCGGCGGATCTCGTCCTCGTTGTGCAGCGTCACGTTGGTCACCGTGGTGCCGCCGACGAACACGGGCTCGAGGCGGGCGACCGGCGTGATCGCGCCGGTGCGCCCGACCTGCACGTCGATCGCGATGAGCCGCGTGGGCATCTCTTCCGGCGGGAATTTGTGCGCGACCGCCCAGCGCGGCTCGCGCGTCCGGAATCCCAGCGCGCGTTGCAGTTCGAGGCTGTCGACCTTGTAGACGACGCCGTCGATCTCGAACGGCAGATCGCCGCGCCGGTCGCGGACTTCCGCGTAGAACGCGGCCAGTTCCGCGGCCCCGTGCGCGACGCGGCGGTCGCCGTTCACCGGCAAGCCGAACGCGGCCAGCGCGTCGAACAGCGCGCTCTGCGTGGGCGGCAGCGCCCAGCCTTCGGTCTCGCCGATGCCGTAGGCGAAGAACGCCAGCGGCCGCTGCGCGGTGACGGCAGGATCGAGCTGGCGCACGGCGCCGGCCGCCGTGTTGCGCGGATTCACGTACAGCTTGGCGCCCGCCGCTTCCTGCCGTTCATTGAGGCGCGCGAAATCCGCGCGGGTCATGTAGACCTCGCCGCGCACTTCCAGCACCGGCGGCGGCTTGCCGCGCAACCTGGCCGGGATGGCGGCGATGGTGCGCACGTTGGCGGTGACATCCTCGCCGGTCTCGCCGTCGCCGCGCGTTGCCGCCACGGCCAGCACGCCGCGCTCGTAGCGCAGGCTGATGGCCAGCCCGTCGAACTTGAGCTCCGCCATGTACGCGATCGGCGGCGCGTCGTCCGCGAGCGCCAGCTCCCGCCGCATCCGCGCGTCGAACTGGGTGGCGCCGGATTCCGTGGTGTCGGTTTCGGTGCGGATCGACAGCATCGGCACGCGGTGGACGACCGGCGCGAATTCCGCGGCGCGCGCGCCGCTGACGCGCTGCGTGGGCGAGTCGGCGGTCACCAGCGCCGGGTACGCCGACTCGATGGCCTGAGTTCGCGGAACAACGCGTCGTACTCGGCGTCGCTGACCGTCGGCGCGTCCTTTTCGTAGTAGCGGCGGTCGTGCTCCGTGATCTCGGCGCGCAACGCCGCTGCACGCGCCGCCTCCGCGGCAGGCACGGCGACCGTGGTCGGTGCGCCTTTGCCCACGCTTAGGAGCCGAAGAGTGCCTGCGCGCGCGGACTTCCCGGATCGATGCGGCAGGCTTTGAGCGCGTCGGCGGCCATTTGCACCTGCTGTCGTATGGCGGCCAGCGCCGCGTCGTCGAGCGGCCGCCGGTTGTCGTCGACGAGGTCGCCGCCCAGCGTATGCGCGATCCGCTTCGCCGCCAGCTTCATCTGGTCGAACGCGCGCAACGGGTCCGCGACGCGAGGAACGTCCAGCACCAGCACGACCCCGTTCGTCGCCGATGCGCGCAGCGTGTCGACGGTGAACGGTTCGTTGCGGACGTTCTGCAGCGTGTAGAGGATCGCGCCGGTCTCTTCCTGCGGCCATTCGAAGCGGCCGCCCGGGGCGAGCCTGAAGCCGGCGGCCTCCGCCACCCCGCGCAGCTTCGTTCCCGGAATGCTCGCGGGTTCCTGCTTCAGCACCGTGAGTCCGACCTGCACGTCCACGTCCGCGCACAGGCGGTCGAGCGCTTCCGCCCGGTCCGTTTCCGCCGCGACGTCGGGAACCGAAAGTGCCGCCGGCAGCATGGGGGCGAGTTCGCTCATCACCCGTACGAACGTGTCGAGTTGCGCGTGGCTCGCGGCACCGTTGCGGTCGGCGAGCAGCATGCATGCGGCCAGCTCGACGAACTCGCCCGGCGTCGCCGATTGCAGCAGCACCCAGGGCGAGCCTGGCGCGGTCCGGCCGAACCAGCGCAGGCGCTTGCCTATGCGCGCGTGAAGTCCCGCCGCCAGCGCGCCCGCCGCCAGCGGCTTGGCCGGCTGCAGGATCACCATGCACTCGATGTCCCGATCCGGCTGCGGCCCCGCGGAGTCGAGCGGCGCCGATGCATACGTGGTCACCGCCGGCGGCGCGGCCGCCTCGGCGTCCGGCGGCTCCTGCTCGACGTAGTCGACCGGGGGCGACCACGACGACTCGTCTTCCGATTCGCTGCCGGGCATGGCTGCCGGATTGTCCGAGTCCGTCGTGCCGACGCTCACGTCGTCGTCGCCACCATCCGGGGCCGTCCGCATTGTCGGCTCGACCCGGCGGCCCGGCGCCGGCTGCAGCAGCACATCGTCGGACTTGCGGAAAGCGGACGCTATCCGCCGCCGAATGCGCCGTTCCTGCCAGGCGTTGTAGACGATGACGCCGACGACGAGCAGGACGCCGGCGACGATCAGGCCCAACTGGAGCGAACTCATGCGCATGGGCGGTTCATGTCGCGTCAGGCGTTACCGGGGAAATCGCGTGTGTTCGATAGAGACCGAGTATAGCGCGATGGTCGGTCATAAGCGCCTCGAAAGCCGCGCGGCACGTGCCTCAAGCAGCACTCTCGGCCAGCGAAAGCGCTTCGGTGATGTCCACGGCCACGACGCGCGACACGCCAGGCTCCGGCATCGTGATGCCCACCAGCTGGTTCGCCATCTCCATCGTGATCTTGTTGTGGGAGATGAACAGGAACTGCGTATCGCCCGCCATTTCACGGACCATCGCGCAAAAACGATCGGTGTTGGGATCGTCCAGCGGCGCGTCCACTTCGTCCAGCAGGCAGAACGGCGCCGGATTCAGCTGGAACAGCGCGAACACCAGCGAGATCGCCGTGAGCGCCTTCTCGCCGCCGGAAAGCAGATGGATGGACGTGTTGCGCTTGCCCGGCGGCTGCGCGATCACCTGCACGCCGGAGTCGAGGATTTCCTCGCCCGTCAGCACCAGCCGGGCCTGCCCGCCGCCGAACAGCGTCGGGAACAGCTTGGCGAAATTGGCGTTGACGGCGTCGAACGTCTGCTGCAGCAGGTCGCGCGATTCACGGTCGATCTGGCGGATCGCGGATTCGAGCGTGGTCATTGCCTCGGTAAGGTCCGCCGCCTGCCGGTCGAGGTAATCCTTGCGCTCGGTGGTCTGCGCCAGCTCGTCCAGCGCTGCCAGGTTCACCGCGCCCAGTTCGGCGATCGCCACCCCCAGGCGTTCGATCTCGGCCGGCAGCGTGCGCGCAGCTGCCCCAGGCCTTGAGCGCCTCGGGCAATGCGGACACGTCGGCCTGCGCTTCGGCCAGCTGCTCCGAGAATTGCTGTTCGGCCAGCACCGCGGCCTGCTCCTTCAACTGCATGTCCTGGATCTTGCCGCGCGCCGGTTCGAGCTTCTGTTCGGCGACGAGCCGGGCCTCGTCGCCCGCGCGCAGTTCCGCCGTCAGGCTCTCGACGTGATCGCGCGCCGCGGCCAGCGCCTGTTCCGCTTCGCCGCGCAGCGCCAGCTGCCGCTGCAGCGCCTCCTCGACCGGCGTCCAGTCGATGGCCGCCTGTTCCGTCGTGAACTGCGCGAGCAGCGACTTCTGCTGCGCGGCCTGCGCGGTCAGCGATTCGCGGCGGCGCTCGAGTTCGGCCAGCCGGTCGCGGCAGCTCCTCTCCGCGAATCCGGCCTCCTGCGCCGCGCGTTCGGCGGCGCGCACGCGCTCGCGGCCGCGGGCCAGTTCGACTTCGGCTTCGTTGCGCGTGTGGCGTGCGGTTTCGCGCGCGGCGATTTCCTCGTGCATCCGCGACTGCAGGTCGGCGATTTCCGCGCTGATCGCGTCGCGCTGCGCGGTCTCGCCGGCTTCCTGCGCCGCCACGTCCGCCGTTTCCTGCGCGATTTGCGCGCGCCGGCGTTCCGCGGCCTCGGCCGCCTGCTTCAGCGTGACGAGCTCGAGTTCGAGATCGTGCACGCGGCGCTGCTGCGAACCGACCGCCAGTCCTTCGGCATGCCAGGTCTGCTGCTTCGCCTTCAAGTCTTCGTCGACGGCATCGCGCGCGTGGCGGGCCGCGGCAGCGACGGTCGTCGCCGTCGCGATCAGCGTCGCCAGTTCGTCGAGTTCGCGCTGACGCGCAATGACGCCGTGCAATTCGCCGTCGGGGGCGAACAACGTGACCCCCTGCGCGGTGACGAGGTGGCCGGCCGGCGTGACGAACGCCTCGCCTTCGCCGAGCGCCTCGCGATCCGCCAGCGCCGAACCCAGGTCCGGGCGGCAGCGAATGCCATGCAGGCCGTCGGCGAGCAGGCGTCCGGCTTCCGGTTGCTTGAGCCGCACCTTGGCCAGCAGCGAATCGTGGCCGTGGTGGGGCGCATGGCGCGCGGCCAGCGGCGCGATATGCAGCAATGCGCCGCGGCGGCGACGCGCCGCCGTCCACCCAACTGCCGACATCGTCCAGGCGCGACAGTTCGAGCGCGTCGAGCCGCTCGCGCAGCACGGCCTCCAGCGCGTCTTCCCATCCCGCGCTCGATGTCCAGCGACTGCCACAACCTGCGCGCCTTGGCGAGGCCATGGTCCGCCAGCCAGCCGTCGATATCCTGTCCGTGCCCGATCTTCGCCTGCAGCGCCGACAGCGCCTGCGACCGCGCTTCGAGGTCGCCCAACGCCTTGCTGTCGCGCTGCCAGGCGTCGGCGGTTTCCCGCTGGCGCAGTTGCAGCGCCTCCACGGCCTGCTGCAGCGCCGTCAGCGCTGTCTGCTTGCCGGCAAGGTCGCGCGTTTCCGCGGCGAGCTGCTCCTCGACTTCGCGCAGCGGATCCGTCGTCGGCGCGCGAATCCCCGCCAGTTCCTGTTGCAGCCGCTCCTGCCGCGCCGCCAGCTGCTTCAGCGTAGTCCCGACGCTGTCGCGCCGCGTCTCGGCCACGCGCACATCCTGTTCGGTCAGCGCGATCTTGTCCGCGAGCTCCGCCAGAATCCGGGAAGTGTCCGCGACCGCCTGTTCCAGCGCGGGCAGCAGCGCCTGCGCGGAACGTTCCCCCTCGGCCGCCGATTCGCGTGCGGTGAGCGCCGCCTCGAGTTCGCGCTCGGCGTTGCCGCGGTCGGTCGCCAATGCCGCTTCCTGCCCGGCGATGGCGCCCAGCGCTTCGGTCAATTGCGCGACCTGCTGCGTGAGCCGCGATTCCGATTCGCGGACGAACGTGAGCTGCTGCTCGAGCCGGGTCACTTCCGCGTTGGCCGCGTAGAACCCGCCCTGCTTCTCGTGCAATGCGTCGCCGGCCGTGTAGTGGCTGGCGCGCAACGCCTCCAGCTTGCTCTCGGTCGCGCGCAGTTCCGCCTGCAGCGATTCCAGCGCCACCGTCAGCGTGGCCATCTCGGTCGTGCACTTTTCGCGCACGCGGACGGCGTCCTGCTGCTTCGCGAACCACAGCAGGTGCTGCGACTGCTTCAACCGCCCTTCGAGTTCACGATATTCGGTGGCGACGCGGGCCTGGGTCTCCAGGCGCAGCAACTGGTTGCCGAGTTCGAGGCGGATGTCCTCGACGCGCGCCAGGTTCTCGCGGGCATCGGACAGGCGCCCTTCCGTTTCCTTGCGCCGTTCCTTGTACTTGGACACGCCCGCGGCCTCCTCGAGGAAGATTCGCAACTCCTCGGGCTTGGCCTCGATGATGCGCGAGATCATCCCTTGCTCGATGATGGCGTAGGCGCGCGGACCCAAGCCCGTGCCGAGGAACAGGTCGTGGATGTCGCGGCGCCGGACCGGGATATTGTTGATGTAGTAGGTGGAATCGCCGTCGCGCGTGAGGACGCGCTTGATCGAGATCTCCGCGTACTGGCCCCACTGGCCGCCGATGCGGCCCTGGCTGTTGTCGAAGTGCAGTTCGACCGACGCGCGGCCGACGGGCTTGCGCTCGCCGGCGCCGTTGAAGATGACGTCCTGCATCGATTCGCCGCGCAGCGCGGACGCCTTCGACTCGCCCAGCACCCAGCGCACGGCATCGATGACGTTCGACTTGCCGCAGCCGTTGGGACCGACGATGCCGACCAGCTGGCCGGGTGTCGCGATGGTGGTCGGGTCGACGAACGACTTGAACCCGGAGAGCTTGATCTGCGTTAGGCGCAAGGGAGATTTTTGTAAGGTGCGTGCCGCGGCGTGCGTGCCGCGAACGTGTGGAAATGCGCCTCGAATGGCGCGCCCAAACGTCCAATTATAGCGGAAAGGAGCCGCTGCCCGCTCCCGCGGGGCCCGTCAGGACTGCAGTGCGGGCGCGGCCGTCTCCCGGCGCGGCGGCAACCGGCCTTCCTCGACCGCGTGGCACGCGACCTGCCCGGGTTGCGCGTTCGCGACTCCCTGCAGCAACGGAATTTCGCGGCGGCAGCGATCGTTGGCCAGCGGGCAGCGCGGATGAAACGTGCATCCGGAGGGTGGATCGAGCGGGTTGGGGACCTCGCCCGCGACGGCGATCCTCGACTTGCCCGTCATCTCGAGATCCGGCACCGCATCGAGCAGCATCCGCGTATACGGGTGCCGCGGTGCGCGAAACAGCACGCTGCGTCGGCGCCATTTCGACGATGCGGCCCAGGTACATGACCCCGACGCGGTCGGCGATGTGGTGCACGACCGCCAGATTGTGCGAAATGAACAGGTAGGTGAGGCCGAGCCGCCGCTGCAGGTCGCGCATCAGGTTCAGCACCTGTGCCTGCACCGACACGTCGAGCGCGGATGTCGGCTCGTCGCAGACGAGAAACGCCGGGTTCGTCGACAGCGCGCGCGCGATGGAGATTCGCTGCCGCTGGCCGCCGGAGAACTGGTGCGGAAACTTGACGCCGTCGGCCGCGGCCAGCCCCACCTGGTCGAGCAGCGCCGCAACCTGGTCGGCCATTTCAGCCTGGCTCGTCCCGGGCCGCAGCGCGCGCATCGGCTCGGCGACGATGTCCGCGACGCGCCAGCGCGGATTGAGGCTTGCGAAAGGATCCTGGAAGATCATCTGCATTCCCTGCCGCGCGCGCCGCTGCAGCGCGCCGTGGCCGGCACCGTCGCCGGCGATGGCGACGCCGTCATAGGTGATCGTTCCGCGGGTCGGCGCGTACAGGCCGACGATCAGCCGCGCCACCGTCGACTTGCCGCATCCGGACTCTCCGACCAACCCCAGCGTCTCGCCTTTGGCGATGGTCAGGTCGACGCCGTCCACCGCCTTGACGACGGCACGCTGCCGCCGTTCGAGCACGCGGTTCAGCCACGGCGGGGAAACGTCGAAATGGCGCACGACGCCGCGCATTTCCAGCAGGGCGTCACTCATGCGCAGCCCCTGGTGCGTGGCCCGCGCGCAGCCAGCATGCCGCACGCGTGGCGCCCGCGGCCAGCAGTTCCGGGCGCTCGCGGCGGCAGCGCGCGAACACCTGCGGGCAGCGGGGATGGAACGCGCATCCGGCGGGAATCGCCGTCAGTCGCGGCATGGCGCCCTCGATCTGCGTGAGGCGCTCGCGCTCGTCGACGATCGAGGGAATGGAGCCCATCAGTCCGACCGAATACGGA
Organism: uncultured beta proteobacterium; assembly: GCA_963834045.1. Taxonomy (GTDB): domain Bacteria; phylum Pseudomonadota; class Gammaproteobacteria; order Burkholderiales; family Casimicrobiaceae; genus VBCG01. The sequence goes on along the minus strand of CAWIAK010000001.1, from coordinate 607,158 downwards.
TGCTGCGGACGGTGGATCACTTCGGCGACCGGGCCGATCTCCACGATGCGCCCGGCATACATCACGGCGACGCGATCGGCCGTCTCCGCGATCACGCCCATGTCGTGGGTGATGAGCATCACCGCCGTCCCGTGTTCGCGGCACAGGCTCTTCAGCAGCTGGATGATCTGCGCCTGGACCGATACGTCGAGGGCCGTGGTCGGCTCGTCGGCGACGATGAGTTTGGGTTTGGCCGCCAGCGCAAGCGCGATGACGACGCGCTGCCGCATGCCGCCGGAAAAGTGATGCGGGATACTGGTCGACGCGGCGCGCCGCCGCGGGAATGCCGACCTCGTCGAGCAGGCCGATGGCCCGGCGCAGCGCCTCTGCTTCGTTCAGGTCGAGATGGGCGCGGATCGTCTCGACCAGCTGCCGGCCCACCGTGTACAGCGGATTGAGCGAAGTCAGCGGATCCTGGAACACCGCGCCGATCTCGCGGCCGCGAATGGTGCGCATCGCGCTCGACGACAGATGGTCGATGCGCCGGCCCGACAGCCGGATTTCGCCCGAGGCGATGCGGCCCGGCGGATCGATGAGACCGATGATCGCGGCGCCGGTCAGCGACTTGCCCGCGCCGGACTCGCCGACCACGCCGAGGACTTCGCCGGGCGCGATGTCGAACGACACGTCGTGCACCGCCACCAGCGTTCCATGGCGCGTCGGAAACTCGACGCGAAGATTCGCGACCGACAACAACGGCGCGCCGGCGGCAGGCACGCTTCCGGGCGGCGGGCCGGTCGACACCGTCGCCGGCGCGCCGTTCACGGGCACGCCGTTACTTGGCGGCACTCGCGGTACATCCGGCGATGGTCTCGACATAATCCACGAACGGCTTCCAGGACGTGCTCAATCGGGTGTCGTATCGAGCGTTGATGTAGTAGCGCTTGCAGGGCGCGAAATCGAGCTTGAGGGTCTCGAGGTCGGTTCCTCCGGTCCATCCCGCGGACATCGGGGCCGCCGCAAGGACCAGCACGTGCGAACCCGGCTCGACCTTGATGCCGCCGTAACCCGGAACCCTCTGGAACGAACCCACGCCGTCGATCAGGTTCACCGCCGTCGGTGCCGTGTTGAATTCGGCCGAGGGTACCGTCCAGCGTTCGCCGGTGACTTCGCTCCAGGAGGGACCCCACGTCTGGCAACTCGAAAGCATCAGCGTGGCGGTGATGGCCAAGAATGGTTTGCGCATGTTCACGACCCTTTCGGGATACGGCACCCAACGCCAGCCGACTTCCCCGTGGATAACGCACCGTGATCATGCGGCCGCCAGGTCTAGCGCAGCCGGGGGTTGAGCGCGTCACGCAGCCAGTCGCCCAGCAGATTGATTGCCAGTACGATCACCACCAGCGCGGCCCCCGGGAAGATGGTAATCCACCATTCGCCGGAAAACAAAAAATCGTTGCCGACACGGATCAGCGTGCCCAGCGAGGGCTCGGTCACCGGCATGCCGACACCGAGGAACGACAGCGCGGCCTCCGTCAGGATCGCGGAGGCGATGTTGATCGTGGCGATCACCAGCACCGGGCCCAGCACGTTGGGCAACAGGTGCTGGGCCATGATCTGCAGCGGCGACCTGCCGATCACGCGCGCGGCCTGCACGTACTCCTTGCCCTTCTCCACCATCGTGGAACCGCGCACCGTGCGCGCGTACTGGACCCAGTTGGACAGCCCGATCGCCAGGATCAGCACCGGCAGCACCGCGTCGGAATGCGCGTCGCGCGGCAGCACCGCGCGGGCCACGCCATCGATCAGCAGCGCGATCAGGATCGCCGGGAACGACAGCTGGACGTCGGCCACGCGCATGATGAACGCGTCGAGCCGTCCGCCGGCGTAGCCGGCAAGCAGTCCGAGCGACACGCCCAGCGCCATCGCCAGCGCGACGGAGGCGATGCCGACGATCAGCGACACGCGCGCGCCGTACATGATGGCGGACAGAAGGTCGCGCCCCTGGTCGTCGGTGCCGAGCAGGAAACCTGCATTGCCCGCCATCCATCCAGCGTGGCGGCGACAGCGCGTCCGAAAGATTGAGCGTCTTGAGGTCGAACGGATTGTGGGGGGCGAACAGCGGCGCCGCGAACGCCGCGGCGAGGCAGACGAACAACACGACGAAAGCGCCAATGGCCACCGGAGAATGGCGGAAGCTCCACATCACGTCGCTGTCCCATGCGCTCGCCATGCGCGCACGCAGCGCCGGCCGGGCGAGGACGACCGGCGGACTGCCGGACATGGCCGGTGGCAATGGGTCAGTCATTGGGTGCGCCAAGGTGGGTCAACGCGGCCAGGCACCCGGCGCGGGCCTGCGCATAGACCGCAGCCTTCCAGTCGTCGGCATCGCAGTAGAACGCGTCGCGGATCTGCCGCTTGATGGTGGCGCGCAACGCCGCGTCCGCCTCAGGATGGTTCATCAGCCACTGGTCCGCGCGCAGCGCCTGCAGCGTCTCGGCGTAAGGGATGGTCCCGTATTCGAGCGCCATGCCCGCATAGGCCGCGCCGGGGCACTCGTCGTAGACCGCGTTGTAGTTCACGCCCGTCAGCGTGGCCGACGTCGACGAGCCGTCCAGGAATGAGGTGACGTCGTCGCCCCACCACCGCTTGCTGCGTTTCGAGGTCGCCCGGGACGTCCCGCCCCGAGTAGATCTTCTCGGCGTGGCCGCGCGGACCGAGGCCGGTGTGAAAGTCGATCCAGCCGATGCGTCGGCGGCGGGCGCCGTGCTCGCGCAGGACCGCGCGCAGAACCGTGTTGCTCCAGGCCGCGCGCACGCCGCCGTAGAAGAGGCCGTCCGGGAACTCGCACTGACCGCCGGACACCGCCTGCTGCAGCGCCTTGGCGCCGTGCGCGCGCCACGTACGCGCCGATCTTCGCTTCGTTCTCCGGCGACGGCGGCCACGTCGCGGGGACGATGAAACCGTGCACTTCGGCGTACGCCGTGTTGGCGGGACGGCGGCGCGGCGAAATCGCGGAAATTGCGATTCATGTCGACGTTGTCTTCATTCGTCCGGTGCAGATGCGAGAACCCGAACGGATTGAGCGCGTGCACGAAGACGACGGCGACGCCCGACGCGCGCGCCGCTGCGACGAATTCGGCGTCGTGCAGCAGGCCGACCTGGCAGCCGGAGCCGCAGAATCCCTCGACGCCGTGGGTCCCCGAGACGAGCACGAGCATCGCGCGGCGCCGCCGCGTCGCCCAGCACCGATACGTCGAGCGAGAGTTCCTCGCCTGCCGCTCCTCGCGCAGACGGATGGATGTGGCGCGTGACCGTCAGGCCGAGCGCCTTGCGTCGCGGCGAAGAACTTGTCGCGTGCCTCGACATACGTGCCGGCAAAGTGGCGGACGCGGATCCATCGGCTATTTCGCGCAGCGGCATGGCGGTCTCGGCCAATGCCGCCAGATAGCCGGCGCCGAGCGGAATGACCGCGTCGTTGAAATCGTACTTGCTGTTGTGCAGGAAGCAACCGCCCTCGGCCCCGCCCTGCCCCAGCCGCGCGAACGCGCCGCGCTTCACCTGCAGCATGAACGAAAAATCCTCCGAGCCCATCGACGGGTCGAGGTTGCGCACGACGTTCTCCGCACCGACCAGCTTCGCGGCGACGTCCGCGGCGAACATCGCCTCGGCGTCGTGATTGAGCGTCGCCGGATAGACGCGCTCGTACTTCAGCGTGGCCACCGCGCCGAATGCGGCGCCGATCGAATGCACGAGTTCGGTGAGCCGCTTCTCGATCATGTCCTGCGTCGCCGGCTTGAACGTGCGCACCGTGCCGACCAGCTTGGCGTGCGCGGGAACCACGCTCATCGCGCCGGGATGGCCGGCGTGCATCGCGCACAGGCTGACCACGGCGGTGTCGATCGGGCTCACGTTGCGGCTGACGATCGACTGCGTCGCGGTGATGATGTGTCCGGCGACCAGCACCGGATCGATCGACCGTGTGCGGATGGGCGCCGTGACCGCCGCGGCCGTCGATCGTGATCTCGATGCGGTCCGCCGCCGCCATCGCGTAACCGGGCGTGATGCCGATGCGGCCGGGCGGCAATCCCGGCCAGTTGTGCAGCGCGAACACCTGCTCGGCCGGGAAAGCGCTCGAACAGGCCGTCCTCGATCATCGCCTTGGCGCCGGCATAGCCTTCCTCGCCGGGCTGGAAGATGAGGTAGGCGGTGCCGTCGAAATTCCGCGTCTCCTGAAGATACCGGGCCGCGGCCAGCAGCATCGTCGTGTGCCCGTCGTGGCCGCAGCCGTGCATGCGGCCTTCGTAGCGCGACTTGTGCGCGAATTCGTTTTCCTCCACCATCGGCAGCGCGTCCATGTCCGCGCGCAGGCCGATGCTGCGTCCGCTGGCGTTGCGCGTGCCCCGGATCACCGCCACGATGCCGGTCTTGCCGATGCCGCTGTGATGCTCGATGCCGAAGCGCGCCAGCGTCTCCTGGACGACGCGCGCGGTCCGGTGCTCCTCGAAGCCCAGTTCCGGATGCGCGTGCAGGTCACGGCGGATGGCGGTGAACTCGTCGTGCCAGCGGCGTATGTGTTCGTCGGGTTTCATCAGGCGGCTGCCGTCCTTTCAATGCGCAAGCGGGGATCGACCGCGTAGTACATCAGGTCGACGATCAGGTTCAGCATCACGAACACGAGCGCGATGAAGCACAGGTAGGCCGCCATCACGGGAATGTCCGAGAAGAACACGGACTGGATGAACAGCAGGCCCAGGCCGGGCCATTGGAACACCGTCTCGGTCACGATCGCGAACGCGATGATGCCGCCCAGTTGCAGTCCGGTGATCGTGATCACGGGGACCAGCGTGTTCTTCAGCGCGTGGCCGAAATGGATGGCGCGGTCGGACAATCCGCGCGCGCGCGCGAACTTGATGTAGTCGGTGCGCAGGACCTCGAGCATTTCCGCGCGCACCAGCCGCATGATCAGCGTCATCTGGAACAGCGACAGCGTGATCACCGGAAGAATCAGCGCCTTCAGGCCGGACTTGGTCAGCAGTCCGGTCGTCCACCACCCCAGCGCCACGGTGTCGCCGCGGCCGAACGACGGCAGCCAGCCCAGTTGCACGGCGAAGACCAGGATCAGCAGGATGCCGATCAGGAACGACGGCAGGCTGACGCCGACCAGCGACGTGGCCAGCAGCAGTTGCGCGCCCCAGCTGCCGCGGCGCAGCGCGGCGTAGACGCCGGCGGAATGCCGACGAGCAGCGCGAGCAGCGCCGCGCCCATGGACAGCTCCAGCGTCGCCGGCAGGCGCTCCTTGATCAGCGTGGCGACGCTGCGTCCCTGGCGCAGCGAGCGCCCGAAGTCGCCTTGCACGGCGTTGCCGATGAAGCGGAAGAACTGCACGACGAACGGGCTGGTCGAGGCCGAGTTCGCTGCGCAGCCGGTCCTTCTCCTCCATCGTCGCGTCCTGCCCGACCATGAACACCACCGGATCGCCGATGAAATTGAACAGGCTGAACGCGATGAAGCGCCACCACGGCCATGACGAGCGATGGATTGCAGGACACGGCGGAGGATGAAGGCGAGCACGTCGGCTTAAGGCGTGGACTGCGGCGGGGAACGGCGGGAGGGACTCGGGTCGATCATGCCCGGTGCGGTCCCGTCCCGTCAACGCGGGGCGGCGCGATGCGCGCTTAGCCCCGCACCATCGTCACTCCTTGATGTCGACGCCGTAGAACGTGTGGCGGCCGAACGGCGACAGCTTGAAGTCGATCACCTCCTTGCGCACCGGCTTCAGCTGCACCGCGTGCGCAATCGTGAACCACGGCGCCTGCTGCTTGAAGATCACCTGCGCCTGCTCGTAGAGCTTCTGACGCTCGGCCTGGTTGCTCGACGATCTTCGCCTTCTGGATCAGGTCCTCGTACGGCTGGTAGCAGAACTTGGCGACGTTGCTGCCGTTGCTCTTGGCGGAGTCGCAGCCCAGCAGCGAGGCCAGGAAGTTGTCCGGATCGCCGTTGTCGCCGGTCCAGCCGAGCATGCCCATCTGGTGCTCGCCCGCCTGCATGCGCTTGCGGTATTCGCCCCACTCGAAGCTCTTGATCTCGGCCTTCACGCCGATCTTGGCGAGGTCCGCCTGCATCAGTTCGGCGATGCGCTTCGCGTTCGGGTTGTACGGACGCTGCACCGGCATCGCCCACAGGTCGGTCTCGAAGCCGTTCGGGTAGCCCGCTTCGGCGAGGAGCTTCTTCGCCGCCGCCGGATCGAACGGGTCGTCCTTGATCGCGTCGTTGTAGGACCACTGCGTCGGCGGGATCGGGTTCTTCGCCGCGACGCCGGTGGTCAGGTACACGCCGTCGATGATCGCCTTCTTGTCGATGGCCATGTTGATGGCCTTGCGCACGCGCACGTCGTCGAACGGCTTCTTGGTCGTGTTGTACGCGAGGAAGCCGATGTTCAGTCCCGGCTGCTCGAGCACGACGACGTTGGGGTCCTTGCGGATAGCGTCGAGGTCGGCGGGGTTCGGATACGGCATGACCTGGCATTCGTTCTTCTGCAGCTTCGCCCAGCGCACGGACGCGTCCGGCGTGATCGAGAACACGAGGTCGTCGATCTTCGCCTTGCCGCCCCAGAACTGCGGGAACGCCTTGTAGCGGATCACCGCGTCCTTCTGGTATTGCACGAGGTAGAACGGCCCGGTGCCGATCGGCTCCTGGTCGATCTTCTCCGGCGTGCCCGCCTTCATCATCGCGTCGGCGTATTCCTTCGACTGCACGCCCGCGTATTCCATCGCGAGATTCGACAGGAACGGCGCCTCGGGCTTGTTGAGCGTGATGCGCACGGTGTAGTCGTCCACCTTCTGGATCGACTTGATGAGCTTCGCCATGCCCATGTCGTTGTAGTACGAATGGTTGGAGCTCGTCACCTTGAAGTACGGATTGTCTTCCTTGCCCTGGCGCTCGAGCATGAAGATGATGTCGTCGGCGTTCATGTCGCGCGAAGGCTTCCACGCGCGGTGGTTGTGCCACTTCACGCCTTTGCGCAGGTGGAACGTGTAAGTGAGGCCGTCCGGCGAGATGTCCCACCTCTCGGCCAGGCCCGGCACGACCTTGGTCGTCCCGCGGTCGAAGTCGACGATGCGGCTGTAGATCTGGCTGTTGGCGTCGAACGACGTGCCCGGTCGTGTTCACGCCCGGATAGAAGTTCTCGGGGCTGCCCTCCGAGCAGAACACGAGGGTCTTGGCCTGCGCACCGGCGGCGAACAGCGCGACTGCCGCCAACGTGGCAATACGGGCGGCGCGCGCGACGGAACGGGGCCGAATGGGGGTTCTTCATGGGGTCTCTCCTCGAAAAAGTGCTAATGCAGCAGTGTACCGGGATCGGTGACAGGTCCGGATTTTATGAAATTCTCCGCCAAATGGCAGGCGACCATGCGGCCGTCGAGCGGGCGCGGTCTGCGGGCGCTCGCTGCGGCAACGATCGATCGCGTGCGGGCAGCGGGTGGAAAAGACGCATCCCGCGGGCGGATCGAGCGGCGACGGCAGTTCGCCTGTCAGCACGATACGCTGCTTGCGCTCGCCACCCAAGGCCGGCGTGGCGGCCAGCAGCGCCTGCGTATAGGGATGCAAGCGGCTGGGCGAAGATGCGCTCCTTGGGACCCTGCTCCATCGCGAGGCCCAGGTACATGACCAGCACCTCGTGCGCGAGATAGCGCACCACCGCCAGATCGTGCGAAATGAAGAGGTACGCGACGTTCAGGTCGCGCTGCAGGTCGGCCATGAGGTTCAGCACCTGCGCCTGCACGGACACGTCGAGCGCGGAGACGGGCTCGTCGGCAACCACCAGCGCAGGCTCGAGCATCAGCGCGCGCGCGATCGCGATCCGCTGTCGCTGGCCTCCGGAGAACATGTGCGGATAGCGATCGTAGTGCTCGGGACGCAGGCCGACCTTCGCGAGCATCGTGCGCGCGCGCTCCGCGCGCGCCGTGGCGGACAGCGTCGTGTTGATCGCGAGCGGCCCCTCCAGGATCGCGCCGATCTTCTTGCGCGGGTTGAGCGATCCGTACGGGTTCTGGAACACCATCTGGACGGTCTTGCGCAAGGCGCGCTGGGCGCCGGCGCGCGCGTGCACCGCATCGCGCCCGCCGAGCTCGAGCTCGCCGGTCGAGGGCTTTTCGATCAGCGCGACCATGCGCGCGAGCGTGGACTTGCCGCACCCCGATTCGCCGACGACGGCGAGCGTGCGCCCGGCTTCCACCGAAAACGAGAGGCCGCCCACGGCGGTGAGGTGGGCGGGCTCGCGGAACATTCCGCGGCGCACCTCGTACACGCGGCGCAGATCGCGTGCGCTGACGACGGGCGCGTTGCGCTCGCTCATGACGTGACCACCGCGCCGGCACGATCGCGGGCGATGGCTTCCTCGCGTCCAGCCTCGCCCAACGGATAGTGGCAGCGGACGCGCCCGTCCCGCCATTGCCGCAGCGCCGGGCGCTCCTCGCACCTCGGTGTTGCGTACGCGCAGCGCGGGGCGAAGAGGCATCCGGCGGGCCGGTCGCCGAGACCCGGCACCATGCCGGGGATCGTCGCCAGCCGCCCGCCGGCCACGTGCCGCTCGGGGATCGATGCGAGCAGCGCCTCGGTGTACGGATGCTGGGGCGACGCGAAGAGCGCATCGGCGGCGCGCTCCTCCATCACCTGTCCCGCGTACATCACGGCGACCCGCCGCGCCATCTCCGAGACCACGCCCATGTTGTGCGTCACGAGCACGAGCGCCATGCCGAGGTCCTTCTGCAGGCCGCGCAGCAAATCCAGGATCTGCGCCTGCACTGTGACGTCGAGCGCGGTCGTCGGCTCGTCGGCGATGAGCAGCTTGGGATTGCAGGCGATCGCCATCGCGATCATGACGCGCTGGTTCATTCCGCCGGAGAGCTGATGCGGAAAGTCGGACAGGCGCGATTCCGCGGCCGGAATGCCGACCGAATCGAGCAGCGCGATCGATCGCTTGCGCGCGGCCTTGCGGTCGAGGTTCAGGTGCAGGCGCAGCGTTTCCGCGAGCTGGAAGCCGATCGTGAAGCACGGATTCAGGCTCGTCGTCGGCTCCTGGAAGATCATCGCCACGTCGGCGCCGACGACCTTGCGGCGCGCGCGCTCGGACAAATGCAGGAGGTCGCGGCCGCCGAAGCGCAGCGTCTTCGCGCGCACCTGCCCCGGAAACGCCACGAGGCCCATCACCGCGAGCATCGTCACGCTCTTGCCCGAGCCCGACTCGCCCACGATGCCGAGCACATCGCCTTCGTCGAGCGACAGCGAAACCCCATCGACGGCGTGCAGCACGCCGCCTTGCGTCGGGAAGTCGACGTGCAGGTCTTCGATTTCGAGGAGCGGTTCCGAGGGCCGTCCAGCGACGTCCGTGGGGGCAGGACGAGCGTGGGGGTCGTTCATCAGCGCTTGAGCTTCGGGTCCAGCGCGTCGCGCAGGCCGTCGCCAAAGAGGTTGAATGCGAGCACGGTGACGAGGATCGCGATGCCGGGGAACGTCACCACCCACCACGCGCGCAGCACGAACTCGCGCGCGTCCGCGAGCATCGTGCCCCATTCGGACGCCGGCGGCTGCGCGCCCAGGCCCAGGAACCCGAGGGCGGCGGCGTCGAGAATGGCGGTCGACACGCCGAGCGACGCCTGGACGATCAGCGGCGCGGCGCAATTGGGCAGGACTTCCTGCAGCATGAGGCGCGCGCGGCCCGCGCCGGTGCTGCGCGCCGCGGTCACGTAGTCCTTGGACAATTCTCCGATCACCGCCGCGCGCGTGATGCGCACGTAGTGCGGCAGCACGACGACGGTGACGGCGAGCATCGCGTTCATGAGGCCGGGTCCCAGGATCGCGACGATGACGATGGCGAGCAGCAGGCTCGGGAGCGTCAGGATCACGTCCATGAGCCGCATGATCGCGATCTCGACGATTCCGCGGAAGAGCCCCGCGATGAGGCCAAGGGCGATCCCCACGACGATCGCCAGCGCAACCACCGCGATGCCGATGAACAGCGACAGGCGCGCGCCGTAGATGAGTCGCGAGAGGATGTCGCGTCCGATCGCGTCCGTGCCGAGCGGATAGGACCACGAACCGCCCGTCTGCCACGCGGGCGGCTTCAGGAACACCGCGCTGTTCGTGAGATCGGGCGCATGCGGCGCGATGAACGGCGCGAACGCCGCCGTCAGCAAGATACAGACGATGAAGACCAGGCCCGCGACCGCGCCGTGGTTCGCGCTGAAGTAGCCCCAGAACTCGCGCAGCGGGCCGGGCGGCGCGCGAACGGCGGCCGGCACGGCGGTGACCTGCGCCACGGTGCTCATGACCTCGGCCTCCGACATGCCTTCACGTTGCCGGCGGTCAGTTGTCGGCCTCGCGGCAATCGCCGGCGCCGCGCCCTGCGGGCCTCGGCTCGACCTGCGGTCTCGCCCGCCGTGCTCATGCCGCCTTCCTGATGCGCGGATTGATCACGCCATACGTGACGTCGACAAGAAGGTTTACCGCCATCACGATGAGGCCGAGCAGCAGCACGCCGCCCTGCAGTACCGGGTAATCGCGGCGGCTGATGGCCTCGATGAGCCACTTTCCGACGCCCGGCCACGAGAAGATCGTCTCGGTGAGGATGGCGCCGGTGAACAGCACGCCGACCTGCAGGCCGATGACGGTGACGACCGGGATCAGCGCATTGCGCAGCGCGTGCACGGCGATCACGCGAATCGTGGAGAGGCCCTTCGCGCGCGCCGTGCGGATGTAATCCTCGCCGAGCACCTCGAGCATCGCCGAGCGCGTCATGCGCGCGATGATCGCGAGCGGCTGCGTGCCGAGCACGATCGTGGGCAGGATCAAATGCGACACGGCCGACTTGAACGCGCCCTTCTCGCCGGACAGCAGCGCGTCGATCGTGAGAAACCCGGTGACCGGCTCGATGAAGTACTGCACGGAGATGCGCCCCGACACGGGCGTCCAGCCGAGCTGCACGGAGAAGAGCAGGATGAGGAGCAGCCCCCACCAGAAGATCGGCATCGAATAGCCGGTGAGCGACACGCCCATCACGCCGTGGTCGAAGATCGAATTTCGTCGGACCGCGGCGATGATGCCCGCCGGTATGCCGACGACGAGCGCGAAAATGATTGCGCACAGCGCGAGTTCGATCGTCGCCGGAAACAGCGCGCCGAATTCCGACAGCACCGGCGCCTGAGTGATCATCGACTTGCCGAGGTCGCCGTGCAGCACCCGCGAGATATAGATGCCGTACTGGACCATGATCGGCCGGTCGAGCCCATATTCCTTGCGCAGCATCTCGTGGCGCACGGGATCGATGCCGCGCTCGCCGGCCAGCGTCTCGATCGGATCACCTGGGACCAGCCGGATCAGGAAGAATGCGAGCAGCGTCATCCCGAAGAACGTGGGAATGACGAGGGACAACCGGGTCAGCAGGAAACGAAGCATTCGCACCACATCGCGTAGGGCGCGCGTATTAGATCACATCGACTGCCCGCGCGGCCCGCGTAGCGTAGAGGCAGATGCCGGCGGCAACCGACACGTTGAGGCTTTCCACGCTGCCGGTCAGCGGGATGCCGACGATGCGGTCGCACGACTCGCGGGTCAGCCTGCGCAGCCCCTGGCCTTCCGCGCCCAGCACCCACGCGATGGGTCCGGTCAGTTCGGCGCCGAACAGGCTCTCGCCTCCCGCATCGGCGCCCAGCAGCCAGATCCCCCGCTCCTTCATCTCCCGCATCGCCCGGGCCAGGTTGGTCACCGCGACCACCGGGACGGTGTCGGCCGCGCCGCAGGCGGCCTTGGCCACCGTGGCGTTGACGCCGACCGCGCGATCCTTGGGCACGATCACCGCCTGCGCGCCGAACGCATCCGCGCTGCGCAGGCAGGCGCCCAGGTTGTGCGGATCCGTCACGCCGTCCAGCACCAGCAACAACAGCGGCGCGTCGGCGGTCTCGAGGACGTCGTCCAGCGTGACATGCGGCAGCGCGTCGTCGACGACGGCCACCACGCCCTGGTGCCGGCCGTGGCCGGCCAGCGCGTCGAGGCGCGCGCCGTCGACCGGGCGCACCTTCACATTCGCGGCTTCGGCGCGCGCGACCAGGTCGCGCAGCCGCGCGTCCTGCCTCCCGGCGAGCACGTACAGCTCGTGCACGGCATCGGCGCGCTGGCGCAGGCGCGCGGTGATCGCGTGGAAGCCGAACAGGGAGCGAGTGGCGGGCATCGAAAGGTGATCGCGGCAGGGGCAGCGCGGCGACGGAAGCCGCGAATCGGTGTGGTAGTGTAACGCGCGCCACGTTGGTGCCGACGCGACAGACCCACGACGCTCCCGATGCTCGACGAAGACCTGCAGCAACTGCTCAAGGCCATCCTTCTCGTGGTCGGCGCCATCCTGCCGATCGTCAATCCGGTCGGCAGCGCGCCGATGTTCCTGGCGATGACGCACGGCGCCGACAGCAAGACCCGCGGCACGCTTGCCGGCCTGGTCGCGATCAATTCGTTCGTGCTGCTTCTGGGTTCGCTGATCTTCGGCAACTTCGTCCTTCGCCTGTTCGGCCTGTCGGTGCCGGTCGTGCAGCTCGCCGGCGGCCTCGTGCTCTGCTCGCTGGGCTGGCGGCTGCTGACCGACGACAACCCCGCGGCCGTTCCCGCGGCCGCGCCGCAGGACTTCAACGTCATCTCGCGCGCGTTCTATCCGCTGACGCTGCCGCTGACCGTCGATCCCGGCGCCATCTCCGTGGCGGTCACGATCGGCGCCAACCACTCGTCCAGCATCACCCGGATCCTGATTTCCATCGCGGGCGCGATCATCGGCGTCGTCATCATCTCGGCCAGCGTCTGGCTGGCCTACCGCTACGCCGAACGCGTCGCCCAATGGCTCGGACACTCGCGGCTGATGGTCGTGCTGCGGCTCTCGGCGTTCATCGTGCTGTGCATCGGCGTGCAGATCGCGTGGAACGGCGTCAAGGCGCTGGTGGAGGAATTCCCGTTCGCCGCGCCGCCGCCCGCCAAGTCCGCGGCACCCGCGCGCTGACCATGGACGCGAGACATTTCCTGGAAGGCGTGTTGCTGGTGTTCGCGGCGCTGCTGCCGATCGTGAACCCGCTTGGCGCGGCGCCGGTGTTCCTGGCCATGACGCGCAATGCCGACGGCGCGACCCGCGCCGTGCTGGCGCGCAAGGTCACCGTCAATTCGTTCATCCTGTTGATGGCGTCGGTGCTCATCGGCACCTACGTGCTCGAGTTCTTCGGCCTGTCGGTGCCCATCGTGCAAGTGGGCGGCGGCCTCGTCGTCTGCTCCGTTGCCTGGGACCTGCTGCGCGGCGCCGATGTCTCCAAGAAATCCAGCACGGAGGGCGTGAACGATCCCGACGTCGTCGCCACCGAGGCGTTCTATCCGCTGACCTTGCCGCTCACCGTCGGACCCGGTTCGATCTCCGTGGCCATCACCATCGGCGCGAACCACCCGCAGACCGTCCGCTCGTTCCTCACGGCGTCGATGTCATCGCTGCTGGGCGTCGTCCTGATCTGCCTGTCCGTCTACCTCTGCTATCGCTATGCGGAGCGGCTGGCGAATTTCCTGGGCAGCACCGGCACCGCCGTCGTAGTGCGGCTTTCGGCATTCATCCTGTTGTGCATCGGCGTGCAGATCATGTGGAACGGGATCGACGCGCTGGCGGGATTGACGGGGCCGGCGCACGTTCCGCGATCCTGATCCGATTACCTGCCTCGACGCTGCCCTGGCAATCCGGGGTCAGGTGACGGATTGCTCGAGGCCGTCATGCGGTGAACCCGCTGCTTGGCAGCCGCCGCGACGGTCGGCTATAATGTTGGGCTTCGCGCGAACCGCGAAGACCAAGTACCCGCAGCACCGCCGGCGTAGCTCAGTTGGTAGAGCAGCGCATTCGTAATGCGAAGGTCGGGAGTTCGACTCTCTTCGCCGGCACCACAAACACCATGGCCCGCACACGCGGGCCATTTTTTTCCCTCTGCAACGCCTCCTCATCGCCCGCCCGGGCGCGGAGCGTGCCTGCTAGGGCGTGCTTGCGACTGGATTTGGCGCGGCTCTGCGCGAGTCTTGTTTGCGCCACCGCGCGCGCCACATCGCGGCTTCCCGCATACCGGGCAATACGAAGCGGCTCTGTCGTGGCCGTACCGTCGAAGGCAAGCCATTGATGGTTGTCCCAATCGTACAGTTTGCAGCGTCGCGTGGTGTCGAGCAGCCAGGGAATGCCCAATTTGCTGACGACCGCGGCGGAACCGAGGCGCAGGTCCAGCAGCCGCTGGGCCTTGTAGGCATGGTAGCTGGGTATCTTCGGGTGCAGGTGATGCACGGGATGCGCGAATGTGTCGTGGTAGAACCACCCGATGAATCGCGGCACTTCCAGGTGCACCGACAGGAGTTCGGTACGTCCTTCGGCACTGCGATCGACGTCGCCTTTGAACCAAGGAATTCTTGGATCGGTGTGCTGAACGTAGAGCGCGAAGCCGTCGTGGATTTCGAACACCAGGAACGGCAGCGCGAAGCCGAGCAGAAGCGGCGGCGGGTGCGGTCAGGTTTATGGCGTAATGCGGCGCGGCGATCAGCAGTGCGAGAAACGATGCGGCGTAGACAGCGAGCAGCGCGGTATTCCAGTAGGCGGCGGGACGCAGTCGCGGCGGGACATACGCCGGCGGGTAGATCTTTGTCGAGAAATGTCGCTCGACAATGTAGTAGATACCCCAGCCGACCACCGTGGGCGCGCGGTAGAACCGTTCCAGCGCGCGGCGCCATGCCGGCAGCGCGTCAAATTCCTGCTTGCCGTAAGGCCTGTACGCGTCGGACTTCGTATCATTCGGAAATGGATGATGCAGCGCGTGATGTTCGTATACCCACAGCCGGTAGTTGTAGAGAATTGGCGTGAACAGGACGATCGCCATAAAGCGATTGAGCCGCCGACCATTGACGATGTTCTCGTGCGCGGCATTGTGCGCGAGCGAGAACATCCGGCCGAGCACCATTCCGGCAAAGATGCTGCTCGCGACCTTTGCCCACAGCGCGGGGAGGAACAAAACACCTGCTATCGCCGCGGCGTATAGTCCGAGGTCCAGGAGAAACAGCGCAACGCCTCGCGCAGTATCTGCTTTCGCGTAATCGTGAACCTCCCGAATCAGTTCGCGGCGCGAAGGGATGGGCGTAACCGTTTCTGATCTCATGTCGGCGGGATCTTCATTAGTCGCACATTGGCCCTGCCGCATCGCGCCGCGGACTGCGTCAGGCCGGCCGGGACAACCGCTATAATCCTAGCACTCGCGAAGCGGCGGGCGAGCGACAATTTTCGGTTCCCTATTTTGGCGTCAAGGCGGCGGTTCCACGAGTGCGCCCACAAGAGGCCGAATTTGCAAGAAACGAATTCTACGGCAATGGTCGACGAGCGACCCGTCGAGTTCACGGCGGATGACGGAGTACGCCTTCGAGGGATGTGGTTCGAACCTGCGCGAGGCCAACCGAGCCCGTCGACGGCCGTCGTGATTGTGTGCGGCGCAGGCGTTCCCGCGCGGTTCTACCATGGCCTCGCGCGTTATCTCGCCGTCCGCGGCGCGGCGGTGCTGACTTTCGATTACCGCGGCATTGGCGCATCCCGCGTCGGCAGCCTGCGCGGGATGGCAAGCGGCATGGACGACTGGGCCTTTCGCGACATAGGCGCGGCGTTGGTGGTCGCCGGAAATGCCTATCCTGACCTGCCGATGTGCGCGGTAGCGCATAGCGTCGGTACGTTGATGATAGGAGCCGCACCCGGCGCAACGCGGCTGTCCCGGAGCGTGTTCATCGGCGCGCACACGGGCTATTGGCGTGATTACCACGCAAGGTGGCGTTGGCCCCTTTTTTTGGTGTGGCACGCGTTCATGCCCGCAGTAACCAGGATCGTCGGCTTCTTTCCCGGAGGAATGCTTCGCCTGGGCGAAGACCTGCCGCGTCAAGTCGCCTTCGACTGGGCGGGACGGCGTCAGCCGGGCCTCGTGCGAACGCGACAGGACGCACACCGTTTCGGACCGCACCTTCACCGTTATGCGGAATACCGGGCCGAAACGCTCGCGCTTTCCATAAGCGACGACGCGTTCGCGCCACCAGAAGCCGCCGAACGGCTGCTTGCGATGTTTCCGAGCGTTGTCGCCGTGCGGGAGACGGTCACTCCGGCGGGCGTGGGAAGCCGCCGCCTCGGCCACTTCGGGTTCCTGCGCAGAGGGCCGGGTAAGTATATTTGGCCGCGAATTGCCGAATGGTTATTTGCCGACGCACCTACGACCTCGACGAAAGGCAGTATCGACTCGAGTTTGCCTTCTCGGAGCGTTGATGACCCACCGCGCTGACCTCAACGACCGACCACGTGCTGCAAATGCTCCGGATAGAAATCTCCCTGAAGCGTAATCGTCGCGAACGGGGAGCCCCGTTTCCGGGGTTCTTCCTCTATTACCTGGTCGGCGCCAGGCATCGCCGCACTCGCGGCGTTCATCGCCGCTATAAGGTTGCCCGCCAGACCCAGCCGAGCATTCGCCGCAGTTCCGTTGCGCGGTAGGAACACCGCCGACACGGCAATCCGGTCGCCGCCGACAGGCATCGCGTCCGGCCTGCGCTGAGAATGCAGTCGTCATCGATGCCATTCCCATGCGGCCAAGGCTGAAAGCGGAATGCTCCCCTGCATCGATGACCAGCGGCCGCCTTTGCGCGGCCGCTTTTTTTGCGCGTAGGCAGCCTCCCACGCAGGAATCCGCGACATTCGAATGGCGGACCATGACGCGCGCTTGTTAGCGTTCGAGTCATGACTTCGAACCACCCGGCACAAAAGCCAAAAGGAGCCGTCGTGAAACTCTTCGCTACATTGCTGCTTTGCGTTGCCATGACCGGTCACGCCGCGAATTTCGCGGGCGTGGCTGCCATGAACGAAAGCGGTATCACAACCACGCAGACCGCCGGCATCACGGGAACCGACATCGCGGTGTTCTATATACCGGTACCGGCTACACCGGGACAAACCTATGTCATTACAGTCGTTCCGGCACCGGGCACGCCGACGATCGAGCGCTATGCGTTCATATCGGATGGCACGTTCGACATAGCTCACGCCAGCGGATTCGTTCCGCAATTCATTCTCACGGTCGGCACCGGCGCGGGCCAGTTGGCGCCGGACGTAGTGCACCAGCTCTGGGTGGACAGCACCGATTCCAACGGCAACTTCAGCTGCAACGCGGCGGAATGCGACCTGACGGTGCGCATCGAGCTCTACCAGGGCGGAAAGATGGCAGGCGCCGCTGCTTCCGCGTCATCGCGCGAACTGAATTCTGCCACTGGTGCGTGCTCGCGGGTCCGAATGCGATGCCGATCGGAATTAGGGAATCTTGACGCAAGTCATGGGACGGCGGATGCGCGCCGCGGCAGAATTGCGCCACCATGACGGCCGGACAGGAAGAAGCACCCAAGGTTGCGGCGACGCGGCGCGTCCACGACGCGCATCGCCACCCCCGGCTCGCCCGGGAACTGGAGACGCTGTCGGCGATGATCGGGATTCATTGCCAGGACCTGCACGGCGGCGGCGACGAATTGTGCGGGGATTGCGCGGCGCTGCTCGCCTATGCGACGCGCCGGCTCGACCGCTGCGTCTTTGGCGACGCCAAGCCGACCTGCGCGAATTGCACGGTGCACTGCTACACGGCCACCAAGCGCGAAGAGGTCCGCACGGTGATGCGCTACGCCGGTCCGCGAATGATCTGGCGCCACCCTGTGCTAGCCATCCGGCATGTGCTGGACGGGCGCCGCCCGGCGCCGACGCTGCCCTCGCCTTCGTCAAAAACCTAGCCGTCCGCCGTCGCCGATCAGTTGCCGCTCAGTTGCCGGTCAACAGCTGGTCGAACAGATCGTCCGGCCCCATCTGCCCGCCCTTGAGCATGAACTCCACGCCGTCGAGGTTTGACGGCGCGAGAATGTGCACGGCACAGCGCCACACCGGGCGCGAGGCTGGCGGGAAACTCTTCCCTAAAGGCGCGAGGCTCGTGCGGCGCCCGTGATGCGCGCGCCCCAGCGGCGGGCGCGTCCAAGGGCGAGCAATCGGCTAACGTTCGATGACCTAGCCGCCGACCCTGGACTTGTCCCTCGCCGGCAGCTTCCACCCCGGACGGACAAAATGGCAGGTATAGCCGTTGGGGATGCGCTCAAGGTAATCCTGGTGCTCAGGCTCCGCTTCCCAGAACGGACCTGCGGGCGCCACCTCCGTCACCACCCGTCCCGGCCACAGCCCTGACGCGTTGACGTCGGCGATCGTGTCTTCGGCGACGCGCTTTTGCTCGTCGCTGGTCGTGAAGATCGCGGAGCGGTAGCTGGTCCCGGTGTCGTTGCCTTGGCGGTTGCGCGTCGTCGGGTCGTGCACCTGGAAGAAGAATTCCAGCAGTGCGCGATAGCTGAGCCGCGCGGGATCGAAGACGATCTCGATGGCTTCGGCGTGCGTGCCGTGGTGCCGATAGGTCGCATTCGGAACGTCACCGCCCGAATAGCCGACGCGCGTGGACACGACGCCGTTGAGCTTGCGAATGAGATCCTGCATTCCCCAGAAGCAGCCGCCGGCCAGCACTGCGCGTTCGGTCGTCATGGACGCTCCTCCACCTGGTCGAGATAATCGCCGTAGCCTTCCGCCGCCATGTCGTCGCGATGGACGAAGCGCAATGACGCGGAGTTGATGCAATAGCGCAGGCCGCCGCGGTCCCTCGGCCCGTCGTTGAACACGTGGCCCAGGTGACTGTCGCCAGCGGCCGAACGCACTTCGGTGCGAACCATCCCGTGCGACGCGTCCTTCAATTCCTTGACCGTCGCGGGTGTTATCGGCTTGGTGAAGCTCGGCCAGCCGCAGCCCGATTCGAACTTGTCGGACGACGCGAACAGCGGCTCGCCCGACACGATGTCCACGTAGATGCCCGGCTCATGGTTGCCGAGAAGCTCGCCGCTTCCCGGCGCCTCCGTGCCGCTCTGCTGCGTCACCCGATATTGCTCGGGCGTGAGGCGCGCGATGGCTTCGGGTGTCTTGCGATAACCTGGCATTGGAATTCTCCTTGTCTGTCCGGGGCGCGCACGACAACGTTTCAACGCCGGTCGTCATGCACCTGTAAGACTGGCGGAGACACCTTGGAGTTCAACGGGACTCCGCCGTGACGTGTTCGATCCACTGCGCGGTCAGCTTCTCCTGCAAGGCGTTCTGCTTCAAGCGCAGGTCGAGCCCGGGAAAGTCGACCAGGTCGAGCGGCTGGTCCTGGTTGAAGCACGAGAAGACGTAGGTCACCTTGCCGGTTACCGGGTCGCGCTGCGGCTGCAGGCATTGCGCGCAGATTTCCTTCAGCATGCATTGCATCGGCGAATTGATCGAGCCGATGGCCCGATGGTCGGGCGAAAGGTACGGCGCGAGAACGCCGTGGCGCGCGGCGCCGACGGCCGCCATCATCTTGTCCGAACCGATGGCGATGATGCGGTCGCACGCGCTGAAGTGGATCGCCTGTTCGCCCAGGCCGCCCGACGCGTACGCAACCATCGCCTGCACGATGTTGCCGACGAACGCCCGGTCCTGCGGCCGCTGCGCGACGAATCCCGGCGCCTCGTCGCTGCACCACACGACGACGTCCGCCGCCGCCTCGATGTCGGCCACCTTGTAGCGGTCCTGCATCTTCTTGTAGCCGGCGAAGTACAGGACCTTCGAGCCGGCGGCCCGAAACGCCTGTCCGATCGAGAACAGCACCGCGTTGCCCAGTCCGCCGCCGACCAGCACCACTGTTTCGTCCGGCTCGATCTCCGTCGGCGCGCCGGTCGGGCCCATCAACACGACGGGCTCGCCCGGACGCAGCTGCGCGCACAGGTCGGATGAACCGCCCATCTCGAGCACGATCGTCGATACCAGGCCCTGCTCGCGGTCCACCCAGGCGCCGGTGAGCGCCAACCCTTCCATCACCAGCCGGGTGCCTTCGCGCTGCATCGCCAGCGTTTCGTAGTTCTGCAGTCGATAGAACTGCCCCGGCCGGAATCGTTGCGCCGCCGCCGGCGCATGCACGATCACCTCGACGATCGTCGGCGTCAGGCGCTCCACGCGGACCACCGTCGCGCGCAGCGATCGATCGAGCGCGCCATAGAAGTCACTGTCGGAAGCCGCCGATGCCGGCGCGATTTTGGCGAGCATGCGCGAGACGATGGGATATCCCTGCTTGGCGCTCGCCATGGCCTTGACGACGTTGCCGGAGAACGACGGATGCAGGTCGCCGAAGAAGCTGGTCGCGCGGCCATCGGCGAGGATTTCCGTCAGCACGGCCGGGTGCGCGGGCTTGGCCAGGCCGCGGACGAGCTTGGCCGGCTGCCCTGCCTCGTCCAGCAGCCGGAAGTGCTTGCCGTCGAGGCGGAAGTGCGCGGCATCCTCGCGCGCCAGAACCGTGTTGGGTTGCGTGCCCGCGGCGATCAGGATCGTATGCGCGGGAAGAACCGCGTGCGCGGTCTCGTGCCACACGCCGTCGCCGTCGTTGTGCTGCACCGACACTCGAAGGGCGGTCGCCGCGCCGTCCGCATCCACGTCGATGGACAGCGGGGTCAGGCCCTCGGCAAAGCGAATCCCCTCCTCCAGCGCCTTTTCGATTTCCTCGTGGTTGAGCGTGTACGAGGGGCTGTCGATCAGGCGGCGGCGATACGCCACGGTCACCCCTCCCCACCGCTGCACCAGCTCGACGATGCGCGGCGCGCGGCCCTCGCGCTGCGCGGCGGCGCGCTCGGCGCGGATCGCCCGCGCATGTGCGAGGAATTCCTCCGCGATGACGCGGTCGCGCGGCGTCCATTCGACCTCGACCGCGTCGGCCCCGTTCGCCGCCGCCAGCGCTTCGTGCCGCAGCAGGAATTTCTCCACCTGCACCGGGTAATACGCGAGCGACTCGGTGGCCGTGTCGATCGCCGTCAGGCCGCCGCCCACGACAATCACGGGCAGGCGCAACTGCATGTTGGCGATGGAATCCCGCTTGGCCGCGCCGGTCAGCTGCAGCGCCATCAGGAAATCGGATGCGGTGCGCACGCCGTTGGCCAGTCCATTGGGCAGGTCGAGCACCGTGGGCTTGCCCGCGCCGGTGGCCAGCGCGACATGGTCGAAACCCATCGCGAAGGCGCCCGCCTCGTCCAGCGTGCCGCCGAAGCGCACGCCGCCATACAAGGCAAAGCGGTCGCGGCGCTCCAGCAGCAGCCGGATCATCTTGAGGAAGTTCTTGTCCCAGCGCACCGTGATGCCGTATTCGGCCACGCCGCCGAAACCCGCCATCACGCGATCGTCGAGCGGCTCGATCAGCGTCGCGACGTCGCGTATGGGTTGGAACGGAACACGCTCGCCGGCGATCGTGATCCCCGACAGCGAAGGATCGAGCGGCTCGATCTTGAGCCCGTCGACGGCGACCACGGTGTGTCCATCGTTGACGAGGTGATGCGCGAGCGTGAATCCGGCGGGACCCTGCCCGACGATGAGCACGCGCTTGCCGGTGCGAGGCAGCGGCACCGGGCGGCGCAGGTTGAGCGGATTCCAGCGGGTCAGCAGCGAGTAGATCTCGAAGCCCCACGGCAGCGCGAGCACGTCCTTGAGTATCCGGGTTTCCGACTGCGGGATGTCGACCGGGTCCTGCTTCTGGTAGATGCAGGACTTCATGCAGTCGTTGCAGATCCGGTGGCCGGTGGCCGCCACCATCGGATTGTCGATGCACATCATCGCCAGCGCGCCCAGCGGCCAGCCTTCGGCGCGCAGCTTGTGGAACTCCGAGATGCGCTCCTCCAGCGGACAACCGGCAAGCGTCACGTTGAACGGCGATTTCTTGAACGGCACGTCGCTGTCCGGCGGCTTCTTGTCCGGCAGTCCATGCGCGCAGGAGTCCTTGCCCTGCTCGTGGCACCAGATGCAGTAGTGCGCCTGGTCGAGTCCGCCGACCAAGTCCGTCCCGGCGTCGGTCAGCGCGAATCCTTCGCGCTGGCGCAGCGCATGGTCTCGCCGGCAGCGCCCACGCCGAGACACCGCCCTGCGACAACGGCCTCGACCGGCACCAATTTCATGTAATCGAGCTTGCGCGGCGCGCGAAACAGCACGCCGCCCTTAGCGGCCGCGCGTCCCGCCGGCGTGTGCAGCGACCACGCCGCATAGCGCGCGGCAAGCGCCAGATCATCGGCGTGCGCGGCTTCGTCCTGCAGCCAGCCCGTCACCGCCCGGGCGAACGCGAGTTCCCCGCCATGCCCGGACATGGCCGCGCCCAGGCGCTCTTCCAGCGCCGCTTTCAGCGCCGCGCCGTCGAACGTCGCGGCTTCGTCGGCCTTGTGCGCGTTGGCCGCCTTGCGCTGCACGAACTGGCGCTTGACGGCATACAGCGGCGCCAGCTCATGATGGATGCCCTCGAGCGCCTGGACCTCCGGCGCGATGCCGAACAACTGCGCGAGGAAATCCTCCAGGTGCGGCCCCAGCGCAATCAGCAGCGCCGCTTCCGCCTTCGGCTCCAGCGACTCCGGCGCCGCCCGCGCGGCATCGAGCTGAACGCCCAAGCTTGCGTCCGCGGCGCGAAGATGGTCGACGAACAGCCGGTCGATGCGGTGGGCGCCTTCGATCGAATACAGATCGGCGAACCGGAGGCCGTGAGCGAGCGTGATCATGGGAGGGTCGGAAGGTCCGGCCGTGGCGGACGGAAAGGCACTGCGCAAAAGCCTTCCATTTTACCCGTTCCCGGCGACGCGCCGTGCGGTGGACGGGGCATATGCATAGTCCTATCGTGAGTCCGGTTATCATTCCCGGCCGGGCGTCCCAAGCTTGCCCGCGGGCAGCGAACTGCCTATCGTGCGGTCAACCCGCGCATGCCGCAGGGCGTTGTTGCCATCCTAAGCCGCCCTTCCGAATCGGAGAACCGCATGACCGTCTGCCGCCGTGTTGTCGTCGCCGCCGTGGCCCTTCTGCTGGCAGCGCCGTCGTTCGCGCAGGCCGTGAAGCTCGGCGAATTGAACAGCTACAAGGTCTTTCCGGCGTTTCTCGAACCGTACAAGAAGGGCATGGAACTGGCGCTCGCGGAAGTCAACGCGGCGGGAGGCGTGCTTGGCCGGCCGCTGGAAATCGTCTCGCGCGACGACAATGGCACGCCGGGCGACGCCGTGCGCGTGGCCGAGGAACTGACGTCGCGCGAAAAGGTGTCGATGCTGATCGGAACCTTTCCGTCGAACGTCGGACTGGCGGTCGCGGATTACGCCAAGCAGCGCAAGATCCCGTTCCTCGCCGCGGAGCCGCTGACCGACAAGATCGTCTGGGAAAGCGGCAACAAGTACACGTTCCGGCTGCGCGCATCCACGTTCATGCAGACCGCCATGCTGGTGCCCGAAGCCGCGAAGCTCGGCAAGAAGCGCTGGGCGATCGTGTTTCCCAACTACGAGTACGGGCAATCGGCCACCGCGGCGTTCAAGAAGCAGATGAATGTCCGGCAAAGCGGCGGGCTCGAATTCATCGAAGTGGCCGTGCCGCTGGGCAAGATCGATCCGGGGCCGGTCGTGCAGGCGCTGCTCGATGCGCAGCCGGACGCGATTTTCTCGTCGCTGTTCGGCGCCGACCTCGCCCGCTTCGTGCGCGAAGGCCAGTTGCGCGGACTGTTCAACAACCGTCCGGTGTTCAATCTGCTGGGCGGCGAACCGGAATACCTCGACCCGCTGAAGGACGAGGCGCCCGTCGGCTGGTACGTCACCGGCTATCCGTGGTACGCGATCGACACGCCGGAGCACAAGCGCTTCCGCGACGCCTATCAGGCGCGGTTCAATGACTATCCGCGCCTGGGATCCGTGGTCGGCTACAGCACGGTGATCGCGGCCGCCACCGCCCTGCGCAAGGCCGGGTCGACCAATCCGGAAAAGCTCGTGGCCGCGATGAAGGGACTCGACTTTCCGACGCCCTTCGGCCCGGTCACGTTCCGGCCCGTCGATCACCAGTCGACGATGGGCGCGTACGTGGGCCGCACGGCGGTCAAGGACGGCAAGGGCGTGATGGTCGACTGGCGCTACGCCAACGGCAAGGATTACCAGCCCAGCGACGAAGACGTGCGGCGGATGCGGCCGCCCGACTAGCGCCAGCGCAAACCGCTAGAATCCCGGGGCAGCGCCTGCGCATCCCGCCGCTGGCGCTGCCCACGCTTGTCCCTCGCCTCCTTCCTCCTTCAGTTCCTCAACGGCCTGGCCTCCGCCTCGGCGCTGTTCCTCGTCGCGGCGGGCCTGACGCTGATCTTCGGCGTCACGCGCGTCGTGAATTTCGCGCATGGCTCGCTGTACATGCTCGGCGCGTACTGCGCGTACACGTTCGGCAACGCGCTGGCCGGCGTGGCGGGTCGCGGGCCGCTTTCCTTCTGGCTCGGCCTGCTCGGCGCGGCGCTCGCCGTCGCGCTGATCGGCGCGCTGGTCGAGCGCATCCTGCTGAAGCGCTTGTACGATGCGCCCGAACTCATGCAGCTGACGGCGACCTTTGCCGTCGTTCTCATCATCCGCGACGTGGCGCTGTACCTGTGGGGTGCCGAAGACCTGCTCGGTCCGCGCGCTCCGGGATTGGCGGGAACGGCGGAAATCGCCGGCCATTCCATTCCGCAATACGACCTGTTCCTCATCGTCGCGGCACCGGTGGTCCTGGTCGCGTTGACGCTGCTGGTGACGCGCACGCGCTTCGGAATGCTGATCCGCGCGGCGGCGGAGAATCGCGCGCTTACCGCGGCGCTGGGCATCGACCAGGCGCGTCTCTTTACCGCGGTCTTCGCGCTGGGCGCATTCCTGGCGGGATTGGCCGGCGCGCTGCAGCTTCCGCGCGAACCCGCCAACCTCGGCATGGACCTGGCGATCATCGCCGACGCCTTTGTCGTCACCGTGGTCGGCGGCCTGGGGTCGATCCCGGGCGCATTTCTCGCCGCGGCGCTGATCGGCGTGACCAAGGCCTTTTGCATCGCGCTGGGCGACGTCGACGTGTTTGGCGTGACGCTCGCGTTCCCCAAGCTCACGCTCGTCGTCGAGTTCGTGATCATGGCCATCGTGCTGGCGTTGAAGCCGCAGGGCCTGCTCGGCAAGCCGCCACCGGTCGCCGTCACGACGCCGCTGCCGGAGCAACGCGCGCTGGTCGTGGCGCCCACGCGGCGCGCGGCGCTCGTCGCCGGGATCATCGTGCTTGCCATGGCCGTGCTGCCTTTCGTGCGCGACGAATACAGCGCCGTGCTGATGACCGACATCGTGATCGCGGCGCTGTTCGCGGCAAGCCTGCAATTCCTGCTGGCCACCGGCGGCATGACTTCGTTCGGCCATGCCGCGTATTTCGGCGTCGGCGCCTACGCGGCCGCGCTCGCGGTCCGCGCCGGCCTGCCGATGCTCGCGGCCGTAGCGATCGCGCCGCTTGCCGCCGGAATCGCGGCGATCGTGTTCGGCTGGTTCTGCGTGCGCTTGGGCGGCGTCTACATGGCGATGCTGACGCTGGCGTTCGCGCAGATCGTCTGGTCCATCGCGTTCCAGTGGGAGAGCGTGACCGGCGGCTCGAATGGAATCGTCGGCATCTGGCCGGCGACCTGGCTCGCCAGCCGCACCGCGTTCTATTACTTCGCGCTGGCCGTCGTCGCCATCGCGGCGTTCGTCCTCATCCGGGTCACGCATTCGCCTTTCGGCCTGGCGCTGCGCGGCGTGCGCGACTCCCCACTGCGCGCAGCCGCCCTCGGCATCGATGTCGTGGGAGTGCGCTGGCGCGCATTTGCGCTGGCCGGCGTTTTCGCCGGAATAGCCGGCGGCCTGTTCGCATTCTCCAAGGGCAGCATCTCCCCGGAATCGCTGGCGATCCCGCGCTCCGTCGACGCCATCGTGATGGTGCTGCTGGGCGGGCTCAACGCGCTGTTCGGGCCGCTGCTCGGCGCCGGCGCCTTCACCTGGCTCGCGGATTCCCTGGCGCGCGGCACCGAATACTGGCGCGCGCTGCTCGGGACGCTGATCCTCGCCATCGTGCTGCTCTTTCCGACCGGCATCGGTGGCGCCGCGCAGTGGCTCCGGCAACGGGTGGCAAGGCGATGAGCGCCGCGCTGCTCAGGGTTTCCGGCATCGCCAAGGCCTTCGACGGCGTGCGGGCCGTCGATGGCGTGACTTTTTCCGTCGCGGAAGGCGAGCTGGTTGCGCTGATCGGACCCAATGGCGCCGGCAAATCCACGTGCTTCAACCTGGTCAATGGCCAGCTGGCGCCGGATGCCGGATCCATCGCGCTCGCCGGCGACAGCATCGGCGGACTCCCGCCGCAGGTCATCGCCCGGCGCGGCGTGGGCCGCACATTCCAGGTGGCGGCGACGTTCGCGTCGATGACGGTGCGCCAGAACGTCGTGCTGGCGCTGCTCGCGCATGCGGGACGGCATGGCGCGATGTTCTCGTCGCCTCCCTCCGGATTCGACGCACGCGCCGACGCGCTGCTGGCGCGCGTCGGCTGCCTCGAACTCGCCGATACCCATTGCGCGACCCTTGCCTATGGCAACGCCAAGCGCGTGGAACTGGCGCTGGCGCTGGCCGGCGAGCCCAAGCTGCTGCTGATGGACGAGCCCACCGCCGGCATGGCGCAGAATTCCCGCGGCAAGCTGATGCGGCTCGCATCGACGCTCGCCAAACGCGACCGCATCGCCGTGCTGTTCACCGAACACGACATGGACGTGGTGTTCGGCTTCGCGGACCGCGTGATCGTGCTCGACCGCGGCCGGATCATCGCGGAAGGCGCGCCCGACGCGATCCGCGCCGATCCCCGCGTGCAGGCAGTCTATCTGGGCGAGGAAGCCTGACCGCCCAGGCGCGCAAAGCCTTCCGCGAGATCCGCGATCAGGTCGTCCGGGTCCTCGAGGCCGACGTAGAGGCGCAAGCACGGTCCGCCGGCTTCCCAATGCGACACGGTGCGGGCGCGTTCCGGATAGATCGGAATGATCAGGCTCTCGAAGCCGCCCCAGCTCCAGCCCATGCCGAAGAGGCGCAGGCCGTCGAGCATGGCATCGATGCGCGCCTTGGAAACCGGATTGAGGACGATGCCGAAGAGTGACGTGGCGCCCGCGAAATCGCGCTTCCACAGCTCGTGTCCGCGCGATCCCGGCAGCGCGGGATGGATGACCTCGTTGACTTCCGGACGCGTGCGCAGCCATTCGGCCACCTTGATGCCGCTGGCCTGCTGCCGCGCCAGGCGCGTGGCCAGCGTGCGCAATCCGCGCAGTCCCAGGAAGCAGTCGTCGCTCGACGCCGTGACGCCCATGTCGGTCCACAACCGGTGCAGCTTCGGAAACGTCGCCTCGCTGCCGACGATGAGGCCGAGCAGCGTGTCGGAATGGCCCGCGATGTATTTGGTCGCGGCGTGCACCGACACGTCGACGCCGAAGTCGAACGCGCGGAAGTTCAGCGGCGTCGCCCACGAGTTGTCCATGATGACCAGCGCGTTGCGCGAATGCGCGACATTCGCGATGGCCGGAACGTCCTGCACGTCGAACGTCAGCGATCCCGGCGACTCGACGAAGACAATCCGGGTGTTCGGCCTGAACTCGCGCGCGATGTCGGCGCCCAGCAGCGGATCGTAGAAGCTCACCTCCACGCCCAGGCGTTTCAGGTGCAGTTCGCAGAAGCGCCGCGTAGGGCCGTACACCGAATCGGTGACCAGGACGTGGTCGCCCGGATTGGCGAGTGCCAGCAGCGGCAGCGTCGTCGCGGTCAATCCCGATGGAACGGCAAGCGCCGCATGCCCGCCCTCGAGGGCCGCGATGGCGGCCTGCAGGTCGGTGACCGTGGGCAGGCCATGCAAACCGTAGCCGATGCCGTCGTATTCGCCGCGCACCGCGGCGTCCAGGTCCGCGACCGACTCGAACAGCATCGTCGTCGCGCGAAAGACCGGCGTGTTGACCGCGCCCATGAATTTGCGCGGCGCGCGGCCCAGGTGCCCGACCTGCGTCGCCTTGCGGCGCGGCGTGTCACTCATGATTGCGCCTGCGCCGCGATGGCCAAACCGGCGCAGATCCGCTCGACCTGGATGGGAACCGATTCCAGAATGTCGATGACCAGCCCGTCCTTGGGCTCTTCGAGCGTGGCGAACTGCGAACTCAGCAGCGACGCCGGCATGTAGCGGTGCGCGCGCTGCGCCAGCCGCTCGCCGATCGTCTCCGCATCGCCCTTCAAGTGGACCAGCCGGACGTTCGCCGGCACCGCACAGCCGGCGACGATACGATTCCTTCAGCGCCGAACACGCGAAGACGGCGCTGTCGCCGCGCGCATGCGATGCCGCGCATTTCCTCGGCGATGCGGTCCAGCCACGGCCAGCGATCCTCATCCGTCAGCGGCTGGCCGCTGGCCATCTTCGCCACGTTGGCTTCCGGATGAAAGTCGTCGCCATCGAAAAACGGCCATCCGAGCGCGTCGGCCAGCGCCTGCCCGGTCGTGGTCTTGCCGCAACCGCTGACACCCATCAACAAAATTATCATCCCGCGATGCTACCCAATCGCCGCGACGGACGCCATCCCGCGCGAGTGACAAACCATCCGCGCGCGCGGACCGTGCTGCTAGAATCCGGGCAGCCGAAAGGCGCACGCGCCACGACAGAACAACAGGAGCAGCCCATGCCCACGCCGGTCACGCCCGCCAAGGTCATCGACGCCGTCCGCAAGTCCCCCGGCAACCGCGTCAAGGTTGCGTGTTCGGACATCGACGGCATCCTGCGCGGCAAGTACATGCACAAGGACAAGTTCGTGTCGTCCGTCGAAGGCGGCTTCGGATTCTGCGACGTGGTGTTCGGCTGGGACTCGCAGGACGTCTGCTACGACAACACCAAGCTCACCGGATGGCACAAGGGCTATCCGGATGTTCTCGCGCGGCTCGATCTTGGAACGTTCCGGCACGTGCCGTGGGACGACAACGTGCCGTTCTTCCTCGGCGAATTCGTGTGGCAGAAGGACGGCAAGGAAGCGCCGTTTCCGCTCTGCCCGCGGCAGGTGCTGAAGCGGGTGCTGAAGCGCGCCGAGAAGCTGGGCTTCACGCCGATGTGCGGCATGGAATTCGAGTGGTTCAATTTTTCCGAGACGCCGCAGTCGTGGGCGGAGAAGAAGGGCGTCGGCCCGGACCCGATCACGTCCGGCATGTTCGGCTATTCGCTGCTGCGCGCCAACGCGGCGCAGCCGTTCTTCGAGGCGCTGTTCAACGAAATGGGCGCGTTCGGCGTGCCCATCGAGGGCCTGCACACGGAGACCGGACCGGGCGTCTACGAGGCGGCCATCCTGTTCTCGGAAGCGCTCGAACAGGCGGACCGCGCGATCCTGTTCAAGACGGGTGCGAAGGAAATCGCGTCGCACTTCGACATCATGCCGAGCTTCATGGCGAAGTGGAGCCAGCAATATCCCGGGTGCTCGGGCCACGTCCACCAGTCGCTCTCCGACGGCAAGACCAACCGCTTCTACGATCCCAAGGGCAAGCACGGGATGAGCAAGCTGTTCGAGAGCTATCTTGCCGGCCAGGTCGCGGTGCTGATGGAATTCGCGCCGATGTTCTGGCCGACGATCAACAGCTACAAGCGCCTGGTCGACGGCTTCTGGGCGCCGGTCAAGCCCACGTGGGGCGTGGACAATCGCACGGCGAGCTTCCGCGTGATTCCGGGCTCGCCCAAATCCACCCGCCTGGAAACGCGCTGTCCCGGCGCCGACGTCAATCCGTACCTCGCGATGGCCGCCGTGATCGCCGCCGGCATTCATGGCGTCGAAAAGGGCATGAAGCTCACCGCCAAGCCGATCACCGGCACCAACCAGGGCGCGGAGAACGTTCCCCGCGCGCCGCGAACGCTGATCGAGACCACGCGAATTTTCGAGAAGTCCGACGTCGCGCGCGACTGGTTCGGCGACGACTTCGTCGATCACTTCGCGGCGACGCGCGACTGGGAATGGCGGCAGTGGCTGGACGGCGTGACCGATTGGGAACTGAAGCGCTATTTCGAAATCATCTGATGGACGCCGATCGATGTCGATCCGGATCCTGACGACGGCGGATGCCGCCGCGTTTCGCGCGCTGCGCCTGCGGGCGCTGCAGGAGCACCCGGAAGCCTTCACGTCGAGCTTCGAGGAGGACGCGCGCAAGCCGTTGAGCGCCACCGAACAGCGCATCGCCGGAGAAGACGGCAACGTGTTCTGGGGCGCCTTTGCCGATGGCGAGATCCGCGGCATGATCGGATTGACGCGCGACCCGCGCGCGAAGGCCCGGCACAAGGCCGACATCGTCGCGATGTACGTCGCGCCGGAACTGGGGCGCCGCGGCCTGGCCCGGGCGCTGCTGCAGGCGGCGATCGACTATGCGCGGAGCGAAGGGCAGACTCGAACAGCTGGTGCTCACGGTGACGCGCACGAACGAGGCCGCCGCGAAATTGTACAAGTCCGCCGGATTCGTCACCTTCGGCCTGGAACCCCGCGCCATCAAGGTCGATGGCGCGTATTTCGACAAAGAACACATGATCCTTTTCCTTTGAGACGCCCATGAGCATCGAACGCTTCAGCTTCCCCACCACCGTCCACTTCGGCGCCGGCGCACGCAAGCTCGTCGCCGACCACCTGAAGGCCCAGGGCATCGCGCGCCCGCTGCTGGTCACCGATCGCGGCGTCGCCGCGTTGCCGCTGCTCGGCGCACTGCTCGCCGACCTGCCCGGCCTCGACGTCGCGGTGTTCTCGGACATCTTCGGCAATCCGGTGCGCAGCCAGGTGATGGCCGGCGCAGCCGCGTTCAAGGCGCATCGCGCGGATGCCGTCATCGGCGTCGGCGGCGGCGCGGCGCTCGACGTCGCCAAGGCCATTGCGCTGATGGCGCACCACGACGGCGATATCCTCGAATATGCGTGGGACCATCCGCAGGTGCGCGCGATCACGCAGCCGATTCCGTGGTTCGTGGCGCTTCCCACCACCGCCGGCACCGGCTCGGAAGTCGGACGCTCGTCCGTGGTCGGCGACGACGTCACGCACGTCAAGAAGATCATCTTCTCGCCGCTCCTGCTGGCCAAGGCGGTGTTCGCCGATCCGGAACTCACGCTCGACCTGCCCGCCTCGATCACCGCGGCCACCGGCATGGACGCGTTGACGCACAACGTCGAGTCGTACCTGTCGCCTGCCTACCATCCGCTGTGCGACGGCATCGCGCTGGAAGGCGTGCGCATCGCCGCGCGGGCGCTGCCGCGCGCCGTGAAGAACGGCCACGACCTCGACGCGCGCTCCGACATGCTGATGAGTTCGCTGATGGGCGCCGTCGCGTTCCAGAAGGACTTGGGCGCCGTGCATTCGTGCGCGCACGCGCTGTCGACGGTCGCCGACCTGCACCACGGCCTCGCCAACGGCATCATGATCGACCACGTGATGCGCTTCAACCTGCCGGCGGCGACGGCAAAGCTGGCCGAGCTGGCGCACGTGGCCGGCGTCCCCGGCGCGGAAGACGGCACCACGGAAGCCCGCGCGATTGCGTTCATCGCGTGGCTGACGACGCTCAAGGCCGCGCTGGGCATCCCGGCGCGCCTGTCCGACTACCGCGGCGCGCGCGCCGTGACCAAGGCGGACATTCCGCGCCTGGTGGAGATCGCCGTGGCCGACATCTGCCACCAGACCAATCCGCGCAAGTGCGCGGCGGCGGACTTCGCCGAGCTGTTCGCCACCGCGCTCTAGACGGCCGGTCCCGATGCTCAAGGTCGGCATCTCCGCGTCGTTCCTGCATGCCGACCAGCCGCGCACGCTGTTCCAGGGGATGACGCTGCAGTACATCGAGCAGAACGTCGCGCACTGGCTGATGCAGCGCGACGTCCTCGCCTTCATGGTGCCCTCCCCCGACGGATCGACGCGGCGGACCAGCAGCGGCGTGACGGTGGACGACTACGCACGCGAACTCGATGCGCTGGTGCTGATGGGCGGATCGGACGTGTGCCCCGAGATCGTATGGCGAGACGGCGCTGCAGCCGGCATGGAATGGCGACCGCATCCGCGACGTCTATGAAATTGCGCTGCTGCGCGCGTTCGTCGCGGCGGGCAAGCCCGTGCTCGGGCTGTGCCGCGGCGACGCAGGTGATCAACGTCGCGATGGGCGGGACGCTGTACCAGGACATCCCGACGCAGCGGCCGGATGCGCTGCGGCACCGGATGCAGTCGCTCTACGACCGCAATTGCCATGCGACGTCGATCGTCCCGGGCACCGGACTCGCGACGTCTGTATCCCAGCGCGACGCTCGTGAAGACCAACTCCGTGCATCATCAGGCCGTCAAGGAACTGGGCCGCGACCTGGCCGTCGAGGCCTGGTCCGAACCCGACCGCATCGTCGAAGCGCTGCGCTGGCGGGGTCCGTCGTACCTGTTCGGCGTGCAGTGGCATCCCGAGTTCCACCCGCCCGGCGACACCACGTTCATCGACGACACGCCGATCCTCGACGATTTCCTTGCCACGGCAGCGCGGCACAAGTCCGCTGCCTTCGCCCTGTAGGCAAGCCCGCCATGAAGATCATGAATCCCGCCACCGGCGCCGTCCTGGCCGAAGTTGCCGCCGACACGCTGAAGACCGTCCGCGCCAAATACGAACTGGCGCGCGCCGCGCAGCCCAAATGGGCGGCCGTGCCGATCAAGAAGCGCCTCGCCATCCTGCAGAAGTTCCGCGACGCTGCTGATCGAGCGCCAGAACCTGCTGGCCAAGACGCTCACCGCGGAGGTGGGCAAGCCGATCCGGCAGTCGCGCAACGAATTGAACGGGTTGACCGGGCGCATCGACTTCTTCCTGGCCGAGACCGAAAAGGCGCTGCGCGACGAGAAGGTGTTCGCCGATGCCAAGGGCGCGATGGAGGAGCGCATCGGCCACGTTCCGCTGGGCGTCATCGCCAACATCTCGGCATGGAACTATCCGTATTTCGTCGGCGGCAACGTGTTCGTGCCGGCGCTGGCGGCGGGCAACGCGGTCCTCTACAAGCCGTCCGAGTTCGCGACGCTGACCGGCCAGCACATCGCCGACCTGCTGCACGAGGCCGGCGTGCCGCGCAACGTGTTCATCGCCGTCATCGGCGACGGCAAGACGGGCGCCGCGCTGTTGCGGCAACCGGTCGACGGCGTGTTCTTCACCGGGTCGTACCGCACCGGCGCGGCAATCGCCGCGAGCACCGGCCGCCGGATGATCAAGACGCAGCTCGAACTGGGCGGCAAGGATCCCATCTACGTCTGCGAGGACGTCGACGTGAAGGCCGCGGCGGCGGGCGTGGCGGACGGCGCGTTCTACAACACCGGGCAGTCGTGCTGCTCGGTCGAGCGCATCTACGTCCACGAGAAGATCTACGACGAGTTCGTCGCGGCGTTCGTCGCGGAGGTGAAGAGCTTCAAGATCGGCGATCCGCAGGACGAGACGACCTACGTCGGCGCGATCACCCGCAAGCCGCAGCTCGCCGTGCTGAAAGCGCAGGTCGCGGACGCGAAGCGCAAGGGAGCCAAGCTGCTGCTCGGCGGCCACCCGCTGAAGGGCAAAGGCAACTGGTACGCGCCGACCGTGCTGGCCGATGCCGACCATTCGATGCTGCTGATGCGCGACGAATCCTTCGGCCCGATCATCGGCCTGCAGGCGGTCGCCGACGACGAAGCGGCCATCGACCTGATGAACGACACCGAATACGGGCTCACCGCGGGCGTCTACACCGCCAGCGAGAAGCGCGCGAAGAAGATCCTGGCCAAGGTGAATGCCGGCAGCGTCTACTGGAATTGCTGCGACCGGGTCAGCCCGCGGCTGCCGTGGTCAGGCGTCAAGCACTCGGGCATCGGCCTGACGCTGTCGACGTATGGCATCCAGACGTTCACGCGCCCGAAGGCCTGGCACCTGCGCAGCGCCTAGCGTGCCGACGGACCAACGCGTCGCCAGGCGACGGGGCCGGCCGCCTCGCCAGACAGTCGGACACATGGGAAGCATTATGCTTCCATAATGCTTCCTTTTGGTGTACAGCTATTCCGGGTCGACAACACGTCCACCCTTGCCCATGAGTACGCTGGTCATCAAGAACCTGCCCGACGATCTGCACGCCCGGCTCAAGGATCAGGCGGACCGCCATCGGCGCTCTGTGACGCAGGAAGCCATCCTCGCTCATCGAAACCGGAATCACGGTTCCCCGCCTCGCCCCGATGCTGGCGCCCCCCGTGAAGCTCAAGGGCGGTCCGTTGACGACCGAGGAAATCCTGGCGTGGGTCGACGAAGGTCGCGAGTGATCGTGGTCGACTGCAACGTGCTGGCCCACCTGCTGCTCGACGCCGACCAGACACCTCGCGCGCGCGCGTTGCTGCAACACGACGCGGATTGGCACGCCGAGGCGCTTATCCTGATGGAATTCACCAATGTGCTCGCTACGGCGATGCGCGCCCGCGGCATGGCGATGAAGGACGCGACCCTCGCGCTGACGCAGGCGCAAGGCGTCGTCGAACCGGGCCTTCACGCCGCGAGTCACCAGGAAGCGCTGGCGCTGGCGGCGCAATTCCGTGTCTCGGCTTACGACGCTCGATACCTCGTCGTCGCGCGCGACCTGGGGCAAAAGCTCGTCACCGAAGACGCAAAGCTTCGCGCCGCGGCGCCCAAGCTTACCCAATCCCTCGCCACGGCGGTCGGATACTAGAGTCGCTAGCTTCACGATCCACGCCTGCCACTGCGCCGCGCGCAGCGTGTTGGCGAGCAGTGTCGCGATCGTCATCGGACCCACGCCGCCGGGCACCGGCGTGATCCAGCCGGCGACCGCCTTCGCGGCGTCGAAGTCGACGTCGCCGCAGAGCTTGCCGTCCGGCAGGCGATTGACGCCGACGTCGATGACGATGGCCCCGGGCTTGATCCAGTCCCCCGGCGACGAACTTCGGCTTGCCCACGCCCGCGACGACGATGTCGCCCTGACGCACGATGCCCGGAAGATCGCGCGTCGCGGAATGACAGATCGTCACCGTGCAGCGCGCCATCAGCAGTTCCAGCGCCATCGGCCGGCCGACGATGTTGGATTGCCCGATCACCACCGCGTGCATGCCGACCAGATCCTGGCCGGTTTCCCGCAGCAGCCGCATGCAGCCGTAGGGCGTGCACGGACGCAGAACCGGCATCTTGAGCACCAGGCGGCCGATGTTGTACGGATGAAACCCGTCGACGTCCTTCTTCGGATCGATGCGCTCGATCACGCGCTCCGGGTCGATATGCTTCGGCAGCGGCAACTGCACGAGGATGCCGTTGACGGCGGCGTCGGCATTGAGACGGTCGACCAGCGCAAGCAGTTCCGCCTCGCTGGTCGTCGCGGGCAGGTCGTACGCGTACGAGCGCATGCCCACCGTCTCCGTCGTCCTGCGCTTGTTGCGGACGTAGACCTGCGAAGCAGCGCTGTCGCCGACCAGCACGACGGCGAGTCCCGGCGCCGCTCCTCCCGCCGCCACGTGCGCGGCCACGTCGGCGCGGACCTGGTCGGTGACCTGCTGCGCGATGGCCTTGCCGTCGATGAGGTGTGCGGGCATCTGGAATCCGTCGTCGGTTGCCGGCCTTTCGGCCGCAGGCTTGCATTTTCGCATGCCGCGACACAGGCACGAAGCGGCATCGTGATCAGCCGATGACGATCTGCGGCCAGCCCTTTTGCCGTGCATGGGCCGCGAGCACCGGGTCGGCATTCACGGCAACGGGGTGAGTCACGTGCGATAGCAGCGGCAGGTCGTTCTGCGAATCGCTGTAGAACCAGCTTTCGCGAAAGTCGGACAGCTTCATGCTGCGTTCCGCGAGCCAGGCCAGCAACCGCTCGACCTTGCCTTCCTGCATGTTGGGCACGCCTTTGACGCGTCCCGTGTAGCGGCCCTGCTTCACTTCAGGTTCCGTGGCGATGTGATGCTCGAAGCCCAGCTCGCGGGCGATGGGCGCGGTGAGGAAGCGGCTGGTCGCCGTGGTCAGGATCATGAAGTGGTCGAGCCCGCGATGCTTGGCGATGAGGCTGCGCGCGGCCGGCGCGATCGACGGCAGAATCTTCTCGCGCATGAACGTGCGATGCAGTTCGTCGAGCTCCTGCGTGGTGAACGGCTTCAACGTCGACAGGTAGAACTCGGTGAACTCGATCGCGCTCGCCTCGCCCCGCCGGTAGCGCTCGCCCAGGTCACGATTCGCCGCCTCGTAGGCCTCGCGATCGAGCTTGCCCCGCTCCAGCAGGAACTCCACCCATTGCTCGTCGCTGTCGTGCGGCAGCAGCGTATGGTCCAGGTCGAACAGCGCGAGGATGTCGTGTTTCATCGGTCAGCCGGCGCAAACGCAAAGCGGACTAGAATCCGCGGGTGATTGACGACGCCACCGCAAGCACCATCCTGGCACGGCTCGAGCGCGCGCTGGCCCCGCCGGCGCGAGACCACGTTCCGTTGCGCGTGGATTCGGCCATCGTCGGCTGGCTCGATGCGGAGCGTGCTGCGCGCATTGCGGAATTCGCCGGCGTCTTCGCCGCGCATGGCGACGGCATGGCGTTCGTTCCCGCGTTGCGCGACGCGGCCTCCCGCAGCGATGCCATGGCCACGGTCACGGCGACGCTGGCCGCCGAAGGCGCGCTCACGCCATGGCGAAACGAACTCTACGCGGTGGCGCCCGAGTTCGGTGGCGCGCCATGGTTCCTGCTCGAACGGGCCGCGGCGCGCTACTTCGGCGTGCATACGTGGGCCGCGCATATCAACGGCGTGGTCCGCGGTTCCACGGCGACGACGATGTGGCTTGCGCGTCGCAGCGCCGACAAGGCGATCAACCCGGGCAAGCTCGACAACCTGGTCGGCGGAGGCATCGCCGCGGGTGCGTCGGTCGCCGAAACGCTGGTCAAGGAAGCGTGGGAGGAAGCCGGCATTCCGCGCGAGGTCGCCGCGCGAGCCGTTCCCGCCGGCGCCGTGCACATCTGGCGCGAACAGCCCGACGGCCTGCAATCGGAGACCATCTACGTCCACGATCTGTGGCTGCCGGCGGAATTTCGTGCCCGCCAACCAGGACGGCGAGGCGAGCGACCATCGGCTGGTTTCGCTTCCCGAGGCTGCGCGTCTCATCGGGCTGGCGGACGGACCGGACGAAGTCACCGCCGACGCGAGCCTGGTCGTGCTCGACTTCCTGTTGCGGCACGGCGCCATTCCGCCCGCGTCGCCGGTTGCGTCCCGATTTGCAACGATTGCTGCATCCTCAGGCGGCGGCGCGCCGCGCGTGAGCGGGCGCGACGTGCTTGATGCCCATTTCCGCCAGCGTATCGCGCACCGCGTTGACGGCATGGCGCATCTCGTCGGGACCGATCGCGCCGATGCAGCCGACGCGAAACGTCTCGACCTGCGTCAGCTTGCCCGGATACAGGATGAAACCCTTGTCGCGCACGCGGTCGTAGAACTCCTTGAAGTCGTAGCGGGCGTCGGCGGGCGCATGGAAGGTCACGATGATCGGCGCCTGGATTTCAGCGGCCAGGAACGACTTGAATCCCAGCTCGCGCATTCCCGCGGTGAGCGTGTCGCAATTGGCGGTATACCTCGCCAGCCGGGCCGGCTGCCCGCCTTCCGCGATGTACTGGTCGAGCGCCGCATTGAGCGCCACGACGACGTGCGTCGGCGGCGTGAAGCGCCATTGCGTCGTCTTTTCCATGTAGGCCCACTGGTCGGCCAGGTCCAGCGCCAGCGACGTCGAGTTTCCCGCGCAGCGCTCCAGCAGGCCCTTGCGCACGAGCACGAAGCCCATTCCGGGCGGCCCTTCGACGCACTTGCCCGACGCCGCGATCAATGCGTCGAACGGCGTCGTCCGCGCGTCGATGGGCAGCGCGCCGAAGGAGCTCATCGCGTCGACGATGAGGCCCTTGCCGTGGCGAGCGACGACGGCGGCGATGGCCGGGAGCGGATTGAGTATTCCCGTCGACGTCTCGCAATGGATGAGGCCCACGTGCGTGATCGAGGCGTCCTTGGCCAGCAGCCGCTCGACGTCCTCCGCGGTCGTCGGCACGTCGTCGGCAGTCTCGAACGTGGACACGCGCCGGCCCATCATCTCGGTCAGCTTCGCGAATCGCTTGCCGTAGGCGCCGTTGATCAGCACCAGCACGTGTCCGGCTCGCGGCACCAGCGTGTTGACCGCCGCTTCGATCGAAAAGGTACCGCTGCCCTGCATCGGCACGCAGGTATGCGAATCCCGCGCGTGGACGATGTCGGTGAGCTTGCCGCGGACATGGGCGGTCACGGCGTTGAACTCGGCGTCCCACGAACCCCAGTCGCGCAGCATCGCCATCTTGGTCGGCAGCGATGGTCGTCAGCGGGCCGGGAGTAAGCAGGATCGGGTCGCGGGAATGGAGGCTCATGGTCGATTCCTTTCTGGTGAAGCTACGTCCGGTGCCATTGGCGCATCACAGCACGACCGGCGTCGCGCCACGCCTGCGTGCGCGTGACGATCAGGCGCGTGACGATCGCGTAGGCCACGCAGCAGATCGTCGACGCCGCGAAGATCAGCGTGGCCATCGCGGCGGCCGGGCCGATCTCGCCGGCGTCGTCCATGTTGAGAATCGCGACCGATGCCAACTGCGTCTGCGGGCCGTAAAGGAACACCACGGCGGAGATGGTCACCATCGCGTTGACGAACATGTAGCGGCCGATGTCCAGGATCGCCGGCAGGCAGACCGGCACGGTGACGCGGAAGAACGTCTTGTAGAACGGCACCTTGAGCGACGACGAGACCGCCTCGAACTCGTTGTCGAGCGCCTTCAGCGCGGTCACCGCCGTCAGGTGGCTCGACGTGTAGTAGTGGACGATCGTCGACAGCACGAGGATCGACAGCGTGCCGTACAGCGGATTGAGCGGGTTCGACGGCTCGTTGAAGAACAGGATGTAGCCCAGGCCCAGCACCATGCCGGGCACCGCCATCGGGATCGCCGCCAGCAGCCGCACCACCGACTTGAGCGGCGCCATGCCGCGCGTCTTTTCCAGCAGGTAGGCGACGCCGAAGATGAACATCGTGCCGAACACCGCGCTGACAGATCGCCATCTTCAGGCTGTTGAAGAACGACGAGATGACGCCGCCGTCGATCAGGCCGAACGTGTAGTGCCGCAGGCTGATCGACTTGTCGTACGGCCAGAACTTGATGAACGACGTGTAGACGGCCATGCCGAGCACCGCGAGCAGGAACACGCGCCACGACCACGCAGAACACCAGCATCGTGCGGTCGAACCATGGCGATCGCCTTGGGCGCGTAGGGCACCGCGCGCGCGGAGAACTGCGCCTGGATGCGACCCTGCATGATCCAGTCGACGACGAACGCGAGCACCACCGGCACCAGCAGGATCAGGCCGACGACCGCGCCCTTGTTGAAATTGTGCTGGCCGATCACCTGCTTGAAGATGTCGAGCGCCAGCACGTTGAAGTTGCCGCCGATCACCTTCGGGATGCCGAAGTCGCTGACCGTGTAGGAGAAGACGACCATCGTCGCGCTGACCAGGCCGAACTGCGCGCCGGGCAGCGTGATCGTCAGGAACTTGCGCCAGCGCGGCGTGCGCAGCGATTCCGCTGCCTCGTAGAGGCGGCCGTCGGCCAGCAGCAGCGCGGTCAGCACGATCATCAGCGCATGCGGAAAGGTCGAGTAGATCGAACTCAGGATGATGCCGATCGGACCGTAGACCGACGCGCCGCCGAGCAGCCACTTCATCGCCCCCTGCGTGCCGAACCACTGGACGAACGAGATCGCCGACATCATCGACGGCGCCAGGATCGGCGTCAGCGCGATCACGCGGAACACCATCTTGCCCGGGCATGCACGAGCGCGTCAGCGCATACGCATAGAAGAACGCGAGCGGAACCGTGATGACGGTGACGATGGTCGCCACCCACATCGTGTTCCAGATCGAGCTGCGCAGCGCCGGCGTGGCGAAGTACTCCTGGAACTGCAGCAGGCCGACGAACGCGCCGGACTTGTCCTGCACGCTCCTGATCAGGATCGTCGCCAGCGGCGCCAGCAGGAACACGCACAGCGCGACGCAGCAGGCGAGCAGCAGCGCCTGCGCGAGCCGGTCGTGCCAATGCACGTACGGCGTGACGACGGGCGCCGGTTGTCGGCCAAGCGCGCCGGCGGAAGAGGCCATCGTCAGTACCGCAGGGCCGACCCAAGGTACTGATGCGCCCCCTTGGGGGCAGCGAGCGCAGCGAGCGTGGGGGTCGTCATCCTAGCCCAGCACGCGCAGCGCCGCGGGCGGCAGGCTCACGGTGACCGCCTGTCCGGTCGCGAGCTTCGCCGCGTCGACCGTCTGCCTCGGCACGTTGGCGACGAGCGCGGGCGCGCCGGCGGCGTCGAGCGCGATGCCGATCATGCAGAACGCGCCCAGGAACTCGATGTGCGCGACCTTGGCGGCCAGCGTGTTGCCCGGCGAGGCGCCGTTCGCGTTCAGCGCGATTTCCTCGGGCCGCAGATAGAGCTTGACCGCGGTCCCCGCGGCGACGTCCCGGCAGACGACGTCGAGCGACACCGTGCCGACGCGGAACCGGCCGCCGCCTTCGGCCACCGCCGGCAGCACGTTGATCTTGCCGACGAAGTCGGCGACGAACGGCGTGGCCGGCGCGCCGTAGATCTCGCGCGGCGTGCCGACCTGCTCGATGCGGCCGGCATTCATCACGACGATGCGGTCGGCCACCGACAACGCCTCTTCCTGGTCGTGCGTGACCATGATCGTCGTCACGCCCAGCCGCTGCTGCAGCGCGCGAATCTCGCCGCGCAACCGCACGCGCTCGATGGCGTCGAGCGCCGACAGCGGCTCGTCGAGCAGCAACAGCCCCGGCGCCGCGGCAAGCGCGCGCGCGAGGGCGATGCGCTGCTGCTGGCCGCCCGACATCTGGCCCGGGTACTTGGCGCCCGAATCGGGCAATCCGACCAGCGTCAGCAGTTCCTTGACGCGCGCCGCGATGCGCTCGCGGCCCTGCCGCCGGTTGACGAGGCCATAGGCGACGTTGTCGCGGATCGTCAGGTTGGGAAACAGCGCATACGACTGGAACACGATGCCGTAGTCGCGCTTGATCGCCGGCAGCCGCGAGACGTCGCGGCCGTCCTGCACGATCGTGCCCCGGTCCTGCGTCTCCAGGCCGGCGACGATGCGCAGCAGCGTCGTCTTGCCGCATCCGGACGGCCCGAGGAACACCATGAGTTCGCCGCGGCGGACCGCGAGCGCGATATCCCGCAATGCTTCGAACTTGCCGAAGCTCTTATGGATGCCGTCGAGTTTGAGGTAGGTCGATTCGTCGGTCACGCGCGCGCATCTGCGGAGGTGAACGCGGCGGCCCGGGTCCGGACCGCCGCTGGCCGTCAAGCCGTTACTTCTTCGGCTCGGACTTGGCGTCGTAGCGCTTGGTCCACTCGGCGAGGATGCGGTCGCGGTTCTTGGCCGCCCACGCGAAGTCGTTCTTCGCGAGGCGCTTCTCGTAGTCGGCCGGCACGTTGGGCAGCGGCTGCGCGATGCCCGGCACCGCGACGATCGCGTAGTTCTTCGCGTACTCGGTCATCGCGGCCTTCGACGACGCCCAGTCGGCGAGCTTCTTCGCCGCGTCGAGCTTCTTCGTGTTCTTCATGATCGCGAAGGCTTCCATGTCCCAGCCGAGGCCTTCCTTGGGGAAGATCGAGGTCGATCGGTCCGCCCTTGGCCTTGATCGTGTTGGCGCGATATTCGAACGAGATGCCGATCGGGAATTCGCCGGCGCCCGCCTGCACGCACGGCTTGCTGCCCGAGTGCGTGTACTGCGCGATGTTCTCGTGCAGCCCGTCCATGAACTTCCAGCCGTTCTGCTCGCCCATGATCTGCAGCCACGACGTGACGTCGAGGTAGCCGGTGCCCGACGAGGCCGGGTTCGGCATCACGATCTTGCCCTTGTAGATCGGCTTGGTCAGGTCCTGCCACGTTTCGGGCTTGGGCAGGTTCATCTTCGCCGCTTCGACCGTGTTGAAGCAGACGGTCGCGCCCCAGACGTCCATTCCCCACCACGCCGGCGGGTTCTTCGAGTCCTTGTACGCCGCGCCGATCGCCGCAAGGCCGGCCGGCGCATACGGCAGCAGCATGCCATCGCTCTCCAGCACCAGCAGGCTGGTCGCCGCGAGGCCCCAGACCACGTCGGCCTGCGGGTTGGCCTTCTCGGCGATCAGCTTCGACGTGATGACGCCGGTCGAGTCGCGCACCCACTTGATCTCGACGTCGGGCACCGCCTTGTTGAACGCGTCCGCGTACGCCTTGAGCTGGTCGGTTTCGAGCGCCGTGTACACCAGCAGCTCGGTCTTCTGCGCGGACGCGGCACCACTCGCAAAGACGGCAAATGCCGCGGCGGACAGTACGGACGACAGCCAGAGAATGCCTCGGTGGGATTTCATCGATGTGCTCCTTGTTGCCAACGGGTTGGAAATTCAGTGATGCGGAGATGCATTTTCCGTGAGTCCGCCAGTCGCGCGCGAGGTAACGGCGTGCGAGGATGCTACGCGCCCCTGCCACGGCGGGCAACGCCCGGCCCGGCCAAGAGCCCGCTCGGCGCCGACGCCATCGATTGCGGCACGCCCGGCACCAGTCTGGGTCACGTCGATTGCAGATTGTTGACAATCTACACATCCCGCCGTCTAATCGCAACATGCTCAAGATCCCCGATTGCCCAAAGCGCGGGGCGCGCGCCGGCGCCGGTGCCCGCGGGCCGACGCCGCGGCGTGCCCGACAGCGCCATCATGCTGCTGCAGACCAACTCGCTGTCCATGCTGGTGCAGCGCGAACTCGAGCGAATGATCCTCGCCGGCGAACTCGGCGCCGGCGCCAAGCTGAACGAAGCCGCCATCGCCGAGATGCTGGGCGTTTCGCGAGGCCCGGTGCGCGAGGCGTTCCGCTCGCTCGAGGAGTCCGGCCTGGTGCGCCTCGAGAAGAACCGCGGCGTCTTCGTGCGCCAGGTCAGCCTGGAGGAAGCGGACGAAATCTATGAACTGCGCGCCGCGCTCGACGAGTTCGCCGGCCGTCGCGTCGCGCAGAAGGCCGCCGCGGCCGACGTCCGCGAACTGCGTGCGCTGGTCGAGCGCATGGACAAGGCGGCCGCGCGGGACGAACTCGACGCGTACCACCGCGCCAACCTGCAATTCCACGACCGGCTGGTCGAGCTTGCCGGCAACGCCAAGCTTCTCGCGACGTATCGGCGCCTGGTCAACGAGCTTCATCTCTACCGCCGGGCGAGCCTGGCGCAGGCCGGCGCGCTGCCGGTCTCCACGCGCGAGCATCACGACATCGTGGAAAAGATCTCCAGCGGCCAGGCGGCCGCCGCCGGCCGCGCCCTCTACGACCACGTGATGGGCAGCCGCGAGCGAATGCACCGCGCGCACGACGCGCACGCCGCGCCCGCCAAGCCTGCGCGCGCCCTTCCCCGGAGACGCCAGTGAGCGTCCCGACCGCGCGTACCGTCAGCGTCGAACGGGCGGACCTATCGCTGGCCGGATCGTCCGCTGGTCGTCGTCTGCGTGGACGGGTGCGAGCCCGACTACATCAACGCAGGCGATATCCGCCGGCCGCGCGCCGTTCCTCGCATCGCTGCGCGAGCGCGGCACCTGCCTGACCGCCGACAGCGTCGTGCCGTCGTTCACGAACCCCAACAACCTGTCGATCGTGACCGGCGCGCCGCCGTCGGTGCACGGCATCTGCGGCAACTATTTCTGGGACCCGGACGCGCAGGCCGAGGTCATGATGAACGACGCCAAGTACCTGCGCGCCGGCACGCTGCTGGCCGCGCTGGCCGATGCCGGCGCCAAGGTGGCCGTGGTGACGGCCAAGGACAAGCTGCGCTCGCTGCTCGGACACAAGCTCAAGGGCATCTGCTTCTCGTCGGAGAAGGCCGACCAGGTGACGCTCGCGGCCAACGGCATCGCCGACGTGCTCGGGCTGACCGGCTTGCCGCTGCCGTCGGTGTACAGCGCCGCGCTGTCCGAATTCGTGTTCGCGGCCGGCGTCGCGCTATCTGGCGCGCGAGCGGCCCGACGTCATGTACCTGTCGACGACCGACTACGTGCAGCACAAGTCGGCGCCCGGCACCGCGGCGGCCAATGACTTCACGGCCATGCTCGACGGCTATCTCGGGCAGCTCGATGCGCTGGGCGCCACCGTGGTGCTGACCGCCGACCACGGCATGAACGCCAAGAC
Organism: uncultured beta proteobacterium; assembly: GCA_963834045.1. Taxonomy (GTDB): domain Bacteria; phylum Pseudomonadota; class Gammaproteobacteria; order Burkholderiales; family Casimicrobiaceae; genus VBCG01. The sequence continues at coordinate 563,007 of CAWIAK010000001.1, read as the reverse complement.
CGACGCCTTCGGCCAGCCCAACATCATCTTCCTGCAGGATCGCCTCGACGAGTGGTACGGCAAGGGCACGACGCGCGTGATCCTGCCCATCACCGATCCGTACGTCGTCCATCACGGCGCGCTGGGTTCGTATGCCACCGTGTACCTGGGCCAGGGTCCGACGCGCGACCATGCGATCCGGCACATCGCCGCGCTGCCCGGCATCGAAGGCGTGTACACGCGCGAACAGGCGTGCGCGAAGTTCGAATTGCCGCCCGATCGCGTCGGCGACCTGGTCGTCGTGTCCGAGCGCCTGACCGTGATCGGCACCAGCCGCGACCGGCACGACCTGTCGGGCCTCGACGCGCCGCTGCGTTCGCACGGCGGCACCTCCGAGCAGCGCGTGCCGCTGATCGCCAACCGCAAGGCCGGCGATCTCGGCGGACGCCGCTGGCGCAACTTCGACGCGTTCGACCTCGCGCTCAATCACCTGCAATGAACATGATGACCGAACTGGCGGACGTGAAGCGCGGCGCGGTCCTGCAGCGCCAAGATGCGCATCGCCGGCGCGAGGTCGGCGGGCAACCGCGTCATCGAAGTCCGCAATCCGTACACCAACGCGCTCGTCGGGACGGTGCCCAAGGCCAGCGTCGACGACATCCGCGGCGCGTTCGCGACCGCCCGCGCCTATCGCGCCAGGCTGACCCGCTACGAGCGCTCGGAAATCCTCAACAAGGCGTCCGGCCTGATCCGCGCGCGCGCCGAAGCGATCTCGGATCTCATCACGGCGGAGTGCGGCATCGGCAAGAAGGATTCGCGCTACGAGGTGGGCCGCGCCTGCGACGTGTTCACCTTCGCCGCGCAACGCCGCGCTGGCGGACGACGGCCAGATCTTCTCGTGCGACCTGACGCCGCACGGCAAATCGCGCAAGGTGTACACGCTGCGCGAGCCGCTGCAAGGCGCGATCTCCGCGATCACGCCGTTCAACCACCCGCTGAACCAGGTCGCGCACAAGGTCGCGCCGTCCATCGCGACCAACAACCGCATGGTGCTGAAGCCGACGGAGAAGACGCCGCTGTCCGCGCTGCTGCTGGCCGACATTCTCTACGAAGCCGGACTGCCGCCGGAAATGTTCTCGGTGGTCACGGGCGATCCCGCGGGAAATCGCCGACGAGATGCTGACCAATCCCGACGTCGACCTGGTGACCTTCACCGGCGGCGTCGCCGTGGGCAAGTACATCGCCGCGAAGGCCGTGTACAAGCGCCAGGTGCTCGAGCTGGGCGGCAACGATCCGCTGATCGTGATGGAGGACGCCGACATCGAGGAGGCGGCGATGCTGGCGGCGGCCGGTTCGTACAAGAACTCCGGGCCAGCGCTGCACGGCCGTCAAGCGAATGCTCGTGCACGAGAAGGTCGCCGACGACTTCGTCGCGCGCCTGGTCGAGAAAACGCGCGCGTGGACGTACGGCGACCCGATGGACGCGTCGCTGGACATGGGCACGGTGATCGACGAGGCCGCCGCGCTGAACTTCGAGCAGCGCGTCGAGGATGCCGTGGCGCAGGGCGCGAAGCTGCTTGCCGGCAACGTGCGCCGCGGCGCGCTGTATTCGCCGACCGTGCTCGACCACGTGCGCCCGGAAATGAACGTCGTGAAGACCGAGACCTTCGGACCCGTGTCGCCGGTGATTCGCTTCCGCGACATCGACGACGCCATTGCCATCGCCAACGGCACGGCCTACGGATTGTCGTCGGCAGTCTGCACGAACCGCCTCGACTACATCACGAAGCTCGTGAGCGAATTGCACGTGGGCACGGTCAACGTGCGCGAAGTCCCCGGCTACCGGCTGGAACTCACGCCCTTCGGCGGCATCAAGGATTCCGGCCTGGGATACAAGGAGGGCGTGCAGGAAGCGATGAAGTCCTTCACCAACACCAAGACGTACTCGCTGCCATGGTGACGCGCTTCGCTGCCATGGTGACGCGCTTCGCTGCCGGTGAAGCGCTTCGTGAAGCGACTCGTCGCGGCCAAGGCGCAGGCGGCCTGACGCATGCCAACGCTGCTGAACCTGCTGGCCGGCGTTTCCCTCCTCGTCTGGGGAACGCACATCGTGCGCACCGGCATCCTGCGCCTGTACGGCGGCGACCTGCGGCGCGTGCTGCGCAAGAGCATCAGCCACCGCTTCACCGCATTCCTGGCGGGCCTGGGCGTCACCGGCCTCATCCAGAGCAGCACGGCCACCGCGCTGATCGTCGCCGCGTTCGCCGGCCAGGGACTCATCGGCACCGCGCCCGCGCTGGCGGTCATGCTGGGCGCCGACGTCGGCACCTCGTTCGTCACGCTGATCCTGTCGTTCGACCTGTCCTGGCTTGCCCCGCTGCTGATCTTCGTCCGGCGTGACGTTGTTCCTCGTCCATGCAGGCGACCAATGCCGGCCGCTTCGGCCGCATCCTGATCGGGCTCGGCCTCATCATGTTCGCGCTGCAATGGATATCGCGTCGCCGCCAAGCCGTTCGTGCAGGCCGCCGGCGTCAAGGTGATCTTCGCGTCGCTGACCGGCGACGTGCTGCTCGACATGCTGGTCGCGGCGCTGTTCACGATGCTGTGCTACTCGAGCCTGGCCGTGGTCCTGCTGGTCGCAACGCTTGCGTCGCTGCACGTGATTGCGTTGCCCGTCGCGCTGGGCCTGGTGCTGGGCGCCAATCTGGGCAGCGGTCTGCTCGGCATGGTTTCGACGATGCAATCGCCGCCGGAAGCCCGCCGCGTAACGCTCGGCAACTTCCTGTTCAAGCTGATCGGCTGCGTGATCGCCATCCCGTTCCTTCCCCATGTCGATGGCTGGATCGACGCGCTGGATCTCGACAAGGCGCGCGAGGTGGTGCTGTTCCACCTGGGATTCAATGTGACGCTGGCGCTGCTCTTCATTTTCTGGACCGAACGGATCGCCCGGATCGCCGAACGCCTGCTTCCAGCGAAGCCCGCGGCCGACAATCCCGCGACGCCCCGCCATCTCGACCCTTCCGCGCTCGGCACGCCGACGCTGGCCATCGCCAACGCGGCGCGCGAGGCGATGCGCATCGGCGACGTCGTCGAGGACATGCTGAACGGGATGCTGGTCGTGATGCAGACCAACGATCGCGTGCTGGCGGCGCGGCTGCGCGCGAAGGACGACATCGTCGACCAGCTCTACACCGCCGTAAAGCTGTACCTGACGCAGATATCGCGCGAAGCGCTCGACGAAAAGGAAGGCCGGCGCTGGGCGGACATCGTGTCGTTCACGATCAACCTGGAACAGGTCGGCGACATCATCGAGCGCGTGCTGATCGACCTCGAGGAAAAGAAGATCGAGAAGCACCGCAATTTCTCCGAGGCCGGAACGGCCGAGATCTGCGACCTGCATGCGCGGCTGGTGGCCAACCTGCGCCTGGGCATGAGCGTGTTCCTGAACGGCGACCTGAAGAGCGCGCAGGAGCTGCTGGCGCAGAAGGTCCTGTTCCGCGACCTGGAGCGCGCCTACGCCGACTCGCACCTGACGCGCCTCGCCGGCAATACGGTGGAAAGCATCGAGACCTCGTCGCTGCACCTCGACCTCATTTCCGACCTGAAGCGCATCAATTCGCACATCTGCTCGATCGCCTACCCGATCCTGGAGGAGGCCGGCGTGCTGGCGCGGACGCGGCTGAAGGAACCGGAACCGGACATCGTGCCCGACGACGATCCGGTGCCTGCGCCCGGCGACGCCAAGGCGGGCTGGCCGAAGCGCGGGCCGCGGACCGCCTGACTTTCCTCATGGCCCTCTCGATTTCCGACATCTGCGTCCTGTTCGCCCGCAAGGGCGGCCGTGCCTACGCCGGGGAGCCGGTCACGCAACTGGAGCACGCGCTGCAGACCGCGATGCGTGCCGAGGACGCGGGCGCCACGCCGGCGCTGGTCGCGGCATCGCTGCTGCATGACCTGGGACACCTGTTGAACGACCAGGGCGAATCGCCGACGCTGCGCGGCGTGGACGACGTGCATCAGTACGCCGCGTTGCCCTTCCTGCGCTCGCTGTTCGACGACGACGTCCTGGCGCCCATCCAGCTGCACGTCGACGCCAAGCGTTACCTGTGCGCGACGCGTGACGGCTACTTCGAAGCGCTGTCCGCCGACTCCAAGCGCAGCCTGGCCCTGCAGGGCGGCATATTTACCCCGGAGCAGGCGGCCGCTTTCATCGCGCAGCCGTACGCCGACGACGCCGTGCAGTTGCGGCTGTGGGACGACCTGGCCAAGGTCGAGGGCGCCGTCACGCCCCCGCTCGCGCGCTACGTGGCGACGCTGGAAGCCGCGCAGCGAACGGCGGTCCCGATCCCCGACGCCACTCCGCGCTGACCGCGCGTCTCGTGCAACTTCGCTGACCCGTCCGCCCCGCCCTACGTGGAACTTACCTTTGGCGTTACGCTCGCGGTGCTGGGCGCCGGCATGCTCCATGCCGGATGGAACGCGCTCCTCAAATCCGCGGGAGGCGGCGACCCGCTGCTGGACACCGCGACGGTCGTCGCCGGTTCGACCGCATGCTCGCTGGTGGCGTTGCCATTCCTGCCGCTTCCGGATTCGGGCGCATGGCTCTTCATCGCGTTGTCCACCTTCATCCACTTCGGCTACTACCTGACGCTCGCGCAAGCCTACAGGACCGGCGACCTGTCGTTCGCGTATCCGCTGATGCGCGGAACGGCGCCGCTGCTCGTCACGGTCCTTGGCGCCGTGTTCCTGCGCGAACTGCCGCAGCCGCAGGTCATCGTCGGCATCCTGCTGATCTCTATCGGCATCATCGGCATCGCCTTCGCGCGGCGCGAACGCCATCCGCCCGCCGCGGCCTGGTGGGCGTTTGCCAATGCCGCGATCATCGCCGTCTATACGCTGGTCGACGGCACCGGCGCGCGCGCGTCCGGCAACGCGTTGAGCTACGTGCTGTGGCTGACGTTCATCGAGGGCATCGTCTTCCTGGGCTGGATTCGCATGGCGTCGGGGCGCGCCGGCCGTTGGCTACGTACGGAGCCAGTGGCGCCGCGGCCTCATGGGCGGCTTTTGCAGCGTGGCCGCCTACGCCATCGTGCTGTGGGCGATGACGCGCGCGCCGGTGGCTGCGGTGGCCGCGTTGCGCGAAACGTCCGTGATCTTCGCGGCGCTCATCGGCGCGCTGTGGCTGAAGGAAGGCTTCGGCCTTGCCCGTTTCGCAGGCGCCGCGACGGTGGTCATCGGCGTCGCGACGCTCAAGCTGTGACGCTGCGCTTGCGCAATTATTGACTGAGTCTGCCTCCATGCCCACCCTCCCCAAACACGCGCAAGTCGTCATCGTCGGCGGCGGCATCGCAGGCGCCTCGACGGCCTACCATCTTGCCAAGCTCGGCATCACCGACGTCGCTGTTGCTCGAGCAGGGCAAGCTGACGTGCGGCACCACGTGGCACGCCGCCGGCCTGGTCGGGCAGACGCGCGCCACGCGCAACGCGACGCGCATGAGCCAGTACGGCATCGAGCTCTATTCGTCGCTCGAGCAGGAAACCGGGCTCGCCACCGGCTGGAAACAATGCGGCAGCCTGAACGTGGCCAAGACGCCCGAGCGGATGCAACTCATCAAGCGGCAGATGGCGCGCGCGAAGAGCTTCGGCATCGCCTTTGATTACGTGTCGCCGGCCGAAGCCGGCAGGCTCGCGCCCATCCTGCGCACCGACGATCTCGCCGGTGCCGTGTGGATTCCCGGCGACGGCAAGGCCAATCCGACGGACCTCACGCAATCGCTGGCCAAAGGAGCCCGGCAGCGCGGCGCGAAGATTCACGAAGGCGTGAAAGTGACCGGCGTGCGCACCGCCAAGGGACGCGTGACGGGCATCGCGTGGAAGAGCGGCGACGATTCCGGCGAGATGACCTGTGAAACGCTGGTCAACTGCGGCGGGCAATGGGCGCGCGAATTCGGCCGCCTGGCCGGCGTGAACGTGCCGCTGTACTCCGCGGAGCACTTCTACATCGTCACCAAGCCGATATCCGGCGTGACTCCCGCGCTGCCGGTCATCCGCGATCCGGACGGCTTCATCTACTACAAGGAAGAAGTCGGCGGCCTCGTGATGGGCGGCTTCGAGCCGGTCGCCAAGCCATGGAATCCGCCGCGCATTCCGGACAACTTCGAATTCCAGCTGTTTCCGGAGGACTGGGACCAGTTCCAGATCCTGATGGAAAACGCCATTCACCGCACGCCCTGCCTCGAGACCGCCGAAATCCGGATGCTGTTGAACGGCCCCGAGAGCTTCACCGGCGACGGCAATTTCATCCTCGGCGAGGCGCCCGAAGTCGCCGGCTATTTCGTGTGCGCAGGATTCAACTCCGCGGGCATCGCCAATTCCGGCGGCGCGGGACGCCTGATCGCCGAGTGGATCGTCGGCGGCGAAGCGCCGCTCGACCTCTGGGACGTGGACATCCGGCGCTTCGCCTCCTTCCACGCGAATCGCCGGCACCTGGCCGATCGCACGGTCGAGTCGCTCGGCCTGCACTATGCGATGCGCTGGCCGCGCGAGGAGCTGCAGACCGTCCGGCCGCTGCGCCGATCGCCGCTGTATGACCGGCTGCTCGCAAAGCGGGCCGTGTTCGGCAGCAAGCTCAACTGGGAGCGCGCCAACTATTTCCTGCCGGCGGGCGCTGAAGCGCCGCCCTACACGTTTGCCGCGCCGGGCTGGCTGCCGTTCGTCCTCGAAGAACAGCGCGCATGCCGCGAGGACGTCGTCGTCTTCGACCAGACGTCGTTCGGCAAATTCATCCTCAAGGGCCGCGACGCGCTCGCGGTGCTGCAGCGGCTGTGCGCCAACGAGATCGACGTTCCCATCGGCAGGATGGTCTACACGGCGATGCTCAACGAACGCGGCGGATTCGAGAGCGACCTCACCATCACGCGCTGGGCGGCAGACACCTTCTTCATCCTGACCGGCTCCGGCCAGGTCACGCGTGACGCGTCGTGGATCGAACGGCACATCGACTCCAGCGGAATTTGCCGCGCTGGTCGACGTCACCAGCGCCTATTCGGTGATTTCGCTGATGGGTCCCAAGGCGGAGGCGCTGCTCGCGCAACTTTCCTCCGATGACCTGACCAAGGCCGGGCTGCCGTTTTCGATGACGGCGGAAATCGATGTTGGTTATGCGCGCCCGCGCGCGGCCCGCATGAGTTATGTCGGCGGCCCCGGTTACGAGATGGTGGTGCCCACCGACCAGTGCGTCACGCTCTATGACGCGCTGTGGAGCGTCGGCGACTCCTTCGGACTCAAGGATGCCGGTTACTACACGATCGACGCGTTGCGCGTCGAGGCCGGGCGGCGTGCGTGGGGCCCCGAATTATCGCCCGACGAGACACCGTGGGAAGCCGGGCTGTCCTATGCGGTAAAGATGGACAAGCCGGCGCCGTTCATCGGACGCGCCGCGCTTGCAAAAGCAGCGGGACGCCGGCGTCCGCAAGCGGCTGGTCATGTTCACGTTCGACGATCCCCTCGCGTTCCCCTGGGGTGGAGAGCCGATCCTCATGGACGGACGCAACGTGGGCGAACTCACGTCGGCCGGATACAGCCGCAAGCACGGGCGCGCCGTGGCGATGGGCTATGCGCGGGCAGGCGACGGCGTTGCGGCGCTGTCGGACGAGCAGATTCTTGCGGCCAAGTACGTCATCGACATCGCCGGGACCGCCTACGCGGTGACGCCGCACTTGAAGCTCGCGTGAACGTCCGCTGCCCGGGTCAGGCCAGTGGTATGAGGCCCTTGTTGGCGGCGAGCCACGCGTCGAAAGTCAGCAGTTCGGGATTGAGTGCCCGCGCCACCCTCAGGTCCCGCGCACCTGTGAAATAGTCCGCGAATTCGGTGTAGAACTGGAACATGTTTCCCAGGTCGTCGGCACCCGGAAATCCAAAGGCGCGATACGCGGCGGGCGTCACCGCGTTGTAGCGGACCTCCTGGCCCAGCGCCCTGGAAAACGACGCCGCCATCTGCGTGCCGGTCAGGTGCTCGCCGGCGATACCGACCAGCTTGCCGATGTGGGTGTCACCGCCCTTGAAGACGCCGAACGCGCACTTGCCGATGTCTCCGGCGGACATGCCGGACAACGGCTTGTCGGCCATCGGCAGCGTGAGCGCAAGCACGCCGTCCGGCCCTTTCTTCGGACCCATGCCGAAGTAGATGAAATTCTCCCAGTAGAAACTCGTCAGCAGAAAAGTGGTGGGCACGCCGGCCTCGGTGAAGCAGATGTCGGATTCCCCTTTGCCGTCGAAATGCGGAACCTTGTAGTGGTCCATCAGCGTCGGCATGCGGTCGTCGTTCAGCGGAACCCAGTGGCGGGTGTCCTCCAGCGTGGACCAGATGACATGGCGCACGCCGGCAGCCTTGGCCGCCGCCGCCATGCTGCGTGCCTCGGCGTTTTCCCGGCTCGGCGAAAAGTGGTCCCAGAAGAAGGTCACGCAAAACGCGCCGTGCGCACCGGCGAACGCGCGTTCGAGACTTGCTCCGTCGTCCACGTCGGCCGCGACCACCTCCGCGCCAAGGGCGGCGAGCGCCTTCGCTTTCGGGCTGTTGACGTCGCGCGTGATGGCGCGGGCGACGAATCCGGCACCGGGATCCGCCTGGATCGCCCGCACGAGTCCCCCGCCCTGCGCACCGGTGGCGCCCAATACTGCGATGATCTTCCGGTCGGCCATTGCTGTTCTCCCTCGGGTTGTGACATTGACGATCCGCGATGCGCATGTCGCGCGGCTGTATCGCTCAATAGCGCGAGCGGGACCACGCTGTCAATGTGGTCCCATTTGTGTTGCGGCGGAAGGTTTGTCATTATCCGCTCCAGACCCGCTCTCTCCGGAATTCCGCAAGGGGTGCCGGCAACGTCAGCATCCTCAAGGAAATTCCCATGCGCAAATCCACACTCCAGGTCCTCGCTGCATCGTCGCTCGCGCTTGCGGCAGGCATGTTCGCCGCCAGCGCGCACGCCGGCAAGACGCTCGACGCGATCAAGCAGCGCGACCAGCTCGTCTGCGGCGTCAATACCGGGCTTGCAGGATTTTCGGCCGCCGACAGCCAGGGCAACTGGGTCGGTCTCGACGTGGACATCTGCAAGGCGATCGCGGCTGCCGTGCTCGGCGACGCGAAAAAGGTCAAGTGGGTGCCGCTGAACGCGCAGCAGCGCTTCACGGCGCTGCAGTCAGGCGAAGTCGACATCCTGTCCCGCAACACGACGTTCACGCTGACCCGCGACGCTTCGCTGGGCCTGTTCATCACCGCGGTGACTTATTACGACGGCCAGGGCTTCATCGTCCCCAAGAAGTCCAAGATCACCAGCGCCAAGCAGCTCAAGAACGCCGAGATCTGCGTGCAGTCCGGCACCACGACCGAGAAGAACCTGACCGACTACTTCAAGTCGATCAACGTCAAGATCAAACCCGTCGTGTTCGAGGGTTTCGAGGCCAGCGTCAAGGCGTTCTTCGCCGGCCGTTGCCAGGCCTACACGACGGACGCCTCCGGGCTGGCGTCGATCCGCAACAAGGAAGCGCAGAAGCCCGACGACTACCTGATCCTGCCGGAACTCATTTCCAAGGAACCGCTGGGACCGATGGTCAGGCGCGGCGACGACGAGTGGTTCACCATCGTGAAGTGGGCGATCTATGCGCTGCTCGAAGCCGAGGAATACGGACTCACGCAGGCCAATGTCGATCAGATGAAGTCGAGCACCGAGCCGCCGATCCAGCGCATCCTGGGCACGACCGAGGACACCGGCAAACTGCTGGGGCTGGACAAGGAATGGGCCTACCGCGAGATCAAGGCCGTCGGCAATTACGGCGAGATCTTCGAGCGCAATGTCGGCCCGCAATCGGCGCTGAAGCTGCCGCGCGGACTCAACAACCTGTGGAACAAGGGCGGCATCCAGTACGCGCCGCCGATTCGCTGAACCCTCCGGCCTTTAGGGAGTGCGGTCCAAGCGACGCGACTGGTCCTGGCGCAGCCGGGCAACACGCGGTCTGATTTACCAGGGTGTGGCGGTGGCGATGATCGCCACCGCCGTCTGGTTCCTCGCGCACAACACGCTGGAGAACATGCGCGTGCGCGGAATCCAGAGCGGGTTCGGCTTCCTCACGCAGCCCGCCGGATTCGACATCGGCGAGTCCGCGTTCGCGTTCGACTCGGCCGATCCCTACTGGAAGGCGTTCCTGGTCGGCCTGTCCAACACGTTGCGCGCGGCGCTTGTCGGCATCGTGCTGACGACGATTCTCGGCACGCTGATCGGCATCGGCCGGCTGTCGCGCAACTTCCTGGTGCGCGGCCTGTGCACCGGCTACGTCGAGCTGTTCCGGAACATCCCGGTCCTGATACAGCTGTTGATGTGGTACTTCGCTGCTGAACGGCGATTGGCTGCCTCCCGCGTCCGAGGCGCTGCACCCGCTGCCCGGCATCTTCCTTTCCAAGAGCGGCATGTCGTTCCCGGTCCCGGAATGGGAGCAAGGGCACGTGGTGACGCTCGCCGGGTTCGCCATTGGCATCGTCGCCGCCTGGCTCTACCGGCGCTGGGCGCGCGCCGCCTTCGAGAAGACGGGGGTGGCGCGCGCCGATGGTATGGCCGGCGCTGGTCATCGCTGGCCTGGGAGCGCTGCTGGGTTGGATCGCGGGCGGCGCGCCGACGGCGCTGGAATTGCCGGTGCGCAATGACCTCAACGTCTCGGGCGGCGGCGCCGTAACGCCCGAGTTTCTCGCGGTCACGCTCGGACTCACGATCTACACCGCATCCTTCGTCGCGGAAATCGTCCGCTCCGGCATCCAGTCGGTGCCGTGGGGCCAGACGGAGGCGGCGGGAGCGCTCGGGCTGTCGCGCGCGCAGGCGCTGAAGCTCGTGCTGCTGCCGCAGGCGCTGCGCGTGATCATTCCGCCGCTGACCAACCAGTATCTGAACCTCACCAAGAACTCGTCCTTGGCGGTCGCGGTCGGCTACCCGGACCTGGTATCGATTTCCAACACGACGCTCAACCAGACCGGCCGCGCCGTCGAATGCATCACGATCCTCATGGCCGTGTATCTCACGCTGTCCCTTGTCACCGCCGCGCTGATGAATTGGTACAACGCGCGATCGGCGATCAGGGAGCGCTAAGTTCCCACCACCAGCATGGACACCGCCCTTCGTCCGCCGGTCATCGCGCGCCCGCCTCCCACGCGCCACGTGGGACTGCTGGCGCGGCTGCGCAAGAGCCTGTTCGCCGACTGGAAGAACGCGCTGGCGACGATCATCGTCGTGGCGCTGCTCGTGCGCTGGGTGCCGGAATTCTACAACTGGGCGGTGGTGCGCTCGATCACGCAGCCGGACAACGACGCCTGCCGGGCGCTCGACCATGCCGGCGCCTGTTGGGGCGTCATCGCGGAAAAATACCGGCTGATCCTGTTCGGCCGCTATCCGTTCGAGGAACAATGGCGCCCGCTGGTGGCCACGCTATTGATGGTCGCCATGCTGGTCGCGAGCTGCACGCGCGTGCTGTGGAGCCGCTGGCTGATCGTGGCCTGGATTGCGGTACTGGCCGTCTTCTTCGTGCTGATGCGCGGCGGTGTCGCGGGCCTCACGCCGGTGGAAACGGCGCGCTGGGGCGGCGTGCCGCTCACGATGCTGCTGTCCACGCTGTCCATCGCCGCCGGTTTTCCGATTGCCGTGCTGGTGGCGCTGGGCCGCCGCTCGCACCTCCCCGCCATTCGCTCGTTGTGCATCGTCTATGTCGAGTTGATCCGCGGCGTGCCGCTGATCTCCGTGTTGTTCATGGCCTCGTTCATGTTCCCGCTGTTCATGCCGCCGGGAATCACCGTCGACGTGCTGGTGCGCGTGCTGATCGGCATCACGCTGTTCTCCGCCGCGTACCTGGCCGAAGTGGTGCGCGGCGGCCTGCAGGCCATACCGAAGGGTCAGCACGAGGCGGCCGCGGCGATGGGCCTGTCGTATTGGCAAACGCAGCGCAAGATCATCCTGCCGCAGGCGTTGCGCATGGTGGTCCCGTCGATCATGAACAGCTTCATCAGCACGTTCAAGGACACCTCGCTGGTCACCATCGTCAGCCTGTACGACCTGACCGGGTCGCTCGCGTTGGCGCTGGGCGGCGACGCCAACTGGCGCCAGTTCTACCTCGAAGGCTACCTGTTCATCGCCGCCATCTACTGGGGCTTCTGTTTCGCGATGTCGCGCTACAGCCAGTGGGTCGAGCGGCACCTTGATGTCGCGAACGCGCATTGACGATCCCGCCATGGCCGAACCCATCATCAACTTCGAGAAAGTCAGCAAGTGGTATGGCGACTTCCACGTGCTTCGCGACATCGACCTGTCCGTCGCCAAAGGGGAGCGCATCGTCATCTGCGGTCCGTCGGGATCGGGCAAATCGACGCTGATCCGCTGCATCAATGCGCTGGAAGATCACCAGGAAGGCCGGCTCACCGTCGACGGCATCGAGATCACCGACGACGTCAAGGCTATCGAAGCCGTGCGCAAGAATGTCGGCATGGTGTTCCAGCAGTTCAACCTCTTTCCGCACCTGACGGTCCTCGAAAACCTGACGCTGGCGCCGATGTGGGTCGGCCGCGTTCCCAAGAAGGAAGCCGAGGAGCGGGCGATGGCGCAGCTGGTGCGCGTGCGTATCGCCGAGCAGGCCGCGAAGTATCCGCTGCAGCTGTCGGGCGGCCAGCAGCAGCGCGTGGCGATCGCGCGTTCGCTGTGCATGACGCCCAGGATCATGCTGTTCGACGAACCGACATCCGCGCTCGACCCCGAGATGATCAAGGAGGTGCTCGACGTGATGATCGAGCTGGCCGGCATGGGCATCACGATGCTGTGCGTCACGCACGAAATGGGCTTCGCGAGGTCGGTGGCCGACCGCGTGATCTTCATGGACCAGGGGCAGATCGTCGAACAGAACACGCCGAAGGAGTTCTTCGCCAATCCCAAGAGCGAACGCACGAAGGACTTCCTGTCCAAGATCCTGAGCCATTGATTCTGCGCAAGGAAACCATGACGCAACGCCTCGGCCCATCGCCTGCCAAAGTCGGACGCACGCCCGTCAAGGCGGGTGTGGTCACCAGCCAGGTGCAGAGCCTGACGCGCGGATTGTCGATCCTCGAATGCCTGGGGCTCGCGGAAGGCGGCCTGACGCTGACCGACATCGGGCAACGCGTGCACCTGCCGCCGTCGACGGTTCATCGCTTGCTGGCCACGCTCGAGAAAATGGGCTACGTGTACCAGGCGGGCGAACAGGGACGCTGGTACGTCGGCGTCCAGGCCTTTACCGTGGGTTCGAGTTTCCTGGCGAGCCGCGACTTCATCGCGCAGAGCCATCCGTTCATGCGCCGCCTGATGGATCAATCCGGCGAAACGGTCAACCTGGCGATCCTGGACGGCACCGAGGCCGTGTTCGTCGACCAGGTCCAGTGCCGCGAGATGATGCGCACGATCGTCAAGCTGGGGAGCCGGGCGCCGCTGCACGCGTCCGGTGTCGGCAAGGCGATGTTCGCGTCGCTGCCCGACGACCAGATCGACGCGATATTGAAGGTGCGCGGCCTGCCGCGCATCACCGGCAACACGATCACCACGCCCGAGACGATGTGGGCAAGCGTTCGCGTCATCCGCCAGCGGGGCTGGTCGTTCGACGACGAGGAGCACGCGCTCGGCACGAGGTGTGTAGCCTCGCCGATCTACGACGAGCACGCGGAAACGCTGGGTGCGATTTCCCTGGCCGGTCCGTCGTCGCGTCTGCCTGATGATCGCATCAGGCAGTTGGGTCCGCTCGTCGCACACACCGCGGAAGAGTTGACGCATCGCCTGGGAGGCAAGTGGCCGCATGGTAGGTAGGGTCAGGCCTACGCAACACCGTAAGTGCGAAATCGCCGCCTACGGCTGGCGCTTTAGATTCGACGTCGCAATTGAAGCAGGCGCCGCAGTCGAGGCGGCGTTTTCGCACTTCGGTGTTGCGTCGATGTTCCGACGCTACGTCCCTACCATTCGCGCCGCGCGGCGTGCGAGGTCCGGCTGCGCCGCCGGCTTCCAGCGCGACAGGAGTTCGTCCATCGCCGCGAAGTCGTTGCACGCGAGCACCATGTCGCAACCTGCCGCGAACGCCGCTTCGGCGCGCGCCACGATATCGCCGGCGGCGTGCGCGCCGGCCATTTCGAGGTCGTCAGAGAATATGAGGCCGTCGAACCCGAGGCGCCCGCGCAGGATGTCCTGCAGCCAAACCCTCGAGAATCCCGCCGCGACGCTGTCCACTGCCGGATAGATCACGTGCGCGGGCATGACGGCTTCCATGCCCTCGGCGGCGAGCACCGCGAAGGGAATGAGATCGTCGGCCTGCATTGCGTCCAGCGTGCGCGTGTCCACCGGCAGGTCGACGTGCGAATCCGCGGCGATGAATCCGTGCCCGGGAAAGTGCTTGCCGACGACCGCGCATCCGCCCGCCTTGAGCCCCCGGCGCAGGCACGACGCGAGGTGCGCGACCGCATTGGGATTGCCGTGAAGCGCACGGTCGCCGATCACCGCGCTGGCCCCGAAGTCGAGATCGAGCACGGGCGTGAAGCTGAAGTCCACGCCATGCGCGCGCAGTTCGCGCGCAAGCAGCTCCCCCAGGCGCTCCGCTTCGGCGGCGGCCCGCGCGACGTCGCGGTCCCAAAGTTCGCCCAGCGTGCGCATCGCAGGAATGGCGGTGAATCCGTCGCGAAAGCGCTGCACGCGGCCGCCTTCGTGGTCGACGCAGATCAGCAGTGGCGGCGTGCGCAGCGTCCCGGATCGACGCGGTCAACGCATTCAGCTGCGCGCACGATGAAAAATTGCGCGTGAACAGGATGACGCCACCGGTGAGCGGATGCAGCAGCCGGCGCCCGGTCGGCGGCGGTGAGCGTCGTGCCTTCGATGCCGAGGACGACCGGACCGCGCGCAAGCTCGATGCCGCTCACGATCGGGGAGCCCCGGCCGCACGCGCGGCGACCGCTTCGCGCAGCAGCGCCTTCATCTGGCGTACGGCCTCGCGCAATCCGACGAAGACCGCGCGGGACACGATCGCGTGGCCGATATGCAGCTCGCGCACGCCCGGCAAGCGCAGCGACCGGCTGCACGTTGAAATAATTGAGCGCATGACCGGCGTTGAAACGCATGCCGTGGCCGAGCACCGCCTCGCCCGCCGTTCGAATCTTTGCCAGTTCCGCCATCACGGCCGGACCTTGCGCGTCGCGGCCCTTGCCATGGAATGCGTGGGCATACGGCCCGGTGTGGATTTCGCAGACGCGGGCGCCGATGCGTGCCGCCGCGTCGATCTGGTGCGGCAGCGCATCGATGAACACCGACGTGACGATGCCGGCATCGGCAAGCCGCGCCACCGCCGACGTGAGCTTGGCCTCCTGGCCGGCGACGTCGAGCCCGCCTTCCGTCGTGATTTCGTGCCGGCCCTCGGGGACCAGCATGGCCATCTCGGGCCGCAGCTTGCACGCGATGGCAAGCATTTCGTCGGTCGCCGCCATTTCGAGATTGAGCTTGATGTGAACGAGCTCCCGCAGCCGGCGGACATCCTCGTCCTGGATGTGCCGCCGATCCTCGCGCAAGTGCACGGTGATGCCGTCGGCGCCGCCCAGATGCGCCTCGACCGCCGCCCACACCGGGTCGGGCTCGTACGTGCGCCGCGCCTGCCGCAACGTGGCGACGTGATCGATGTTCACGCCGAGTTCGATCATGGAGAGCTTTCTTCGTCGATGGCCTGCAGGTCCTGCACGACGCGCCGGCTGAAAATGCGCCGCTCTTCGAGATAATGGTCCAGGATTTCGCGCATCAGGCGTTTGGCCTCGGCGGCCGTTTCGGCGTCGGGCATGGCGTTGGCGGCCAGGCCGAGCAGCGTCGCGCCGCGGATGCGCGGGTAGCGCGCACCCGGCTCCCGCACACCGCTTGCGCCGAGCGCACGCGGCCCGAGACCGAAGTGGTAATGGTATCGCGCGGCGGGATCGATGGCGGCGCCGGTATCGGCGTCATGCGTCAGCGGCAGCGCGTAGCCCAGTTCCGCCAGCAGGCGCAGTTCGAAGCGCCGCAGCACCGCGCCCTGCTCCACGGCCGTCGTGGACGCGCAAAGCGCGGCCAGCGCGTCGTGGTAGTCGCGGAACAGCGCCGCGTGGGGGTCCTCGCGCGCGAGCAGCTTCAGCAGCAATTCGTTCAAATAGAATCCGCACAGCAGCGCCGCGCCGTGCGGAAGCGGAAGGCCACCGCTCCATTCCGCCTTGAGCAGCGTCTTGAGTTCGCCGGTGCCCGCCCACGACAGCGTGATCGGCTGGAAGGCCTGCAACAGGCCGCGGGTCTCCGACCGGGGCCGCTTGGCGCCGCGGGCCACGATGGCCACGCGACCGTATCCGGCGGTGAACGCCTCCACGATCAGGCTGGTTTCGCGATACGCATACGTATGCAGCACGAAAGCCGCTTCCCCGTCTCGCCGTTCCATGGGCTGGCGCGTGGCCATGCTGACTCGCCACCCGCCCGCTAGTAACCGAACCGCGCGAGAGACGCGTCGGTGTCGGCCCAGCCGCTCTTCACGCGCACCCAGATCTCCAGGAACACCTGGCCGCCGAAGAGCTTTTCCATGTCACCGCGCGCGTGCGTCGCGATGGCCTTCATCTGCGACCCGCCCTCGCCCAGCAGGATCGCGCGCTGGCCGGGTTTGTCCACATAGACCGTCGCGTGGATGCGGCGCAACGCGCCATCCATCTCGAACTTGTCGATTCCGACCGTCGTCGCGTAGGGCACTTCGTCGCCCAGCAGGCGGAAGATCTTCTCGCGGATGAATTCCGCGGCGAGAAAGCGTTCGTCGCGGTCCGTGAGGTCGTCCTCCGGATACAGCCTGTCGGACGCGGGAAGCACCTTCGCGATCTCTCCCCTCAGCGCCGCGAGTTGCGTCCCCTTCTCCGCCGACACCGGAACGATCGCGGCGAACGGATGCAATTGCGCGATTTCCGCGAGGCGCCCCATGAACGCCGCCTTGTCGGCCAGCGTGTCCACCTTGTTCACGGCGGCGATGACCGGCACGTCCCGCGGCAGCAGCTCGACCACCGCGAGATCCGCCGGCGTGATACGCGTTGCGTCGAGAACCAGAACCACCGCATCGACGTCCGCCAGGCTCTCCCGCACCGCGCGATTCAGCCGGTCGTTGAGGCGCGAGCGGTGCTTGGTCTGGAATCCGGGCGTGTCGACGAAGACGAACTGCGCCTGCGCGTCGGTCGCGATGCCGGTGATCCGGTACCGTGTTGTCTGCGGCTTCTTCGACGTGATGCTGATCTTCTGCCCGACCAGTGCGTTGAGCAACGTCGACTTGCCCACGCTCGGCCGGCCGACGATGGCCACGTGTCCGCAGCGATAGGATGCTTGCGCTTCGCTTGAGCTCGCCTTGTCGGCCACGGCATTGGGCTCGTTGACGTCCGGATCACCTGCCATTGCCGGCCCCCTTTCGCTCGGCGGCCAGGGCCAATGCGCTCGCCGCTTCCGCTGCAGCCTGCTCCGCCGCGCGTCGATTGGAGCCCTCGCCCGAGGTGACGATCGCGAGCCTGGGAATCCGGCACTCCACCGTGAAACGCTGGTCATGCGGGTCGCCGCTCGTCGCGGTGACCACATACTCGGGGACCGGCCAGCGCCGTGCCTGAAGCCACTCCTGCAGGCGCGTCTTCGGATCCTTGCCCAGCGTTCCCGGATCGGCGTCGCGAAGGACGTCCGCGTAGCAGGTGACGATGACGCGACGCGCCGCGTCGAACCCGCCATCGAGATAGACCGCGCCGAACAGCGCCTCGAGCGCATCGGCCAGTATCGACGCGCGGTCGGCGCCGCCGCTTTTCGCTTCGCCTTCGCCCAGCAGGATCGCGTCGCCGATCCCCAGCTGCCGCGCGACGCGCGCCAGCGTGTCGCCGTTGACCAGACCGGCGCGCGCGCGCGACAGGTCGCCCTCGGGAAGCGCGGGAAAGCGCTCGTAGAGCACCGTGCCCACGACGCAATTGAGAACGGCGTCGCCGACGAATTCCATGCGCTCGTTGTGTGGCGTGCCGAAACTGCGGTGCGTCAGCGCCTGGCGCAGCAGTTCGGCCCGGCTGAAACGTATAGTCCAGTTTCAGGCGCAGGGATTCGGCCATCCGGTCCGCGCGGCCGCGCTACCGCGAGGCGGACGCGTCGAACTCCAGCAGGATGCTGGCGTTGCCGATGAGATGCAGCTTGGTCTGCCAGCTTGCCGACGCCGTGGTCACGTTGCCGGACTTGATCGACTTCGATGTCGCTGGCGTGGACGGAATCGATGTATTCGGCGCCGAGGCGGCGCTCGACAAGTCTGCGGACGTCCGCCCGGGACAGGTCCTTGGAGTCGTTGAGCGCGCCTTCGAGCGCCTTTTGCACCGAGAAATATTCGATATAGGCGGGGATCACGCGAAAACTGATCAGCGCCGCGATGACCACGACCACGGTGACGAAAAGAAACCCCATCATTGTCAGGCCGCGTTGCCGTGCCGGCATCGGCATGTTCATGTCCAGTCTTCCCTTTCCGTCAGCGTATGCCGCTGCCTACGCGTTTGAATGCAAAGCTCGACAGGTCATCCCAGTTCCACCAGATGAAGAACGCCTTGCCGCGAATGTGGTCGTCCGGAACGAACCCCCAATAGCGGCTGTCGTCGCTGTTGTCGCGATTGTCGCCCATCATCAGGTAATGCCCTGCCGGCACCTTGCAGGTGAATCCGCGCTCATTGTAGTCGCAATTTTCGCGTCCCGGAAACGGCCGAACGGCCTGCGGATTGACCGGCGGCGCGCGCGGATTGACGCCGATCGTGAACGTGCGCGCGCCATCCCCCGAGTCGGCGGTCACGAGCATCCGGTCCAGCGTCTCGAAGCGCATGTTCTCGAGATAGCTGTAGGTCCCGTCGGGCACCTGCGGCAGCGGCTTGCCGTTCACGGTGAGCGCCTTGTCCTGATAGGAGACCACGTCGCCGCCCACGCCGATGACGCGCTTGATGAAGTCCTGCGACGGGTTCAGCGGATACCGGAAGACGACGACGTCGCCGCGTTTCGGGTCCGACACCGGCACGATCTTCGCCTCGACGATCGGCAGGCGCAATCCGTAGATGAACTTGTTGACCAGTATGAAATCGCCGACCTCGAGCGTGGGCCGCATCGACGACGACGGAATCTTGAACGGCTCGGCGACGAACGAGCGCAGCATGAACACGACCAGCAGCACCGGGAAGAAGCTTGCCGCGTACTCGACCCACGCGGGCTGGCGCAGCATGCGCTCTTCCAGCTGTTCCCGTTCGTGGCGAACGGCGCCCGCGTCGGCGCCCGTTGCCCGATTCTTCGCGTCGAAGTCGGCCAGCGCCGCGGTCAGCGCGGCCTGTCGCCTCGACCTGAACATGACAATGTCGAGCAGCCACAGGACGCCCGTGGCGAGCGTGAGCAGGAACAGGATCAGCGCAAAATTCATTGGAGTCTAGGCATGGTTTGGTTGAACCGGCTCGTGGCCGGGCCGGCGGATTGTGGCACGGGCCGGCCGCGGCATGTCCGCCGTCCGGCCCCCGATCCCGGCGGTTCGTCTTTCCACCGTCGCTATTTGTCGCCGACCTGCAGGATGGCCAGGAACGCCTCCTGCGGAATCTCGACGTTGCCGACGGCCTTCATCCGCTTCTTGCCCGCCTTCTGCTTCTCGAGGAGCTTCTTCTTGCGGGATATGTCGCCGCCGTAGCACTTGGCGAGCACGTTCTTGCGCATCGCCTTGATCGTCTCGCGGGCGATGATGTTGGCGCCGATCGACGCCTGCACCGCGACGTCGAACATCTGCCGCGGAATCAGCGAGCGCATCTTGGACGCGACCTCGCGGCCGCGGTAGATCGCCACCGAACGGTGCACCATCACCGACAGCGCGTCCACGCGCTCGCCGTTGATCAGGATGTCGAGCTTGACCACGTCGGCGGCGCGGAACTCCCTGAACTCGTAGTCGAGCGACGCATAGCCGCGCGACACCGACTTCAGCTTGTCGAAGAAGTCCATCACGACCTCGGCCATCGGCAGCTCGTACGTGAGCATGACCTGCCGTCCGAGGTATTGCATGTTCTTCTGCGTGCCGCGCTTTTCCGTGCACAGCGTCAGCACCGGGCCGACGTATTCCTGCGGCATCAGGATGGTCGCGGTGATGATCGGCTCGCGGATTTCCTCGACGCGGGACAGGTCCGGCAGCTTGGACGGGTTCTCGATCTCGAGCACCGTGCCGTCGCGCATCAGCACCTGGTAGATGACCGTCGGCGCGGTCGTGATCAGGTCCATGTCGTATTCGCGCTCCAGGCGCTCCTGCACGATGTCCATGTGCAGCAGTCCCAGGAAGCCGCAGCGGAAGCCGAAGCCCAGCGCCTGGGACACCTCGGGCTCGTAGTGCAGCGACGCGTCGTTCAGCTTCAGCTTGTCGAGCGCGTCGCGCAGCGCCTCGTACTGGTTGGACTCGACCGGATACAGGCCGGCGAACACCTGCGGCTTCACTTCCTTGAATCCCGGCAATGCCGAGTCGGCGCGGCGGTTGGCCAGCGTGACCGTATCGCCGACCTTGGCGGCCTTGAGCTCCTTGATGCCCGCGATGATGAAACCGACGTCGCCCGCCGACAGCTCGTCGCGCGCGACCGATTTCGGCGTGAACACGCCGACCTGCTCGCAGTTGTGGATGGAGCCGCCGGCCATCAGCAGCAGCTTGTCGCGGGGGCGCAGCACGCCCTGCATCACGCGCACCAGCATGACCACGCCGACGTAGTTGTCGAACCACGAATCGATGATCAAGGCCTTCAACGGCGCACTGGGATCCCCATCCGGCGGCGGAATCTTGGCGATGACGGCTTCGAGGATGTCGTCGATCCCGACGCCGTTCTTGGCGCTCGCGCGCACGGCGTCGGTGGCGTCGATGCCGATGATGTCCGCGATCTCGTCGATCACGCGCTCCGGGTCCGCCGACGGCAGGTCGATCTTGTTCAGCACGGGCACGACGGTGACGCCCTGCTCGACGGCGGTGTAGCAGTTGGCCACCGTCTGCGCTTCCACGCCTTGCGATGCGTCGACGACCAGCAGCGCGCCCTCGCAGGCCGCCAGCGACCGCGAGACCTCGTACGCGAAATCGACGTGGCCCGGGCGTGTCGATCAGGTTGAGGCTGTACGTCTCGCCGTCGCGTGCCTTGTAGGTCAGCGCGGCCGTCTGCGCCTTGATCGTGATGCCGCGCTCGCGTTCCAGGTCCATCGAATCGAGGACCTGTTCGCTCATTTCGCGATCGGACAACCCGCCGCAGCGCTGGATGAACCGGTCAGCCAGCGTCGACTTGCCATGGTCGATGTGGGCGATGATGGAAAAATTGCGGATTAGGCGCACGCGTGCTTTAGAGGCAGAAAAGCAAAGGCACCCGAAGGTGCCCGGCTGGAAGCCACGGTCGACACCGGTCGGCCGCGGAGGGATGACATCGGAAACTCTTGAATTATATCGGAAAATGCCGGTTCCGTCCAACCAGCGCGTTTTCCCTTGACGCGCAATCGCGCCGGGCTGGGCCCCTCACCTGTCAGTCAGCGCCTCGACCACCCGCGCGCGATCGAGATGATAGTGGCAAAGCACCTGGCCCTGGTCGACATCGCCGTGCAAGAGCACGGGGACCAGCTCGCCATACATCGCTTCCAGTTCCGGCTCGGCGTCGACGTCGATTTCCAGCACCGTCGCGCCGTGCGCCAGGGCCAGCGGCCCCAGCGCATCGCGCATCGTGTCGCACAGGTGGCAGTACGCGCGGGTGAGCAGCGTAAGCCGCGCGACCGGGGTCGCGCGGCCACGCTGCGGCGAAGTCATTCGGCTACTCGCCGGTCGTCACGCGCAACGCCGAAAAGAACTGCTGCTCGCCGCGCTTCAGTTGCAGCGTCACCGACGCCCCCTTGTCCAGCTTCGCGATCAGGTCGTTCACCTGCGCGGCGCTCTTAGCCTCCGTGGATTGACCGCGGTTGACGATGGCCAGGATCACGTCGCCAGGCTGGATGTTGCCGCGAACGCTGGGCGCCACGTCTTCGACCAGCACGCCGCTCTTGACCTCGGCTTCCTTCCTTTGCTCGTCGGTCAGGTCGGACAGGATGAGCCCCATGCGGTTGGGCTTGCCGCGTTCCTTGGGCGGCTGGTTGCCGCGGGCGGGCGTGGCCACCGCTTCTTCCTTCATTTCGGCGACGGTCAGGGTGAAGTCCTTCTGCGCGCCCTTGCGCCAGACGGTGATGCTGATCTTGGTGCCCGGCCGGACGGAACTGATGATGCGCGGAAGTTCGTTCGACGACTTCACGTCCCGGCCATCCGCCTTGATGATGATGTCGCCGATCTCGATGCCGGCTTTCGCGGCCGGCGCGTCCTTTTCGACGCCGTTGACCAGCGCGCCGCGCGGCGCGCCGAGGCCGAATGCGTCGGCATCTTCCTTGGTGACCGGCTGGATCTGCACGCCGATGCGGCCCCGCGTGACGCGGCCCTTGTCCTT
Organism: uncultured beta proteobacterium; assembly: GCA_963834045.1. GTDB lineage: Bacteria > Pseudomonadota > Gammaproteobacteria > Burkholderiales > Casimicrobiaceae > VBCG01. The sequence continues at coordinate 540,503 of CAWIAK010000001.1, read as the reverse complement.
CAGCTGGTTCACGGTGTTCATCGCGACATCGATGGGTATCGCGAACGCGAGGCCCATGTAGCCGCCGGTGCGCGAATAGATCAGCGAATTGATGCCGACCACCTCGCCGCGCATGTTGAACAGGGGCCCGCCGGAGTTGCCGGGATTGATGGCGACGTCGGTCTGGATGAACGGAACCAGGTTCTCCTGCGGCAGGTCGCGGCCTTTCGCGCTGACGATGCCCGCGGTCATCGTGTTCTCGAGGCCGAAGGGCTTGCCGATCGCGACCACCCACTCGCCAACCCGCAGCTTGTCCGGATCGCCGATGGTGACCTTGGGCAGGTCCTTGGCGTCGATCTTGAGCAGCGCGATGTCGGTGCGCTTGTCGGCGCCGATGACCTTGGCCTTGAAATCGCGCTTGTCGGAGAGCTTGACGGTGACTTCGTCGGCGCCGTCCACCACGTGCGCGTTGGTGATGACGTAGCCGTCGGCGCCGATGACGAAGCCCGACCCGACGGATTGCGCCTCGGGCTCCCGCTGCGGGCCGCGCGGCCCCGGCGGCACCTGTCCGAAGCGGCGGAAGAACTCGTAGAACGGATCGTCTTCGGAGAGTTCCGGCATGCCGCGCGCGCGGCGCGCCTTCTGGGTGACGTCGATGGAAACGACCGCCGGACCGTTCTTTTCGTACAGTTCCGTGAAGTCGGGCAGCAGTCCGGCCCGGCCCTGCGCGGAAACGGGCGGCGCGAATGCCGCCAGGACCGCAAACGTCGTGGCCCATGCGGCGGCACCTGCGACACGGCCTCCGCGCCCGAAGAAATGCTTCAACATGGAATTCCTTTGCATCAAGCGTGTTGCACGAACAATTGCCGGAGACTAAGCCGGCGCCCAATCCTGATTCTACTTAAGTGGACTCCCGCGGCAGCGCATCAGCGCCGGGCGACCGATTGCGCAATCTGACGCACGGCCGCGGGCGGTGCCTCGCCCAGCACCGTTATCAGGTGGTCTTCGTTCCTGGTCGCGTAGACGTTGAGCCCGCCCTGCTGCGATACGCCGGTCTGCACCGTCGGGCGCGCAATCGATTCGACGAACACGCTGATCGACACCAGGCCGTCCGAATAGACCAGGTGCACGACCGGGTCGGGCTTGCCGCGCAGCGTGCGGTAGCCTTCCGTGATCTTCTGGAACCCGCCAGGCAGCCTGCCGACGGACCAGCCCGTTTCCTTGGGCACCATGTCGCCGAACGAGCCCTGCTTCACCTGCCAATCGGGGGGCGCCGTAGCCCAGGACGGCTTGACCATCTCGCGGTCCAATTTTTCGTTGATGCTCACGTCCGTGAACGTGAACTGCTCGACGACTTCGCCGCGATCGTCGATGACCCGGGCCTTGAGCAGAAGCCCGGTATTCGCGTCGGCCCAGAACTTGTGCCCATAGCGCAGCCCGTCCTTGGGCTCGAACGACATGACCTGCGTCCAGTGCCCCGCCACGCGCTCGCTGACGGCCATGCGCGCTTCGTAATACTGGCCGAGATTGCGCAACTGCTCCGCCGACAGCGACGGGAAGACGTTGCGGAACGTCCGCGGCTCGATCCGGATCACCTTGGCATCCGGAAAGTAGCAACGCACTTCCGCGCTGCTGCGGATCACCTCGCGCGCCGGACCATCCAGGCTCAGCAGCTTTTCCTGCTCCTGTCCGCCGTCGACCATGTGCACGAGCCGCGACGTGTCGACGTGGCCGTTGTGCTGGTAGACGATGGTTCCGGCGTAATTCAGGGTCTTGGCGGCCCGCGCGGCGCGCTCGAGCCATCGCGCGCCATCATCGGCCGACGCTTCGCCGGCAAATGCGGCCGCCGCGAGCATCGCCAGGCGAGTATCGCGCGACCGGCCGCGGTGGACGCGGTGCGCGCCGCGGATGGAAGGAACACGATTGCCACGATCAGCCGCGCTTTCCAGTCATGGGCGAGGTTCGCTGCCGGTGACGGCCACGGCACGCAGATACGGCCCCGTGCTCTGGATGGCCGTCGACGGCGAGTATTCCTGGTGCGCAATGAGGTAGTCCGCGGGAAGTTCGGGCTTGATCTGGGCGGCGCGCACCGTGGCGGCCTCGCGCGCCTTGGCTACTGCCGTGGGCGGGGCATCGACCATCGAAAACGCCGTCCAGCCGACGACCGTTACCGCCGCAAGCGACGCCGCTATCGCCCAGGCGGCCGTGGCCACTTGCTCCGTGCGCCGGCGCTGTGGCGGCGATGCCGATTGAGGCGCGAGCATCGTGGGCTCGGCCGCAAGCGCCGCGCGGAAGCGCGTCGCGAATCCCACGGACACGCCGTGCGCGCCGCGCAACTGGTCGCCGATGACGTGGTAGCACGCCCACGCGTTCATGGCCTCGGGCGACTTCATTTCCGCGCAGAGCAGATCGAATTCCTGCGCGTCGACCTCGCCGTCCATCAGGCGCGAAATATTCTCGTTCATCACCATCTCCGGGTTTCATCTGTGCCGAGCTGCGGACGCAGTTCGGCGGCGATCGCCTCGCGAGCGCGGAATATCCGCGAGCGCACGGTACCGATCGGACAATTCATCACGCTGGCAATTTCCTCGTAACTCAACCCCTCGATCTCGCGCAGCGTGATCGCCGTGCGCAGGTCTTCGGGCAGTGCATCCATCGCGCGGTTCACCGTCGCGGCGATTTGCTTGCCGATCAGCTCGTCTTCCGGCGTGGAGCTGTTCCGCAACTGTTCCGCATCCTCAAAACCTTCCGCCTCCTCGTTGTCGAAGGAAGTCGACGTCGGCGCCCGCCGCCCCAGTGCCACCAGGTAGTTCTTCGCCGTGTTGATCGCGATACGATACAACCACGTGTAGAACGCACTGTCGCCCCGGAAGCTCGGCAGCGCGCGATAGGCCTTGATGAAGGCTTCCTGCGCCACGTCCTCGACCTCCGCCGGGTCGCGCACCAACCGCGACAAGAGCCGCGCCAGCTTGCGCTGGTACTTCACCACCAGAAGCTCGAACGCGCGCTTGTCGCCCCGCTGCGCCCGTTCCACGAGCTGCTGATCGACCTCGCGATCACCCACGTGCAAGACGTCCCTGAGTCATTGTTTGTTATCCCGCGCAGCGACGGCTGCGGCGGCCGGACACGTTGGCTTGCCGGCGCGGGTCAACCAGGCGAGACGCGGTGAACGCTTGCCGTAACAGACTGCCAGGACAGGGTTTAGTTCATTGGCGGGCATGGTTATTCCCGGGTCGACCTCACCCGCCGATTTTGTCCAAGACAACCACGCCGCGGATGTCGCCGGTGACGTTTCCCCGATAATTCCTGACCGGATGGCCGGCCCCAAGTCGCCAACGCGCCTGCCGCGGCCTCATCCAGCAAACCCAGTTGCCCGAGGACCGCCACGGTCGCCGGGTGCAGGCCGCGCGGGTGGCCGTCCGCGACCTTGATGGCGATGCCCCAGCCTCGGCTGCGCACGCCGATGGCCTGGACGCCCTCCGCGCCGATCTTGGTCACCCAATCGCCGCGCCCTGCCTGCATCAGCGCCAGGTCGTTGCGGCGCTCGCCCGAAACCATTTCCGGATGCGCGGTCATGGCATCGGCCAGGGTCTTGGGCGCGCGCCCGTATTCCGCGTCGACGTCCGCCGTTGCCAGCCGGGCGAACGCAAGCGCAAGCCCGGACAGCGGCAGCGCGTAGTTCGGCGCCGAACAACCGTCGACGCCCGACACCAGCCGTTCCTCCGGCGTTGCGGTGAATCGGGACACCGCGCGACGAATGGCCGCTTGCAGCGGATGATCGAAGGCAAGGTAGTCATGCTTCGCATGGCCGCATTGGACGCAGTACGCGAGCATGCCGCTGTGCTTGCCCGAGCAATTATGCGCAAGCGGCGAATACGGCGGAGGCGGAGGCGTCTCGCCACGCAGTTCGAAATAGGAAGGCGCGTGGGTGCCGCATTGCAGGTCCTCGACCGCGTTGCCTGCGCGTTGCAGCATGTCGCCTACAGCCGCTACATGCCGAGGCTCGCCGGAATGGCTGGCGCAAAGCAATGCGACCTGATGCTGCGCGTAGCCGAAGCGCTCGACACCGCCTCCGGCGACGAACGGCAACGCCTGCAGCGGCTTCAATGCGCTGCGCGTGAACGTCAGCGCTTCCGGATCGCCGGCGGAATAGAGCAGCCGGCCATGGCGATCGACCACGGCGACCGACCCCGCGTGCACGCTCTCGACCACGCCTCCTCGCGTGACTTCGGCGAGCGGAGCTTGGGACGGGATGGAGATGGAATGGGACGACTGCGGGGCGGACATGGGAGGCAACGATGGACGTCAACCTCGCATTATCGCTCATGTCCCGCTGCTTACGGTGCAGGAACCCCGCCGGCAAGCCCAGGCTTGACCGGGAACGGGTGCAGCGCGGATGCGCTAGGCCTTCGCCGCGAGCGCCGCCTTGATTTGCTCCAGCGCCGCCGGATCCTCGATCGTCGTCAGGTCGCCGGGATCCCTTCCTTCGGCCAGCGCCTGCAACGATCGCCGCAGCAGCTTGCCTGACCGCGTCTTCGGCAGCAGCGTCACGAAGTACACCGCGCCCGGCCGCGCGATCGCGCCCAATTCGCGGTCGACGGTGTCCATCACTTCCTTGCGCATCTGGGCGACGCCCGCGGCATCCGCGACCCGCGCCGGATCCTTCACCACCGCGAACGCGACGGGGATCTGTCCCTTCAGCGAGTCCGCCATGCCGACGACGGCGACTTCGGCAATGCCCGAATGCGCCTGCACTGCTTCCTCGATCTCGCGCGTGCCCAGGCGGTGCCCGGCGACGTTGATGACGTCGTCGGTGCGGCCAAGCACGAAGTAATAGCCGTCGTCATCGCGCATGGCCCAGTCGAACGTCGAATACGCGAGCTTGCGCGGGAAAGTGGAGAAGTACGTCTTCACGAAACGATCGTCATCGCCCCACACCGTGGTCATGCATCCCGGCGGAAGCGGCGGCATGATCATCAGCACGCCCTTCTCGTTCGCCGCGACTTCCTCCGCGGTGCCCTCGTGCAGCAGGCGCACGTCGTACCCGAAGACCGGGAACGACGGACTGCCGAACCTGCGCGGCGTGTCCTCGACGCCCGGCTGCGCGGACAGGATCGGCCATCCGGACTCCGTCTGCCAGTAGTTGTCGACGATCGCCACGCCGCCCAGCGCGTCGGACGCCCAGCGCGCCGTCGGCTCGTCGAGCGGTTCGCCGGCCAGGAACAGATAGCGCAGTCCCGACACGTCGTGCTTCGCCATGAACGCCGGATCCTGTTTCTTCAGCACCCGGATCGCCGTCGGCGAGCTGAACATCGTCGTGACCTTCTCTTCCGCGACGATCTTCCACCAGATCGCCGGATCGGGCCGGATCGGCAGGCCTTCGTACAGGATGGTCGTCGAGCCGTTGATGAGCGGCGCATAGATGATGTACGAATGGCCGACGACCCAGCCGATATCGCTGGTCGTGAACATCGTCTCGCCCGGCGCGACGCAGAAGATGTGGCGCATCGACGCCGCGAGCGCGACGGCGTAGCCGCCGGTGTCCCGCTGCACGCCCTTGGGCTTGCCGGTCGTGCCGGACGTGTACAGGATGTACGACGGCTCGCTCGACTCCAGCCACGCGCACGGGACGATCTCATCCATGTGCTGCGCGCGCAGTTCCGCGTAGCCGACATCGCGGCCAGGCACCCGCGGCATGTCGCGATCGAGGCCGCGATCGACGATGACCACGGACTTCGGCGGATGGGAGGCCAGCCGCACCGCCTCGTCCACCAGGTGCTTGTACGGCACCGGCTTGCCGCCGCGCATGCCGGCGTCGGCCGTGAACAATACCTTGGGACGCGCATCGTCGATGCGCGTCGCGAGGCTCGCCGCGGCGAATCCGCCGAAGACCACCGAATGCACCGCCCCGATGCGGGCACAGGCAAGCATCGCGAACATCGCCTCGGGAATCATCGGCATGTAGATCAGCACGCGGTCGCCGCGGCCCACGCCCAGGCTCTGCAGCACGGCGGCGCAACGATTGACCTCGGCGTGCAGCTCGCGATACGTGTAGCGCTGCGTGGCGCCCGTTTCCGTGGAAATGTAGATGACCGCCGGCTGGTCGCCGCGAGTGGCCAGGTGCCGGTCGACCGCGTTGTGACACAGGTTCGTGCGCCCGCCGACGAACCATTTCGCGAACGGCGGGTGCGCGTAGTCGAGGACCGACGTGAACGGCGTCTGCCAGTCGACGAGCGCCGCCTGCTCGCGCCAGAATGCGTCCCGGTCGGTCAGCGACCGGCGATGAAATTCCTGATACTTGCGCATTGCTGCTTCCTCCAAGACGTCGGCTCGGCCCGCACGAATGCCCCCGGCCCCTCCGGGAGACATGACGTGATTGTGCGTCCGGGCGCCGGGGTCCGGATTTGCGCTACATCATCCCCCGTGCGAATCGGGGGCGATGCGCACGACCGTGCGCCCGCGCACGAGCCCCTTGAGATACGGGTCGAAGTGCGTCGGCAGGTCGTCGAAGTCGATGGTTCGGACGAGATCGTGGACGCGGTCGGGACGCCACTCGACGGCCAGCTTGTTCCAGAGCTTCTGCCGGATCGACATGTCGCAGTTCGCGCTGTCGACGCCGAGCAGGCGCACGCCGCGCAGGATGAAGGGCATGACCGTCGTATTCAGCCGCGTGTCCGCCGCCAGGCCGACCGACAGCCACGGTGCCGCCGATCTTCATCATGGAAATGAGCGACGCGAGCAGGTCGCCCCCGAGGTTGTCGACGACGCCCGCCCACGTCGCCTTGCCGAGCGGGCGGATGTTCGTCACGTCGAGCGACTGCCGCAGCAGGACTTCCGACGCGCCGATTTCCTTCAGATACGCGGCCTCTTCGGGCTTGGCGGTGATGGCGACCACGTGGTAGCCGATCTTCCTCAGGATCTCGATTGCGACCGAACCCACCCCGCCGGTCGCGCCCGTGACGGCGACGGGTCCCGCCGCCGGCGTGAGGCCGTTGTGTTCCATGAGCAGGATGGCCAGCGCCGCCGTAAAGCCCGCCGTGCCCAGCGTCATCGCGTCGAAGGCGGTCATGCTTTCCGGGCGCCGGACCACCCAGGCCGCCGGCACGCGCACATGCTCGGCATAGCCGCCGTCGTGCGCGACGCCCAGGTCGTAACCGGTGACGATCACCTTGTCGCCCGGCTTGAACCGCGGATCGGCGGAGGTCTCGACCGTGCCGGCCACGTCGATGCCCGCATTGGTCGGATACTTGCGCATGATCCGGCCGGCGCCGTTGAACGACAGCGCGTCCTTGTAATTGATCGTCGAGTACTTGGCCTTGATGACCACCTCGCCCGGATCGAGCTCGGGGATCGACATCTCCACGAACCGGCTCGTAACGACCTTGTTTTCCTCGAAGGTGCGATAGGCCTTGAATTTGTGCACGCGAGTCTCCTTGGGGGCAGTGGTTGCGGGGTAGGTCAGGCGATGGGAACGGTGACGGCGGCATCGGCGGTATGCGCCAACGCCATGTATTCGCGGGTGCGCATTTCGGCGAGGCGGCTCACGGTGCGCGGGAACTCACGCGCGTTGGGTCCGGCGAGATACAGAGCGTCGGCCGGCGCCTCGGCGGAGGCGAGCAGTTTCACATGGTGATCGTACAGGATGTCCACCAGCCACGTGAAACGCCGCGCCAGGTCACCCTGCTGCGCCGACATGACCGGGATATCCGAGACAGAACATCACCGAAAAGCGGCAGGCGAGCTCGAGGTAGTCGCGCTGCGAGCGCGGCCCGTCGCACAGCGTGGCGAAGTCGAACCAGATGGCGCCGCCCGCGCGGCGGCGCGCGACCACGTGACGCCGCTCGATGACCAGGTCGGGGTCCTCGTCGGGTCCGGCGCACATTGCGTCGAACGCGCGCTCCAGCGCGGCGTCGGCCTCGCGCCCGGAAGGAACGTGAAACGTGTTCACCTGCTCCAGCGCGCGCAACCGGTAGTCCACGCCGGCGTCGACTTCGACGACGTCCAGCCATTGTTCGAGAAGCCGGATGGCCGGCAGGAACCGCTCGCGCTGCAGGCCATTGGGCCAGAGTCCGCTGGGCGGATAGTTCGACGTCATCACGAACACCACGCCGGCGTCGAACAGCGCGGACAGGAGCCGGCCCAGCACCATCGCGTCGGCAATGTCGGACACGTGGAATTCGTCGAAGCAGATGAGCCGCCAGCGCTTGGCGATGCGCGCGGCCACGGTCGCCAGCGGATCGACCTCGCTCTTCAGCGTATGCAGGTCCGCGTGCACGTTGCGCATGAACGCGTGGAAATGGACGCGCACCTTGCGCCGGATCGGCACCGACGCAAAGAAGCTGTCCATCAGGAAACTCTTGCCGCGCCCGACGCCGCCCCACAGGTAGACCCCGCGCGGCACGTCCGGCGCGGCGAACAGGCGGGTGAGTGTGGATTGCCGCGCCGCGCGGAATTCCGTCAGTTCATCGCAGAGCCGCTGCAGCCGCTGCAGCGCCGCGGATTGCGCGGCATCCAGCCGGGCATGGCGGCGGGCAAGGAGCGGTTGGAGATATTCGATAAGCGCGCCCGAGGAGCGCGCCGTGTTGTCCGGAGCAAAGGCTCCGCTCATGCCCCGCGCGCGGCGGCGACACCCGCCGTCCGACCGCAAGCTGCAATGGCGATGTTGATGCCGTTCAATGCTCCCCCAAGTCCTGCCCCCCGCGCTCGCCTTCGCCCGCGCGTCGCGTTGTGTCGGGTGTTGCGCCAATGCTAGAGATTTAGCGTCCGTCCGTCCACCGCCAGCGCGGCTTCCCTGGTTGCCTCGGACAACGACGGATGCGCATGGCAGATGCGCGCCAGGTCTTCGCTGGACGCGCCGAACTCCATCGCCACGACGCCTTCGGAAATCAGCTCGGATGCCTGCGGGCCGATGATGTGGACGCCGAGAATCCGGTCGGACTTGCGGTCGGCCAGGATCTTCACGAAACCGCTGGTGTCGCCCAGCGCCCGGGCGCGGCCGTTGGCCGTGAACGGAAACGTGCCGGACCTGAAATCGACGCCGGCGGCCTTGAGCTGCTGCTCGGTCTGGCCCACCCAGGCGATTTCCGGCGACGTGTAGATGACCCAGGGCACCGTGTTGAAGTCGACGTGCCCATGCTGGCCGGCGATGCGCTCGGCGACGGCCACGCCCTCGTCTTCCGCCTTGTGCGCGAGCATCGGCCCGCGCACGACAGTCGCCCACCGCCCAGACATTGGGCAGATTGGTGCGGCAGTCGCCGTCGACTTCGACGAAGCCGCGCGGGTCCAGCTGCAAGCCCGACGGCTGTCCGCCCCAAGTTCTCCAGTGTAGGGAACGCGGCCGATGGACACGATCAGGTGGTCGAACGTCGCGCTCTGCGCCTTGCCCGCGGCGTCGGTGTAGGCCACCGTGACATCCTTCGTGCCCACGTTCACCGTCGGTGATCGCCACGCCGGTGTGTATGACCAGGCCCTGCCGCGTGAACAGCTTCAGCGCTTCCTTGGCCACCGCGTTGTCGACCACGCCGAGAAACGCCGGCAGCGCTTCGAGCACCGTCACCTCCGCGCCCAGGCGCCGCCAGACGCTGCCCATCTCGAGTCCGATCACGCCGGCGCCCACCACGCCGAGCTTCTTCGGCACGCCGGGAATCGCCAGCGCGCCTTCGTTGTCGAGGACGCGGACGTTGTCGATGGTCGCGCCCGGCAGCGGCCGCGGCCGCGAGCCCGTCGCGACGATCACGTGCCGCGCGGACAAGCTCGGCGGGCTTGGCGCCGGCGACATTCACGCGCCAGGCATCGCCCTCCTTGCCGGCAAAGGACCCCTTGCCGTGGAAGAACGCGACCTTGTTCTTCTTGAACAGGTACAGGATGCCGTCGTTGTTCTGCGCGACGACGCGGTCCTTGCGCGCCAGCATCTTCGCGACGTCGATCGCCAGTCCCTTCACTTCGATGCCGTGATCGGCGAACGCGTGCCCGGCGTGCTCGAAGTTTTCCGACGACTGCAGCAGCGCCTTGGACGGGATGCAGCCGACGTTGGTGCACGTACCGCCGGGCGCGGGCTTGCCGTCGGCCCGCGTCCAGTCGTCGATGCACGCGACGCGGAAGCCCAGCTGCGCCGCGCGGATCGCCGCGATGTAGCCGCCGGGACCGGCGCCGATCACCACTACGTCGAACTGTTCCGCCATAAATTCAGATTCGGGCAGGCGCATCGGCCCGGCTCTCATGAATGATCATATATCGAGCAGCAGCCGCGCCGGGTCTTCCAGCGCTTCCTTGATCGCGACCAGCGACAGCACGGCTTCGCGCCCGTCGATGATCCGGTGGTCGTACGACTGCGCGAGGTAGTTGATCGGCCGCACGACCACCTGTCCGTTCTCCACCACGGCCCGTTCCTTGGTCGCATGGACGCCGAGGATGGCCGACTGCGGCGGATTGATGATCGGCGTCGACAGCATCGAGCCGAACACGCCGCCATTGCTGATCGTGTACGTGCCGCCGGTCAGTTCCTGGACCGTCAGCTTGCCTTCGTTGGCGCGCTTGCCGTACTCGGCGATCTGTTTCTCGATCTCCGCCAGCGACATCTGGTCGGCGTCGCGCAGGATCGGCACGACCAGGCCGCGCGGGCTGCCGACGGCGATGCCGATGTCGAAGTAGCCGTGATACACGATGTCGGTGCCGTCGATCGACGCGTTGACCGCCGGATACTTCTTCAGCGCGTGCACCGCCGCCTTCACGAAAAATCCCATGAAGCCGAGCTTGACGCCGTGCTCCTTCTCGAAGCGATCCTTGTACTTGGCGCGCAAGTCCAGGATCGGCTGCATGTTGACCTCGTTGAACGTGGTCAGGATGGCCGCCGTGGACTGCGATTGCAGCAGGCGCTCGGCAACGCGCTGGCGCAGGCGCGACATCGGCACGCGCTGTTCGGGACGCGACCCCGCGGCGACCGGGACCGAAACCGCCGGCGGCGCGACCGGAGCCGGCGCCTTGGCGACGGACGCGGCGGCGGTCTTGCCGGCGTCCGCGCGCGCTTCGATGGCGGTGATGACGTCGCCCTTCGTCACGCGGCCGCCGCGGCCGGTGCCTTCGACAGCGGACGGTTGGACGCCCTGGTCCGCCATCATCTTGCGGGCGGCCGGCATCGCCGTCACGCTCGCGCCCGGCGTCGCAGCGGCCTGCGGAGCCGGCGCGGGCGGCGCAACCGGCTTCGTCGGGGCGGGCGCCGCGGCAGTGTTTGCCGCCACCGCATCCGAATCGATCACCGCGATCACTTCATTGGACGTCACCGTCGAACCGTCGGGCTTCACCAGCTCGACCAGCACGCCGTCGCCCGGCGCCGGCAGCTCCAGCACGACCTTGTCGGTCTCGACGTCGATCAGGTTCTCGTCCCGCTTCACCGCGTCGCCCGGCTTCTTGTGCCAGTTCACGAGCGTGGCCTCGGCCACGGACTCGGGCAGTTGCGGGACCTTCACTTCGATACGCATTGGAATGATTCCTGAATTGTGCCGGCCGTCGCGCTGCTAGTGGGCGACGACCATTTCGCCCGAGGCCAGCTTGGCCGCGAACGCGTCTTCCAGCAGCTGCTTCTGCTCGGCATTGTGCTTGCTGCTGTAGCCGACCGCGGTCGACGCGGAAATCGCGCGCCCGGCGTAGGCCAGCACCTGCTTGTCCGGGATGTCGCCGCGCAGGTAGGCGCGCAGCCGGTACCACGCGCCCTGGTTCTGCGGCTCTTCCTGCACCCAGACGACTTCCTTGGCATGCGGAGTACTTCGCGACCTCGGCCTTGAAATCCGCGTGCGGAAACGGGTACTGCTGCTCGATCCGGATGATCGCGATGTCGTCGATCTTCTTTTCCCGGCGATACGCGAGAAGCTCGTAGTAGACCTTGCCCGAGCACGCGAGCACGCGCCGCACGCTCTTCGCGGCGAGCTTGTCCACCTCGCCGATCACGTTCTGGAAGCCGCCGTTGGCAAGGTCCTCGAGCGAGGACACCGCTTCCTTGTGCCGGAGCAGGCTCTTCGGGCTCATCACGATCAACGGCTTGCGGTATTTGCGGAGGATCTGCCGCCGCAGCATGTGGAACACCTGCGCCGGCGTGGTCGGCACGCACACCTGCATGTTGTGCTGCGCGCACAGTTGCAGGAAGCGCTCGGGACGCGCCGACGAATGCTCCGGTCCCTGGCCTTCGAACCCGTGCGGCAGCAGCATGACCAGGCCGCAGATCCGTCCCCACTTGACTTCGCCGGCGCTGATGAACTGGTCGATGATCACCTGCGCGCCGTTCACGAAATCGCCGAATTGCGCTTCCCAGATCACGAGACGGGTCGGGTCCGACGTGGAATAGCCGTACTCGAAGCCCACGACGGCCTGCTCGGTGAGCACCGAATCGATGATCTCGAAACTCGCCTGTTTCGGGCTGACGTGCTGCAGCGGCACGTACGTCGCCGTCGTCCCACTTCTCGCGGTTCTGGTCGTGCAGCACCGCGTGGCGGTGCGAAAACGTGCCGCGGCCGACGTCCTCGCCGGACAGGCGCACGCCGTGTCCTTCGTCGAGCAGCGTCGCGTAGGCGAGCGTCTCGCCCATGCCCCAGTCGAGCGGCAGCTCGCCCTCGCCCATCGCCCGGCGGTCGGCGATGACCTTTTCCACGCGCGAGTGCAGCTTGAAGCCCGCGGGAACCGTGGTCAGGCTCTGGCTGAGCGCGCGCAGCTTCTTCATCGGCACGGCGGTGTCCGCCGGATCGGTCCAGTGGCGGTTCTTGTACGGCGTCCAGTCGATCGTGAACGGCGGCTTGTAGTTCGCGATGATGGTCTTGTTGGTGTTCTGGCCGCGGTCCATCGCCGCGCGATACGTGGCGATCATCGCGTCCGGCTCCTCGGCGCGTGATCACGCCCTCGGCGACCAGGCTGGTCCGCGTACAGCTTGCGCGTGCCCGCGTGCTGCGCGATCTTCTTGTACATCAGCGGCTGCGTCACCATCGGCTCGTCGGCCTCGTTGTGCCCCAGCCGGCGGAAGCAGACGAGGTCGATGAAGATGTCCTTGTGGAACTGCTGCCGGTATTCGAGCGCGATCTCCACCGCCAGCAGGCACGCCTCCGGATCGTCGCCGTTCACGTGCAGGATCGGCGCCTCGACCATCTTCGCGATGTCGGTGCAGTAGATCGTGCCGCGCGTGTCGCGCGGGTCCGACGTCGTGAAGCCGATCTGGTTGTTGATGACGATGTGGATGGTGCCGCCCGTGTAGAAGCCGCGGGTCTGCGCCATGTTCAGGCATTCCTGGTTGACGCCCTGCCCCGCGATCGCCGCGTCGCCATGCAGCAGCACCGGCAACACCTGGTCGCCCTTGGTGTCGCCGCGGCGGAACTGGCGCGCGCGCACGCTGCCTTCGACGACCGGATTGACGATCTCCAGGTGCGACGGATTGAACGCGAGCGTCAGGTGCACCGGCCCGCCCGGCGTGGAAACGTCGGACGAGAAGCCCTGGTGGTACTTGACGTCGCCCGCGGGCAGGTCCTGCATCGTCTTGCCTTCGAATTCCGAGAACAGGTCGGCCGGAATCTTGCCCAGCGTGTTGACCAGCACGTTGAGCCGGCCGCGATGCGCCATGCCCAGCACGATCTCCTGCACGCCGGCGGCGCCGGCCTTTTCGATCAGCCGGTCGAGCATCGGGATCATCGTCAGGCCGCCCTCGCCCGAGAAGCGCTTCTGGCCGACGTACTTCGTGTGCAGGTAGCGCTCCAGCGTTTCCGCGGCGGTGAGGCGCTCGAGGATGTGGCGGCGCTCGTCCGGCGAATAGCTCGGCGTGGCGCGGATCGGCTCCAGCCGCTGCTGGAAGAAGCGCTTGGTCGCGGTATCCGAGATGTACATGTACTCGGTGCCGAGCGTGCGCGTGTAGGTTTCCTTGAGCGCCGCGATGATGTCGGCCAGGCGCATCCGCGCCGGGCCGGCCTTGAACGAGCCGACGTCGAATTCGGTGGTCAGGTCGGCTTCGGTGAAGCCGTAGGTGCGCAGGTCGAGGTCGGGCAGGTATTGCGGCTCGTGCCGCTGCAGCGGATCGAGGTCGGCGTAGAACATCCCCAGCGTGCGGAACTTGCTGATGAGCCGCAGCACGAGCACCTGCTTGTGCATCGTCTCGGCGTCGACCATCGCGCCCGCCACCTTGCGGTTCCGGGCGAGTTCGACGAACGACGCGATGACCGGCGCATGCGCGACGTCGGCCGCGCCGCCGCGCAGCTCGTCGAAGTAGGCGCGCCACTCCGGGCTGACGCTGTTGGCATCGGCCAGGTAGTGCTCGTACAGCTCCTCGATGAACGGGACGTTGGACCCGAAAAGCGTGCTGCTCGACTCGAATTCCTTCATGCTGCCCATTGCATCACCTTCCTCGAACGGCCCAATGGATTACCAAGATGGGGGCGGATCCCATCCGCGACAACTGCGCTGGCCGGCCGGTACGCTCCGGCCGGCCGCGTTGGCTTCAGGTTCGCTGCGCGATCGGCGTGACGGTCCGCCGCGTGGCGCCGACGTACAGCTGCCGCGGACGGCCGATCTTGTACTCCGGATCCGCGATCATCTCGTTCAGCTGCGCGATCCAGCCGACCGTGCGCGCCAGCGCGAAGATCGCCGTGAACAGCGGCACCGGAATGCCGATCGCCTTCTGCACGATGCCCGAGTAGAAATCGACGTTCGGATACAGCTTGCGCTGCACGAAGTACTCGTCCTCGAGCGCGATCTTCTCCAGCTTCATCGCCAGCTCGAACAGCGGATCGTCGTGCAGGCCGAGGGCGTTCAGCACCTCGTAGCACGTCTCGCGCATCAGCTTGGCGCGCGGATCGTAGTTCTTGTAGACGCGATGGCCGAAGCCCATCAGCTTGACGCTGGTGTTCTTGTCCTTGACCTTGGTGATGAACTCGCCGATCTTCGCGACGCCGCCCTGCGCCTGGATGTCGTAGAGCATGTTGAGGGCGGCCTCGTTGGCGCCGCCGTGCGCCGGTCCCCACAGGCACGCCACGCCGGCGGCGATGGCCGCGAACGGGATTGGTGCCCGACGACGCGCACAGGCGCACCGTCGACGTCGACGCGTTCTGCTCGTGGTCGGCGTGCAGGATGAAGATGCGGTCGAGCGCGCGCACCAGCACGTCGTTCACCTCGTAGTCCTCGCACGGCGTGGCGAACATCATGCGCATGAAATTGCCGGCGTACGACAGGTCGTTGCGCGGATACATGTACGGCTGGCCGACCGAATACTTGTACGCCATCGACACCAGCGTGGGCAGCTTGGCGATCAGGCGGATCGCCGAGATGTCGCGCTGGTGCGCGTCGTGCAGGTTCATCGAGTCCGGATAGAACGCCGACAGCGCGCCGACCAGGCCGGTCAGCACCGCCATCGGGTGCGCGTCGCGCCGGAAGCCGCGCATGAAGAAGTGCATCTGCTCGTTGACCATCGTGTGGTGCGTCACGCGGCTGACGAAGTCCTCCTTCTGCGCCGGACGTGGGCAGCTCGCCGTAGAGCAGCAGGTAGCAGGTCTCCATGAAATCGCAGCGGGTGGCCAGTTCCTCGATCGGATAGCCGCGGTACAGCAGCTCGCCCTTGTCGCCGTCGATGTAGGTGATCGCGGAATTGCAGGACGCCGTCGACAGGAAGCCCGGATCGAACGTGAACTTCCCGGTCTTGCCGTACAGCGTGCGGATGTCGATGACGTCCGGCCCGACGGACCCGGACAGGACCGGGAACGTCACGGCGGGCGAACCGTCGGAGAAGTTGAGTGTGGCGGTGCGATCAGTCATTTCTGGAGCTCCCGGCCGTTGATCGAAAGACGAGGTTAAGCTGAAGTAAAACGTCGGCGAATGATGCCGGTCAAAGAGGTCGAAACTGTCCGCCACCCTGCGCGGACCCGAATCCGCCCACCTGGCGCTCCGGGCGCCGCCGTTCATGCGGCGCGGAGCTGTTCCAGCAAGGGCCCCACCGAGGCGTCGTCCGGTTCCTGCCGCCCGGAAATCAGGTCCCACAAGTCGTTGTCGGTAAGGTCGAGCAGCCGATCGAGCATCGCCACCTCGTCCTCGGTCATGCCCGGCCCCCGGACGTCCAGGAAACGCGTCAGCACCAGGTCGTTCTCCAGCATGCCGCGCCGGCTGCGCCAGCGGATGCGGTTCAGGCGGTCCTGTTCTAGCATCGTCGCGGGCGCGGGTCAGACCGCGCGCTTCACCATGATGTCCTTGATCTTGCCGATGGCCTTGGTCGGATTGAGGTTCTTGGGGCAGACGTCGACGCAATTCATGATGCGTGTGGCAGCGGAACAGCCGGTACGGATCCTCGAGGTTGTCCAGGCGCGCGCTGGTGGCCAGGTCGCGGCTGTCGGCGATGAAGCGATAGGCGGCGAGCAACCCCGCGGGACCGACGAACTTGTCCGGGTTCCACCAGAACGACGGGCACGCGGTCGAGCAGCACGCGCACAGGATGCATTCGTACAGGCCGTCGAGTTCCTCGCGGTCCTCCGGCGACTGCAGGCGCTCCTTTTCCGGCGGCGGCGTGTCGTTGACCAGGTACGGCTTGATCGAGTGGTACTGCTTGAAGAACTGGCTCATGTCCACGATCAGGTCGCGGATCACCGGCAGGCCGGGCAGCGGCCGCAGTTCCACCGGCTCCTTGACGTCGTTCAGGTTGGTGATGCACGCGAGGCCGTTCTTGCCGTTGATGTTCATGGCGTCGGAGCCGCACACGCCTTCGCGGCAGCTCTTGCGGAACGACAGCGTGTCGTCCTGCTGCCGCAGACGCATCAGCGCGTCGAGCAGCATCCGGTCGGTGGGCTCCAGCGCGACGTCGTAGTCCTGGTAGTGGGGCGCCGCATCCTGCTCGGGGTTGTAGCGGTAGATGCGAAACTTCATCGGGGCTCCGGTCAGTAGCTCCGCGCCTTCGGCGGAAACGCATCCACCGACAGCGGCTTCAGATTGACCGGCTTGTAGTCGAGCCGGTTCCCGTCGCGATACCACAGCGTGTGCTTCAGCCAGTTGGCATCGTCGCGTTCGGGGTAGTCGCTGCGCGCCTGCGCGCCGCGCGACTCCTGCCGCGCCTCCGCCGAGACGACGGTGGCCTTGGCGACCTCGATCAGGTTGTCCAGTTCCAGCGCCTCGACGCGCGCCGTGTTGAACACGCGGCTCTTGTCCGTTGATCGACGTGCGCGCGACGCGCTGTTCGATTTCCATCACCTTGGCCACGCCTTCGCCCAGCAGTTGCTGATTGCGGTAGACGCCGCAGTGATGCGTCATGACGCGGCGCAGCTGTTGCGCCACCTCCGGCACCGATTCGCCGGACGTCGCGCCGTCGATGCGCGCCAGGCGCGACCGCGACAGGTCGCCGGCATCCGCGGGCAGGCTGCGCTGGCCCTGCGCGCGCAGGTTCTGGTCGACGATGAAGTTGCCGCAGGCGCGGCCGAACACCAGCAGGTCGAGCAGCGAATTGGTGCCGAGGCGGTTGGCGCCGTGCACCGACACGCAGGCGCATTCGCCGACCGCATACAGCCCGCTCGACCACCGAATTCGGGTTGCCGTGCCTTCGGGCGCGACGACCTGGCCGTGCACGTTGGTCGGCACGCCGCCCATCTGGTAGTGAATGGTCGGCACGACCGGGATGGGCTCCTTGATCGGATCGACGTTGGCGAACTTGATCGCGATCTCGCGGATCGACGGCAGGCGCTTCAGGATCACGTCCGGGCCCAGGTGATCGAGCTTCAGCAGCACGTGATCCTTGTCCGGGCCGCAGCCCCGGCCTTCCTTGATCTCCTGGTCCATCGCCCGCGACACGACGTCGCGCGACGCCAGGTCCTTGGCGTTCGGCGCATAGCGCTCCATGAAGCGCTCGCCGGCGCTGTTGAGCAGGATTCCGCCCTCGCCGCGCACGCCCTCGGTGATCAGCACGCCGGCGCCCGCGACGCCGGTGGGATGGAACTGCCAGAATTCCATGTCCTCCAGCGGAATGCCGGCGCGCGCCGCCATGCCGAGGCCGTCGCCGGTGTTGATGAACGCGTTGGTGGACGCCGCGAAGATCCGCCCGGCGCCGCCGGTGGCGAGCACCGTCGCCTTCGCCTGCAGGATCATCACCGCGCCGGTTTCCATTTCATAGGCGACCACGCCGACGACGTCGCCTTCGGCGTCGCGCACCAGGTCGAGCGCCATCCATTCGACGAAGAACTGCGTGTTCGCGCGCACGTTGCGCTGGTAGAGCGTATGCAGCATCGCGTGGCCGGTCCGGTCCGCCGCCGCGCAGGCGCGCTGCACCGGCGTCTCGCCGAAATTCGCCATGTGCCCGCCGAACGGACGCTGGTAGATCGTGCCGTCCGGATTGCGGTCGAACGGCATGCCGAAGTGTTCCAGCTCGTACACGACCTGCGGCGCCATCCTGCACATGTACTCGATCGCGTCCTGGTCGCCCAGCCAGTCCGAGCCCTTGATCGTGTCGTACATGTGCCAGTGCCAGTTGTCCGCGGCCATGTTGCCGAGCGACGCGCCGATGCCGCCCTGCGCCGCGACGGTGTGCGAGCGCGTGGGAAACACCTTGGACAGGACGGCGACGCGCAATCCCGCCTCGGCGAGCTGCAGCGATGCGCGCATCCCCGCGCCGCCGGCGCCGATGATGATCGCGTCGAATTTCTGGACCGGCAGCGTGCTCATCGGATGCCCCTCACCTGCCGCCTCATTGGCCGCCCGCATTTGCCACCGCTCATTTGCCACCCCACAGCACCTGGATCGTCCAGCCGGCATAGCCGACCAGCGCGCCGATCACCAGGACCTGCAGCGTCAGCCGGACATAGACCGGCTTCACATAGTCCATCAGGATGTTGCGCACGCCGACCCATGCGTGCCAGAGCAGGGCCACCATGAACACGAACGTGGCAACGCGAAAGGCGTCGTTGCCGAAAGCGGACTTCCAGGCGGCGTAGTCGAGGCCGCCGAACCACAGCAGCAGGCCCAGCAGCAGCACCGTGTACAGCGCCATCACCACCGCGGTCACGCGTTGCGCCAGCCAGTCGCGCCAGCCGTAGTGCGCGCCGACGACGATGCGATGCGGCGTCACCACAGGCGCACCGCGACGGCGATCGTGAGGACGACGCTCAACACCAGAGTGAGCGCGGCGGATCGGCGCGCGCCACTCAGTTCCACGCCGACATGCGCGTCCATCAGCAGGTGACGGATGCCGGCCAGCAAGTGATGGATGAACGCCCAGGCGAGGACGACGACGACGAGCTTGGCCAACGGCGATGCGAGCGTGACGCGCATTTGCGCCCAGGCTTCCGGCGACGCGAGGGCGCTCTGCACGGCGCAAATGGCGAGCGGAATGCCGATGGCGAACAGCAGCGCGCCGCTGGCCCGGTGCAAAATGGAAACGACCGCGGGCAGCGGCATGCGAATCGCGAACAGGTTCAGGTAGACCGGGCGCGGCTTTGCGACGGGACGGTCGACAGCGGCCATCTCATACCCTTACGGAACGGACTGTTTGGCAGCCGAAAGTGACGCGTCGCCGCCACCCTTGGACGCTTTCGGCCGGATTTTTGTGCACAGCAACGAATTATAGCCTCACCGCTGCAGGCGGCGCCAGAGTTCACCGGGCTCGACGCCGCAATCGCCGGCGTCATATCGAGGTCAGTAAAGCTCGTTGAAATAGTGATGCGAGCGCGTGTTGCACAGCCCGCGACGGACTTCGACCGGGCGATCGCCGTAGGTCAACGTAACGCGATCCACGGCGAGCAACGGCGCGCCCACCGCAACGCCAAGCACGCGCGCGCTGACCGCGTCCGCGGCAATCGCGGAAAGGTGTTCACGGGCCTTCAGCATGCGCACGCCGAACTGCGTCTCGAACAATCCGTACATCGAGCCGTGATAGGCGTCGTAGCGCGACCGGGTCAGGCCACGGAACAGCGCCGCCGGCAGCGTGATCTCGTCCAGCACCACCGGCTCGCCTCCCCATTCCAGGACGCGGCGCAGGATCAGCACGGCATCGCCCGGCGAAATCTCCAGCAGGCGAGCCGCATCGGCGCCCGCCTTGCCCCGCTTGAGGTCGACCAGCCGGCTCGCCGGATACTCGTCGTGGCCGTCGTTGTGGCGGATGCGCAGGAAGCGGAAGCTCGACGCCCGCTCTTCGGTATGCGTGGCGACGAACGTGCCCTTGCCCTGGCGCCGGACGACGAGATTGTCGGCGGCCAGCGCGTCGATCGCCTTGCGCACCGTGCCCTGGGAAACGCCGAAGCGCCCGGCGAGTTCGATTTCCGACGGGATCGCCGCGCCGGGCCCCCATTCGCGGACCTCGAGGCTCTTTTCCAGCAGCGCCTTGATCTGCAGGTACAGCGGCTGGAACGATGGCGCGGCGGGTGTCGACATGGGCGGTCCTGGCGGATCGGTGGAGGTTTCGCGGGCGGACGGACACGGTTTCCGGTCTTGGCAGACGCCGGACCGGTTCGCGACCGCACAGAGCATTATCGGCAGCCGTCGTCCGGTTTGTCTATCTCTTGTCTTATATCTTATATCAGTTATAAGAATCGTTTGACACATCCGCCGGCCGGCGCCTAGAATCGTGCACTGCGGCAGGGCCGTGCCGGCGGGCCGGAAATGCCCGATGGGCGCGATCCTTCCGCACTGCAGCATCGGCAACCCGTCGACACTTCGCACGATTTCCAGGAACTCGCCTCCAGGAGCCTCCCCATGAAGACACCCCTCCGCGTCGCAGTCACCGGCGCCGCCGGCCAGATCGGCTACGCCCTGCTGTTCCGCATCGCCTCCGGGGAAATGCTCGGCCGCGACCAGCCGGTGATCCTGCAAATGCTGGAACTGCCGATCGACAAGGCGCAGGCGGCGTTGCGCGGAGTGATGATGGAACTGGAGGACTGCGCATTCCCGCTGCTGGCCGGCATGGTCGGCACGGCCGACCCGAAGGTGGCGTTCAAGGATGCCGACGTCGCGCTGCTCGTCGGCGCCAAGCCGCGCGGTCCCGGGCATGGAGCGCAAGGACCTGCTGCTGGAGAACGCCAAGATATTCATCGAGCAGGGCAAGGCGCTCGACGCCGTGGCGTCGCGCAACGTCAAGGTGCTGGTCGTGGGCAACCCCGCCAACACCAATGCCTACATCGCGATGAAGTCCGCGCCGTCGCTGCCGAAGAAGAACTTCACCGCGATGCTGCGGCTCGACCACAACCGCGCGCTGTCGCAACTCGCGGCCAAGATGGGCAAGCCGGTGGGCGACATCGAAAAGCTCATCGTCTGGGGCAACCACTCGCCGACGATGTACGCGGACTATCGCTTCGCCACCGTGGGCGGCCAGTCGGTCAAGACGCTCGTCAACGACGAGAACTGGAACCGCAACGAATTCCTGCCCAAGGTGGGCAAGCGCGGCGCGGCGATCATCGAGGCGCGCGGCCTGTCGTCGGCGGCGTCGGCCGCCAACGCGGCGATCGACCACGTGCGCGACTGGATGCTGGGCAGCAACGGCAAATGGGTCACGATGGGCGTGGCCTCGGACGGCAGCTACGGCATTCCGCAGGACGTCATGTACGGCGTGCCGGTCACCACGGCCGGCGGAGAGTACACGCGCGTCGCCGACTTGGCCGATAGACGACTTCTCGCGCGAGAAGATGAACGCCACGCTGAAGGAACTCGAGGACGAGCGCGCGGGCGTGGCGTCGCTGCTGGCATGAGCGGCACGGTCGCGAACGCGAGCCGCTGACATGGCCAGCCCATCCGCCGGTGCGCGCTTTCGCGCCGCGGTCGCCGCCGAGCGTCCGCTGCAGATTCCGGGCGCGATCTGCGCCTACCACGCGATCCTCGCCGAACGGTCGGGATTCAAGGCGATCTACCTGTCCGGCGGCGGCGTCGCCGCGGGTTCGCTCGGCGTTCCGGACTTAGGGATAAGCAACCTGGACGACGTGCTGACCGATGTCCGGCGAATCACCGACGCCTGCACGTTGCCGCTGCTGGTCGACGTCGACACCGGCTTCGGCGCGTCGGCGTTCAACGTCGCGCGCACCGTGAAGTCGATGATCAAGTTCGGCGCGGCAGCCATCCACATCGAGGACCAGGTCGGCGCCAAGCGCTGCGGGCACCGTCCCGGCAAGGAACTCGTGGCGAAGGACGAGATGGTGGACCGGGTCAAGGCCGCCGTCGATGCGAAGACCGACCCGGACTTCGTCATCATGGCGCGCACCGACGCGCTCGCCGTCGAAGGCCTCGCCGCGGCGATCGACCGCGCCTGCGCCTGCGTCGACGCCGGCGCCGACATGATCTTCCCCGAGGCGATCACCGACCTCGCGATGTACAAGCGCTTCGCCGCGGCGGTCAAGGTGCCGGTCCTGGCCAACATCACCGAGTTCGGCGCGACACCGCTCTACACGCTGGACGAACTTCGCGAAGCGGACGTCGCGATCGCGCTCTACCCTCTGTCCGCATTCCGCGCGATGAACAAGGCGGCGCTGTCCGTGTACGGCGCGCTGCGCCGCGACGGCACGCAGAAGGCCGTCGTTGATTCGATGCAGACGCGCGCTGAACTCTACGACTGCCTCGGCTATCACGCCTACGAGCAGAAGCTCGACGGCCTGTTCGCCAAGACGCGATAAGGTGAAACGATGACGAACCAAGCTACCGGCGACCTCCGAACCCAAGGCGAAGAAATCGGTCGCGCTTTCGGGCGTCGCCGCCGGCAACACCGCGCTGTGCTCGGTCGGCCGCACCGGCAACGACCTCCATTACCGCGGTTACGACATCCTCGACATCGCCGACGTCTGCGAATTCGAGGAGATCGCCTACCTGCTCGTCCATGGCAAGCTGCCCAACGTTGCCGAGCTCGCCGGGTACAAGGCGAAACTGATGTCGCTGCGCGGATTGCCCGCGCCCGTGAAGGCGGCGCTGGAGGCGCTGCCCAGCGCCGCGCATCCGATGGACGTGATGCGCACCGGCGCGTCGGTCCTGGGCTGCGCGCTGCCGGAAAAGGACGATCACAATGTTCCCGGCGCGCGCGACATCGCCGACCGGCTGATGGCCTCCTTCGGCTCGATGCTGCTGTACTGGTATCACTGGAGCCACAACGGCCGCCGCATCGAGGTCGAGACCGACGACGATTCGATCGGCGGACACTTCCTGCACCTGCTGCATGGCAAGAAGCCGCCCGCGCTGTGGGTCAAGGCGATGCACACGTCGTTGAACCTGTACGCCGAGCACGAATTCAACGCGTCGACGTTCGCGGCGCGCGTGATCGCGGGTACCGGATCCGACATCTACTCGGCGATCACCGGCGCCATCGGCGCGCTGCGCGGCCCCAAGCACGGCGGCGCGAACGAGTTCGCCTACGACGTGCAGAACCGCTACGTGACGCCGGAAGAGGCGGAGGCCGACGTGCGCCAGCGGGTCGAGGCGAAGCAGGTCATCATCGGCTTCGGCCATCCTGTCTACACGATCGCCGATCCGCGCAACACCATCATCAAGGGCGTCGCGCGCAGGCTCTCCGAATCCGCCGGCAACACCAAGCTCTATCGCATCGCCGAGCGCCTGGAAACGGTGATGTGGGACGCCAAGAAGATGTTCCCGAACCTCGACTGGTTCTCCGCGGTCAGCTACCACATGATGGGCGTGCCCACGGCGATGTTCACCCCGCTGTTCGTGATCTCGCGGACGTCGGGCTGGTCGGCGCACGTGATCGAGCAGCGCATCGACGGCAAGATCATCCGGCCGAGCGCCAACTACACCGGCCCCGAGGATCGGAAGTTCGTGCCGCTGAAGGACCGCCCGTGAGAGTGGTCGTTCTTCGCGCTGGCGCTCGCGTCGCTCGTCGCCGTCAGCCCCGCGGCGGCCGAGCGCGGCGACGCGCCCTTCGTCGTCACCTATCGTTGCGACGGCGACCGCTATCTGGTCGTCGCCTATCCCGCCTACCGCGACGCACAGCGGGCGCCGATCCGCGTCGGCTGGCAGGGGCGCACCGTGCAGCTCTCCCCATCCCGGATGGTGGGTTCCGGCGCGCGGTACTTGAACGCCCTGGCCAATCTCGAGTGGTGGAGCAAAGGCAATGGCGGCACGTTGAGCCAGATTCAGCCCAGCCGGCGGCTCCTCACCAACTGCGTCGAAAGCTGACCCCATCCACCCCATCGAGAGCACCTCCGACAACATGTCCGCACACATCAGCAACGTCCGCCCCAAGCCCGACAAGGTGCTGGTCGACATCGTCGACTACGTCGCCAAGTACAAGATCGCCAGCAAGGAAGCGTATTCGACCGCGCACTACTGCCTGCTCGACACGCTGGGCTGCGGCTTCGAGGCGCTGAGCTATCCCGCCTGCACCAAGCTCATGGGACCGATCGTTCCCGGCACGGTGGTCCCCAACGGCGCGAAGGTGCCGGGCACGTCGTTCGTGCTCGACCCGGTGCAGGCCGCGTTCAACATCGGCGCGATGATCCGCTGGCTCGACTTCAACGACACGTGGCTCGCGGCCGAATGGGGCCACCCGTCCGACAACCTGGGCGGCATCCTCGCCGTCGCCGACTGGCTGTCGCGCAACAACGTGGCGGCCGGACGCGCACCGCTGACGGTGAAGGACGTGCTCACCGCGATGATCAAGGCGCACGAGATCCAGGGCGTCATCGCGCTGGAGAACAGCTTCAATCGCGTCGGCCTCGATCACGTCGTGCTGGTGAAGGTCGCCTCCACCGCGGTCGTGGCGCAGATGCTGGGCCTGACGCGCGACGAGATCATCAACGCCGTGTCGCTCGCCTGGGTGGACGGACAGTCGCTGCGCACGTATCGCCATTCGCCCAACACCGGTTCGCGCAAGAGCTGGGCCGCCGGCGACGCCACGTCGCGCGCCGTGCGCCTGGCCCTGATCGCGAAGACGGGCGAGATGGGCTACCCGTCGGTGCTGACCGCGAAGACGTGGGGATTCTACGACGTGCTGTTCAAGGGCAACGCGTTCAAGTTCCAGCGGCCCTACGGCAGCTACGTCATGGAGAACGTGCTGTTCAAGATCAGCTTCCCGGCGGAGTTCCACGCGCAGACCGCCGTGGAATGCGCGATGCAGCTGCACCCGCTGGTGAAGGACCGCCTGGCCGACATCGAGAAGATCACGATCCGCACGCACGAGTCCGCCATCCGCATCATCGACAAGAAGGGGCCGCTCGACAATCCCGCCGACCGCGACCACTGCATCCAGTACATGGTCGCCGTGCCGCTGATCCACGGGCGGCTGACGGCCGGCGACTACGAGGACAGCATCGCGCGCGACCCGCGCATCGACGCGCTGCGCGACAAGATGGTCTGCGTCGAGGACAAGCAGTTCTCGAAGGACTACCACGATCCCGACAAGCGCTCGATCGCCAACGCCATCACGGTGAAGTTCAAGGACGGCACCAAGACGAAGGAAATCGTCGTCGAATACCCGATCGGCCACCGGCGCCGCCGCAAGGAAGGCATCCCGGTGCTGATCGAGAAGTTCCGCACCAACCTGGCGCGCCGCTTTCCGGAAAAGCAGCGCGCGACCATCCTCGCCGCCGCGCTCGATGCGAACACGTTGTCCGCGCTGCCGGTGAACGAATTCGTCGACATGATGGTCATCTAGGTTCCGGTCCGACTTTTCGGAGCTCCCATGCGCCCCGCAGCCCTGGTCCTCGCCTTCACGTTTCCGCTCGCTCTCGGAGTGAACGCCGCGCCGGAGTCGGCCCAGGATTACCCGAAGCTCAAGCCCGGCCAGTGGGAGACGACCACGACGACGTCCAAAGGTCCAGGCACGCCGCAGAACAAGATCACGATGTGCACCGACGACACCGTGCAGAAGCAGATGATGAGCATCGGCGAAGGCATGCGGCGCGACATGTGCTCCAAGGCCGAGATTCGCCGCGACGGCGGCAAATTCATCGGCGACTCGGTGTGCAAGATCGGCCCCGGGACGATGACGTCGCACTCGGTGATGACCGTCCAGGGCGATACCGCCTACAAGACGGTGGTCAGCGCGACCTACGACCCGCCGTTCATGGGCATGACGGAATCGACGACGACGATCGAAGGCAGGAACGTCGGACCATGCCGCGACGGGCTGGAACCCGGCGACGTCGTTACCGCCACCGGCCAGAAATTCAACCTGAAGTCGATGCCGAACTTGCCGCCCGCCACGCCGCCTGCCACTCCTCCCTCCAAAGTGAAGTAACCCCTCGCAAAGGGTCAAGCAATGAGCCATAACCTCTTCTCGTCGCTGCAGGAATTCAACCCCGGGCAAGGCACCGGCAAGTACTACTCGCTGCGCGCGCTCGAGACAGCCGGCGTCGGCAAGGTCTCCCGCCTGCCGGTTTCCATCCGCATCGTGCTGGAATCGGTGCTGCGCAACTGCGACGGCAAGAAGGTCACCGAGGAGCACGTGCGCCAGCTCGCCAACTGGGCGCCGAAGGGAGCGCGCACGGACGAGATCCCCTTCGTCGTCGCCCGAGTCGTGCTGCAGGACTTCACCGGCGTGCCGCTGCTGGCCGACCTGGCCGCGATGCGCAACGTGGCCCGCGACATGGGCAAGAATCCAAAGGTCATCGAGCCGCTGGTGCCGGTCGACCTGGTCGTCGACCATTCGGTGATGATCGATCACTACGGCACGAAGGAGGCGCTCGATCTCAACATGAAGCTCGAGTTCTCGCGCAACAACGAGCGCTACGAATTCATGAAATGGGGCATGCAGGCGTTCGATACCTTCGGCGTCGTGCCGCCGGGCATCGGCATCGTGCACCAGGTCAACCTCGAGTACCTGGCGCGCGGCGTGCACCACAAGGATGGCATCTACTATCCGGACACGCTGGTCGGCACCGACAGCCACACGACGATGATCAACGGCATCGGCGTCGTCGGCTGGGGCGTGGGCGGCATCGAGGCGGAGGCCGGCATGCTTGGCCAGCCGGTGTACTTCCTCACGCCCGACGTGGTCGGCGTCGAGCTGAAGGGCAAGCTGAACGAGGGCATCACCGCGACCGACCTCGTGCTGTCGGTCACCGAGCTCATGCGCCGCGAAAAGGTCGTCGGCAAGTTCGTCGAGTTCTTCGGTGAAGGCACCGCGTCGCTCGCCGTGCCCGACCGCGCGACGATCGCCAACATGGCGCCGGAATACGGCGCGACGATGGGCTTCTTCCCCGTAGACGAGGCCACTGTCGACTACCTTGTGGCCACCGGCCGCACGGAGGCGGAAGTCGCCGCGTTCACCGCTTACTTCAAGGCGCAGGGGCTGTTCGGCGTGCCGCGCGCCGGCGAAATCGACTACACCAATGTGGTGACGCTCGACCTCACGACGATCAAGCCGTCGGTCGCGGGACCGAAGCGGCCGCAGGACCGCATCGAACTCGGGAACCTCAAGGGCAAGTTCACCGAGCTCTTCAGCAAGCCGATCGGCGAGAATGGCTTCGCCAAGAACGCCGCCGACCTCACCAAGCGCATCGTGACCGCGCGCGCGGCCGATGGCGTGGGCGCCATCAGCGACGCGTCGATGCAGGTGCCCGGCAACGGGCAGCCGCGCGATCTCGTGGAAATGGTGGATAACCGCCCCACGCCCGACCACGTCGCGGGAACTGATGGCAAGCACATCGCCATCGGCAACGGCGACGTGCTGATCGCCGCCATCACGTCGTGCACCAACACGTCGAACCCGGGCGTGCTGCTTGCCGCCGGCCTGCTGGCCAAGAAGGCCGTCGAGCACGGCCTGACGGTGAAGCGCCACATCAAGACCTCGCTGGCGCCGGGTTCGCGCGTCGTCACCGACTACCTGACCAAGGCCGGTCTGCTGCCTTACCTCGAGCAACTGGGCTTCGGCGTGGCCGCGTACGGCTGCACGACGTGCATCGGCAATGCGGGCGATCTCGCGCCCGAATTCAACGACGCGATCGTCAGCCAACGACCTGATCTGCGCCGCGGTGCTTTCCGGAAACCGCAACTTCGAGGCGCGCATCCACCCCAACCTCAAGGCCAATTTCCTCGCGTCGCCGCCACTGGTGGTGGCCTACGCGATTGCCGGCACGGTGCTGCGCGATCTCACCACCGAACCCCTGGGCATGGGCAAGGACGGCAAGCCCGTGTTCCTCAAGGACGTCTGGCCGACGTCGCACGAGATTGCCGCGGTGCTTCCGTTCGCGCGCGAGCCGGCGACGTTCCGCAAGCTCTATGGCAGCCTCGCCACCGCCAACCCGCTGTGGGGCACGATTCAAGGCGCGACCGGCCAGGTCTACGGCTGGCCCACATCGACGTACATCGCCAAGCCGCCGTTCTTCGATGGTTTCCAGATGACGGCCGCGCCCGACCACCGACATCAAGGGCGCGCGCATCCTGGGATTGTTCGGCGACTCCATCACCACCGACCATATTTCCCCGGCGGGCGCCATCAAGGCCGATTCGCCGGCGGGCAAATGGCTGCTGGCCAACAACGTCGCCAAGGCGGACTTCAACAGCTACGGTTCGCGCCGCGGCAATCACGAGATCATGATGCGCGGCACGTTCGCCAATGTCCGCATCAAGAATCTGATGGTGCCGCCGCGCGCCGACGGCACGCGCGAAGAAGGCGGCGTGACGCTGTTCCAGCCGGGCGACGAAAAGATGTTCATCTACGACGCCGCGATGAAGTACATCGCGCAGGGGACGCCGACGGTGATCTTCGGCGGCGAGGAATACGGTACCGGCAGCTCGCGCGACTGGGCAGCCAAGGGCACGCAGTTGCTGGGCGTCAAGGCGGTCGTCGCGAAGAGTTTCGAGCGCATCCATCGCTCCAACCTGGTCGGCATGGGCGTGCTGCCGCTGCAGTTCAAGGGTGGCGACACCGCGCAATCGCTGGGAATCAAGGGCGACGAGACGGTCGATATCGTGGTGCCGAAGGACGTCAAGCCGCAACAGGACCTCACGCTCGTGCTCACCCGCAAGGACGGCACGAAGCAGAATATCAGCGTCCTGTGCCGCATCGACACGCCGATCGAGGTGGACTACTACAATGGCGGCGGCATCCTGCCCTTCGTGCTGAGGGATTTGGTCGCGGCGGCGTGAGCGGCGAGAGGGGACCCGCGCGCGCAGCGCGTGGGGGTCGAGCAATCGCGAATCGACGCGCGAGGCCGACAACGCCGACCTCCATGTGACTTGCCGCGCCGTGGAGGCCGAGGCCGGCATAGAGTCGCGTACCCACTTCATTTCGACGCTCCGTGCCCCACACCCACCACCCGCTTCGCCACGCGCTGCCGCTCTTCCTGCTGGGCGGCCTGTGCCTGACCGCGCTCGATACCACGGCGAAGTACATGGTCCGCGATCACTCGCTCTTTCTCGTCGTCTGGGCGCGATATACAGGGCAGATGCTGGTGGTCACGCCGTTCGTCTGGCATCGCGCCGGGCCGGGCTTCTGGCGCACGCACAACCCGCGCATGCAACTGGTCCGCTCCGTGTTCCTGCTGGCCGCCACGCTCTGTTTCTTCGCGGCATTGCGCTACCTGCCGCTCGCCGAAGCCTCGGCGATCACGTTCCTGGCGCCGATCTTCATCGTCGTTTTTTCGCAGCCGGTGCTGGGCGAGCGGCCGACGCGGGCGCGCTGGATCGCTTCGCTTGCGGGCTTCGCCGGCATCCTCGTGCTGCTGCGGCCCGGATCGTCCGTGCTGCACCCTGCAGTCCTGCTGCTGCTCGGAACCGCCATATTCAACGCGTTCTATCAACTGCTGACACGCAAGCTGCCCGGCGACAGCGCGCACACGACGCTCTTCTACAGCGCGCTGGTCGGCGCGGTCGGGCTCACGCTCGCGCTGCCGTGGGGGTTCGACGGCGCGGCGCTGTCGTGGCGTGAAGGCGCGCTCCTGTTGCTGCTGGGGCTGTTCGCAGGAATCGCGCACTGGCTCATCATCACCGCCTTTCTGATCGCACCCGCATCGCTGCTTACGCCGTTCACTTACCTGCAGATGATCTGGGCGACGTTGTTCGGCTACCTCATCTTCGGCCAGCTTCCCGATGGGTGGTCGGCGGTCGGCATGGCCATCATCGTCGCCAGCGGCCTCATGCTGGCCCTGCAGGAGCGGCGACGCGCGCGCATGGCGCGGAGCTTCCCTTGACGGTGTCGCGCCCGATGCCTTTGGCATAGCGGGTACACGACCGTCGCATTCCGGATACGCCGCAGGCGACGATTGCGCCTGTGTCCCTGCAAGGTCGGGACAGCGCCCACGCGACTACGCTAAAATTGCCGTTCGACGGGTGCGGTTACGAGGGCCCGCCGCCACCCATTTTCGACCCGGAGGGAATTCATGTACAAGAAACTATTTGCCGCGCTTGCGGCGCTGGCGCTCGCGTTCACGTTGAGCGCGTGCGGCGACAAGGCCAAGGAAGCCGCCGACGCCGCGAAGGCGTCTGCCGATCAGGCTGCCGCTGCCGCCAAGGATGCCGCTGCCAAGGCTGCCGAAGCCGCCAAGGCCTCTGCTGCCGAAGCCGCCGCCAAGACTTCGGAAGCAGCGGGCAAGGCCGCCGACGCGACCAAGGAAGCCGCGGACAAGGCCGTCGAAGCCGCGAAGGAAGCCGCCAAGCCGGCCGAAGCACCCAAGAAGTAGCAAGCGAAGTAAGCGTCCTTACATCGACGCCGACGGCCGGTGCATCGCACGATGCCCGGCCGTTTCCATTGGCAGCGTTAGTTGCCGCGTACCTGCGCGTGCCGCGCAATCCAGCGCGTCAGCGGTTTCCACTGCTCCCAATCCTGCTCGCCGCGCGAGCGTGGCAGATCGAAAACCGAAAAGCCGTCGCGCGCGCAATAGACGTAGACCTGCGTATCGCGCAGATGCGTCACCACAGGGAAATCGAAACCAGCCAGAAATTCGTCGAGTTCGGCCGCGGATCGCGTGCGCGCATCGACGCGCATGCCCACGATCCCGACTGCAGCCGCGCCTTCCCTGACCGCCTTCAGTTCCGCGACCGTCTCGAGGAAGCGCTGCGTCGCGCCCATGTCGAATGTCGATGGCGACACCGGAACCAGCAGCATGTCGGCATGACGCACCGCGTCGCGCAGCGCTTCGCCATGCAACCCCGCCGGGCTGTCCACGACGAGCCATGCGGGTGCGACGTCCTTCAACTCCTTCTTCCTGGGTTCTCCGGTGAATCCGGCGATCGGCGGAAACAGCGCCGGACGCCGCGCCAGCCAGTCGCTCGCCGACCGCTGCGGATCGCTGTCGCCCGAGCGCGACCCGCTGGCGCTTGCCGGCGAGCCAGCCGGCGATATTCGTTGCCAGCGTCGACTTGCCGCTGCCGCCTTTGGGATTGGCAATCAAGGATCGTCTGCACGGAAATTCCCCCGAAATGTCGCGAATGCGAAGTTTACGATGCCGCAGGCATGCTGCGGCGGGCGCAGCAAAGAGCCGGAGTGCGTGCGGCGGTTCACAGCGACGGCAGCAATGCGTGCAACGCGGTAAGCGCGTCGGCCCCCAGGCGCCGCGAGCGCGCGCCATTCCAGCCATGCATCGGATCGGGCCGCTCCGCGTTGTCCTTGAACGGCATTTCGAGTGTCAGCGCGAGTCCGCCGAACGTGTGTCCCACCCATTTCGACGCAATCGTGAGGTTGACCTTGGTCTCCTTGTCCGCGGGGTAGCCGTGGATGGTCTGGAACTCGGGATTGGCGAACTGCAGCGCCGCCTTGAAGCCCTGCTCCAGCGCCGCCATGCGCGGCGAATAGTTCGCCAGGCGCTCGTTGCCATCGGTGAACACGTAGGGCAGTCCCTCGTCGCCATGCACGTCGAGAAAGCCGTCGATGCCGGTCGCCTGCATCGCCGCGCGAACATGAAACACCTCCGGGCTGCGCTCGAGGGATGGCGTCATCCATTCCCGGTTGAGATTGGCGCCAGCCGCGTTGGTGCGCAGATTGCCGCGCACGCCGCCGTCCGGGTTCATGTTGGGAACGATGTGCAACGTCGCACGCGCGGCCAGCGCACGCGCCACCGGATCGCTGGCGTCGAGCAACCGGTCGAGCATGCCCTCGACGAACCACTCGGCCATCGTTTCGCCCGGATGCTGGCGGGCAATCACCCACAGCGATTTCTTGCCCTCACCAGGCGCGCCCACGGTCACGACATTGAGATCGCGTCCTTCCACCGTCGTGCCCAGGTCGCCGACCCGCGCGCACGGCGACGCGTCGGCGCGCCCGAGCAGCGCCAGATGGCGTTCCCACGAATACGGCTCGAAGTACGCGTAATAGATGCTGTCGTGCAGCGGCACGTGCTCGATCACAAGCTCGGCGCCGTCGAAACGGGTCGGCACGCGGAACCACGCCACGCGATCATAGGAGGCGACGGCGGCATATCCGGGCCAACCGTCGGCATAGGTCGCTTCGCCCGCATTGGTGACGCGAATCCTCGCGCTGCGCCCGCCGGCGCCCTGCAGACGAAAGTAGAACCATTGCTTGATGTCGGCATGCGAATCCGGGCGCAGCGCGACGCGCATGTCGTCCAGCTGCGTCGTGTCGATCACGGTGATGGCGCCACCGTCGAAATGACTGGAAATACGAGGGATCATCGCTTCCTGCTGGTTTGGGTGAAATTTCCGAGCCTATTCGCCACGGGTGGCATCGCTCTTGCGTCCGACCCACGAACACGGCGCTCGAGGGCTCCCGCCGTGCGCCGGCATGCTACCATCCGCCGCCTGTTTGCTCGCCCGGAAATGCATTTTAAGCAATAAAAACAATGGCCTTCGATTCCTCGACCCTCTGCGCACGAACCGTCTCCGGCGAGGCGGAACTCGCGACGCCCAGCCAGGGATTGTCACTTGGACAGCGGCGCGTGCTGGCGCTGATGCAAGATCCCGTCGCTGTCGACGAGCTGGCGCAACGCCATCGCCTCGAACCGGAAAAGCTCGCGCGCGACCTGACGCGACTCGCCGAGTTGCGCCTCATCGTGCTGCAGGGGCCAGTCGATGGAGCGCTCCCGCGCCGGTGCCCCCTCCCCGCTTGCAGGCAATCCGCGTCGATGGCTCCCGTCGTCATCGGCCCGGGCACAAGGCGACTTCCAGCAGTGCCCTTGGCGGTCGGCGCGACTGCACTCGTGCTGGCGGTGGGCATCTGGTACGGCACGCGTTCCAGCGAATCGACGACGCCCATCGCCACCAAGAACGTAGCCGCACCTGTCGCACTGGCGGTACCGCCGGCGGCAACGCCGGAGCAAAGAGCCGCAACCGTGCCGGACACCACGCCGCCCGCCGTCGCACCGACGAGCAACCTCGTAGCTCCTTTGCCCGTCACCCGCGTCCCGCGCGACAGTCCGCCGCCATCCGACGCGCGCCTCGCCGCGCGTCCGGTATCGACGGTCGCCACACCGCCGCAAAAAACAACGCCCGCGCCGGTCGCGAGCGAACAGCCCACGACGATGGCCAGGTCCGAGTCCGCAGTCGCGCCAACGGCGAAACCTCAGCCTGTGCCCTCGCCGGTCGCCGCACCGCCGCCCGTGACTGTCACCGTGCCGCCGCTCGCCGCCGCGGCGTCGGTCACCGCGCTACCGCCTGCCGCGACATCGGCCGGTACCGTCGCTGCGCCCCCGCCTGCCGCAGCCCCATCCGCGGCGGCGCCGTCTCCGGCTGCCGCCACTACTTCGCCGGCCGCGGCGACCCCTCCGCGCGAACGGGAAGCGCCGGTGCAGCTGGCCGCCGCCGCGCAGTCGACGGCGGCCGCGCGTCCCGCGGCCCCGGCCGGACTGAAGGCAATTTCGCGAGAGCCGCCGGATTTCCCGAAGGAGGCGATTGCCGACGGCCTGCGCAGCGGCCAAGTCAACGCGCGCATTCACGTCGACGCCCGCGGCAGCGTCACCGCCGTCGACATCCTGGCCTCGCAGCCGCCGAAGGTCTTCGACCGCGCGGCTCGGCGAGCGCTGCTGCGCTGGCAATTCGAACCCAATGCCGCGGGGCAGTCGGCCGAAGCCGACGTGGAGGTCAAGTTTCAACGCGACTGAAGGTTCGATACACAAGTGCCGCACGCGCACGCGGGTAAAATGCCCGCCATGGATGAACCGCGCGACATTGCCGTCCCCGTTGCGATCGCCGGCCCTGTCGCCAGGGAAGGCGCCGGCCCGCGCGATCCGCGCAAGGCGGAATTCGAGACCAACAAGCTGAAGCGCCGGTTGCGCCGCCAGGTCGGCCAGGCGATTGCCGATTACGGAATGATCGAGGAAGGCGACCGCGTCATGGTCTGCCTGTCCGGCGGCAAGGACAGCTACGGCATGCTCGAGATCCTGCGCGGGCTTCGCGACAAGTCGCCCGTCGCGTTCGACATCATCGCCGTCAACCTGGACCAGAAACAGCCCGGCTTTCCCGCCGATGTGCTGCCTCGGTACCTGACCGAGCGCGGCATCCCGTTTCGCATCGCCGAGCAGGACACGTACAGCGTGGTCAAGCGCCTCGTTCCCGAAGGCGCCACGATGTGCTCGCTGTGTTCGCGCCTGCGCCGCGGCGTGCTGTACCGCGTCGCCGGCGAGCTGGGCGCGACCAAGATCGCGCTCGGGCACCACCGCGACGACCTGCTTGCCACGTTCTTCCTCAACCTGTTTTTCGGCGGCAAGCTGAAGACGATGCCGCCCAAGCTCGTCTCCGACAACGGCAAGCACGTCGTCATCCGCCCGCTGGCCTACGTGCGCGAGCGCGACCTGGCGCGGTTTGCCGACGTGATGGCGTTCCCGCTCATTCCGTGCACGCTGTGCGGCTCGCAGGAGAACCTGCAGCGCAAGCAGGTCGCGCTGATGCTGCGCGAGTGGGAGAAGAAATTCCCCGGACGCGTCGAGTCGATCTACAACGCGCTGGGCAAGGTCGAAACCTCGCACCTGATGGACCGGCGCATCCACGACTTCCTCGCGGTGCGCGCCACGGGCCGGCCGGAACCCGACGGCGACATCGCGTTCGACGTCGATGCCGCGCTCGAGCGCGCCACGGAACTGGCCGCGGCGAGCGCCGTGTGACCGGCACGTCCCAGCCGCTACCCGTCCCTCCCCGCTACTGGTTCGTCGTCCTGGGCGCCGCGGTGCTCATCGGCGCCTGGCTGCGCCTCGACCAGATCGCGATGCAGGTGCTGATCGACGACGAGTGGCACGCGGTCCACCAGTTCATCGCGCGCACGCCGGGCGACATGTTCTTCGACTTCGGCTACGCCGACTACAGCATCCCGCTCGGCATCCTGGATTGGTACCAGGCGCAGGCGTGGGGCGTGTCCGAACTGACGCTGCGCTGGCCGATGATCGCCTGCGGCCTGGCCACGCTCGTCGTGCTGCCGCTGTATGTCGCACCCAGGCTCGGGTGGCCGGTGGCGTCGCTGTTTGCGCTGCTGATCGCGTTTTCGCCGCTGCTCGTGATCTTCACGCGCATGGCGCGACCCTACGCGATCACGCTGTTGCTGGGGTGGGTGGCCCACGGCGCCTACCAGCGCTTCGCCCGAGCAGAGCGCGGCGCGCTTCTCGCCGGCGCGACCTATGCCGTGTCCGCGGCGCTGGCCACGTGGCTGCATCCGGTGATCGGGCCGTTCGTCGCGGCGCCGCTGTTGTGGGGACTCTTCGCACTGCGCTTCGTGCCGAAGGAGAACCGCCGCCACGCAACCCTGCGTTGGCTGGCATTGGCGGCCGCGACCGGCGCGCTCGCCGCCGCGGTCGTGCTGCCGCCGTTGCTCGCGCATCCGATGTCGCTCGCGTCCAAGGGCGGACTCGACATCCCGGACGCGCAAACACTGGCGGGCGTCTGGTACGCATGGGTTGGCACGCCCGCGACATCGGTCGTCATCGCCTGCATGACGCTCGCGATCCTTGGCGCCGGCGCGGTATGGCGCGCCGTTCCTGCCGCGCGAACGGGCGTGCTTGGATTGATTCTCACGTTCGCGCTGGTCGCGGCGACCGGCCCCATGTGGAGCCATCTGCCGGTAACGGTTTCGCGCTATCTGCTGCCCTTCGTTCCGCTGCTGCTGCTCGCCGTGGCTGCCGGGACTTGGCGCGTCGCCACGCACATCGCGGTCCCGCCGACGTTCCCGCGGCGCGCGCTCGCGCTTGCGGTATTGGCGCTGCCGTTCGCGCTGCTCCTCCTCGAATCACCGCTCGCGCCGCTGTTGCGGCGCCCGAATTCGCAAACGCAGCACCTGGTGAATTACATCGACTTCCGGCCCGGCGAGAATCCGTACGTTCCGCAGTTCGCGGCCATGCCGCTGTCCCCGTTCTGGGCGACCCTTGCGAGCCGACCGCCGGGCAGCGTGCGCATCGCGGCGGCGCCGTTCTATTTCGAGAGCTACGACTGGGACGCGCCACGCTGGGAGCGCTTGGGCAGGCAGGTGGTGATCCCCGGGCTATCTCACCGGATTGTGCGTTCCGCGCCGCAGTGGCGAGCTCCCCCGCGATCCCCGGTACCGGTTCGCCAATGCCGTGCACCTGGCCGACGCCGCGGACCTGGCGGCCAAGGGCATCGACTATGTCGTGTGGCAAAAGCCTTACCGCCTCAACGTCGCCGGGCATATCGAATCGATCGGCACCGATACCGCGGCATGCGAAAACGTCCTGCGCGAGCGTTTCGGTCCGCCGCAGTACGAGGATTCACATATCATCGTGTTTCCCGTTTCGCATCGCGATTCTCCGGCGCCTCATGCTCCTCGGTAAGCGCATCGTCGTGGTCATGCCCGCCTATCACGCGGGACGCACGCTGGAGGCGACGTGGCGGGACCTGCCGCACGACATCGTCGACCAGGTGGTCGTGGTCGACGACGCGAGCGACGACGACACGGTGGCGGTCGCGCGCTCGCTCGGGCTCGACGTGATCCTGCACCCGCACAACATGGGCTACGGCGCCAACCAGAAGACCTGCTACAGGGAAGCCATGGCGCGGTCCGCCGACATCGTCGTGATGGTCCACCCGGACTACCAGTACGACCCGCGGCTGGTGACCGCGATGGCGGGGATGGTGGCCTCCGGCATCTACGACATGGTGCTGGGTTCGCGCATCCTGGGCAGCGGCGCGCTGCGCGGCGGCATGCCGCTCTGGAAGTTCCTGGCCAACCGGCTGCTCACGCTGTTCGAGAACGTGATGCTGGGCGCGCACCTGTCCGAGTACCACACGGGATACCGCGCGTATTCGCGATCGCTGCTCGACGCCCTGCCCTGGCAGCGCAATTCCGACGACTTCGTGTTCGACAACCAGATCCTCGCGCAGGCGATCGTCGGTCGCTACCTGATCGGCGAGGTGTCCGTGCCGACCCGCTATTTTGCCGAGGCCAGCTCGATCGGCTTCCGGCGCTCGGTGCGCTACGGCTTCGGCGTCGTCGGCACCACGCTGCTCGCGTTCCTGGCGCGCACCGGCTTGTACCGCCACCGCCTGTTCGAGCTGCAAGCGCGCCCGACGGCGTGACGCGCCGCTCTCCGGCCGCTCTTTCGCGCCCGCCATGCCGATCCGCCGCTTCCTCAGCCGCCCGCACGGCCACGGGATCCTGCATTGGATTCACAGCTTTTCGCTGCACGTCGCCACGGGCGCAATCGCGGTTGCCGCGCACTACGCGGTGATGTACGGTTTCGTGCGGGCCGGTGTGCCCGGCGTTCCGGCGAGCGCGCTCGGGTTCGGCGCGGGCGCGCTGACCAAGTTCGCGCTGTCGTATTGGCGCGTGTTCGCGCCGTCGCGCGGAATGACGGCGGCTGGCACCCGGTTCGTCGTTGCGATAGCCTTGCAGTTGGTCGTCAATACGCTGCTGCTGTCGTCCTTCCTGAAGCTGGGGCTCTCCTTGTGGCCGGCGCAGGTGACGACGACGGTGCTGATGACGTTCGGCAACTATCTCGTGTACCGCCTTTGGGTGTTTCGCTGACCAAGCCATGACATTGCTTCGCCGCGCCAGTCTGCTCATCCTGCTCGCGCTGTTTGCGGCAATCGCCGGTCCGGTTTCCTTCGCCCGCGCACAGGCCGTCAGCGCGCCCGCGCCGGGGGTCGAGTTGCAGGGACGCGCATTGCTGAGCGCGCTGCGCGCGGGAGGTTTTATCCTGTACTTCCGGCACACGTCGACCGACTTCGGCCAGAACGACGAGCGGATGACCGGCTACGAGGAATGCTCGACGCAGCGCAACCTCACCGATGCCGGCCGCGCCGAGGCACGCGCCATCGGCGCCGAGATTCGCGAACTGGGCATTCCCATCGGAGAGGTTCTCGCCAGCCCGTTTTGCCGGACCATGGAAACGGCCCGCCTGATTTTCGGCCGCGCCATGGCCACGCCTGCGGTGCGCGGCGGACCGGCGCAAGCGGAATCGCCGGCACGCTACGCCGCGTTGCGCGAACTCCTGGGCACGGCGGTTCCCCGCGGAACCAACGTCGCCATCGCGAGCCACGGCAATCCTTTTCGCGCGGTGGTCGGCGGCGACCTACCTGGCGGAGGGCGAAGCCGCCGTCATCGAGCCGCGCGGAGCGGAAGGCTTTCGCGTCGTCGCGCGCGTGCGCAAGGACGAGTGGAAGGACCTGAATGCCCGCTAGGCGGGCTTGCGCGCCAGCACGAAGAACTCGTGGCCGCGCTGCGTCGCGTTGCGGAAGAACCGGAATTGCAGTCGATGCAACGGATACCAAAGGACCGCGGTTCGGTCGAGCAGCCTGGACAGCAACGGCACGTCCCAGGCGTTGACCGTTGCGCTGGCCTTCGTCGACGCGTCCTTGTCGGTCGCCGCCGGCGGCGCGGCCTTGAGGCGCGTGTACATCCTGCGCATGAGCCAGAACCACGGATACGTGAAGTCCCAGAATGCGCGTGCCTCGAAGCCCGCCTGCGTCAGCTTCTCCGTCATGTCCGCCACGGTGTAGCGACGGAAATGTCCGTAGAAGTCGTCGTCCCACCGCCATTCGCGCGGATTGCTCGGGACCGCGAGCAGCAATTGCCCGCCTGGACGCAACAGCCGCTCGACCGTACGCAGCGCGCCGCGGTCGTCGTCGATGTGCTCCAGCACGTCCCACATG
Organism: uncultured beta proteobacterium; assembly: GCA_963834045.1. Classification (GTDB taxonomy): domain Bacteria; phylum Pseudomonadota; class Gammaproteobacteria; order Burkholderiales; family Casimicrobiaceae; genus VBCG01. Next base: position 501,626 of record CAWIAK010000001.1, on the reverse strand, counting down.
ATGATGCAGTCGAACGCGCCCTGCACGTCGGCCAGCGCCTGTTTCCTGACCGTCACTTGCGGGTAGGCGGCGAGTCGCGACGCCGCCTGCGCGACCGCCGCGTCGGAGAAGTCGATCGCCGTGCCCTGCCAGCCCTTTTGCGCCAGGTGCGCGCTGACGTCGCCGCGTCCGCAGCCGACCTCGAGGAACGGCCCATGCAATCCGTACTGCCCGATGAAGCGATCGAGGCAGTAGAACATGTGCTGCTTCAGCGGAAGGAAATTGGCCATGGGTCAGAACGGGGCGCGGCAAAGTGGCGCTGGCCCTGTAACGCTGCGCCACCCTTCGATCATAGCCGCTTCAGGCCGCTTGACGAAGCGGGGACGACCTGCGAAGTTCGTATCCCGTCAGTGATTCACGCCAAGGGAATGCCATGCAAAGAATGCCGCTTGGAGCCAAAGGCGCTTTCAGTCTCGTCGTCACTGACGAACACCTCGCCAACCGGTTCAAGGACGCGATGTTGCCTCCGGTCCTGGCGACGCCCGTCATGATCATGGTCATGGAGAACGCAGCGCTCAACGCGATGAAACCCTTCCTCGATGCCGGCGAAACCGCGCTCGGCACGCGAGTCGATGTGCGACATGTATCCGCGACTCCGGCGGGCAGGCGCGTGACCGGAGAAGCGGAGGTCACCAAGATCGACGGACGACGCATCGAGTTCGCGATCCGGGCGACCGACGGCGCCGAAGTGATCGGCATGGGCACTCACGAACGGGTGATCATCAATCTCGCCAAATTCTCCGAGCAGCTGAAGTCGAAATTCGGCCCGTGATGCAATTCGACATGGTTTATGGACCTTATCGTGGCGCCGTAGGAATGAACGCCCACCGGACCTGTTTGCTGTCATGCGGCGATATGCCGAACTCGCGGAGCACAGCCATGCGCAGAATGAGGGGGTTCGCCGGGTCCGTCCTGGCTGCGGCTACGCCAGCGCGCACCCTTTGCGTACTGACAGGTCTGGCCTGGCTCGTGCCATTGAGCAGCCTGGCTGCGACTGATCCGATCTACAAGTGCATCGACAATCTGCGCGTGGTGTACACCGACGTGCCCTGCACGAACGGAGAGCAACTCAATATCCGCGCCGGAGAAGCGGACCCGGCGGCCATGGCAAGGCTCCAACGTGAGCGAGACTTGCTCGACCAGAGCGCGGCGCAGCGCATTGCGGATCAACAGCGTCAAAGAGATTGGGCAGCCCGGTATGTGACAGAGGACTTTCGACCCGGCTACGACTTGCCGACCTACGACTACGGCGGGGGGTGGTGGCTTCCTGGCGTTGCTCGCCCGCATCCGCTTAAAGCGCGAGGACCGAAGGCCCACGGGCCGCGACGCTTGACGCCAATGCCACCGTCCGTCCAGATTGCCCCGGCGTTGATCCGGCGCTCGCTTCGCCTGAGCAGCCGTCTCGTGCTCGCCTGAACGTCCGCAATCGGCGGCGGGGTTTCAACCCGTCATAACTCGACGTCCCCGGCAGCGATCGTTGCAACGGCGCTGCTGCCGCCCATTTCCGGACATTCGCGCGCAGGTCCGGTGGTACATTGCCATATCGAGGGACGGGGAAACGCTCAGTGGGAGGGGCGCTTGGCACGGGACCATCGGCGTCTTGCGGCAATTGTCTCACTCGACGTGGTCGGTTACTCGCGCCTCATGGGCGTGGACGACAGCGGTACGCTGGCGGCGCTCAAGGCCCACCGGCGGGAGTTCATCGACCTCAAGATCGCCGAACATGCCGGCCGCATCGTCAAGTCGACCGGTGACGGCCTGCTGCTGGAATTCCCGAGTGTCGTCGATGCCGTGCGCTGCGCGGTCGAAGTGCAGCGGGGTATGGCCGAGCGCAACGCCGGCATTGGCCCCGACAAGCGTCTCGACTTTCGCATTGGCATCAATGTCGGCGACATCATCATCGACGGCGACGACATCTTCGGCGATGGCGTCAATGTCGCGGCGCGACTGGAAGCGCTGGCCGACCCCGGCGGGATCTGCGCTGCCTACAAGAAATTCTATGAGAACAGGTTTGTTCCGACATGGCGCAAGGCAGGGTTGCCGGAGTAACTTGTCGGAACCGCGTGGCGGCCGTGCGCAAGGCCTGTCAATCGCCACGGCATTTGCGGTGAGGCATCAGGAGAACCGAATGATCGACCATCCAGGTTTGTCCATCTGCGCGCTGCGGATGGCGGCCGTCGTCTTCGCTGTCGCAACCGCTTGGCCTGTCCGAGGCCGAAGGCGCCGGCTGCAAGCTGGCGATGCTGTCCGAGTGGCCGGTAGATATCGAGAACAACCAACTGCTCGTTGAAGGCGCCCTCAACGGACAGCCGGCGCGCGTCATGCTCGATACGGGCGCCCCGCGCACGCAGCTAAATAGCGCGACCGCGACACGGCTCAATGCTGCACGCAGGGAGTTCAAGCGCGACCGCAAGTTCGGCGCCAGCGGCGAATCCAACGTGGAGATCGCCCTTCTTGACGAATTCCGGGTGGTCGACTTCAAGCGCGCGCCCTGGCGAATGGTGATCTCCGGCGACCGTGATCTCAGCGTCGACGTGCTGCTGGGCGAAGACTTTCTGTCGCTGGTCGACGTCGAATTCGACCTCGAACACCACGTCGTGCGCCTCTTCCAGCCAGGGAATTGTGATGGCAAGGACCTGGCTTACTGGGCGAGCGACGGACAGAGCGTCGGCGATGTGCCTATCGACCCCATCATTGCAAGTCAATCCGCAGATCATGCTCGATGTCGCGATCAACGGGAAGAGGATCAGCGCGTTGCTCGATTCCGGCGCGGCGTCGTCCATGCTGGACAAACCCGCCGCGTCTCGGCTGGGCGTGACACCGGAGACCCCGGGCGTGACGGTCATCGGCCAAAGGTCCGGCGTGGGCGGCAAGGTCCTTCCGGTCTGGAGCGCTCCGTTCCAATCGTTCACGATCGGCACCGAGACCACCAAGGACGTCAGGATCCCGTTTTCCGACCTTTTCCGCGACGCGAACTACGCGTCGATCGGCAGCCGCATTCCGACCAAGGTGGAAGGTTCGCAGCAGATGCTGCTGGGCGTCGACTTCCTGCGCTCGCACCGCGTCCTGGTCTCGCACAGCCAGAAGCGCGTCTACTTCACGCGCAACCGCGGACCCTTGTTCATGTCGTCGCGACCCGCCGACGCCAAGGGCGACGCGAATCGGGGAGCCGATGCTAAGCCCCCTGCCCCGGCAAACTGACTCCGCACTCCGGGGCCCAAGCAGGTCGAGTTCTGCCGAGTCACTCCGGACGCGACAGAAGCGTGTGATCTACAAACCCCACGGAGGGCATGTTCCTGTATGTCGGCATTATTTACACACCGTGTTGCCGATCGATACCAGGAAATATAACTTTGTTGTTTTCCATGGACTTAGGCTGGGTGGCCCACCCATTGCTCTGTAGGACGGCATGCCAATCCAAAAACAGGAAAACGTGATGAAAGCCTGTCGCAGTTTGCTCGCTGGACTTGCACTCGTCGTCTCGGCCTCATCGAGTGCGACCATTTTTACGTTCAATTTCGATTCCCTGGCCGACAATGCTTCGAACACGGCGGTCCAGAACTACATGCGGACCATTATTTCCGGCACCAATGTGGCCGGTTCGGGTGCGTCGAGAACCTATACTGGCGACGGCCATGTCATCGGGCCGACTTTGGGTCCCGATACGTTCATCAGGAACTCGGGCGCCTCTCACTTCACATTCGATTTCGGGGCCGCGTTCCACATCTATTCCATCTCGTTCGACTGGGAGATATTCCCGGATGGCACGTGCTTCCGCGGACCTGGCGACAGCGCGGCGACCCGTGCCTGTGCGGCCGAGGGATCGACCAACGCAAACTGGCCGGACTTCGATCTGTACGTTGATGGCAGTTCGACGGCGGCGTTTTCGCGGGTAGCGGTCGCAACCGGCACGAATCCGAATTATCCGCAGGCGATCGGAACCAGTGGAACATTGAATCTGGGGGCCGGCCATTTTCTGGATTTCGTCGATTGGCCGGCGACCATCGCGATCGACAATCTGGTGATCAATGGCTGCCGCGACACGGAAAACGTCAGATGCGTGCCGCCGCTGTTGGTGCCGGAGCCATCGTCGCTGCCGCTCGTCGGGCTTGGCATCGTGCTGGCCGGTCTCGCCGGCTGGCGTACACGGCGTAACGCACGCGCCGCGACGTGACCATGGGAAGGTGAGCGGCGCCATCATCGGGTCGGATCGGCAATGGAAACGGGCCCAGCACGGGCCCGTTCTGTTTGCGGGCGCGACCGCTACAAAATGCAGACGACAGGCAGGGGCGCTAACCCCTGGGGCATCATCGATCTCGCGAAACTCTCCTAGCAGTGAAGGCGAAATTCGGCCAGTAACGCGCCGGCGTGATCTGCAACTAAGCAGACGGTCAATGGCCCGTATTGAGCGCTTCCCAGCGTCGTACATCTCTCCAGCCGATTGAATTGCGCGCACTGCCGCGCATGCACCCACACGCGTCCGTCCTACGCGCGAATCAGAATTTGTCTGATACCCGCGGACGCACAGTGGATGCTCATAATTAAACCTTGCGCGTCAGTTGAAGCTCCGTTAGATCTCCCAACCTTTCGGCAACCGAGCCAGGCGAGGATTCATGACTCGGAAGCAGTGGAGAGTCGCCGGGCGCGCGACGTTGTATGCATTCGCCTCGAATCCTGCGCTTTCCCGAGCCTGGCGCAGTGAAGCTCGTAGGAAATGAACAAGCGACAGAACTGCGCGGGCGACGCGGCGTTGCGGAGGAGCCAGTCAAGTGAGTCCTTGGGTATTGTGGTTCGCCGTGCCCGTATTCCTGGCCACCGCACCAGCAGGCGCCGAGATCTTCAGGTGCAAGGCGAAGAACGGCGCCGACCTCTACCAGAATTTTCCGTGCGAGATCGATTCGCTCGGCTTGCCGTCACCAGACGCGAAGCCCGGCGACGTGCGTCAGCCATCGGCCGAGCCAGCGGCCACCAATACCCGTGCGGTGGTCGGGCAAGCCGCTGCCGCGGCGCCGGCAAAGGCCGCGGTTGCGAGCGACCCGCGTCGAGGCATGACACCCGAAGAGGTCAGAGCGATCTGGGGCGAACCGGAGCAGATGATCCAGGACGAGCCGCCAAGTGGACGCGTCGAAATCTGGGAGTACGCGGACGGGAGGTCGGTGCGTTTCAATAACAAGGAGCGCGTGTTGTCGGTACGCAGGTGACGATACGCGGAGTCGTCACCCGGTCGTATCTTCTTTTGGTCGAGAGAAGAAAGGAGTCAAGAATGTACGCGTTACTCAATGTAAGCGGCAAGGCAGGCTTCGGAATGCTGTCCGCGGCAATGGCGCTCGCGCTAGGCGCAGCCAATGCCCAGGCGCAAGGCAATGCCTGCAATACGCCCGCGGCGGCGCACAATCCCCACTGCCAACAAAGCCAGGAAAGGGTCAACATGAACCGGCTGGGCCACACGGACCTGCAAGGGCGGCCCTCGTACCAGCCAAACGTCATTCAATATCCCAACGGCCGTTGGTACCTGTTCGTTGGCCAGCACAGCGGCGTCCCGGACGGACGGGTAACGACGTGCCCCCCGAACACGTTGCCGAATCCACTGGACGGCAATGCCTGCCAGAACAACGGGACGATGATCATCGACGTCACCGACCCCCAGAATCCTGTCGAGAAAGCGCTGATACCGGCTCCTCCCGGAGGTCAGGCGCAGATGGCACGGATGTGCCTGGGATCACAGCTCCCTGGCGGAACGGCGGGCGAGGTGTACCTGCAGCGCAATGTCCAGGGCGGCGCCAATGCAGGCTATCAGGTATGGAACGTCACGAACCCGTCGGCGCCGGTGATGACGTCCGAGTTGCTTGGTATTCGTTCGACCCACAAGCAATGGTGGGAATGCAGCACCGGGCTGACATTCGCACCGGGCAGCAAGAACGCCGCTCCGCTATGGCGTCAGGCCCAGTCAATGCTGGTCCTGGACTGGAAGAACCCGAACGCCGCGCCCGTCTACATCCGCACGTTCGGGTTGCCGGGCGGGCAACCGGGATCGACGGGTACGATTGCGACGTCGCTGCATGGCGCGATCTCCGCCCACGACCATCCGAAGAAGACGCAGGCACTGGCCGCCTGGATCAACGCTGAAGTCGCCCCCGGTGACAATGTGGTCGGCAACCGGATCTATGCTGCATGGGGCGTCGGTGACAACGGCGTGATGACCATCATCGACCGCAAGAAGCTGCTCCCGGCGGCCTATGGCGGTACCTGGAACGGTGCCAACCCGGATGCGCCGACCGAAGCTGAATTGGTCGGTCCGAACTCGCCAACGGTCGGGTATTACTTGATGTCGCCCGATCAGGGTGGCCATACATCGTTCCCGATTTTCGGGATGCAGCCGCCGAGCTATGCGAAATTCAACGAGTTCCGGACCCGTGACATCGTCCTGCTCGCTTCCGAAGCGACGGCGGATGGGGAGAACGGCCGCTGCAACGAGGCGCCGCACTGGAGCTTCGTCGTCGACGTGACCGTGGAAAACTCGATGACCGCGCCGCCGGGCACGCGCGTGCAGCACGACGCGTATCAGGGTCCGATGGGGCTGTCGACGATGTCCGTCGACGAGCGCGCCGGCGCCAAATATCCGCGCGGCAACTACTGCGGCCGTGGCGCGCGGTTCGGCGTGCATTCGAGCGAAGAGAACTTCGCCAATCCGTACTACGGCAAGCTCACCTCGATCGCGTACTTCAACGGCGGCGTGCGCATCTGGGACATACGCGAGCCGCAAGCGCCGCGGGAAATTGCGTTCTACGTGCCCGTGGCGAACGAGTTGACCGATACCGCCGGCTACATGACCAACAACGTCGAGATCGACAAACGCGGCCTGATATACATCGTCGATCGCAACGGCGCCGGAATGGACATCCTCGAACTCACCGGTTGCGCCAAGGAGGTCGCTCAAACGGGAGCACTCTGCAAGGATCTCGCGAACAACAACAGCCCGCCGAATTGAGAACGCCGAAGGACGGCACGATCGGACATTGAACCTTTAGGGACGCGCTGTCTTGGCGCGTCCCTTCTTGTTTCTCACGCCTCACCGGCGCGCGGAAGTCCGGCAGGCAAATCATCGGCTGGAGTGGGATCATGAAACGACGTTTAATCGAGATGCTGGTGCTGGTGGCGGCTGCCGCAGGGCCCGCGTTGGCGCATGAATGTCGCGTGGTAGGAAACGCCAACCTGCGCGGCGCCTACGAAGGTGAGTGCAACGAGAAGGACGAAGTCGCCCATGGACAGGGCGAGGCTCGGGGCGCCGATACCTACGTCGGTGGTTTCGTCAAGGGAAGGCCCGATGGCAAGGGCATCTATACGTGGGACAACGGCGGACGCCTCGAGGGAACCTTCAAGGGCGGAAAGGCAAACGGCCCGGGCGTCTTCGTTTCCGCGAAGGGCACGCGATACGAGGGTGACTTCGAGAGCGGAAGGCTCGCCGGCATGAAGTCAGAGGACTGTCCCACGACGCCGGGACCGCTCAGCTGCTGATCTGCCGCGCGTCGGTGAATCAGCTCAGCTTCACGTCGAAGCCGCGTCGGACGCCGGGGCGCGCCATCATCATTTCGTACCACCTGCGCACGTGCGGATACTCGGCAAGGTCCACCTTGTGCCGCGGGTGCCGCCACGCCCACCCCAGGATCGCGAAGTCGGCGATCGACAGTTCGTTCGCGAAGAACTCCTGCTCCGCCAGCCTGCCGTTCATCACCGCATACAATCGCCTGGTTTCCTTCGAGTAGCGCTCGAGTCCGTAGCGACGGTCGTCTTCATTCTCGATCGCAGCGAAGTGGTGGACCTGTCCCGGTATCGGCCCGAAATTTCCCATCTGGAACATCAGCCATTCCAGTACCGGGATGCGCGCCTCCAGGTCGCGCGGCCAGAACTTGCCGGTCTTCTCGCCTAGGTAGATGAGGATCGCGCCCGATTCGAAAACGCTGACCGGTTTTCCGCTGGGCCCATCCGGATCGACAATCGCCGGGATCTTGCCGCTCGGGCTGATCTTCAGGAATTCCGGCTCGAATTGCTGTCCCTTGCGAATATCGACGATCTTGACGGTGTAAGGAAGCGCCATTTCCTCCAGCGCGACGCTGATCTTGCGACCGTTCGGCGTATCGAAAGCGTGAAGTTCAATGGGCATCGTCAGAAGGTCCCGGGGTACGCGCCGCCGTCGAGCAGCAGGTTCTGCCCGACGACATAGCCGGCCTGCGCGCTGCACAGGAACGCGCACATGGCGCCGAATTCGGCGGCGCTGCCGAAGCGGCCGGCCGGAATGCCCGACTTCGCCTGCGCCATCGCTCCTCGATCGTCTTGCCCGCGTTCTTCGCGCGCGCCGCCATCGTGCCGCGCAGCCGGTCGGTGTCGAAATAGCCGGGCAGCAGGTTGTTGATGGTGACGTTGCTGCCCGGCCACCTTGCGCGCCAGGCCCGCGACGAATCCGGTCAAGCCGCTGCGCGCGCCGTTGGATAGCCCGAGCACGTCGATCGGCGCTTTGACGGCGGCGGACGTGATGTTGACGATGCGGCCGAACTTGCGCTCGATCATGCCGTCGACCGTGGCCTTGATGAGCTCGATCGGCGTGAGCATGTTGGCGTCGATGGCGCGCAGCCACGCATCGCGATCCCAGTCGCGAAAATCGCCCGGGCGGCGGCCCGCCGGCGTTGTTGACCAGGATGTCCGGCTGCGGACAGGCGGACAGCGCGGCCGCCCGTCCCTCCACCGTCGTGATGTCGCACGCCACCCACGCTACCTTGCGGCCTGCCAGCGCGCCGATTTCCTCGGCCGTGCTCCGCACCGTCGCTTCGGTGCGCGCCAGAATCGTCACGTCGACGCCTTCGCGCGCCAGCGCTTCGGCGCAACCGCGCCCCAACCCCTTGCTGGCGGCGCAGACAAGCGCGCGACGGCCCGCGATACCAAGATCCATGGGCAACTCCTAAGTGGATTGCGCGAGGACGTTGCTGCGGCGCGCCTGCAGAACGGTTCCGACCGCGACGACGAGCAGGATGCTGACAACGAGGAACATCTGGCGCGGGTGGCCGTTGTCGAGCATGAAGCCGAACCAGACGGGTCCGATCATCGCGCCCAGGTCGAGCCCCGAATACACGAATCCGTACACCCGCCCCGCCGCGCCTTTCGGCGTGGCATTGCGCACGATCAGGTCGCGCGACGGCCCGGTCGCCCCCAGCGCGAAGCCAGCCGTCACGAACAGCGGAAGGAGCAGGAACATGGGTACCCATCCGGTGGCGACCAACGCCAGCAGCGCAGCGCCGGCCAGAAGTCCCGCCGCGGCGATGCGATCGTGGCGCTGCGGTGCGGGTGGCGAAATAGCCGCCCGCCGCGATGCCCGCCGTGCTTCCGAGCAGGTAGCCGGTGACCGCCGACGTCGCCAGCGCCAGCGGCACGTCGAAGCCGGCATTGAGCGCCGACGGCAGGAAGGTCTGCAGGCCGACCGACGCCATGGTTTGCGCGACGAAATAGCAGAAGCAGAGCACGATCGCGGGCTGCAGGAACAGCTGCATCGCGCCGCGGCGCGACGCCGCGTGCGCGTCGGACGCGCGATGCGACGTCAGCAGCCGGCGCTGGCTCGCCAGCACGCCGAGCGCGACGACGCCCATCATGCCCATCACGGCGAGCGCCACGCGCCAGCCGTACACCGACGCGATGGAGAAACTCACGATCGGCGACAACGCGTAGCCCAGGTTGCCGCCGATGCCGTGCGTCGAGTAGGCGTAGCCCAAACGCCGCGGCGCGATGTTGGCGTTCAGGATCGCGAAATCGGCCGGATGAAATACGCCGTTGCCCACGCCCATCAGCGCCACGACCGGAAACAGCCAGTAGACGCCCGGCGCGAGGGACGCGAGAATCGTGCCGCAGGCGAGCAGTCCCAGGCCCGTCAGCAGCACCGGACGCGCGCCGGCGCGGTCGACGACGAAGCCCGCTGCGAATTGCGTCACGCCGCTTGCGGCATAGAACACGCCGACGAGCAGGCCCAGCAGCGTCCACGACACGTCGAACTCCGCGCGCAACAGCGGAAACAACGGCGGCCAGCGCAAGCTGGAAGAAGTGGGAGAACGCGTGCGCGGTGCCGACGAGGCCGATAATGCGGACATCGCGGCGGAACGACTCGGCGGGAACGGTCTCTAAGGACACGCGTGTAAGGAAAGATCAGGCTTCGCGACAAAGTCGCCACTATAGCGCACCGGCGATGACGGCTTCGCGACGCCGGCGCCCTCGACACCACGGAGAATGACCCCATGACAGACAAGGTTCAAAAGCCCGGATCGGAGTGGAAGAAAGAACTGACGCCCGAGCAGTACAAAATCGCACGGGAAAAAGGCACCGAGCGCGCGTTCACCGGCAAGTACTGGAACAACCACGCCGAGGGCATGTACAAATGCGTGTGCTGCGGCGCGCCGCTGTTCCAGTCCGACACCAAGTACGACTCGGGCAGCGGCTGGCCGTCGTTCTACCAGCCGGTCGCGGCGGAAAACGTCCGCGAGGAAACGGACGGCTCGCTGATGATGCGCGCACCGAAGTCGTCTGCGCGGCGTGCGATGCGCACTTGGGCCATGTTTTTCCGGACGGCCCGGAGCCGACCGGGCTGCGCTACTGCGTCAATTCGGCGTCGCTGAAATTCGAACCCAAGCCCGAGTAACGAACGGCTCGTCGAAGCGTCGCCGGCAAGGGCTGCGGCGGCGCTTCAGTTGTTCGCAGGGCTCGGTCAGGCCGTTTGCCGTGGCGGTACTCGGCTTCCGCTAATTCAACGCAGCGCCTCGTCCGTGGATCCCCGTTCCCGGCCCGACAGGCGGTCGTGACTTTCGTTATCATAATGATATCATTTTGATACATGACGCGGGCGCCCGGTTCGGCGCCGACGCGTCCTGATACGGAGGTCACCATGGAACGCGCAATGAGCAACCGCGGCCCGTCCCACGAGGAACGGGGCACCGCCACCGCCAACGGCTTTGTCGCCATTGTCCTGGGGTTGGCATTCATGGCCGGCGGCGCGTGGATGCTGTGGCGTTCGCTGACCGGGGGCTTTCCGGCGTGGGGCCAGTTCAGCGTCGGCATGCTGGTCCTGCTGCTGGGCGTCCTGGCGCTCGCCTGCCTGTACTCGCTGCAGCCCAACGAAGCGGCCATCCTGCAGCTCTTCGGCGCGTACCAGGGCACGTCGCGGACGCCCGGGCTGCGCGCCACGATCCCGTTCTACACGCGCAGGAAGATCTCGCTGCGCGCGCGCAACCTGAACGGCGACAAGCTCAAGGTCAACGACAAGCGCGGCAATCCGATCGAGATCGCCGCCGTCGTCGTCTGGCACGTGGAGGACTCGGCCAAGGCCGCGTTCGACGTCGACGACTACGAGATGTTCGTCAAGGTGCAGAGCGAGTCGGCGGTGCGGCACCTGGCCTCGTCGTTCGCCTACGACGCCGAGGAGAAGCTCGACGCGACGCGCGAGCCGACGCTGCTCGAAAGCGCGGACGTGGTCGCCCGCGCACTGGTGAAGGAACTGCAGGCACGGCTCGAGCAGGCCGGCGTCGTGGTCGAGGAAGCGCGCCTCACGCACCTGGCCTACGCGCCGGAAATCGCGCAGGTGATGCTGCGCCGGCAGCAGGCCGAGGCGATCATCGCCGCGCGCCAGAAGATCGTGCACGGCGCCGTGTCCATGGTGGAAATGGCGCTGACCGAGCTGTCGGCGAAGAAGGTCGTCGAGCTCGATGACGAGCGCCGCGCGTCGATGGTGTCGAACCTGATGGTGGTGCTGTGCGCCGAATCCGAGGTGCAGCCCGTCATCAACACCGGCACGCTCTACACCTGACCCGCCTGCCTGAAGCCGATCCTGGAGACCGCCATGACCCAGCTCGCCCGTCCGCTGTTCATCGTGCTGCTGGTCGTCGGCGCGATCCTGATCAGCGCCACCACCGACCACCTTCCGGCGCAGATCGCGTCGCACTTCGGCGCCGGCGGCGTTCCCAACGGCTGGATGAGCCGCAGCTTCTACCTGCTGTTCATGCTGGCGTTCGCCGTCGTCCTGCCCCTCGTGATCGTGCTCTCCATGGGCGTGCTGCCGCGCTGGCAGGCCCAACGCCATCAACATTCCGAACCGCGCCTACTGGCTCGACCCGGCGCGGCGCGAGGCCACGCTCGACTACCTGGCGGCGCACGCCTGCTGGCTGGGCTCGCTGATGGTGGTCTTCATCACGGCGATCCACTTCCTGCTGATCGAGGCCAACGCAACGCAGCCGCCGCGCCTGCCCTTCCAGCCATTCATCGCGGTGCTGGTGATATTCGTGGTCGCGATGGGGCTCTGGCTGGCGACGCTGGTGCTGCGCTTCCGGAACAGGAAATGAGCGTGAACCCGTCCATCCACCCGCGTTGACGATGGCCGAGAAGAAAGCCTTCCTGCTGCGCATCGACTCCGCTCTGTGGGCGGAGATCGAGCGGCTGGCCCAGGCCGAGTTGCGCAGCGCCAACGCGCAGGTCGAGTTCCTGTTGCGCGACGCGCTGGGCCGGCGCGGCGTCACGCCGAAGAAGAGCCGGCGGGCCGGCGACGGCGAACCGGGCGATTGACGTCCGTCAATCGTCCCCGAGAACCGCGGCCAGGAACTTCCCGCACGCGACGATTTCCTCGAGGACCGCGGCGTGCGCCATCGGATAGGTGTGCCATTCGACGTTCCAGCCGCCGTCGACCAGCGCGCGGCGCGACGTGTCGGCCCACGCGAACTGGATGACCGGATCCTGCGTCCCGTGCGCCATGAAGATCGGCATGTCGCGATTCGCCGGCGCCGCCTCGGTCGCCAGACGCGGGACCGTCGATCAGGTAGGTCGACAGCGCGACGATGCCGGCCAGCCGCTCGGCATGCCGCAATCCCGCGTACAGCGCAATCGCGCCGCCCTGCGAGAATCCGGCCAGCACGATGCGCCGCGACGGCACGCCGCGCGCCACTTCGCGCGCGATCAGCGCCTCGACGTGCGCCTGCGACCTGCGCACGCCGGCCAGGTCCGCGCGCGAATTGAGGTTGGCCTCGCGGATGTCGTACCACGCGCGCATCACCATGCCGTTGTTGATCGTGACGGGCATGACCGGCGCGTGCGGAAACAGGAAGCGCACCGCCTTGGCGCGCGGCAGGCCGAGCGCGCCGACCACCTGCGACCAGCCATTGCCGTCGTCGCCCAGGCCATGCAGCCAGATCACCGTGGCGTCGGGATTCGGGCCGGTTTCGATTTGAATGGCGGGCAATAACTCGGACGTCATCGAGGGCTTTCGTCAGTGAATGCAGGTCTGCACTCGGGGCAAAAAAAGTCCGGCGGCAGGCCGGACTCGGAACGCGCTTGAATGACAGCATTTTACCCTGACTTTCATGGACGGTAAGTGGGCGTTCGCGTATCATTCGCGCCCTGACGCTTTCGGGGACACAATCCCTGTTGCGCGTACGCCGCGAGACCTACCGGTTCTTTCGCGCGTCCCAAAAGACACAATTTTTTGCGGAGTACACGAATGTCTGCCACGGCAACTGCTTCCCCTGCGCTGCGCGAAGTCGCGCTCGACGACAAGTACGAGCTCGAATCCGGCCGCGTCTACCTCACCGGCGCGCAGGCATTCGTACGGCTTCTCATCCTGCAGCGCCAGCGCGACAAGCTGGCCGGGCTCAACACCGGCGGCTTCGTCTCGGGTTATCGCGGTTCGCCGCTCGGCGCGCTCGACCAATCGCTGTGGAAGGCGCAGAAGTTCCTGGACCGCGCCAACATCAAGTTCCAGCCGGGCTTGAACGAGGACCTCGCCGCGACGTCGATCTGGGGCACGCAGCAGGTGAACCTGCATCCGGGCGCCAAGGTCGATGGCGTATTCGCGATGTGGTACGGCAAAGGTCCGGGCGTGGACCGCTGCGGCGACGTGTTCAAGCACGCCAACTTCGCCGGCACGTCGAAACACGGCGGCGTGCTCGTGCTGGCCGGCGACGACCACGCGGCCAAGTCGTCGACGCTGCCTCACCAGTCCGACCACATGTTCAGCGCGGCGATGATGCCCGTGCTGTATCCGTCGTCGGTGCAGGAAATCCTCGACCTGGGACTGCACGGCTGGGCCATGTCGCGCTTCTCCGGCTGCTGGGTCGGCTTCAAGTGCGTGGCCGACACGGTGGAGAGTTCGTCGTCGGTCTACGTCGATCCGGCCCGCACCAAGATCATCATTCCCGATGACTTCGCGTTGCCCCCGGACGGCCTGTCGATCCGCTGGCCCGATCCGTTCCTCGCAGACCGAAGCGCGGATGCAGGACTACAAGGTCTATGCGGCGCTGCACTACTGCCGCGTGAACGGGTTGAACAAGATCGTCATCGATTCGCCCAAGCCCGCGGCTCGGCATCGCCACCTCCGGCAAGAGCTACGCCGACGTGCGCCAGGCGCTGGCCGATCTCGGCATCACCGAAGCCGACGCCGCCGACATGGGCATCCGCGTCTACAAGATCGCGATGCCGTGGCCGCTGGAGCCCGAAGGCGTGCGCAACTTCGCCGAAGGCCTCGAGGAAATCCTGGTGGTCGAGGAAAAGCGCCAGATCGTCGAATACCAGCTGAAGGAACAGCTCTACAACTGGCGCGACGACGTGCGTCCGCGCGTCGTCGGCAAGTTCGACGAAAAGGGCGAATGGGTGCGCCCGCACGGCGACTGGCTGCTGCCCGCCGCCGCCGAGCTGACGCCGGCAATGATCGCCCGCGTGATCGCCAAGCGCATCGAACGCCTGCAATTGCAGCCGCGCCGGCTGGAGGCGCTGCGCGCGCGCGTCGACTGGATCAACGCCAAGGAAGCCGCGCTCGCCAAGCCCAACATCGCCCTCGTGCGCCAGCCGTTCTTCTGTTCCGGATGCCCGCACAACACGTCGACGCGACTCCCCGAAGGCAGCCGCGCGACCGCCGGCATCGGCTGCCACGTCATGGCGATCTGGATGGACCGCAGCACGACCGAGTACACGCACATGGGTGGCGAAGGCGTGCCCTGGATCGGTCAGGCGCCGTTCACGGAAGAGAAACACATCTTCGCGAACCTGGGCGACGGCACCTATTTCCACAGCGGCATCCTGGCCATCCGCGCCGCGGTCGCGGCCGACGTCAACATCACCTACAAGATCCTGTACAACGACGCGGTCGCCATGACCGGCGGGCAGCCTTTCGACGGGCCGCTGACGCCGGCGATGATCGCCCGGCAAGTCGCCGCCGAAGGCGTGAAGCGCATCATCGTGGTCAGCGACGAGCCGGACAAGTATCCGGATAATTACTTTTCCAGCGACATCCGCATCCATCATCGCGACGAGATGGACGCGGTGCAGCGCGAGATGCGCGACATCCCCGGCTGCACGGTCCTGCTGTACGACCAGACCTGCGCCGCGGAAAAGCGCCGGCGCAGGAAGCGCGGCAAGTTTCCCGATCCGGCCAAGCGCGTCGTCATCAACGAACTGGTGTGCGAAGGCTGCGGCGATTGCGGCGTGCAGTCGAACTGCGTGTCCATCGCGCCGGTGGAATCCGAGTTCGGCCGCAAGCGCACCATCGACCAGTCGTCCTGCAACAAGGACTTCTCGTGCGTGAAGGGCTTCTGCCCGTCGTTCGTGACGGTCGAAGGCGGCACGTTGCGCAAGCCGAAAAAGGCCGAGGCTGGCGACTTCCCGGCGTTTCCCACGCCATCGCTGCCGTCGACGGCCGAGCCGTACAGCGTGCTGGTCACCGGCATCGGCGGCACCGGCGTGGTGACGATCGGCGCGCTGCTCGGCATGGCCGCGCACCTCGAAGGCAAGGGCTGCAGCGTGCTCGACATGACCGGACTCGCGCAGAAGAACGGCGCGGTGGTGTCGCACGTGCGCATCGGCGACAAGCCGGAGCAGATGTTCGCCACGCGCATCGCCGCCGGCGAAGCCAAGCTGGTGCTCGCCTGCGACATCCTCACCGGCGTCGGTTACGAGGCGCTGGCCAAGATGCAGAAAGGCGTGACCAAGGCGCTGGTGAACACGTCGCTGGTCATGCCCGCGCAGTTCACGCGCGAACCCGACCTGCGCTTCCCGACCGGGTCGATGGAACAGGAGATCAAGGACGCGGTCGCGCCCGGCGATGCCGAGTTCCTCGACGCCACCAAGCTCGCCACCGGCCTCATGGGCGACTCCATCGCGACCAACCTGTTCATGGTCGGCTACGCGTACCAGCGCGGGCTCATTCCGCTGGGCGAAGCCGCGATACTGCGCGCCATCGAGTTGAACGGGCAGGCCATCGAGTCGAACAAGCAGAGCTTCAACTGGGGACGGCTGGCTGCGATCGAACCGGCGCGCGTCGCCGCGGCCGCGATGCCGGCGGAAGCCAAGCCCGACTCGCAGCGCCTGTCGCGCTCGCTCGACGAAATGATCGAGCGGCGCGTGAAGTTCCTGACCGACTACCAGGATGCGGCATACGCCAAGCGCTACACCGACCTCGTGGCGCAGGTGCGCGCCGCGGAAGCCAAGGCGATGCCCGGCATCACCGAACTCACCGAGGCGGTCGCGCGCTACTACTTCAAGCTGCTCGCGATCAAGGATGAATACGAAGTCGCGCGCCTGTACGCGGAGTCCGACTTCACCAAGCGCGTCGCGGCGCAGTTCGAAGGCGACTACAAGCTGACCTTCCACATGGCGCCGCCGGTGTTCAACAAGCCCGACCCCATCACCGGCGTGCCGAAGAAGTCAGTTTATGGTCCGTGGATGATGAAGGCCTTCGGCGTGCTGGCCGGCATGCGCCGCTTCCGCGGCACCGGCTTCGATTACTTCGGCCGCACGGCGGAGCGCAAGATGGAACGCGCGCTGATCGTCGAGTATGAAACGGTCGTCGCGGAAATCATCGCCAAGCTGACGCCGCAGAATCACGGCACGGCGGTGGACCTGGCGTCCGTGCCCGAGCACATCCGCGGCTACGGCCACGTGAAGGAAGCGCATCTCAAGACGGCGAAGGCGCGCGAGGCGGTGTTGCTCGCGCAATTCCGCTCGCCGTTGCCCGCGCCCGCGCCGGTGCCGATCACGATCCGCGCTTAAGGCAAGCTAGGGCCCGTTACCATGCCGACGCGTTGCGTTTGCGTCCGTAGTGTGAACGGACTAGGCCGCGCGCTGGGCTTCCCGCGCGGGAAGCGCGAAATCCTGCGCCTCCTCCAAGGTCATCGCGCGGCCCTCCTTCCACGCGCTCGCGAATGCTGCATCGTCGCCGAGCTGGGCGCGGGTCGCCGCGACCTGTCGCTCATAGCCGGCAAGGTCCTTGGGCGGAAGCGGGCAGCCGATCGCCTCGCGCAGTTGCTCCGCGGCACCCCAAGAGCGGGCAGCCTGAACCGGATCGGCGCTGCCGGCGGCCACGTTGGCCAGGCCTTCCAGCGCCTCGGCGAATACCTTGCGGTCACCGAGCTCGCACAGGATTCGCACGCTCTCCTCGTGCAAGTCGCGGGCTCCGGCGAAATCGCCCTTCGCGCATTTTGCCCGGCCCAGATTGTTGAGCTGTCCGGCAACGCCGCGCCGGTCGCCGATTTCCCGGCGAATCGCCAGGCTCTCCGCAAAGCGCGCCGACGCTTCGTCATAGTCGCCCAGCGCGTAGGCCATCTCGCCCAGGTTGTTCAGGACGGCAGGAATGCCCCATCGGTCGCCCAAGTCCCGGAAGATCGCCAGGCTTTCCTCGTACAGTTTCCGGCACGCTGGAAAATCGCACTCGGCGTCGGCGATGGCGCCCAGGTTGGTGAGCGACGACGGCGATGTTCCACCGGTCGCCCAGTTCCCGCCGAATGGCCAGGCACTCCTCGAACAGCGAACGAGCCGTCGCATAGTCGACCTGGTCGTAGGCGAGCACCGCCATATTGTTCAAGGCGTCGGCAACGCCTTTGCGGTCGCCCAGTTCACGCCGGATGACGAGACTCTCCTCGAGGCGTGCCCGCGCCGCCGGATAATCGCCGAGTCCGTGGGCCACGTTGCCCATGTTGGATAGCGTGCCCGACTCGCCCTGGCGATCGCCCAGTTCGCGCCAGATCGCCAGTGCCTCCGTGTACACTTCGCGCCGCAGCCGCATGGTCGGTCTGCTGCCACGCCAGCGTGCCGGCGGCATTGAGCGCCTTTGCCCGCGCGGGCGAGGGCCCGCCGGGGGCATTCGCCAGCAGCGCGGCGAGCCAGCCGCGGCCCTCGCCGAACAGGCCGCGCATGTACCAATAGCGCCAGATCGCGCCCGCCAGTTGCAGGCCGCGCTGCGCGTCGCCGCCGGGGGCGGACGACCACGCCAGCGCCGCGCGCAGGTTGTCGTATTCGGTTTCCACGCGCCCAAGCCAGACCTGCTGTTCTGGTCCGGACAGCATCGGCTCGGCCTCCTCCCCCAGCGACACATAGAACGCGAGGTGCCGATCGCGCCACGCCGGGCCGTCGCCCCGCTCCAGCAGGCGGTCGCGCGCGTACTGGCGCACGGTTTCCAGAAGCCGGTAGCGCGTCGCGCCGTCGCGCTCCTCCGCCGCCACGAGACTCTTGTCCACCAGCGACGTGAGACAGTCGAGCACCGCGCCCTCCTCCATGATTCCATCGCTGCACACGCGCTCGGCGGCGGCCAGCGTCCAGCCCCCGGCGAAGACCGCCAAGCGCGAAAGCAGCGCCCGTTCCTCGTCGCGCAGCAGGTCGTAACTCCAGTCGATCAGCGAGCGCAGCGTCTGCTGCCGCGGCAGGGCCGTGCGTGATCCTCCGGTCAGCAGGCGGAAGCGCTGGTCCAGCCGCCGATTCACTTCTTCGACGGACAGCGACCGGACGCGCGCGGCGGCCAGTTCCAGCGCCAGCGGAATTCCATCCAGCCGGGAGCAGATCGACGCCAGCGCCGGCGCGTTCTGGCGAGTGATCGTGAACTGCGGATGATGGGACTGCGCGCGTTCGACGAACAGCCGCACGGACTCGAACGCGGACAGCTGCTTCCGGCGTCGCGTCCTGCCGCGGGTCGGGCATCGACAACGACGGCACGCGATAGGTCAGTTCGCCCGCCGTTCCGAGTGCTTCGCGGCTGCTGGCCAGCAGCACCACTTGCGGACACTGGCGCAACACGGCGTCCGCCAGCTGCGCGCATGCGCCGAGCAGGTGTTCGGCGTTGTCGAGCAGCAGCAGCAGCCGCCGCGACTTGAGATGAACGGCAATCGTCTCCATCAGGCTCACGCCGCGCTCTTCCTTGAGCCCAAGGACCGTTGCCAGCGCCTGCGGCACGAGGTCGGGATCCGTCAAGCCCGCGAGTTCGACCAGCCACACGCCATCCGCAAACGCGTCGAGCAGGTCGGCGGCGACCTGCAGCGAGAGCCGCGTCTTGCCGCAGCCGCCGGAGCCGGTCAACGTGAGCAGCCGGGTCTTGCCCAGCAGCGCCTTCATTTCCGCGATTTCCTTTTCGCGGCCGATGAAGCTCGTCAGTTGCTGCGGCAGGTTGTTGGGCGTCGAGTCCAGCGAGCGCAGCGCCGGGAACGTGCGCTGCAATTCGCCGGACACGAGCTGCCAGAGGTCCTCGGGGCTCGACAGATCGCGCAAGCGGACGCGCCCCAGGTGCAGGAACTCGATGCCCGGCGCGAATCGGCCACGGCCCAGGTCGATGACCGATTGCGACACCAGGATCTGGCCGCCGTGCGCGGCGCCGGCGATGCGCGCCGCACGATTGACGGTGCCGCCGAAGTAGTCGCCGTCGCGGATCTGCGAGACGCCGGCGTGCAATCCGCAGCGCATCCTGAACGGAATCCCGCACGCCTCGCCGATCGCGGCCATGCCGCGCTGCAAGCCGAGCGTCGACGCGACCGCCGCCGCGGGGTCGGCGAAGACCGCATGCAATCCGTCGCCGATCATTTTCACCACGCGGCCGCCGTGCGCCTCGACCTCGCGGCGGCACAGCGCGTCGTGACGGGCGAGCGCATCGGCCATCCGCGCCTGTTCGGTCTCCCAAAGGCGCGTGCTGCCCTCGATATCGGTGAACAGGAACGTCATCGCGGATGTCGTGGGTGCCATGGCCGCCGCTGAATCCAGAGTATCTGCACAGGAGTGCCCTGCCTAACGCGTGCCATCGTGAGCGCGCTGCGGAGGCCGGTCAAGGCGCGCGGTCCGCGCCACCGGCACCGATATTGCATTGTCAGGGCGAATTCTTCCTATCCGAGCACCTCGTGCCCCGTTCCCCGATCCAGGACTACCTCGAATCCCTGCACGCCCGCGTGCTCGATCGCACCGACGGCAGCGTCGCCGACTACATACCGGAACTCGCGGACGCGGACCCCGACGGGTTCGGCATCTGCATCGCCACGCATGACGGATTCGTCTATGAAGTCGGCGATTCCCTCCAGCCGTTCACCATCCAATCCGTTTCCAAGCCGCTCACCTATGGGCTCGCGCTGGAGGAAAACGGCGAAGAGACGGTTCTCGCCAGGATCGGCGTGGAACCCAGCGGCGACGCCTTCAACGCGATCAGCCTGCAGCCCCAAAGCGGTGCTCCGTTCAATCCTTTGATCAATGCTGGTGCAATCGCGGCGTGCGGCCTCATCCCCGGCGACACGGTGGCCAAGCGGTCCGCGCGCGTCCTCGCCACGTTCTCGCGCTACGCCGGGCGCGCGCTCGACATCGACGAACGGGTCTACGGCTCCGAAAGCCGCACCGGACATCGCAACCGCGCGATCGGCTGGATGCTGCGCAACTTCGGAATCCTGGACGGCGACCCGACGACCACGCTCGAGACGTACTTCAGGCAATGCGCGATCCGCGTCACCTGCCGCGATCTGGCCCTGATGGGCGCCACCCTGGCCAACGGCGGCGTCAATCCCGTCACCGGCATCCGCGCGGTGCCCGAGGAGTACGTGGAAAACGTCCTGTCCGTGATGGCCACCTGCGGCATGTACGATTTCTCGGGCGAGTGGCTGTACCGGACCGGATTGCCGGCGAAGAGCGGCGTCGGCGGCGGAATCCTTGCCGTCCAGCCCGGACGCATCGGCATCGGCGTCTACTCTCCACGCCTCGACGCCCAGGGCAACAGCGTGCGCGGCATCGCCGTGTGCCGCGAATTGGCGTCCGACTTGGGGCTGCACATGTTCGATGCGTCGCAGCGCGCGGTGCCGGCCATGCGCCTGGCGACCACGCGGCGCAGCGTGGCGTCGAAGCGGCGCCGCTCGTCCGAGGCAGCGGAACACCTGCGCAGCGTCGGCCACCGGCTTCGCCTCTACCACCTGCAGGGCGCGCTGGCCTTCGCGTCGGTCGAGCGCGTCGTGCGCGAACTGATCGCGCGCGCGGCGGACACGGAATACTTCATCGTCAACCTGGGCGTCGTGCAGCGCATCGACGCCGCTGCCGCGCGACTGCTCGCGCAAACCCGCGCCGAGCTGCTGCGCATGGGCAAGACGCTGGTTTTCGCCGAGGCCGGCGTGTGGTGGCAAATGCTGCTGGACGCCGGCATGGACCGCGAGGCGTTCTATGCCGACGACGATTTCGCGCTCGAGCGCGGCGAAGACCTGCTGCTCGCCAGGCGCTTCCCCGACGCCGTTTGGGAAGCGCGCGTGCCGCTGGAACAGTGCGCGCTGTTCACCGGCCTGACGGACGACGAACTGGAACTCCTGGCGGATATGCTTGCGTGCCGCACGTTTCGCGCGGGGCAGACGATCATCGCGGCGGGCCATGCCTCCAACGAACTGTTCGTCATCACCCATGGCGCGGCGATGGTGAGCATCCCGACGCAGGACGGCATCGCCCGTCTCGACGCCTTCACGTCCGGCATGACGTTCGGCGAGCTCGCGTTCCTCGACCGCTCGCCTCGCTCGGCCAACGTTACGGCGCTGAGCGAAGTCGAGTGCCAGGTGCTCACGCGCGACACGTTCGCGCGGCTCGATCGCGAAGCGCCGGCGATCAAGATACGCCTGCTGGAGAACCTGGCGCTCGGCCTCACGGGCATGCTGCGCCAGGCCAATCGCGAGCTCGCGGTCCTGAAATGAGCCGGTGAGCCGACGCGCGACGTCGGCTTACTTGTCCGCCGGGTCGGTCGTCGCCTGGACGGTCGGCGGCGGGCGCACGAACACCGGCCCGCCGTTGTAGGTGAAATAGATCCTGCGCTGGCTGTGGGCGACCAGCACGCGGTGCGAACGCAGGAAGTCGTAGCCGAGCAGCATCGACGGCAGGTCCTCCACCTTGGTGGGGATATTGCTGCCCGTGCTCCTGAACGCGGCGCCCTTGAACACGTCGGCGAACACGATCCGGGTATCGCGAATCGTCTCGTTGCCGATCGTGAAGGTCTTGAACGAGCCGACCCACGAATTGATCGAATTGCTGCCGATGCCTCCGCGCGCCTGCGCCGCGACGACGCCGGGCGTATTCGGCGTGACGCCCATTCGCGCGGCTTCCGCCTTGTCCAGGATCGATCCCGAGGCGCCGGAATCGAGCAGCGCCCTGATCGGCCGGCCATCGACCTCGACGGTCACGACGATCTCGGGATGGTCGTCGTCGGCCGCTTCGAATTCCACGAGGCCGACGTCGGTGCCCGCCCAGTAGGCGAGCAGCGTGGACGCGCAATGTTCCGGACGGTAGAGGCGCACCTTGCCTGCCGCCAGGTCGAATTCGACGTCGAAATGGCGGAAGAAGTCCTCGCCCAGCAGCACGTCGGCGCCGAAATCCTTGTCGCCGGCGACAATCATCTGCAGTTTCTTCTGCGCGAAGCTGCCGACACGGAATTCGTCGACGAGCGTTCTGCTGACGGTGGTCTCGCCGCCGACGCCGAACAGCCGCGCACCGTTGACGCCCCATCGGGTCAGGTCGAGGCGCTCGGCCGCCGGCCGCAAGACCAGCGTATGCATCGCGCCGGTGTCGAGCAGCACGGCGACCGGCTGGCCGTTGATCGCTCCATCCGTGATCAGATGGCCGCGCTCGATGCGAACGGGCCATTCCGCGACCCGCGAGAACTTGCAGCCGGACGATTCAGCCGCGGCGCTCCCCGCGGAAGCAAGCGCGACGCTCGCAACGGCGGCAAGAACGGCGCGACGGACCACCATCAAATCTCCCTGGCGCAGCACCCGGTGTATCGGGCAGCATACCCGACGTTACTCTACTGATTTATCCTAGGCAAACCGGTCGTCGCCGCTCCGGCATCCTTCATTGCCGGCCAACTCCATCATGCCCAACGACACCAACCGCACCGCCATCGCCGCCAACCACGCCGTGTGGGAGGCGTGGACGCCGCATCACATCGCTGGCGGATACGACATTCCCGGCTTCATCGCGGGTCGCGAGACGCTGTGCCCCATCACGCTGGCCGGCGTGGGCGACGTGAGCGGCAAGACGCTGCTGCACCTGCAATGCCACTTCGGCCTCGACACGCTGTCGTGGGCGCGGCATGGCGCCACGGTCACGGGCGTGGATTTCGTGGAATCCGCCATCGCCAAGGCACGCGAACTGGCCGCGGAACTGGCGCTGCCCGCCGATTTCGTCTGCTGCGACGTGTACGACGCGCCGGCGCGCCTGCAGCGGCAATTCGACGTCGTGTTCACGTCGGTCGGCGCGCTGTCGTGGCTGCCGGACCTGGAAGGCTGGGCGCGCGTCGTCGCGCAATGCCTGAAGCCCGGCGGGCGCTTCTTCGTGCTCGACGGTCATCCGACGCTGTACATGTTCGACGAGGACCCGCCGGCGACGATGCGCCTGCGCTACGACTATTTCGCGCGCACGCCGATCATCCTGAAGGAGACCGGCAGTTACGCCGCGCAGGATTCCGGCACGCAGGTGACCATTCATGCGTACTGCTATCCGCTCGCGGACATCATCGGCTCGCTGTTGCGCGCGGGCCTCACCATCACGGCCTTCGACGAACATCCGTGGCTGCGCTGGCAGGGGCTGCCCTGGATGACGCGCCGCGACGCTTTCTTCTGGGAGCTGCCGCGGGAATTCGGAGAAATCCCGATGATGTTCTCGCTGGCCGCGACGCGCGCGTGAACGCGGAAGCGCTTCTCGGCGACGCGCCGCCGGCCGCGGCCACGCAACCCGCGTCCGACGCCTTCGGCCCGGCTCGCGCGTGGTTCGCGACGCAGGGCTGGTCGCCGTTTCCGTTCCAGGAAGAAGTCTGGTCGGCGTTCGCGCGCGGCGAGAGCGGCCTGCTGCACGCGCCCACCGGCATGGGCAAGACGTACGCGGCGTGGATTCCGCCGCTGGTGCTGGGCGCGGCCGGCGCCGCCGATGCGCCGCCACCGCTGACCGCGCTGTGGATCACGCCGCTGCGCGCGCTGGCCGCGGACACCGGATTGGCGCTCGCGCGCGCGGCGCGCGCGTTGCAGCCGCACTGGACCGTCGACGTGCGCACCGGCGACACGGCGTCGTCGGCGCGCGCGCGGCAGAACAAGCGGCTGCCCACGGCGCTGGTCACCACGCCCGAAAGCCTGACGCTGATGCTGGCGCGCGCCGACTGGCGGGAGCGCCTCGCGCACCTGTCCGCCGTCATCGTCGACGAGTGGCACGAGCTCATGTCGAGCAAGCGCGGCGTGCAGGTCGAGCTGGCGCTGGCGCGGCTGCGCTGCGCTGCGGCCCGACGATGCGCGTGTGGGGACTGTCGGCCACGCTGGCCAATCTCGACGAGGCGCTGCCTGCCTGACCGGCGTTCGCGCCGCCGCGCGGACGCATCGTCAAGGGCCTGGACGCCAAGACGATCGAGATCGCCACCGCGCATCCGCCCACCATCGACCGCTTTCCGTGGGCCGGCCACATCGGCCTCAAGCTGCTGCCGCGAAGTCATTCGCGCGATCGACGGCGCGCAATCCACGCTGGTGTTCACCAACGTGCGCTCCGCCACCGAGATCTGGTACCAGGCGATCCTCGAAGCGCGGCCGGATTGGGCCGGACGCATCGCGCTGCATCACGGTTCGCTGGAACGCGACGTGCGCGACTGGGTCGAGGAAGGCCTGCGCCGCAACAAGCTGAAGGCCGTCGTGTGCACGTCGAGCCTCGATCTGGGCGTCGACTTCACGCCGGTCGACCAGGTGCTGCAGATCGGCTCGCCCAAGGGTGTTGCGCGGCTCCTGCAGCGCGCCGGCCGCAGCGGCCACCAGCCGGGCGCCATTTCCAAGGTGACGATCGTGCCGGCGCAGGCGCTGGAACTGGTCGAGGCCGCGGCGGCGCGCGACGCGGCGCGCAGAGCGCAAGCTCGAGCCGCGCACGCCGCTGCGCTGCCCGCTCGACGCGCTCGTGCAGCACCTGGTCACGTGCGCGCTCGGCGGCGGCTTCGTGCCGGCGGAACTGCTGGCGGAACTTCGCGGCACGCATGCCTACGCGGAGCTGTCCGACGCGCAATGGCAGTGGGCGCTGGATTTCGTCGTCCACGGCGGCGCCAGCCTCAACGCGTATCCGGAGTACCGCCGCGTCGTGATCGGCGACGACGGCATCGCGCGCGTGCCGGATGCGGCCATCGCGCGCCGCCATCGCGCGTCGATCGGCACCATCGTGTCCGAGGCGAGCATCACCGTGCAGTTCCGCAACGGCCACAGGCTGGGCCACGTCGAGGAATCGTTCATCGCGCGGCTAGGCCGCGGCGACTGCTTCGTGTTCGCCGGACGCGTGCTGGAATTCGTGCGCGTCAAGGAGATGACGGCGTGGGTGATGCCGGCCAAGTCGCCCAAGGCCATCGTGCCGCGCTGGGCGGGCAGCAAGATGGCGTTGTCCACGCTGCTGGCCGACCGCACGCGCGGCCTGATCGCGCAGGCGCGCCACGGCATCTACGCGTCGCCCGAATTGCGCCTGGTGCGTCCGCTGCTCGAATTGCAGCGGCGCTGGTCGGCGCTGCCCGACGAACGCGAATGGCTGATCGAGCGCATCGCCACGCGCGATGGCCACTACCTCTTCTTCTATCCGTTCGAGGGCCGGCTGGCGCACCTTGGGCTGGCGACGCTGTTCTCGTACCGGCTGTCGCGCGCGGTGCCGCGCACGTTCAGCCTGATGGTCAACGACTATGGCTTCGGGCTGCTGTCGCGCCGAACCGGTGGAGCTTTCGCTCGGCGATCTCGGCCACCTGCTGGCCGCGCCCCACGTCGAAGCCGACATCCTCGCGGGACTGAACGCCGCCGAAATGGGACGGCGCCAGTTTCGCGAACTCGCGCGCGTCGCGGGCCTCGTCTTCCAGGGTTACCCGGGACAGTCGCCGTCGAACCGGCAGCTGCAGGCGTCGAGCGGACTGCTCTACGACGTGTTCGCGCAATACGATCCCGACAACCTGCTGCTGGCGCAGTCGGTGCGGGAGGTGCTCGAGCGCCACCTCGACGCGCCGCGCCTCGAACAAGGCGCTGGCGCGCCTGCGCGGCAGCCGCGCGCTGCTGCATGCAGCCCGCGCGTCCGACGCCGTTCGCCTTTCCGCTGATGGTGGAAATGTTTCGCGAAAAGCTCACGACCGAGGCGCTGGAGGCGCGCGTCGCGCGCATGGTCGAGGCGCTCGAACGCGCGGCGGAGAGCGCGTGACATGTGCGCGCGCCGCGGCCGACAAGACAGGCGCGGCGCATTCGCCTAAACTTGCGAGACCAGAACGAATACAACAAAGGGGCCACCATGAGCATCGTCGACCGCGTCAAGAACATCCTGCTGAGCCCGAAGACGGAATGGCCGGTGATCGCCGGCGAAGCCACGACCACGCAATCGCTGTACACCGGCTACATCATGATCCTGGCGGCGATCGGGCCCGTCGCGATGCTGCTCCGCTCGGTGGGATTGGGCATCACCGGCGCCCTCGTCGCGTATATCGTTGCCCTCGCCGCGACGTACATCATGGCGCTGATCGTCGATGCGCTGGCGCCGACCTTCGGCGGCGAAAAGAACTTCATGCAGTCGCTCAAGCTCACCGCGTATTCGTATACCGCCGATATGGCTGGCCGGCATCCTGCATCTGCTGGGCGCGCTTGGCGGCGTGCTGAGCCTGCTGGCCGCGCATCTACACGCTGTACACGTTCTACCTGGGCGTGCCGGTGATGAAGAAATGCCCGCAGGACAAGGCCGTCGTGTACACGCTCGTCGTCGTCGTCTGCGGCATCGTGCTCGCCGCCGTCGTCGGCAGCCTGATGATGTCGACGATGTTCGGCGGCATGGGAATGTAATCCGCGCGCCGCCAACCTTTCCCCATTCCCGGAGCCGGCATGCCCTCCTCGCCGTTCGACCTCACCGGCCGCGTGGCCCTCGTCACCGGGGCCTATCGCGGACTGGGATTCTCCATCGCGCGCGGGCTCGCCCAGGCCGGCGCGACCGTCATCCTCAATGGCCGCAAGCCCGACGAACTCGCGCAGGCGGCCAAGTCGCTCACCGATGCCGGCCACAAGGCCGACGTCGCGGTGTTCGACATCACCGACCGCGCCGCGATCAAGACCGCCGTAGATGCGGTGATCGCCCGGCACGGCGCGATCGACATCCTCGTCAACAACGCCGGCATCCAGCGGCGCGGGCCGATGGTCGACTTCTCCGAAAAGGATTGGGACGACATCATCGCCACCAACCTCACCGCGCCGTTCGTGGTGTCGCAGGCGGTGCTGCCCGGCATGATCGCCAGAAAGCGCGGCAAGATCATCCACATCGCATCGCTGATGAGCGAACTGGCGCGCCCGACGGTCGTGCCCTACACGGCAGCCAAGGGCGGCGTGCGGCAGCTGACGCGCGGCATGGCGATCGAGCTGGCGCCGATGGGCATCCAGGTCAACGCGATCGCGCCCGGCTATTTCGCCACCGAGATGAATCGCGCGCTGATCGACAACGCCGAGTTCAATGCGTGGGTGTGCAAGCGCACGCCGGCCGGGCGCTGGGGCCAGCCGGACGAACTGGCGGGCCTGGCCGTGTTTCTCGCGTCCGGCGCGTCCGATTACATGACCGGCCAGATGCTGGTCATGGATGGCGGGATGTGCGTGGCGCTGTGAGCAGCGAGAGGGGACCCGCGCGCGCAGCGCGTGGGGGTCGAGCATGTGCGAATCAGATGCGGGACGCCGACAACGCAAGCGTGACTCACCGCGACCGCAGCGGAGGCGGACGCGCTGTGACGTGACGCGCCTACGCTAGCCGCCCGCCGCCTGCGGCCGCCGATCGATCAGCTTGTACATCCATCCCAAGCCCGCCGCGGTCGTATGCGCCGGCCGGTATTCGCAGCCGATCCAGCCGTCGTACTTCAATTCGTCGAGCAGCCGGAACAGCCACGTGTAATTGACTTCGCCCTGGTCCGGCTCGTGGCGGTCGGGCACGCCGGCGATCTGGAAATGCCCGATATGCGGCAGCCAGCGCCGGATCTTGTCGGTCAAGTCGCCTTCGACGATCTGCGCGTGGTACAGGTCCATCTGCACGCGCAGGTTGGGCATGCCCACCTCCTCGCGGATCGCGTGCGCCTCCGCTTGCGTCGACAGCAGGTAATTCGGCATGTCGCGCGGATTGATCGGCTCGATCAGCAGCGTCACGTTCTGCGCCGCCGCTTCCTCGCACGCATGCTTCAGGTTGCGCACGTAGATGCGCAGCCGGCGCGCGCGTTCTTCGGCATCCGCGCCCGTCGGGCAGCACGCCGGCCATCACGTGCAGCCGACTGCACTTCAGCGCCTGCGCGTAACGCAGCGCCGTTTCAACGCTCGCGGCGAAATCGTGCTCCCGGCCGGGCAACGAAGCCAGGCCGCGGTCGCCCGCTTCCCAGTCGCCGGGCGGCATGTTGAACAGCACCACCTCGAGCTTCTGCACCTGGATCCGTGACGCCAGCTCCTTGGCCTGGTACGTGTACGGAAACGCGAACTCGACGCGCACGAAATCCGGCGTGCGCGGCTTCCGTGAACCGTTCGAGGAACGGCACTTCGTTGAACAGGAACGAGAGATTGGCGGAAAAGCGGAGCATCGTCGGTTTCGCCACCGCGCGATGGTGCGCGGCGACGCGAAAGGGCGAAGTGACGGCAGGACCGGGCGGTAGAATTGGGTGACGTCCATCATGCCACGATCCCGTTCCGATATCGAACTTCCCGCCGTATTCGCCGCCGCGCCGGACCGCCGGTGTGTACGCGACCGCACTGTGCGGCGAGCAGGTCGAGTTGCTCGCCCTGCGCGCGCTGCACTGGCCGCGCGAGCGCACCGTGTTCGTGGCCGACGTGCACCTGGGCAAGGCCGCGGCGTTCCGCGCCGGCGGCGTGCCGCTGCCGCGCGGCAGCACGGCCGCCGACCTCGCCCGCCTCGCGCAGGTGCTGCAACAAACCGGCGCGCGCCGGCTGGTGGTGCTGGGCGATTTCCTGCACGGCGCGGCGGGCCGCGTGAGCGCGCTCGACAGCGCGTTCCGCGATTGGCGCGGCGCGCACGCCGGCATCGACGTCGTGCTCGTGCGCGGCAACCACGACACGCGCGCCGGCGACCCGCCGGCGGATTGGGGCGTGACGGTCGTCGCGGAGCCGCATCCGCTGGCGCCTTTCCTCGCCTGCCACGTCCCGGTCGCGCCGCGCTCGGGATATGCGCTGTGCGGGCACGTGCATCCGGGCGTCACCGTGCGCGGACCGGCCGACCAGGCGGAGCGGCTGCCCTGCTTCGTGCTCGGCCGCAGCCGCGCGATCCTCCCGGCGTTCGGCAGCTTTACCGGGCTCGCCCGCGCCGCGCCGCTGGCCGGTGACCGTTTCGTAGTCCTGGCCGGCTCCCGGCTCTTTGCCTTGCCGCAAACCTAGGCCCCATTGCCGCGCCAGCGGCGGGCGACTGTCGCAAATCTGCAACGTCCGCCCTACCGTTCGTCGGCAGCGGATGGCGTGGACAAAGCGGTGGATAACCGGTGGATTGCCCTTGGATATGCCGCCGGAATGGCCGCAGGCGGCTGTTTTGCCTGTCGTTTTCCCGCCCCCTTCCGGTGCACAAAAAATCCTTGCCGGGCTTGTCTCGACCCACTATGCTTGGTGTTGAGTCGCCACATGAACACAAGATATAGTAGATTCTGATTTACAAGCGGATTCCGATGGACCTTACCGGACAAGCCCCACGCCACGGGGCAAGGCCGCAGGCGGCATTGATGCCATCCCTCGGAATCCCGCGCCGGACGGGGCTCATTGCCACATGCGCGCAAATGCCCGTCCTTCGCGGAATCGCGACCGAATACGCCACAACGACAAGAAACGTACAGGAGAAACAACACATGCACATCGCCAGCGCTCCCTCTGCCAGCCCGGCTTCGGCACCACCGCGGGACCTGATCGTGGGAGAACCTGGCAGTCCGGTCAGTAGTGGATCGGACCCGCGTTTTTCGCAGTACAAGGTCATCCGCCGCAACGGTTCGGTGGTGTCCTTCGAGCCGTCCAAGATCACCATCGCGATGACCAAGGCGTTCCTCGCCATCAACGGCGGCCAGGGCGCGGCGTCGGCACGCGTGCGCGAGGAAGTGACCAAGCTCACCGACGGCGTCGTCGCGGCGTTGGTCAAGCGCAAGCCCGAGGGCGGCGCGATCCACATCGAGGAAATCCAGGACCAGGTCGAGTTGCAGCTGATGCGCGGCGGCGAACACGAAGTCGCGCGCGCCTACGTGCTGTATCGCGAGCGCCGCTCGCAGGAGCGCGCGCACGCCAAGACGCAGGCCAAGGGCAAGGTGACCGAGCCCACGCTGCACGTCACCGACAACGGCGTGAAGAAGCCGCTCGACTTGGAGCGCCTGACGCTGCTCATCAAGGAATCGTGCGAAGGACTGGGCCAGGTCGAGCCCGACCGCATCCTCAAGGCGACGCTGAAGGACCTGTACGACGGCGTCGCCGTGGAGGAAGTGCGCAAGGGCGTGGTGCTGTCCGCCCGCGCGCTGATCGAGAAGGACCCCGCCTACTCGTACGTCACGGCGCGCCTCTTGCTCGACGCGCTGCGCTTCGAAGCGCTGGGCGAGGAAGCCACGCAGCACGAGATGGCCGCCAAGTACCCGGAATACTTCCCGCAATTCGTGAAGCACGGCGTCAAGATCGGCCTGCTCAACGAGGCGCTGCTGCAGTTCGACATGAAGAAGCTGGGCGCGGCGCTCAAGCCCGAGCGCGACACGCAGTTCGGCTACCTCGGCCTGCAGACGCTGTACGACCGCTATTTCCTCGTCGACCAATATGTCGGCGGCCGCCGCTTCGAACTGCCGCAGTGCTTCTTCATGCGCGTGGCGATGGGCCTGGCGCTGAACGAAGTGCACCGCGAAGCGCGCGCCATCGAGTTCTACAACGTGCTGTCGACGTTCGACTTCATGTCCAGCACGCCCACGCTGTTCAACTCGGGCACGCACCGCTCGCAGCTGTCGTCGTGCTACCTCACGACCGTCGCGGACGACCTGGACGGCATCTACGAGGCGATCAAGGAAAACGCGCTGCTGTCCAAATTCGCCGGCGGATTGGGCAACGACTGGACCAACGTGCGCGCGATGGGCTCGCACATCAAGGGCACCAACGGCAAGTCGCAGGGCGTCGTGCCGTTCCTCAAGGTCGTCAACGACACCGCGGTCGCGGTGAATCAGGGCGGCAAGCGCAAGGGCGCCGTGTGCACGTACCTGGAGACGTGGCACCTGGACATCGAGGAGTTCCTCGAGCTGCGCAAGAACACCGGCGACGACCGCCGCCGCACGCACGACATGAACACCGCGAACTGGATTCCGGATCTCTTCATGAAGCGCGTGATGGAAGGCGGCGACTGGACGCTGTTCTCGCCGTCGGACACGCCGGACCTGCACGACAAGTGGGGCCACGCGTTCGAGGAAGCCTACAAGCGCTACGAAGAGAAGGTCGCGCGCGGCGAATTGAAGCTCCACAAGAAGGTGCCGGCCGTCAACCTGTGGCGGAAGATGCTGTCGATGCTGTTCGAGACCGGGCATCCGTGGATCACGTTCAAGGATGCGTGCAACGTCCGCTCGCCGCAGTCGCACGTCGGCACCGTGCACAGCTCCAACCTGTGCACCGAGATCACGCTCAACACCAGCGACACCGAGATCGCCGTGTGCAACCTGGGCTCGGTGAACATGCTGGCGCACATGGTGAAGACGGATCGGACAAAGGGTTGGGAGCTCGACCAGGCGAAGCTGAAGCGCACGATCACCACGGCGATGCGCATGCTCGACAACGTCATCGACATCAACTATTACGCCGTCGCCAAGGCGCGCAACTCGAATCTCAAGCACCGCCCGGTGGGCCTGGGCATCATGGGCTTCCAGGATTGCCTGCACCTGACGCGCACGCCGTATGCATCGGCCGCGGCGATCGAATTCGCCGACCGCTCGATGGAAGCCGTCTGCTATCACGCGTACTGGGCGTCCACGGAACTCGCGGAAGAGCGCGGCCGCTATTCGTCGTACCCGGGCAGCCTGTGGGACCGCGGCATCATGCCGCAGGATTCGCTCAAGCTGCTGAAGGAAGAGCGCGGCGGCTACGTCGAGGTCGACGACTCGGTCGGCATGGACTGGGCGCCGTTGCGCGCGCGCATCAAGGAACACGGGATGCGCAACTCCAACTGCGTCGCCATCGCGCCCACCGCCACCATCTCCAACATCATCGGCGTGGCGGCGTCGATCGAGCCCGAATACCAGAACATCTACGTCAAGTCGAACCTGTCCGGCGAGTTCACCGTCGTCAACGAGCAGCTGGTGCGCGACCTGAAGGAACTGAACCTGTGGGACGAGGTGATGGTCGCCGACTTGAAGTACTTCGACGGCTCGCTGGCCAAGATCGACCGCGTGCCCGCCGAGTTCCGCGAGCTCTACGCCACCGCGTTCGAAGTCGACACCAAGTGGATCATCGAAGCCGGCGCGCGCCGCCAGAAGTGGATCGACCAGGCGCAGAGCCTGAACATCTACATGGCCGGCGCCTCGGGCAAGAAGCTCGACGAAACCTACAAGCTCGCCTGGGTGCGCGGCCTCAAGACCACCTACTACCTGCGCACGCTCGCTGCGACGTCGGCCGAGAAGTCCACGGGCCGCGGCGGTGAGTTGAATGCGGTGTCGTCGTCCGGCGCGCACCAGGGCGCGGCCGCGGGCTCATTGGGCTCCGTCGCGTCCACCAAGGCCCCGGCCCAGGACGACGGCAACGTGAAGATGTGCCTGATCACCGATCCGACGTGCGAAGCGTGTCAATGACGCTGGCGCGGACCGAACATTTGTCTGTATCAAGAATTTGCCGGGAGGTTTTGCTGAACTGAATTTGTGTGGATGGAGGGGCATCATGACGACAGATTCGGAAATCCACTGGCCGCGGCAGGCAGCGATCGACCTGATCGCATTGCCGAGCCGCGACGTCTGCGACCGCGCGTCCCCCCATCAAGTATGGCGACTGGGAGTTCAGCGCCCCGCGGATGATGTTCAAGGGACCGATGCCGGCGAAGCCGGGGCTGTTTGCGATTCACGTCCGCACGCGGCACTGGATGAAGTGGCAGTTCGAGCCGATCCACTTCGGCGAGAGTTCCAACCTGTATCGGAAACTGGCGGTCGATGGCGGCGGCGAGTTCGTGCGATGGCTGATGCATCCCGAGGCGGTGAACGGACTGTTCGTCTCGATCTGCCTGACCACGGCGATGAACAAGCCGGCGCGCGAGTTTGCGGTGAACCGGCTGCTGGCGCGCTATCGGCCGGACTTGGTGCGCTCCGCCGACGACCTGATGGCGGAACTTAACGATCCCCTCGCCGGCAATTGGCGGGAGGACATGGGCGCGGATATCCCGCGCAAGGAGTGAGCGACAGGATTCGGTGACCGGGAAAGCGCGACGGCAGCGGCGGCAGCACAAGCGCCGCGCGGCGCCCCCGGACTTAGCGACACCCCGCGACCACCCAGACAGGACGC
Organism: uncultured beta proteobacterium; assembly: GCA_963834045.1. Lineage (GTDB taxonomy): Bacteria > Pseudomonadota > Gammaproteobacteria > Burkholderiales > Casimicrobiaceae > VBCG01. Next base: position 467,829 of record CAWIAK010000001.1, on the reverse strand, counting down.
GCTATGCGATGGCGCGAAGCATTACGGTGGAAACCGAGGGAAGCACTGCCGAAGGGGCCGGCGAACGTGTCGGCCAGGATGGTGACTAGCGGACGATAGCGGTCACGCATCCGAAGCAGCACTTTGATCTCCGGAGGCGCGCGAAAACACCCGCGCGCCCCATTTTCCGGAGGCCGGGCTTACCGGCGTGCACGAACTTCCGTCCACATCGCGAAAGAGAGGTACCAGTTGGCCCGATATGAGTACGCACCCCGGCATGTTGTAGAGGCGCGCTATCTTCATGATTACAAGGTCTGGCTGGAATTCAACGATGGACGCAAAGGCGTGGTGGATCTCGCGGACGAACTCTACGGCGACGAGCACACGCCGCTGCGCGACCGCGACACGTTTGCGCGCTTTTACCTGGATCACGGATTGGCCTCGATTGCATGGCTCGAAGGCGCCGATTTCGCGCCCGAGTTCCTGTACGAGAGGCTGAAGGCAATGAACTAGCGACGAGCTTCCTTACCCTGTCGGGCGGCAGCAATTGCGGTGGCGCGAAGAGCGCGCCACAGGGATCTGCCCCCGCAAAAACATAGACAAGAAGAGCATCAGGAGACGCACCATGCTGAGTTTTGACGACGATTTCGCCGCCACCCCCACCGCGCCCGCACTGGCCCCGCGCACGCCGGAGACGATCCGCGCCCAGGTCACCGGCGGCATCCTCTCGCGCGAGCCGGTGCACGACATCGACACGGAGAAGCAAGCCGAGCCGGAGAACTTCCACCGCGTCCGCGTCGAGGACAAGCGCGTCATCAACGGCACCGCCGACGTCAACCAGCTCGTCCCGTTCAAGTACCGCTGGGCGTGGGACAAGTACCTGGCCGCCTGCGCCAACCACTGGATGCCGCAGGAAGTGAACATGCAGCGCGACATCGAGCTGTGGAAGAACCCCAACGGGCTGACCGAGGACGAGCGCCTCGTCGTCAAGCGCAACCTGGGCTTCTTCGTCACGGCGGACTCGCTGGCCGCCAACAACATCGTGCTCGGCACGTATCGCCACATCTCCGCGCCCGAGTGCCGCCAGTACCTGCTGCGGCAGGCGTTCGAGGAGGCGATCCACACGCACGCCTACCAGTACATCGTGGAAAGCCTGGGGCTCAACGAAGGCGAGATCTTCAACGCCTACCACGAGATCAAGTCGATCCGCGACAAGGACGAGTTCCTGATGCCGTTCATCAACGTGCTGACGGACCCGTCGTTCAAGACCGGCACGCCGGAAGCCGACCAGGCGCTGCTCAAGAGCCTGATCGTGTTCGCCTGCATCATGGAGGGCCTGTTCTTCTACGTCGGCTTCGTGCAGATCCTGGCGATGGGCCGGCAGAACAAGATGACCGGCTCCAGCGAGCAGTACCAGTACATCCTGCGCGACGAGTCGATGCACTGCAATTTCGGCATCGACCTCATCAACACGATCAAGATGGAAAACCCGCACCTGTGGACCAACGAGTTCAAGGCGGACATCGCCGTGCTGATGCAAAAAGGCGTGGAACTCGAATACCGCTACGCCGAGGACACGATGCCGCGCGGCGTGCTGGGCCTGAACGCGCCGATGTTCAAGGAATACCTGCGCTTCATCGCCAATCGCCGGTGCCAGCAGATCGGCCTGGATCCGCTGTTCGAGAAGGCCGACAACCCGTTCCCGTGGATGGCGGAGATGATCGATCTCAAGAAGGAGAAGAACTTCTTCGAGACGCGGGTGATTGAGTATCAGACGGGTGGCGCGTTGAGCTGGGATTGAGGATTGATTTCTAGAAATTCTTAACGTACTGGCGCCACGCTGACACGAAAACGCGGACCGATGTCCGCGTTTTGATTTGTACGATTGACCGCTTTCGACCCGTTGCAGACTGTCGACTCTCCGCGGAAGCAGACGCTGATCAAGGCGGGCCTCTACAAGTCGCGAGCTTCAACGACACCGCGAGAAGTCGAGGTCGTCCTGCCGCTCGCCCGGCCGCACCTCCTCGAAATGGCCCGCGTGCGGATTCCAGCATTCTCGCGGCACATCACGGTTGCTGGCGCGGTAGTCGCTCACCGGTCGGCAGCGCGAGAAGTCCAAGTCGTTCTGGGTTTCGCCGGGGCGCACCCCCTCGAAATGTCCCGCGTGCGGATTCCAGCATTCACGCTGCACATTACGGCTGCTGGCGCGGTAGTCGCTCACCGGTCGGCAACGCGAGAAGTCCAAGTCGTTCTGGGTTTCGCCGGAGCGCACCTCCTCGAAAGAGGAGGAGCGGGGGGGGCACCCCAAATGTCCCGCGTGCGAATTCCAGCATTCTTGGGCGCGATCGTACTGCGCATAAGCGGGTGCCGTTGCGCAAGCCAATAGAGCAATGATTATCGAGAACTTCAACATAGCTTCTCCTTCTGGTAATCAGACCCCATCACATAACGATGACAACGAAGGACTCCCAGCCCCGTGAAATCCGCAAGCTCGTGGTAACGCTTAACTTCTCCGCTCAGGGCAGTACTCTTATTCAACTCAATGCGCGGCCTCAGTTCGAACGTTGCCGTTCATCTTGTTGTCGCTCACAGGCTAGGTTCCAACGGAGGCCGTTGTTCCTAGATTTAAGGCTATTGCGCTGTGCGGTTGCTGTCTATCGGGCGTCGGCCGATTTTGTTGTCAGCGCGGACGGAACTCCTTGTCGTTCGGCGAATGTCCTCTAACACGACATTGAACCGACGGCCGCTATTGTCACCGAAAGCAGATTGCGGTCGGCGGATCTGCTGGACCCACGGCGTTCGCCGCCATCACGACGGGTAGCCGCGACCATGGCCAGTCCCAGACGCGCAGCTGGTGAATGCTCGTATCATCGGAAGATCCGTGCGGGATCAACGAACGTATTGATGTCCGCCGTTCACCCGGCCCCCAGCAGCGCCGGCAACTCGGCGAGCGTCGTGATCTCCCGGTCCGGTGCACCGGGCAGCCGTTCTCTACGCTGGCCGTAGCGATTGCACCATACGACCTGCATGCCGAATGCAGACGCAGCGTAGGCGTCCCAGGCATTCGACGATTGGAACGAGACGGAGTGTGCCGTGATACCCAGCTTGTCGACGGCGAGCTGATAGACCTTCGGATGGGGCTTGTAGACGCCCACCTCTCCACCGACAAGACTGGCATCGAGCAGCCCGGCAAGGCCGGCGCCGCTGACCGCGGCTTCAAGCATCCGCGGTGAGCCATTCGAAAGGATCGCGGTCTGCAGGCCGGCCTTCCTTGAGTTGCCGCAAGACGTCCGGCACCTCCGGAAACGGTTCCAGCGTCAGGTAGAGTTCCATCAGCCGCGCACGGAGCCTCGGATTGTCGACGCCCAGCGTCTCCAGCGAGAAGTCCAGCGCATCGCCGGTCACCTGCCAGAAGTCGGCGTGGCGTCCCTGCGCCGCGCGCAACCAGGTGTATTGCAGTTGTTTGTCGCGCCAAAGCGCGGTGAGCCTGTCCGCATGCTCTCCCAGGTCGTCTTTGCAGCGCCGCGTCGCCGCCGCGAAATCGAATAGCGTTCCGTACGCGTCGAACACGCACGCCTTGATGCCGATCAATGGCTCGTCCATCGGTCCCGTCCGTTCAGGAGTGCAGCGCGCGCGAAGGCCGAGCACGTAGCCGATGCCGACGCCCCATTAACACCACGGCCCCCACTTGATGCAGCTCACTCAGTCGGAAACAGTACTATGAAGAGCGCCTTGGCTTTGGGCGACAGGTTCTTGGGATCCGGCGGCAGTAGATCCTCGTCGGGTACCAATACCTTGGCATAGAACGCCTCGTAGACCCGTTTCACGACGCCTGGCGCCACCATCTCCCGATTGTACCCAGGCGCAAATCCAAAGAGCTTGTACCCGGCACGCTCCAACGCGAGCTGCATATTGGGAATCTTCAATGTCGCGAGGCCGTGAGCACGCTGGATCACGCCTCCCAAGTGTCCCTCTCCCGCAATCGAATGCGACCCGCGAACGTGGACGGACGCAATCGGCCTGATATCTTGGTCCCGCCGGTCACGACATTGCGGCGGCGTGCACGTGCAACGCGTTCAACGTTGCCTCGCCAAGTGCGTTGAAGATGCAGTAGGCGGTGGTGCCGGCGCGGGCGTGGCCGCGCAGCGTTTCTGCCAGCCGATCGAGATAGGACTTGTCGTAGGCCGAGAAATACATGCGCGGCGACCCGTGCAGCCGATAGTAGACGACGCCCGGCCATCCTCCCGGCTCGCCGGCCCCAGGTGAAAGCGCCGGGTCCGCGGCAACGCGGGCAATCTGATGAGCGCCAAGAAGGTGCTCGACGCCGGACGTGAACCACGTCGGATGCCGCGGCTCGAGTACCGTCATGCCGGCGTACCGGTCGCGCAAAGCGTCGAAGAACGCGCGGGCGATGTTCGCATCGAACGTGAGACTGGCTGGCAATTGCACGAGCAGGCAGCCAAGCTTTCGGCCCCAACGCCGAGACCTCGCCGACAAATACGTCAAGCAAGGGTGCGGTACCAATCAGACGCGCCTCGTGCGTAATGGCCTTGGGCACCTTCACCGAGAATCGAAACGTATCCGGCACGCTGTCGGCCCAGCATGCGTAGGTGGATGGTCGATGCGGCCGGTAGAACGAGGAATTGATTTCCACCGCCGGCAGTCTGGAGGCGTAGCGATGAAGGATCGATCCCTCGCCGGGAAACCGGTCCCGCGCGACCGCAGGTAGCGCCCAGCCTGCACAACCGACAAGGATTCCCGCGTCCTGCTTTGCTGCCGTCGTCGGCACGTTCGTCTGGTCGGCGGTCAGCGGACGGATTGCGCGTCGACGACGTCCTCGGCGCCGCCGGCATCGGTATTGGCCGCGGCCCCGCCGTTGTGCTGCAACGCCAGCAGCGCCTCCAGCGACTGCAGCGTGTCGGCCTCGTGCAGCGGCTTGTCGTCGCGGATGCGCAGCATGCGCGGGAAGCGCACGGCGATGCCGCTCTTGTGGCGCGTGCTGCGCTTGATGCCTTCGAAGCCGAGCTCGAACACCAGCGTCGGCCTGACGCTGCGCACCGGGCCGAACTTCTCGAGCGTGGTCTGCGCGGATGATGCGGTCGACGCGCGGAACTCCGCGTCGGTCAGGCCCGAGTACGCCTTGGCGAACGGCACCAGCTGCAGCGCGCTCGGCGGCGGCCGGCTCGCGCGCGCGCGATCGCCTCGAGCGACCGCGCTCGCGCTTCCGCGGCGTCGCGCGGCGTGCGGTTCCAGACCGCGAACGTGTAGTCGGTGTAGACGCTCGCGCGCCGGCCGTGGCCGGCCTGCGCGTAGACGAGCACGCATCGACGCTGCAGCGGCTCGATCTTCCACTTCCACCAGGTGCCGCCGCAGCTCGTCCTGCTTGCGCGGCCGATGCCGTAGCGCGGCGTCGCGGTGCTTCAGCATGAAGCCTTCGACGCCGCGCGCGCGCGACTCGCTCGCGCAGCGCGGCGAGCGCGGCCCAGGTCGGCCGCCGCTCGAGCGGCGACAGCGCGGATCGCCGGTGCGCGTGCCAGCAGCGCCTCGAGCAGCGCGCGCCGCTCGCCCTGCGGCCGCTCGCGCAGGTCGTCGCCGCTCCAGCTCGAGCAGGTCGTAGGCGATGAAGGCGACCGGCGCATCGGCGAGCACCTTCGTGGTCAGCGTCTTGCGGCCGATGCGCTGCTGCAGCAGCGCGAACGGCGCGAGCTGGCCGTCCTTCCACACGACGATCTCGCCGTCGAGCACGGTGCCGTCGGGCAACGCGCGCGGCCAGCGCGACGATCTCGGGAAAGCGCTCGGTCACCAGCTCCTCGCCGCGCGACCAGATCCAGACCTGCCGCGCGCGCTTGACCACCTGCGCGCGGATGCCGTCGTACTTCCATTCGACGATCCAGTCCGCCGGCGCGCCGAGCCGTGGCGTCGAACTCGGTCGAGCGGCGCATCGAGCTGGATGCGCGAGGAAGAACGGATACGGCTGGCCGACGTCGCGCGGCGCCGACGTCGCGCGTCCGCGGCGAGCGCGCGGTAGCGCTCCGGCGCTCGGCGTCGCGCGTGCCGTCGGTGTAGCCCATCATGCGCTGCGCCACGAGCTTGGCGTCGATGCCGGCGCCTGCGGCGAGCGCGCGCTGCACCAGCAGCTTGCTGACGCCGACGCGAAAGCCGCCGCCGATCAGCTTGTTGAGCAGGAAGCGCCCGGCGTGTCGAGCTCGTCCCAGTACGACGCGACGCGCGTCGGCCTGCTCCTCGGGGTCAGGCCGCGCAGCGGCAGCAGGCGCTCCTCGATCCATTCGGCCAGGCCGAGCGTCGCTCTGGTCGCGTCGGGCGGCGGCAGCACGTGCGCGACGTCTCGGCGAAATCGCCGACCGCCTGGTAGCACGCGTCGAACAGCCAGTCGTCGATGCCGGCGCGCCGCACGCGAGCGCCGCACAGCACGCGCGTCGGCACGACCTGGCGCGGCTTGCCGCCGGCGAGGAAGTACACCGCCCAGGCGGCGTCGCGCGGCGCGCGCCGCGGCGAAGTAGCGCTTCAGCGCGGCGACCTTGGCGTGGGTCGCGTGCTCGCGTCGAGCTCGGCGAAGAGCGCGGCGAAGCGCTTCATGGCGACGGCCGCGTCGCGGCGCTTGCGGTCGACACTCGGCGCCGCTGGCGGCATCCTCGTCGTCGTCGTCGCCGTACTCGGTCTCGAACGCGCTCGGCCTCGCAGCCCCTGCTCGCGCGAGCCAGCGCACCATCACCGCCTCGTAGCCGTGGGTGACGATGACGCGCTCGGCGCCGGTGGCGGCGATCGCGCGCTGCAGGCCGGGCCAGTCGGCGTGGTCGCTGAGCACGAAGCCGCGGTCGACCGCGCGGCGCCGGCGCGCGCCGCGCAGCTGCATCCAGCCGCTGGCGAAGGCGTCGCTGTAGTCGCCGAAGCGGCGCGCCCAGGGCGAGCCCTGCACCGACGGCGGCGCGACGACCAGCGCGCGGCGCGAGCAGCGCCTTGTCCTGCGACCTCGGTGACCAGCGGCGTCGGCGGCAGATGCGACGCCGGCGGCGCGATAGGCGCGGTTCAGCGGCTCGACCGCGCCGTGCACGACGATCGGGCCGATCGACGGTCGACGCCGCTCAGGATGCGCTGCGCCTTGCCGAAGCTGTAGCCGAGCAGCAGGCTGGCGCGGCCGGCGTCGGCGTTGGCCGCCACCAGGCGTCGATCGTCGCGAACACCTCGGCCTGCGGCGCGCCAGCGGTAGATCGGCAGGCCGAAGGTCGATTCGGTGATGAAGCAGTGGCAGCGCACCGGCTCGAACGGCGCGCAGGTCGCGTTGTCTCGCGCGGATCGCGCGTCGCCGGCGACGTAGTAGTCGCCCGAGCGACCCAGACCTGGCCGCGGTGCTCGAGGCGCACCTGCGCCGAGCCGAGCACGTGGCCCGCCGGATGCAGGCTGACGCGCACGCCGTGATGGTCGACGCGCCTCGCCGTAGGGCAGCGTCTGCAGCGTCGATCTCGCCGAGCCGGGCGCGCAGCACGCCTTCGGCCGGCGCCGCGGCGAGGTAGTGGCCGTGGCCGCGGCGCGCATGGTCGGCATGCGCATGCGTGATGACGGCGCGATCCACCGGCCGCCACGGGTCGATGTAGAAGTCGCCGGCCGGGCAATACAGGCCCTCGGGGCGATGCACGATCAGGTCGGCGTTCATGAAGTTGATTCTCGCACCGCAGCCGAGTCTACCGGCGAAGACCGTAAACGCAAGATGGGCATCGGCCCGAATTGTCTGTAGGAATCCAGTCTACGAGGCTTCGTTGACGGCGCGCGTCCTACAGGAACATCAGCGCTGCCGGCGTAGTCGTTGCGCTTGCTGACCGGCATTCTGGCGCAACTCTCGTGGCCATGCTTCTCTGCCGCCTTTACCCGTTTGCGACTACCCTGGAGCGAAATCACATGAAGGACGAACTGGCAAAGTTCTACGAACTGGTGGAAGACATCGAAGTTGCCATGATGACAACCCGCCGATCCGATGGCCACCTCCGCTCGCGCGCGATGGCCAATCAGAAGCGCGCCGGTGGCGCCGACCTCTGGTTTGTGACCAGCGAGGGCAGCGACAAGCTCGGCGATCTTGCGCACGACGCCCACGTCAACTTGTCGTACTATCAGAACAGCACGCGGGAATGGATTTCTGTTTCAGGAATCGCGGCGATCTCGCGCGATCGTGCGAAGATCCGCGAGCTGTATGAGCCCGACTGGAAAATGTGGTTTTCCGACGGAGGCGACCCGCGTCAAGGTACAGCTGACGATCCGCGAATCGTGTTGATCGGCGTCACCATCCATGCCGCCGAATTTCTCGAAGTCGACAAGCCGAAGCCCGTCGTCCTGTATGAACTGGCCAAGGGCTGGTTGACGGGCAGCGAGCCCGACATTGGAAAAATGCACGAGTTGAATGCCGGCTAGTCGGTGAATCCGGGACGGCCCATTCTCCGTTCCAAGAGGTCGTCATTGCACAGGGCGCGCGCCTTTAACCACGCCGACGGTGAATTTGTTAACCTTGCCAACGCGCCGCTCCCGGCGCCTCCGTGCCTAGCGATGATCGACCACTTCTCCCACGCAGACGGGCTCGCCACCTTCCGGCCGATCGGCAAACATACGCTGGTGTCCATCGTGGACGCAGTGAATCGCGCCATCGCACATTGTCGCGAATTGCGCATCTGCCGGCGTTGGTGGTGACGCACCAGGTGACGGGTGTTTCGCCACCGACGACTGATCGACCGCTTTCTCGCGGTGGAGGACTGGGCGCATGTGGCGAGGGGCCAGGTTGTGGTCGCGCTCGCCATGTCCGCCGGAAACATTTCTCCGCAGAAATTCGGCGTCACGGTCGCGACGAGCTTTGGCCTGACGCTCGACGCGTTCGCGACGGAGGCGGAGGCGCTCGAATGGCTGTCCGGGTACGACAGCAAGGGGCGGCGGAAAAAAACGTAGCGTCGCGCCCAATTCCGAGAGCCGCCCTCGGCCGCGTGCTCCCCGGCTTTGTTCCCGATCAGCTCCCTTCTCTCTGGCGGCGCCACCAGAAGCCCTGCTCGTCCAGGCTACGCTGCGCTTGCTGGCCTGACGCGATAGCGCAATGGCAGATCAGACGGGGTCCCGGCGGACCCCGTCGTTTTTCAGCGCCCGATGCGGTCGGGCGATCATGTGCGCGCACTCTCGACAATCACTGCGGCACGCACATCCCAACGCCAATGCCAGGTCCTTCCGCAATCCAGCCCTGGTTCACCATGGATATCTGCTCGCCGAGGCTAATCACGAAGCGATGGTTCGGCGCGCCGCCCATGCCATTGTTGTACAGGCGATAGAGGGGGAGGAAACCGGCCGGACACGCTCCCGCCGCATCCGGCAGCATGGCATTGAAGAGCCTGTCGTCTTCCAGCTGCCACTCGGGGAAACCCGCCATCGTCGCTTCGCAACCCAGATCGTGCGGCGCATAGAAATGGGAGCTCTTCGGCGCGAACGTCGAGTCGAAGAAGCGGCAGATGGCAACTGATGAAGCGGACGCGGTCGCGCTGGCATAGGCTTTGAAGGTCAAGCCGGTGCGCGACCATGCCTGGAACGGCGGCCGTGCGAGCATCCAGCAAGCTGATTTCCGCCGCGACCGGCGTGATGAAATAGTGATCGAAGTCGGAGTTGTGGTACTCGACGACCGTCACGATCGGCGTTCGTGTTGCGTTCGCACCCGCCGCCGTTCCGGTGCCGCTGACAAGGAGCGTCTGCGGGCCGTCCGCGCCGTCGTTCATGATGGCGATGACGCCGCTGCGACTGCCGGCCGCGACCGGCCTGAAGGTGACGCCGAACGTGCATGTAGCACCGGCCGCAACGGTGCCGCAGGTGTTGCTGGTCACGGCAAATTCACCTTTGCCCACTACGCTCGACACGTTTACCGCGCTGCTGCCGATGTTGCGGACATCCACCGTCTGCGCTGCGCTCGTCGCGCCCACGGCGGTGTTCGGCATTGAGAGCGCGCTGACGAAGGAGAGCTGGCCACTTCCCGGCGGGTCGATGGTCACGCCAGTCCCGCTGAACGAGACGATCAAGCGCCCCGTCCGCGTGCGTCATCGTGACGGTGCCCCTGTCCGCCGCCTCCGCGCTCGGTGCGTACGCGACGGCGAACGAACATGAGGCGCCCGCAGCGAGCGTCGCACCACAGCCATTGCCGCTTACCGGGAAGCGCGCGGCATTGCTGCTGGCCAAGGTGACGCGCGTTGCCGCGGCGCCACCCGTATTGCTGACCGTTACTGTGGTTGCGCGCTCTTCTGCCCGACAGTCACGTTTCCGAACTCCACCAACGGCGGGGATGCGGACAGGTTGGGCGACGCGGCGGCGGTACCCTTTCCCGACAGAGAGATGTTGACCTTACCGCCGCCTCCGCTAATCGTGTAGGTCGCATTGTCCGCCATGGCGGACGTCGGAGAGTAGGTGAAGGTGATCGTGCAACTCGCACCCTTGGCGAGCGTGGCGCTGCTGCAGGTACCGCCCCTCTTGAACTTCGCCGGCGCGGCCGGGTACGACATGTTGGTTGCCGCCTGCAGTGCCGATATTGGTGACCGTGATGGTTCGCGCGGCGCTCTCCTGCCCCACCACGACATTGCCGAAGGCCAGCGACGAAGTCGACGTGCTTATGTTGGGATTAGCGCCACCCCCCGGCAGGCTGGGGCCGTGGAGGTTGGCGCGCAGGAAGTAGTCGATTTCCGGGGTGGCACCCCAGGGCAGCGGCAGGCCGTAGAAGCCGTAGCCTGCGGGTCCGTGGGTCAGGCCGTAGCCACGCGCCTGCCATTGGTCCTTGCCGGTCTTGTATTGCACCGGGTCGATCACCGGATCCGTGTCCAGCGCCTTCGACACCACGTGCAGCCCCTCCTCCGCGGTGCCGAACAGCATGCGCCCGTGGCCGATGCCGACCGCGCTGGGGTACGAACCGAGCCCGAGCGGGTTGGTCCCCTTCACCGTATCACCCGTATTCGACGCTGAGTCCAGTCGATCATCTTGCCGGTGGTGCCGTCGATCAGGTTGGGATAGCCGTAGTAGCTGTTGCTCCACGTCGTGTAGGCGATCATGCCGCGCGGACCGAAGCTGCCGTCGGAGACGGCGATCTTCATGAACCGGCTGTTGCCGTTGATGAAGTAGTCCATGTTCGACCCGGCCACCGTCGGATCGGCGATCAGCACGTCCTGACCCGTGGCGAGATTGATCTTGCGGATCGACTTGCTCTTGACGCTGGCGTAGTAGAGCCAGCCGTCCAGCAACGCCATGCCCTCGGGCTGCACCACCGGGATGGTCTTCACCAGCCCCGCCGTGTCCATGTCGAACACCTTGATGGCGTTGTTCATGCGGTCGCTGACGTAGAGCTGGGTGCCCACGGCGATCACGTCCCACGGCTCATTCAGGCCGGTGACGAACTCCGTCACCTTGGGCGGAACCCCGTGCGCGGTCGCGCTGTACTCGAGCTTCACCACCCGGTTGCGGTAGGTGTCGCTGATGTACAGTGCCGGCCCCAGCACGTGCGGCTTCTCGTTGCCCTCGCTCGGGATCGGCGCCGCCTGCTCGTTGATGACCAGCGTGCGCGGGTCCCAGGCCATGCCCCACGGCTGGGCGAAGCCGCGCCGCTCGGGCGGGATGCTCGACCAGTCGCCCACCAGTTCGGCCGAGGTCGGGTCTTCCCAGTACGACGCCATGTCCTTGTGCCGGTAGCCGGCCAGCGTAACCACCGTGCCGTCCGGGGTCACCTTGCCCACCCGCCAGGATTCGATGAAGTAGACGTTGCCGCGCAAGGCGCCCCCGGGCGCCGCGCTGCCGACCTCCAGGTGCACGGGGGCGATGATCGAGCCCCGGCCGCGCGGACCATCCAGCATCGGCAGCATCGGCTTCGGCTGCTCGAAGTCGAAGTAGAAGTAGTTCTCGCGGTTCGCCGTCGTCCACACCCCTTCCTTGGTGAGTGCCGGCCGATACAGGTCGCCCGGCCGCGGCACCGCCAGCGACGTGATGACCACATCCTTGCGCATCGGCACCGTGGCCAGATCCGGGAACTCGCGGCTGGGATACGGCACCGTGACCGGCGCGAACTTCGCCGGTACCCAGGCCTGCTGATAGCGGCCGCGCCCCCTCGAAAATCAGTTCGTGACTGGCGGTGGTCACCGGCATCCAGGCACTCGGCTGCGCCACCGCGCCCTTGCGCACGTACACGCCGTAGTCCAGGACCGACCACGAAGGGTCCAGCCCGGTCACGCTGGCCAGGTACCAGCCCTCGGCGATGCCCGCGATGTTGACGTCAAACGTCACGGCCGTGTCGGCCGCCTTGACCGCCGCCGTCGCCACCGCCTTGCCGTCGAGCGTGAGCGTGAGCATGGTATCGACGCCCAACGGGATCTTGGTGCCGCCGGTGGTGAAGTTGCAGGTGAACAGCGTTGACCTGCGTCTTGCCCGCGCTCAGCACCACCGCGTGTTCCATCCGCTCGTAGCGGTTGCAGTAGCTCATCCAGCCACCGAAGAAGAGCGTCTTGGCCAAATTCGGCAGCGCGGTCGTGACCGCCGGGATCCCCGCCGCCGGATCTCCAGCCGGCGCCGCGATGGCCGATGGGACCAGCGCCAACAACAATGGACAGGATCGCGCCGCCAGCTAGCGCGGCCAGGGAACGGCGCACGGCAGAAGGAAATAGTTTCACTAGAGCTATCCAAAAAAGAAGTGCAAGAACGATCAATTATGACATAGCCATATATTTGAGTGACATGACGAAAGCATATTTCTTGAATGCATGGGGCACACGAGAAACATTTTATTGAAAGTGGCCATTTCACTGTGTCGGAGACCCACGTAGCAAATAACAAGCCAGAAGGCCGGCGAGAGAAACCTGCTTGGCGGCAAGCCCTTTGAGCACGCGGCTCTCCAGCATTCCGATGGGGCTTTGGCGACTGACGGCGAAGCGGTATTTGCGAGTCTAAGTTGCCGTTATTTGGCTTTTCATGATATTCCACGTCACTTCCCGCGACGAGTCGAATGTCATGTAATTGTCATGGACGTCGGATCGCCGGAAGCCAGCGAATGCGATTTGCCAGACGACCCCAAGCCGACCCGAGGCAGTTTGTAACGAAACGCAACGATGCCGTTGCGTTTTGCCCGGCACAGGGGTACCTTGGCTTCTCGCGGGCTTCGCTTGCCCGCCCCTGGGAAGGAAGCGCCATGACCAAATCTCGAGTCGTAACGGCCGGTCTATTGGCAAGCGCGCTGTTGATCGCCCCGGTGTCCTCCGCGTTCGCTGACGGTCCGCGCTGGTCCAAGAACTCATCGCACACACGCGTCCGCGTATCACGGCGGTGGCTACCGCGGCCCGGTCTGGCACGGCGGCAGCTATCGCGGTCCGGCCTGGCATGGCGGGGGCGGCGGTTATTGGCGCGGCGGCGTCTGGTGGCCGTTCGCGGCGGTCGGCGCGGTCGTTGGAACCGCCGCGGCGATCGTTGCGGCACCCTTCGTGGCATTCGGCAATGCCGTGGCCAGCGCGCCCTACTACGCGCCGCAGCCGCAGTACTACGCGCCGCAGGGCTATGTCGCGCCGCAGCCGGTGTACTCGCCTCAGCAACAGTATTACGCGCCTCAGCAACAGTACTACGCGCCGCAAGGCTACACCGCGCCACCGCCGAACTACGCGCCGCAGCAAGCGTATTACGCGCCGCAGGGTTACAGCGCGCAGCCTTTGTACGGAGACGCAACGCCTCCGCCCGACTATTCCGCGCAGCAGGCGCCGCCGCAGTACTACAACGATGCGCGGCCCGCGCAGGGATATGCTCCGCCGCCGCAAAGGTCCTACTCGCCGCCACCCACGTACAACGCGCCGGCCAACTATCCGCCGGTCAGCACGACCTACCAACGCCCGCAGCCGGCACCGATGTACTACTCGTACAATAATTAGCGCCGAGGGCAGCGCCCTTTGTGAGGAGCTGATCCGAACATGTCGCAGGTGCGCCGGGGAGGGCGCCCGTCACGCGAAGCGTCCGAGAAATTGGGCGAACTGATCCTGGACGCGGCGACACAGATGTTTCTCGCGCACGGCTTCGGTGCCACCAGCATCGATGCCGTGGCGCAGCACCTGCGCATGTCCAAGCGCACGTTCTATCACCGCTTCCCCGACAAGGAGGCGCTGTTCGCCGCGGTCGTCCATCGCATCATCCAGCGGTTGCGTCCCGCCGCGAACATTCCGCTGATCGAAGGCGCCGACCTCCAGACGATTCTCGAGCGGCTCGCCGCACTCATCCTGCACGCCGCGGTCTCCTTCCAGGCGATCGCGTTGCATCGGTTGATCGTGGCCGAGTCAGCGCGCTTTCCCGAACTCGCCCGCGTGCTCGCCAACGAAGGCGCAACCGAGGAAGCGACCGCGCTCATCGCGGGCATCCTCGAGCGCGAAGCGAGCGCCGGACGAATCCGGGTCGACGACATCCGTTTCGCCGCGCAGCAGTTCCTGCAGATGGTGGTGGCGATGCCGCAGCGTCGCGCGATGGGCCTCGGCGCGCCGATGAGCGCGAAGGAATTGCAGGAGTGGCCGCACAAAGTGGTGGACCTGTTCCTTCGCGGATGCCGGGCCGAAACGCCGCGGCGCTGAAGCTCGCCCGCCCTGCCCTGTCATTGCGCCGGCAATGCCGTCAGCGCCCGCCAGAAGAAGAATCGCCATCAGCAGTCCATAGCTGACCGCCGCGCCGATGCCGACGTTGCGGTTGAGCCGCGCGGCGCGTGCCGGCTGGCCGCCCCGGTTCAGCCACTCGCCGCGGATCGACACCGAGATGAAAATGAGCAGCATCGCGAACGACGCGATCACGGCGACGTTGACCAGCGGTGTGGTGAAGCTTGTTTCCGTGAGCGAATTGACGACGTACTTGTTGCCGATGGCGGCAAACGTCGCCGACGTCGCGAGCGTCGTGCGCACCTGCAGCATGTTGGTCGGAACGAAATAGCCGATCATGCACAACAGCACGCACACGATGAAGCCGATGAAGTAGTCGACGGCGGCGCGCCAGCTGGTACGCTCAGCCCCGACTTCGACGACCAGCGTCGAGTAGCGCTCGTTGGTGCGCTCGGCGAGGCCGAACGACGTCGCGTACTGCTTGCGGTACTCGCTCAATCGGAATCCAGACAGCCGCCAGCCCGGCGAGAACGCGTCGGGATCGAGCATGCTCGCATCGCGATCAACGTCGTACACGAGGTAGTCATCCTCGTACGGCGATTCGATCTCGATTTGCAGCCGGTGGCGCTCGAACGGAAACGCGCTGGTGTCGAACGCGGCGTTGACCACCGCGTCGACGCGCGCGACGGCATAGTTCTCGCCATTGGCAAGCTTGCGGCGGTCCTCCAGCGTCACCGTCTGCGAGCGGGCGCCGACGACGTGCAGGTTGGCGAGCGGATCGAAGGCGTCGCCGCGCCAGCGAAACCAGACTTCGAATTTCGGATGAAACGTGTGCTTCGAGAAGTCGAGTTCCTGGATCGCGAAGAGGTAGACACCAATCTTCACCGGGCCGGTCGGCGACGCACCCGGTGCGGGGATGCGGCCCGGCTGCATTTCCTCCGCCGGCGCGGTAGCCAGCCCGGCGACGCAGAGCGACGCGATCGCCAGGACGCGCACCACGCAGCGAAGCACTGCCGACTTGGCATTGGTCACCATAAGGCCGGGTAGCCTACCCTACTACCTGAACCGTGGGCTAGCCGTCATGGCAACGCCGGATCATTGCACCGTGGACTCGACGAGGCGCGATTCGCGCTCGATCAAAAAAGTGGGCGGCCCATTCGGACCGCCCGCTTCGTCATCAATCCCGCTCGTTTCCGCGATCTGCGGAAGGCTAGCTACCACGGCACGACGTAGGTGTCGTCCCGTTGCCCCACCGCTTCCATCGCGGTCAGTTCTGACCGTTTCTTTTGCCACGCCGATTTCCTTAGCGCCTGCTTTTCGGCCGGCGTCAGCTTGTCCCATTTGGCCCTGGCGGCTTCGGCTTCCGCCTTGTCTTTGGCGGACTGCGCCGCGGTCTCGCGCTGCATGTCATCCCGCTGCCCCACGAGCTCCATGGCAGACAGCTCGCTCAGCTTCTTGGTGCGCGCGGCGGCGATCGTCGCCGACTTCTGCTGCGGAGTCAGCGCCGCCCATTTCGCTTTCGCTGCCTCGTACTCGGCTCTGTATTGCGTCTGCTGCGCTACCGTCATCGGCTGCATGTCGTCGCGCTGGCCCGCCTTCTCCATCGCCTTGAGATCCTGCTGCGCCTGCTGGTTCGGCGAAGTCGCTTGCGCGATCTTTTCCGGCAGTTCCGGATTTGCTTGCGCCCAAACGGGGATTGCCACCGCCAAGGAAGCTACGGCCAGCGACACATAGGCTGCTTTCATCGTCGTCTCCTTTTTCATATGAACGGTCAATTCAACGCGCCGAAGTGACCATCGGCAGTGCTGCGCCCATCACATCAACTTTTTCACGATCTTGCGCTCGAGCTTGTGCGCGCTGTACGGCGGGTACTTGACGCCGGGGTCGATCAGAGGGCTGTGGTACAGAACGCCACGCGCGTTTGTGAATGCCATGAGATCGGCATCGGTCTCGTTGCGGCGCAGGTCATGCCACAACGCTTCGCGTATCGCGCCGCGGCTCGCTTCGATCATCGCCTTGATCGCCTTAGCTGCTACCCGCCACGATACGGGCCTCGTCTTCTCCGGCCTTGAAGTAGGCGCGCTGGTTGTTGACGAGACTGGTGTAGTCAGCGGTACTCATGGGATCCCTTTTGCGACTATCGCGAGACCTCAGTTACAGGCGCCGCGCGATGCGGTGAACCGGGCCGCGAATCAAGACGTAGGGAAGAACCGCAAGCACAAACACCGTGACCAGCGCTTCCACCGGATAAAACCTGCGCAAAACCAGGTACTGATAGATCGCGTCCATCACAAACGCAAAGATCATGACTCTGCTTACTCTCTTCAGTCCTTCGCGAAGGTAAGCGGCCCGCTGGGATGGTTCGAACAGGATGACCCGCAAGTAAGGTTGCCGGCCGGCCCGCGCGTCCTTGAGTCCGTCGCGAATGGCGAAGAACGCCGCCATAGCAGGTTGAAGGATGAAGCGGAACGCCAGCGGTCCGCTCGGTTGTGCGATCAATTGGTCCCAGAATCGGGTCAAGGATTTCCTGAATCTCCGACATCTAAGGCCTCCTCACTTCATCCACGGCATTGCGATGCATCGAAGACGACCTGATCGTAGTGCCAGAGCTTTTCAAAGAAGGCGCGCGCCATGTCGAGCTGCGGTCTTGCCTGTGCGGATGGCAACGTTCTTGCCACCATGTCACCGATGCTGCGGATCCCATCAATGGCATCGAACAAGCCCTTTTCCGTTGCATCGATTGGCATGATCAGGTCCCGGTAGGCGTGTGTCGGATTGATCAGAACGGCCGCCGCCCCGGGAGGCAGGCGGTCTTGAACACACACCGTGTCCGGCATTCGAAGGGGCACGTAGTCGAGCCAGGCATCACCGGCAAAACTTATCCGCTGCGCGCGCCAGCGCCATCGTCTCGATAGGCAATCACGCTGTGGCGAACCATCGTGCCACGAAATAGTTCGACGGCGGCATATTGCTCGGCGAGGGAAAGCTGCGCCAGCCGGGAAGCCTGCGGAATCGTTGCCAATGCTCCGCACTGAGGCGTGTAGGGTGCTTGCTTGAGCCACCGGCCGAATGTCAGTCCTGCCCTTTCGATCAACTCGAACAACTGCGGCACCGAATAGGCGCGGTCCTGCGGATTCAGCAGCGCGTCGGCGAGTGCCGCTTCGTCGCGGAAATCCGGCGCCTCGCGCAGCAGAGTCTTCCAGCGGATGGCCGCGTGGCAGCGCCTTGAGCGCGATGATGAGATCGCGGATCTCCTCGTCGTTGGCATGGACGCCGATGCGTCTGCAGAATTCCTGCAGCATGTAGATGCCGGTCCGCCCGTAAGGCGCATACACCATGAGATGCATCGCCCCGCCGTCCGGATTGAGGACATCGCGCAGGGCGCTCAGCCCCGCATCGGGATCCGCGAGATGATGGAGAACCCCGGTGCAGATGATCTGATCGAAGCTCGCCTTCAAGTCGCCTACCCGCTCGATGGGCAGCTGACGGACCTGGAGATTGTTCAGGTTGTATTTCCGCTTGAGCTCCTCGGTACAGCGCACGCTGGTTGCGCTGAAGTCGATGCCGGTGACCTGCGCCGCAGGCCAGCGCAAGGCATGCTTGGCCGCCTGAGAAGTCCCGCAGCCGGCAATGAGGATGGATTGGTCCTCCCGATAGGGGCTTGCGGGCCAGAAGAGATGATAGTCCGCGCGGCGTTTCTGCCGGTCCTGCCCGAGCTGACGATATTTCTCGAGGCTATCGACCGGGGGTGGATAGGGATGACGCTCGTAAAACGCGCGCACATCCGCTCCGACGCGCGCGGCATCCGATCTTCGTGATTCGTCGTCTTTCACGATGTCCGAGGTGCAGGAAAGGAACCCATGCAGGGGATGGTCTCCTGCATGGGTTGGTTCCACCGCGGCGCATGGAGCCGCCCACGGCCATGCCTCCGTGACTTTGCGGAGGTCAGGAATGGCCGTGACCCGACACCTGCGCCAGTACCGCGTCCAGATTGAACGAAGCCGGCTTTTGCCTTGGCGGAAACTTGGCGAAGCCAGCGATCTGTTGCGCGACGAATGCCTGCATCATGTACAACTGAGGCACGTGATCGACCATCCAGTCCAGATAGGTGTTCGAGTTGTATTCGGCACGCTCGAACGGATCGCGACGCATGCTCATGATGTACGGCAGCCGCAATTTGACGAACGGCTCGGCCCACTGTCTCATCGTATTGGCGCGTTGCACCGCAAGGTTGAACTTCCAGTCGCCGACCCGCACCGCGATGACCTCCCCATCGTCGCTGAAGTAGATGATGCCGGGTCTCGGACTTTCCTTCACCTTGCCGGTCAGGTAGGGAATCATGTTGAAGCCGTCGAGATGGACGTTGAATTTCTTTCCGTCCACCGTGCAGCCATCGAGTAGCTGCTTGGTCACGTCCCCGATTCCCGGCAGCCGCCAACAGAGTCGGAAACATGTCGATGTGGGAGACAATGCCGTTCAGTACCGAGTCCGCCTTGATCTTGCCCGGCCAGCGCATGAAACAGGGTACGCGCCAGCCGCCCTCCCAGTTGGAATCCTTCTGTCCCCGGAACGGCGTGGTGGCGCCGTCGGGCCACGTGTCGTTCTCGGGACCGTTGTCGGTGGAGTACATGACGATGGTGTTGTCGGCGATGCCGAGTTCATCGAGCTTGTCCAGCATCATGCCGATCTGCTCGTCGTGGACAACCATGCGATCGCTGTACGGATCCTGGCCGCTCTTGCCGATATTCTTCTGGGCGACGTGCGTCCGGAAGTGCATCGCCGTCGAGTTGTACCAGAGGAAGAACGGCTTGTCCGCCTTGGCCTGCGTCTCCATCCACGCCATGGCCCGGTCGGTGATCTCCTCGTCGATCGTTTCCATGCGTTTCTTGGTCAGAGGGCCGGTATCTTCAATTGTCTGCCCGCCTTTGCCGTCGGCCTTGCAATGAAGCACGCCGCGCGGTCCGAACTGCTTCTTGAACGCGGGGTCCTTCGGGTAATCGGGCAGTTCGGGTTCCTCCTCCGCGTTCAGGTGATAGAGGTTGCCGAAGAACTCATCGAAGCCGTGCACCGTCGGCAAATATTCGTCGCGGTCGCCCAGGTGGTTCTTGCCGAACTGGCCGGTGGCGTACCCCAGCGGCTTGAGCAATTCGGCGATGGTCGGATCTTCCTTCTGCAGCCCGACCGTGGCGCCGGGCATGCCCACCTTGGTCAGGCCGGTACGGATGGGATTCTGGCCGCAGATGAAGCAGGCGCGACCCGCGGTGCAGCTCTGCTGCGAGTAGTAATCGGTGAAGGTCACGCCCTCTTTCGCAATGCGGTCGATGTTCGGGGTTCTATAGCCCATCATGCCGCGACTGAAGTGGCTGATGTTCCAGATGCCGATGTCGTCGCCCCAAAGAATGAGGATGTTGGGTTTGTCCGTCTTTGCCATGCCTTGCTCCTTTGGTTAGCGGTCGTCTGCGACCGCGACTTGCGTCCTGGCGACCCGCACCCGAGCGCCACGTAATGCGTCATGCGATGGACGACGCTCTTCCATCGTCCCTCCCTGGGCTATTGCTATTGTCATGAAGCGCTTGCGACACGTCGTCATTTGCGACCGTGTTGCCTTGCTCATTGTGACCTTGATCCCTCTCAACCGAATGGTCCGACATTGAACACCATGCTGACGATGGCCAGGATGCCGATTGCCAGGAGCAATACGGCCACCATCAGCGTCAGCGAAACCGGGAATTGACTCTGCGCGTGCACCAGGCCGTCCGCCTTCATCTCGGCGCGCTCCCGCCGCAGCCCGACCATGAACGACACGTGATAGGCGATGCCAACCAGGAGCATCGCAATGCCCAGCGCGACAAGCGCGACGCCAAAGTGCGTCGCGGCCACGCTGCTCTTAAGCACGTCCGACTCGTGCAGCTTCTGGAAGACCTGGAAGATCGTGAAACCAAAACCTATCAGCGACAGCGAGGTGCGAATGACGGACATCAATGTCCGGTCGGCGCTCATGCGCGTGCGCTGGAACGACATCCCGGTACGCCGTGACGAAAGCTCGACCGAGATGCGAGCTTCATCTGCCTGCGAAGTGATGCGTGTCTCCGGGGCCGTTTTGCATGTGCTCACCCATGAAGCAAGCCGAGCTCGTGGAGTGCACGGAGGATCATGTCGATTGCGATCGCTACCTGGAGCACACCAAGCACCGCGCCGATGACCTGCAGCACCATGACCGTGACTCCGCCCATGATCCTGCGCTCATACAGCATCGTCAGCAGATTGAGCACCATCACCGCCCCGAGGAGCGCGAAAATGATGCCCGTGCGTTCGGCGTCGCGGCTGTTGGCGAGGACGACGATGAGCGCGGCGATGCCATAGGGCGTGACGACGGTCGG
Organism: uncultured beta proteobacterium; assembly: GCA_963834045.1. GTDB lineage: Bacteria > Pseudomonadota > Gammaproteobacteria > Burkholderiales > Casimicrobiaceae > VBCG01. Next base: position 446,849 of record CAWIAK010000001.1, on the reverse strand, counting down.
AAACGTGATCCGCATCGCCGCCGCCATGGGCTCTGCCGGGAGCGGCGGCGGCACCGGATGCGTCGGCTGATACTGCTCCAGCACCAGACTCAGGCCGACGAGCGCGAAGATGACCCCGCCTGCGAGCAGCATCGCCGACGAAGAGATACCCCAGTAGCCGAGCAGCGCTCGGCCGGCGAGGCCGCCGGACACCACCGCGATCACCGCGAGCACGAACGCGCGCACGGCGATCCGCCGCATCGTCGCCTCGTCCGCCTCCCGCGTGAGTTGCGCGAACGGGCCCAGGATCTTCAGCGGCCCGAGCGTGATGAAAAACAGCGTGAAAATCGCGCCGACTCCGATCAGTGCGGTCGTGTCAGGCGCGCTTGGCATAGCTCTCTCCCGCTCGACGGTACTCCAGATCAATGTCGCGATCGAGGAAGAAGGTGAGGAACGTCCGGATGGCGGCGATGGCGGCAACCCGGCCGATCTCGTCCCAGCTCGGGGTGACGGTGGTGGCCACGATGTCGGCGGCGAGCTGAAACGTGAGACCGGCGACGAGCCAGCGCGCGAACTCGAGCCAGACGGAGCGCTTTGCCGCATTGCTCGCCTGCCGCACCATTGCGCGGAAAATCCCGATGGCGGCTTCGACGGCACCGATCGCAATGACCAGGAGCGCCAACGCCTCCAGCAAAAGCGCGATGTAATGCGCAGCAACGTGCAGAGCTTCTTCCATGACCTATGACGGCGCGCGCACGATGCAGCGGAATCCGAGGTGGCCGATCGACGTATCCACAGGCTGCGCCATGCGTGCCGCCGGCCGGTAACGCCGGCAGTAGTTCGGCGCGCACAAATACGAGCCGCCCTTCATCACCTTTCTCGGGATGCGAATGTCAGGCAAGCGCGGGTCGTAGCTCTGCTCCGCGTCGCCGCCACGGGGGTTCGCCAGCGTGCAGCAAGCGTGCTCGATCTTGCCGTGCTCCTGATACCAATCCGTCGTCCATTCCCAGACGTTGCCCGCCATCTCGTAAAGGCCATAGCCATTCGGCGGGAAAGACCCAACCGGCGCGGTCCACTCGTAGCCGTCGCTGCGCAAGTTCTCCCACGGGAACTCGCCCTGCCAGTTGTTGCACATGGACTTTCCGCCGGGCGTGAACTCGTCTCCCCACGCATACTCCGCGCCTTCGAGTCCGCCCCGCGCGGCGAATTCCCACTCGGCTTCCGTCGGCAGCGCCCTGCCCGCCCATTTCGCATACGCTTCGACGTCCTCGAAGGCAACGTGCACGACCGGATGCTTCCATAGCCCCTGGAGGCTGCTGCCCGGTCCCTGCGGATGCCGCCAGTCGGCGCCCCGCACGTACGTCCACCAGTTGTGGGGATCCCGCAGGTCGACCGGGCCCGCGGTCTTGCGAAACACCACCGCCGCAGGCTCGAGCAGTTCAGGCTTGGCACCGGGGTAGTCCGCCGCGTTCGCGGGCCGCTCGGCGAGCGTGACGTACCGGGTGGCCTCGACGAAGCGGCGAAACTCCGCGTTCGTCACGGCGTATCGATCCATCCAGAATCCGTTCACGGTTACCTTGTGCGCGGGCGCCTCCTCCGGGTAATGGACATCGGACCCCATGAGGAAGGTGCCGCCCGGAATCCAGACCATGCCTTGCGCCGGCGGTTTGCCGGGCGGAGGCGAACCTTCGACGCGCTTCTCGTCTTGCGTGGGCGAGTTTATTTCCACCATCGATTTCCGTTTGTTGGCGTTCGTCTGTGTGAATAGCTATACCGCGCGAATGAACACCGCCCCGAACGCGAACAGCCCAATGAAGATCAACGCGATCGCAACCCCGTACAGCGGCGTCATCCTGACGGTGTCGCCCATTCCGGCGACGGATGCGAATTCCTTGCCCCAAAGGTAATGCACCACCGACCGGTATTGCCAGATGGCGATGAGCAGCGAGACCACGCCGGCCGCGATGAGCGACAGCCCCAGATACCGGGGCGCCTCCGGCCGAAGAGCCGGGGCTACGCCCGACGTCGCGTGGAGGCGTTCGAAGAACTGCACGATCGTGAAGCCGAAGCCGATCAGCGACACCGCCGTCCGCACCCACGACATCATCGTGCGCTCGAGGGCCATGCGAGTGCGCAGCCACCCCCAATTAGTGTCTGCGGTCGGCCTGACTTCGAATCGGGGTGGCTGCGTTCCCTGTTCGACCATCGATCAACTCCTACGTATAGCAACGATTGCGTGTCGCTGCGCACATCATCTGGAGATCGACTCAGGTCCCGGCACCTGTCGACCGATTGTAGCCGTGCGAACCTTGCCACGGAAAACCCAGTAAACGCCGATCGTGTAGGCGGCGATGACCGGCAGGACCACGACACCACCGTAGAACAGGAATCGCAATGAAGCTTCCGGCGCCGCCGCGTCCGCGACCGTGATCGAATACGGGATCATGTACGGCCAGAGCATCACGCCCAGGCTCAAGAAGGCAGCGACGAAGAAGAGCGCGGTCATTGCGAACGGCCAGCCATCGCGCCTCTGCCACGCCCCGATGAAAATCCCCACCAGTGCCAGCACACCGATCGCGGGGAACACGAGGCCCCAGGACCTTGCGTGCAGATTGCTTCGCGCGGCGACGCTGTAGTCGAACGTGAATGCGAATGCCAGGAACAGAACGACCAGGACACCGGCGGCGAGCCATCGGATGCGCGCGTAGGCCCAGTCACGCAGCTCGCCGTCGCTCTTGAGCACGAGCCAGCCCGCGCCGAGCAGCGCGTACCCGAGCACGAGCCCGATCCCGGTGAGAATCGCAAATGGATGAAGCCAGCCGAACGGACTGCCGGCGTACTGGCCGTTCTCGATAGGAATTCCCCGGATCATCGCGCCGATGGCCGCGCCCTGGACGAAGGTGACCACCGTAGAGCCGAGGAAGAAGCCCCAGTCCCAGAGCCAGCGCATGCGCTCGCTCCGGAAGCGGAATTCGAACGCGACGCCCCGGAAGATCAGGCCCAACAGCAACAGCAATACCGGAAGGTAGAAGGCGCCGAGGAACACCGCATAGACGTCGGGAAACGCGGCAAAGAGCCCGGCGCCGATCACTACCAGCCAGGTCTCGTTGCCATCCCAGAACGGGGCGATGGTGCCCATCATCCTGGCCCTGTGCGCCTCGTTCCCGGTCGTGCCGAACAGCACCCCGACGCCGAGATCGAGGCCGTCCAGCACGACGTACAGCAGAATCGCGCAAGCGATCACGCCGGCCCAGAACAAAGCGAGATTGCTGGGTTCCATGGCGCCTATCCGCCCGTGCGCACGTTGCTGCCGGTCGCCGTCTCGGCACTGTCGGCGAAGGCCATCGGCCGCCGGCCGCTGGCGCCAGGTATGGCTTTCGCGTCGTCTGTCGGCCCTTCATGCAACAGCTTGTAGATGTAGTACAGGCCGAACGAATAGACCACGGCGTAGACGAGAACGTAGCAGGCGAGCGAGAAAACCACGTCGCCGGTCGTGAGCGACGGTGTGACCGCGTCCTTGGTGCGCAGCAGCCCGTACACGACCCACGGCTGACGCCCGACCTCGGCCGTGAACCAGCCACAGAGGACGGCGACGAAGCCGGTCGGGAACGCGAGGAACGTTCCCCAGAGAAACCAGCGCGTCGTCTCCAATCGGCCGCGCCAGCGGAGGAAGTTACCGAACCACGAGACCGCGAGCATGATCAGCCCCATCCCCACCATCAAGCGAAAGCCGAAGAACGGGATCACCACGGGTGGCCGGTCCTCTTTCGGGAACGCCTCCAGGCCGATCTCTTTCGCGGTCCAGTTGCCCGAGGCAATCATGCTTCCGAGTTTCGGGATTTCGATCGCGAAAAGATTGCGTTCGCTCTTCTCGTCCGGAATCGCCATCAGCACTTCACTGGCCGGCTGCTGCGTCTTCCAGCGCGCCTCGATCGCCGCAAATTTTGCCGGCTGATGCTTGAGCACGTACAGGCCCGTCAGGTGGCCGAAGAAGAGTTGGATCGGGATCATCACCGCGACCAGCCCGAGGCCCCAGTTCAGCATTACGCGCGCCTCGGCGCGATGGATATTGCGCAACACGTACCAGGCGCCGGTGGCCGCCACGCACATGCCGGTGGTCAGGAATGCCGCGAGCAGCATGTGCGGCCAGCGGACCATCATCACCGACCCCAGCACGATCTCGCTCCAATCCGCAGGGATGATCTTGCCGTCGACGATCGTGTGCCCGACCGGCACCTGCATCCAGCTGTTGTTGGCGAGAATCCAGAACGAAGAGAACATCGTGCCCAGCGAGACCATGCAGCAGGCGAAGAAGTAGAAGCGCGGCGACACGCGGTTGCGCCCGAGCAGCATCACGCCGAAGAACGTCGCCTCCAGCATGAACGCGGTGAAAGCTTCGTAGCCGAGCAGCGGCCCCTGGATCGCGCCGGACTTCTGCGCCAGCACGCCCCAGTTGGTGCCGAACTGGAACGCCATCACCACGCCGGTCACCACCCCCATGCCGAAGGAGACCGCGAACACCTTGAGCCAGAAATCGAACACGCGCCGGTAGAGCGCGTTGCCCGTGAAGAGGCGTGCGCCCTCGATCGTCGCGAGCCAGGCTCCCAACCCGATCGTGAAGGACGGGAAGATGATGTGGAAGCTGATCAGGAACGCGAACTGGAGCCGCGACAGGAAGACGGGATCGAGTTCCATGTTCGAGCGCCCCTATCACTTCTTCGCCGCGGCGCTGTCGAGACCCAGGATGACGACTCTCGCGTGCCTCGGCTTCGTCGGCCAGGCAACCATCGTGAATCCGTCTGCGACCGCAACCTTCTGCACGCCATCCACGGCGTACGTGATCACGCCGCCGCCGATCCCGCCGCCGGATCCGAGCGGCCCTCCCCAGAGTTTCTGGCCGGTCGAAGAATCCAGCGCATAGAAATTGCCGCCAAGGTCAGCGAAGAACACGATTCCACCCGCCGTCGGCGTGATGGCGGCCATAATGGGATAGTTGGACTTGGCGCGCCATTTCCAGACTCCGGTGTCGGCGTCGCTGGCATAGATCCATCCGGCCCAGTGGCCGTCGGTGCGGTCTTCCTTGCCGAACATGTTGATCGGGTTCAACGTCGCCATGCCGGTCCATGGCTGCCCGACGGCCACCTTGCGCATTCTCTCGTCGGTCTTGATCGTCACGGTATCGCACCAGTCGACGGTGCCGGTGATGATGAGATTCGTGGTCGGATCGAAGCCCGGCGTGTTCCATTCAGTGCCTCCCACCGGACCCGGACAGAAATGTACCTGCTGGCCGACTGCGAAAGTGCCCTCGGCATTCTCGATCGTGGTTACCGGCACGCGGTATAGCAGACTGTTGGTGGCGAGATCGTAGCCATAGAGGTGGCCATCCTTCGGCGCGACCGACATCAGCTGCTTGCCGCCCATGGTTTGATGCAGGATCGGCGGGCTGGACACGTCCCAGTCGTGCCAGTCCTTTTTCACGACCTTGAAGTTGTTCTTGTAGTCGCCCGTCTTGGCGTCGAGCACGACGACCGAGTCGGTGAAGAGATTCTCGCCTTCGCGTGCTCCTGAAGCGAAGTCGGGGGCCGGATTGCCGCCGGGTACATACAGCAGGCCGCTCTTGATATCGAGCGTGTACGAGGTCCACGTCCCGCCGCCGCTGATGGGAATGCCCTCCGCGTTCTTCCAGGTCGATGCGTCGAGCGGCGATTTGCCCACCGGTCCCCTGACGGCGTCGCCTTCGACTTTAGGGACGAGAAAGAACTGCCAGACGACCTTGCCGGTCTTTCCCTCGAGTGCGTATACGTTGCCCTTGCCGCCCTTGTAGTCTCCGCCGGCATTGCCGACGTAGACGAGGCCGTCCGAGGCGATCGGCGCCGACGGCACCGACTCGCCGCGTTTCGGGTCACAGATCACCGTCTCCCAGACCTGCTTTCCCGTCTTGAAATCGAAGGCCAGCACGCGACAGTCCTGCGTGCCGCGAAACAGCAGGCCGTCCATGTAGGCGGCGCCGCGGTTGGCAGGCAGCAGCGCACCGGGGTAGTCCAGGCGCGTGCGCCAGTTCTCGGCGCATGTGGCGGGGTTGATGGAGAAAATCTCGAACTCGGCGGTGCCGATCAAAGCGTTGTTCACCATGATCAGGCCGGATTCGAAGGCCGTGAATATGCCAAGGTCGTACGTGCACAGGACCTTCAGGCTTCCGACATTCTTCGTATTGATCTGGTCCAGCGGCGAGAAGCGCTGCGACGTTGGAGTCCGGTTGTAGCTCGGCCACTCGCCGACCGCAGTATTGGGCCATGCCGCATCGGCTTGCGGTGGCGAGGACACTGCAGCTACCGGCGCCTTGTAGGCCGGATTCGTTTCGATGTTCAGCGTGCCTGCCGGCGTAGACAGCGTCTTGACGAAGTTGAGTCCCATGCCGCCGTAGGTCGTCATCTGCACCGGGAAAGTCAGGTACAGAACCCCCGCTACCACACCGGCAACCACCAGCGCACCCGCGATGACGAGGAATTTGTGCCTCAATTCAATCTCCTTAGTGCGGCGGTGGACTGCCTGCTATCCATGCGCCGGCGCGGACCCTGGGAGCGGAATTGTAGCAACAGATTGTCACCTACAGTGTTACACCTCGCCCGCAGAAACTATTCCAACGTTCTGGTCTTCCCACCCAAACTCGAGGAGTTCGCCCGGCTGGCAGTCCAGCGCGACGCAGATCGCCTCGAGCGTGGAGAAGCGGATCGCCTTCGCCTTGCCGGTCTTCAGGATCGACAGGTTGGCGACGGTGATGTCGACGCGCGCGGCCAGTTCGGTCAGCGTCATGCGGCGTTCGTGCAGCAGTTCGTCGAGACGGACCAGGATCGCCATGTCACACCGTGCCTTCGAGGTCGGCGCGCATCCGCGCGCCCGACGCGAACACGCCGGCGAGCACGAACAGCAGCAGCACCGCCAGCCACGGCGCGAACGAAAACGCTTCGATCTTCCCCGCTTCCCACACCGCCGCCGCGATCGCCGCGACGACCAGGCGCAGCCCCTCGAGCGCCGCGACGCTCCACGCGATCGCATTCAGGCGCTGGGCGTTCTCGAGGATGAAGGGGTCGCCGACGCGCACGGTGTCGACGATCGCCAGCAGGCGCCGCAGGACGGTGTGCACGATCGCCGCGCCGGCCACGCCTATGACGACGATCACGCGGAGTCCGAGCCCTGCCATCGGGTGCTCGTGCATCAGGTCGAAGCCGAGCGGCCGTTGCGGCCAGCCGTCGATGAAAAAGCTGAACACCAGCAGCCCCGCGATGGCGACGGCGTAGAGGGCGTTGAGGAGTATCAGGCCCCGGATGACGGGCCGGGCAACTGCGAGGGCACGGGCGCTGGTGCTGGTCATGGCGGGTCTCCGGTAATATCGTAAAACGATATTATACACATCGATAAACGATATGCAAGCAGGAGCGTTACGCCATCCTAGGCGCCACCCTGCGCGCGCCCTACATCACCGTGTTGCGTTACTCGATCCGGTGCGGTCTCAGCCGCGGCGCGCCGCCTCGATTTTGGCGATGTCGATCTTCCGCATCTCCATCATCGCGTCGAACGCGCGCTTGGCGGCCGCGGGATCGGGATCGGTGATCGCCTCAATCAGGGCGACCGGCGTGATCTGCCAGTTCAATCCCCATTTGTCCTTGCACCACCCGCACGCGCTCTCCTGGCCGCCATTGCCGACGATTGCGCTCCAGTAGCGATCTGTTTCGGCTTGGTCAGCGGTCGCGACCTGAAACGAGAACGCTTCGCTCTGCTTGAATGCGGGTCCGCCGTTGAGTCCGAGGCACGGGATGCCCATCACGTTGAACTCGACGGTCAACACGTCCCCTTTCTTCCCCGACGGAAAGTCTCCCGGCGCGAGATGCACCGCGCCGACCGACGAATCGGGAAAGGTCTTGGCATAAAAACGCGCCGCCTCCTCGGCGTCGCGATCGTACCAAAGGCAAATCGTGTTCTTCGCTGGCTTCACCATGGCGCTTCTCCATCAAATGGCGATTCGGAAACCTCCGGCTTCGGACCCACCGGTCTTGCACAAAAGTTCGAGACTGATGAAAGGGCGGCCAACGTTCCAGTACAAAGTTGCTGATTGGCCTGTCGGACGGGTCCTACGTGGGAGGCCCTCCCCCTCTGGCGATCCATTCGTCGACCAGCTTTTCGAGGACGGCGAGCGGCATCGGGCCGTTGTCGATGACGACCGCATGGAAGTCCTTGACGTTGAAGCGTGCGCCGAGCGCCGATTCCGCGCGCGCGCGCAGCTCGCGCATCTTGTGATAACCGAGCAGGTAGCCGAGCGCCTGCGCAGGGTTCGAGAAATACCGGTCCACCTCGCTCTCGGCGAACTCCTGGTCGACGCCGCCCTGCTGGACCATGTAGGCGACGGCCTTGTCGCGCGGCCAGTTGAAGGCGTGAATCCCGGTGTCCACCACGAGACGCGCGGCGCGGAAAAGCCGCGCCTGCAGGTTGCCGTAGTGCTGGTACGGATCCTTGTACATGCCGATGTCGTAGCCGAGCGACTCGGCATAGAGCGCCCAGCCTTCGCCGTAGGCAATGTTGAACGTCGCCTGCGAACGCCACGGGTGCAAGCCCTCGATCTCGGCCGCGCGCGCCACCTGCATGTGGTGCCCCGGCACGGCCTCGTGCAGGAAGAGCGTCTCCGTCCGCCATTTCGCCTCGCTCGCGTAGCCGAGCGCGTTGATCGTGAAGTAGCCGCTCGTGCCAAGGGCCAGCGAGCCGATCTGGTAATTCGCCGCGGTGCTGCTCGCGGACTCCGCCGGCGTCATGCTGCGCACCGCATACGGCATGCGCGGCACTTTGTGGAAGAGCTTCGGGAGCTGTGGATCGACGCGCGGCGCCATCGCCCGGTAGGCCGCGAGCACCGCGTCAGGTGAATCGAAGAAGTATTTCTTGTCGGTGCGCAAGTGCGCGATGAATTCGTCGGTCGTTCCCTTGAATCCGACCTCCTTCGCGATCGCGCCGATCTCCTTGCGCAAGGTTTGGACCTCGGCCAATCCCAGCTCGTGGATCTGCTGCGCGGAGCGGCCGCGAACGATGCGCGCGCGGATGAGGAACTCGTAGTAGCGCGCGCCGCCCGTAAACGAGGCGAGCCCCGCGATGTCCGGCGCCTTCGGGCGGTAGTCGCCCTGGATGAAAGCCTTGAAGCGTCGCAGCGCCGGCTGGTAATCGTCGGCGATGGCACGGCGCGCATCCGCCGCGAGCGCCGCACGCTCCGCCTCGGGAATGCCGTCGGCCATGTGCGCGAACGGCGACATCAGCGCGCTCTGGTCGACATTCTCGACGAGGTGCGCGTCGATCGCCGCGACGATCCGGTCCAGCACCGGCTTGGTGCTCATCCATCCGCTGTCCATGCCCGGCTTCAACCTGGCGATCGTGTCGTCGACGAGCTTGGGCACCGCACGGATTCGCTTGATGTAGTCGCGATAGTCGTCGGTCTTGCGGAACGGCGTCACCTGCGCCGCGCGCGGCAGTATGTTGTGCACGCCACCCAGCGTCGAGAGCACCAGCGCGTCGGCATCCGTAAATTGCTGCGCCTCGACGGCGAGCTCCATCTTGTCCAGAAGCAGCTCGTACGAAACCCGGTCCTGGCCGCGCAGGGCCTTGCCGTCCAGCGCTTTCAGGCGTTCCAGCGCGCGGCGCTCCCGCGCCCGCTCGCGTTCGAGTGTCGCGGGCGACACGTCCTGCAGAAGGTGGTTGTAACCCGGAACGCCGCGAACGGTCGCCTGGATCGGGTTGCGCCGCAGTGTCGCGTCGAGGTCTTCGTCGAGGAGCGTCTTGAGCTGTACTTCGGGGGCGATGTCTTTCGTCTGGGCGTGCACGTGCGGGATTCCGAGAATGATGAGAAGCGCGAGGAAGACAGTACGATAGCGGTTCATGTGCGGATTGTGTGGATTCGCTGATACGCGCGATGACGACGGCAACGGCGAACTCCTGCGCCGTATGAATCCCAAGCTCTCGCATCGCGGTCCGGACGCGAAAGGTTACTACGAAGCGGCCCGCTACGTTGGGACACGCGGGGGTCGGCGATCGACGAGAGGAGAGGAGCCGGCTGCGTCGACGTCGCGAGTCGACGAGCGCATAATCGCCGCAGGAGGGTCACCTCATGCGCCCCCTGCTTTGGACCATCGCTTTCGCGTCGCTCGCCTGCTGGCTCGGCGCTGCGAGCGCCGCGGATGCGCCCGGAGTCATCAGCGTGGTCCCGGTCACCGGGCCGATCGGTCCTGCGACCGCCGACTTCGTGCAGCGCGCGCTCGACCGCGCCGAGACCGACCGCGTCGAGCTGGTCGTCCTCCAAGTGGACACTCCCGGCGGCCTCGACACATCGATGCGCGACATCATCAAGGGAATTCTCGCCGCGCGCGTTCCGGTGGCAACCTACGTCGCGCCGAGCGGGGCGCGCGCCGCCAGCGCCGGAACCTACATCCTGTACGCGTCGCCGATCGCCGCGATGGCCCCGGGGACCAATCTTGGCGCCGCCACGCCGGTCGACATCGGCGCCCCGGGTGTCTCGCCGTCAGCTCCGGCGCCGCCGGGCAAGGACAAGGACGCGGACAAGGGGGAAACGCCGTCCAAACCAGGCAAGTCCGACGACGCGATGTCGCGCAAGCAGGTGCACGACGCCGCGGCATACATCCGCGGCCTCGCGCAACTGCACGGTCGCAACGCCGAGTGGGCGGAGCGCGCGGTCCGCGAAGCCGTGAGCCTGCCGGCGCAGGAAGCGCTCGCGCAGCACGTCATCGACCTTGTCGCCAACGACGTTCCGGACCTCGCGCAAAAGCTCGACGGCCGCAAGGTGAAGACCGCGGCCGGCGAACGCGTGCTGGCCACCGCCGGCGCGACGATCATCGTGGCGGCGCCCGACTGGCGAACCCGGTTCCTTGCGATCATCACGCATCCGTCCATCGCGCTGATCCTGCTGACGGTCGGCTTCTACGGTCTCGTCTTCGAGGTGATGAACCCGGGCATGGTGCTGCCTGGGGTCGTGGGCGCGATCGCGATTCTGATCGGCATGTATGCGCTGCAGCTGCTGCCGACCAACTACGCAGGTCTGGCGCTGGTCCTGCTGGGGCTGTCGTTTATCGTCGCCGAGGCGTTCGTCCCCGCGTACGGGTCGCTGGGGATCGGCGGCGTCATCGCATTCGTCGTCGGCGCCCTGATGCTGATCGAGACCGACGTCCCGGGTTTCGGCGTGCCCTGGTCGCTGATCGCGGCGTTGGCGGTGACGAGCCTGGTGTTCCTGTTGGGAATTGCGACGGCCGCGATGAAGGCCCGCCGGCGCCCGGTGGTCACCGGTCGCGAGCAGATGATCGGGAGCCACGGCGTGGTGGTCGACAACGCCGACGGCGAGGATTGGGTGCGCGTGCACAGCGAGCTTTGGCGAGTCCGCTCCCCGCACCCGCTCGCCAGCGGCCAGACGGTGCGCGTGACCGCCAAGGAAGGACTGGTGCTGACCGTCGTCCCGACCCACAAAGATGCCTGAGGATCGCCCCATCGCGAAAGGAGACTAGCCATGGCCGCACTTGCAGAACTCGGCGTCGTCGTCCTCATCCTGCTGGTCCTGGTGGCGACATCGATTCGGGTGCTGCGCGAATACGAGCGGGGCGTGGTCTTCATGCTGGGCCGCTTTTGGAAAGTGAAGGGCCCGGGCCTGGTCATCCTGATCCCTGTCGTACAGCAGATGGTGCGCGTGGACCTGCGCACCGTCGTGCTCGACGTGCCGCCGCAGGACGTCATCACCCGCGACAACGTGTCGGTGAAGGTGAACGCGGTGGTTTACTTCCGGGTGGTCGACTCGGAGAAGGCCATCATCCAGGTAGTGCACTACCTTGACGCGACCAGCCAGCTCGCGCAGACGACGCTGCGCGCGGTGCTGGGCAAGCACGAACTCGACCAGCTCCTGGCCGAGCGCGAGAGGCTCAACCTGGACATCCAGCGCGTCCTCGACGTGCAGACCGACGCGTGGGGCATCAAGGTCTCGAATGTCGAGATCAAGCACGTCGACCTGAACGAGACGATGATCCGCGCGATCGCGCGCCAGGCCGAGGCCGAGCGCGAGCGACGCGCCAAGATCATCCATGCCGAAGGCGAATTGCAGGCCTCCGAGAAGCTGTTGCAGGCCGCGCAGATGTTGGCGCAGGCGCCGCAGGCGATGCAGCTCCGCTACCTGCAGACCCTGGGCAACATCGCCGGGGACAAAAGCACGACGATCGTGTTTCCGCTGCCGATGGATCTGCTCAGTGCGCTAAAGGGAAACGCAGGTTCGGAGACGAAGCCTTGACGGTTTGCGGTACCGGTTTGCGGTGACCCAGGCACGTGCCTGCTAATCCTTGCCGCGCTGCGCTGCACCTGATCTCTGGAACACCGGGCCGCCCGTGTAAGTGAAATAGATTTTCCGCTGGCTGTGGGATACGAGCAGTCGATGCGCCAGAATGAAATCCATTCCTAATACCATTTGCGTTCCGGAGAGGCTGTCGCCAAACGGGATTGACGTGGTCTTGATGGCTTCGCCGCCGATTTCAAAACTCTCGAATGGACCAACCCAGACGTCGGACGACTTTTCGCCAACGCCGACAAATGTGCCGCCTGCGACGACGCCAGGCGTATCCGGCCGGACACCCAAGCGGGCCGCAGTGCTCTTCTGCAGCATCGAGCTGGCGGCGCCCGTGTCGAACAGCGCCTCAATCGGGAGTCCGTTGACCCTGACCGGCACGACGATCCGAGGCCGTTCCTTGTCGAGCCATTCCATCGCAACCTGCTGCGCCGCGCCGGTAGCCCAGTACGCCAGCGATGTGCCATCGCAGTTCCGTGGCTGGAACAGTCGAACCGCGCGGTTCGCCAGATCGAATTCGACATCGACATTCTGGAAGAAGTCTTCGCCAAGAATGACTCCGATGCCATCGCCGGGGTCGTGCTCGCCGGCAACCATCATGTGCCAATTCCTGCGCGTTGATTCTCCGATCTTGAATTCGGCTACGGGGGCGGATTCGATAGCTGAAATACCGCCAAAGCCGCTTATATAGGCATTCCTGAGCGGACGCATCATCAGGCCCAGCCGCTCGGCCACCGGACGAAAAATCATCGTTCGCATGGCCCCGGTGTCGAGCATGATTCCGACTTTTTGGCCGTTGATTGCGCCATCGATAACCAACCATCGGTTGCGCGAAAATCTGACCAGCCACTGGTCGATCTTCACCAGCTTGCAATTCGAGGCGCCTGAAGCGACGTTTCCCTGCGTGGCGACGGGACCGGGATTCGCTTCGGGCCGAGGCGTCGGCCGGGTCCGCTGCCTTTTTGTCCAACAGCGCCGCCCCGGTATCATCCTTCGCGACAACGCGGCCGCTCTCGTGATCGAATCGGAGATTTCCTTTGCCCCTCGCGTACCCTTGTTCCGCCGCCTTCCGGAACCAGGCAGCCGCAGCCGCATCGTCCTTGTCGACACCGCGACCATCACGGTACATGAGCCCCGAGATTGTCCTGAGCCATTGCGAAGCCTTGCTCGGCTGCCTTGAGGTACCACTTGACGGCCTCGGCCTCATCCTTGACGACGCCTCGACCGCTCGCGTACATGAAGCCGAGGTTGGTCTGACCCCAGGCGAAGTTCTGCCCAGCGGCTTTTCGGTACCACTCAACCGCCTGTGCATCGTCCTCAGGCACGCCGTGACCTCTCGCGTACATCAAGCCGAGAACGACCTGGGCCGCAGGGTCGCCCTGGTCCGCCAATTCAAGTCGGATGCGAAGGGCGGTCGCGTAGTCGCCGCGATTGTAAGCCGCCGTGGCATCCTCGAAAGGACCGGCGAGGGTCGGGACTGGAGAGGGTGGCCGCAACCAGCGCGACGGCGAGCGACGTGCGCAATACCGCGAAGCCATTTTTTTCCTGCTGGCTGCCGGCCGAGGGCATGCGGCATTATTCTCCAACGACCCGCGCCGTCAAGACGTAGGGTTTTGCAGGGAGTCCGGATTGGGCAAGGTGCAGACCATCGTCGTCGTCGCCGTGGCGTACTTGGTACTCGCCGCCTTCTCCGCGTTTTTCGCCTATTCGGACCAGGATGCGTGGGGCGTGTGGCTCACCAGCGGGCTAGGGCTCGGCCTGGTGCTTGGCAGGGACCGTTCCGATTGGTGGCCCGTCCTCGCCGGCGCATTCCTCGGCGCATTCATTTTCGAACCTCTCGTCGGATCGTCGCTGGGTGATGCGCTGGGGTTCGCGCTCATCGAGGTCATCGTGACAGTCGCCGGCGGCGTGGCGGCTGCGAGGCTGTCTGCGCCGCCGCTCCAGTTCGCATCGCCGCGCGATGTCGGGGCGATCATCGCAGGGGCGCTCGCGCTTGCGCTGACGGGCGCGGTCCTCGTCGGCCTGTGGGATCACTTCGCGGGGCGCCCCGATGCCTGGCGCACGTTCCGTATCTGGCTGTTGGGCAATTTCGTCGCCGTACTGCTGATCGCGCCGTTTATCGCGTCGTGGGCCCGGTTGCGGCTGCAGCGCCCGAACGCCCGGGCGCTGTTCGCGTTCCTCGGCGGGGCAATGGCGTGCGCTCTGTTCCTGCTCTGCCTGCATGCGCTCTTCAGCGCCCATCCGGCCGGGTTTCCGCGGTCGTACGCCATAGGACTCACCTATCTTCCCGTCGTGCTTTTCATCGTCGTCGCGCTGCTGTGGGGCGCCCGTGGCGCGACGCTGGCGGTCGTGATCGGCGCGCTGATTGCGATCACGCAGACCGTACGCGGCATCGGCCCATTCATTGGCCACGAGGGAATCTTCGACGACCCCGTGCTCACTGCACAGGGCTACGCAGTGGCTCTGGCGATTGCCGGGCTGCTGGTGGCTACGATCGCGGAAGGCCGGCGACTGGCGAAGTCGCAACCGCAGGCGTGAACAGGTCCCGGCATGTCCGCGAGAATCAACTTCCCAGGTCCACGACGAGCTTCTTGAAATCCGCGGAGCCCAGCAGCAGCTGGCGCGCGACGGCGCGCAGGCGATCGACCGTCGCAGCGTCCAGCGTCAGCGCGGTTGGAATTTTCTGGAAACCATTGCGCTCGTTCTCGTCGGGAATCGCCTGCAGCGAAACATCGATGAAATAGAATTGCGGGCCCTCCCCGCCCGCTGCGCCGCTCGACGGCGGACGCGCTTTCCTCACTTCGTCGCGCCAGCCTTCGAAGCTCGACCGGAGTTGCTCGGCCACTTCGTACGAATGCGCCCGGCCAGGCAACTTGAGCGCGTTCAGCGTCTGGAGGAAGTTGGGCGTGTCGGCACTTTGATCGATCGCATAGTTGGGATCGGTCTCGGCGTTGACCGAGATGAACACCACATGGGTGACGTCGTGATAGCCGAGGGCTTCGACCAGCTGGAAGAAGCCGCCCTGCTCCACGGCGAAGTCGCCGGCGACGCGCAGACCCAGGTTGTCGATCAGCCCGCCGTCGACGAGATGGACATGCGGACGTCGCGAACGGTCCATGTAGGTTCGCGCTTCCTCGACGCGGACGACGCGCGTGGGTCCGGATGCGTCCGATCTTCGCGGCGATTCCCGGCAGCGACACCGGACCGCACGAGCCGGCGTAGCTCTCGAGCGTGATAGCACTGAAAAACGGTGGCAGCGCCGCGGACGCAGCCACGGCGCGTCCAACCGACAAGCTGCCCAGGTCCGAACACAGCAGGTCGAATTGCCCCTGCGTGAAGGGAAACCGCGCACCGGTCGCCAAGGCGGCGGCGTTGATGACCACGTACGGCCGCATGTTGCCGCGCGCCAGATCGGCGTACGTCGCGCCATTGAACAGCTCGCGATCGAAATATTCGGCGAGGACCTCGCCGCGCGAGAATTGCGACGCGGCGAGCCGCGGCAGGTTGGCGAAGACCTCGGCGCGAAGCTGGCGCTCCACATCGCGCTTCAGGAATTTGGTCTCGAAATCGCGGAAGAGTCCTTCGCGGTGGACGGCGTAGTAGGCGGCGACGATGCTGCCGCCGGAGACGGCGTTGATGACGTCGACCTCGTCGAGCAGCCTGCGGCTGCGGCCACCCATCTTGAGCTTCACGTCGCGCAGCGCTTCCATCGTTCCGTAGGCAAGCGCCGCCGCGCGCGTGCCTCCGCCCGACAAGGTCAGGATGACCAGCACGTCTCCGGGGTTGTCCGGATCGGCCTTGACGCGCTGCAGCCTGTATCCCTTGCCGAGATCCTGTGTCGCGATCGGCGCATTGACCGGATGCTGGGCGTCGCAACCGGCGAGCGCGATCGCGCAAACGAGCAATGGCGCCAGGCATCGGGTGCGGAGCATGAAGCCAAGGTCCGGGAGCATGATCCTGATCTATTGCGGAAGGCGTCCGCGAAAGCGCTTGAGTGCGTGCACGAGATCGGCGATCAATCCTTCCTGGATCCGGTAGCCCATTTCCTGCCCCATCGGCACCAGCAGCGACACCGACTGCCGCCGGCAACGTTCGGCAAGCTCGCCGAGTTCGTCGATCGTCTTTTGCAGCATCGCGCGGGCGGCCGGCTCGTGGTGCCGCGGCTCGGGCGCCATCGATTCGATTTCGCTGACCGTGACGCCGGTCCCGAACAGGCGCAGCACTTTGCTTTCGATGTCGACGCGCCGGGCGTCGATTCGCCAAAGCCGGAAGCGATGCCACGCCGCCTGCGCGCCGAACACGAGCGAAATCAGGAACACAGCCTGCAGCCAGCGCGCCGTCGGCATGATATCGATGAACCACGGAACGTACGCTCCCACCACATCCGGACCGTCGTTTTCGTAGTAGCTGCGCGCGGCCGACGCCATGGGCAGACCGGTCAGGTTCGCGCTCTCCCGATTCACGCGCACGAAGTCCGGAAATACGCGCAGGAATGCCGTGATCACGCCCTGCGTCACCGACTCGCGCGCGCAACCGTTGCCGATGACCAGCGCATCGACCTGGACGACGCGCTTGTCGACCGGAGGAAGCTGGCGCACCGGATCGTAGTAACTGGCGGCGATCTTGCCGACGCGCGCGAACGGCAGCCGGTGCGCCAGCGCGTCCGCGCCCGCGAAGTCGACGATCTGCAGATTGCGCTCGCGCACCGCGTCGGCCAGCAACTGGGCGTCCGCATCGATGACCATCGCGGCCAGGTCGAGCTCGCCCCGTTGCGAGCATCGTGAGCTGGGACTCCACCGACTGCGTGGACACCTTGAGGTCCAGTCCGGAGAGCTGCGCCAGCACTTGGCGGGCGACGACCTCGGTGCCGCTTCCCACCGGACCAATGCCGATGCGCATCCCGCGCAAATCGGCCACCGACCGGATGCGGTCCGCGTCGCGACCGAGCACGACGAACGACTCGGGCGTGGACAATCGCCCGACCAATTCGAACGGGTTGTCCTGCGGCCACGGCAGCCCGTCCTGGACCAGCGCGAACTGGATGTCGCACGACGCCTTGGCTGCGGCCAGCCTGGCCATGTTCTCGACAGATCCGGCGGATGGCAGGTTCTTGATCTGCCCACGCTGGCGCTTGACCTCGGCCGCCAGCTTGGACACCACGGCGTAATAGTTGCCGCGTTCGCTGCCGGAAAGAAAGCCGATGTCGACGTGCGACAAGTTCGGGCTGCGGCTGTAAACGGCGGCGACGACGATCGCCAACCCGAGTACCGCGAACGCGAGCACGGCCTTGAGCCCGCGCGACGGCTCCTCCACGGCCCCGAGCGTGCGCTCCAGCCCCTCCTTCAGCGTGGTCATTCACCCACTGTCCTGGTGCGGCGCGTGATCACGGAATGGCCTCGTGGAAGATGGAAATCGGCGCCATCGTACCTCATGGCAGGCGCCGCGCGCCGTGGAGTAACATTCAACGGTCCCCACCCATCCCAGAACTCATGCTCAAACTTCCGCCCGGTTCCTGCGACACGCACATGCACGTGTACGACGATCGGTATCCGCTCGATACGAAGTGGACCGTCGCGCCGCCCAAGGGCCTCGCTGCCGATTACAAACAGGTCCAGCGCCAACTCGGGCTGGAACGCGTCGTCGTCGTCCAGCCCAATGCCTATGGCTACGACAACAGCTGCACGACCGACGCGATTCGCGACCTGGGACCGCAGGCGCGCGGCATCGCGATCGTGAAACCCGACGTCTCCGACGCCGAATTGAAGCGCCTCCACGCCGCCGGCGTCCGCGGCGCGCGTTGCTACGTATTGCCCAACCCGTTTGTCCAATGGGACGACGTGCCGAAGATCGCCGCGCGCGTGGCGCCCATGGGCTGGCACGTGCAGATCCAACTGGATGGCCGCACGCTGCCGCAATACGACGCGGTGATCCGAGGCTTGCCGACCGATGTCGTCATCGACCACAACGGGAAGTTTCTCGAGCCGGTGCCTCCGAGCGATCCGGCGTTCCAGGTGCTGCTGCGCCTGCTCGATACGGGGCGCGTCTGGGTGAAGCTGTCGGCGCCGTACGAGACGTCGAAGACCGGCGCGCCCGAGTATGAGGACGTCAGCGCCCTCGCCCGCGCGCTGGCGAAGCACAATCCCGAGCGCTGCCTGTGGGCGACCAACTGGCCGCACCCGGGGCGCAATCCGCCGCCGGACAATGTCGACATCCTCGACCTGCTGCCGGACTGGGTGCCCGACGAGGCGACGCGCAAGCGGATCCTGGTCGACAATCCGGCGCGCCTCTACGGTTTCTAGCCCACCGCTAACGATACCCCGCCGCCTGCAGTTCGAACAGTTCGGCATAGCGCCCGCGCAGCGCCAGCAATTCGGCGTGGGTGCCCACGGAATCCACGGCGCCGTCCTTCAGCACGACGATTCGATCGGCCATCCGCACGCTGGAAAAACGGTGCGAGATGAGCACCGCGGTGCGGCCTTCGCTCAGTTCCTTGAAGCGCTTGAACACCTCGAACTCGGCGCGCGCGTCGAGGGCGGCCGTGGGCTCGTCCAGGATCAGCAGCTGCGCGTCGCGCATGTACGCGCGCGCGATGGCCACTTTCTGCCATTCGCCGCCGGAGAGATCCACGCCTGCGCGGAAGCGCTTGCCGAGGACCTGGTCGTAGCCGTTGGGCAGCTTGCGGATGACCTCGTCGGCGAGGCTGCGCTCGGCGGCCCGGACGATGCGCGCGCGGTCGTCGCGGGCCTCGATGCGTCCGACCGCGATGTTGTCTGCGGCGGTGAAGTAGTAGCGGACGAAGTCCTGGAAGATGACGCCGATATTGGCGCGCAGCGCGAACAGGTCGTACTCGCGCAGGTCGTGTCCGTCGAGCAGGATGCGTCCCTCGTCGGGATCGTAGAGTCGCGCCAGCAGCTTGACCAGGGTCGTCTTGCCTGCGCCATTCTCGCCCACCAGCGCCAGCGTTTCGCCCGCACGCAGCTCGAAGTTCAGTCCGCGCACGGCCCAGCGCGCGGCACCCGGATAGCGGAAGCCCACGTTCTCGAACGAGAAGCCCGTCTTGATCGGCACCGGGAACGGGCGCGGGTTGGGTGGCGGAACGATCTCCGGCTCGATCTCGAAGAACGAGAACAAATCGTCGAGGTAGAGCGCCTGGCCGGCGACCTGCGAGAAGCCCAGCAGGAGGTTCTCCAGCAAATTGCGCAGGCGCCGGAACGAACCCGCGAGAAACGTGAGGTCGCCGATGGAGAAATCACCGTGGAGCGTGCGCCACACGATGTACGCGTACGCGACGTAGTAAGCCACCGTCCCGACGGCCGAGAGCACGCTGCCCCAGCCTGCGCGGCGCAGCGCGATGCGCCGGTTGGCCTCGAAGAAACTCGTGGCCAGCGCGCGATAGCGCTCGATCAGGAACCCGCTCAAGCCGAAGATCTTCACTTCCTTGGCGGTTTCCGCGCTCGCACCCGTTTGCCGGACGTAATCGAGTTCGCGCCGCTCCGGCGTGCGCATGTAGTTGAGCGAGTAGCTTTGCGCGTTGAAGTGCGCCTCGCCGATGAACGCCGGCAGCAGCGCAATGGCCAGCAGCACGATGAGCCACGGCGCATAGACGATGAGGCCCGCGGCGAAGCTTGCGACGGTGACCATGTCCTGCGCCTGGCCGAAGAGCTGCCCGATGAGGCTGGAGCGTCCACTCGCCTGCCGCCGCGCGCGTTCCAGTCGGTCCTGCAATTCGCTGTCCTCGAAGTCCTCGAGGTCGAGCGTAGCCGCATGCTCCATCAGCCGCAGGCTGGTCTCGTTGCTGAACTGCTCCGACAACAGCGAATCGAGCAGCGAGACGGCGCGGCCGAGCACATCGGAGAGGACCGCCAGGCCAAACTCCAGGGCGAGCAACGCGCCCATGCGGTCCAGCAGTCCGCTGGCGATCCACTGCCGCAGGTCGGCCGTCGGGTGCGGCGCCTGCACCAGCACGACGACCTCGTCGATGATCAGCTTGCCGACATAGAGCGTCGCCACGGGCAGCAACGCGCGAACGATGCGCAGCAGCGCCTGGCTCACCGCGAGGGACGGACTCGTCCTCCAGACAAGTGCCAGGAAGGGCGGAAGATTGCGCAACGCGCCGAAGCGCTTGCGCCACGATTGGCGTTCGGGGACAGGCCCGGCGCCGCATGGCGTTGCCGACGGCGACCGGCCACCCATCGAATAATTCTTGGGCATGCGTCATTATGCCCAGACACCGCAACGGGACCAGCCGGGGCGCTTCAACTTTTGCGTCGTCTATGTAAGACTGCCTTCACGACCATCCTCGCACGGAGGAATCATGCGTTTGCGCGCTCCTGCTCGCCCTCGCCGTCCTGCTGTGCGGCAACATCGCAATGCCGGCCTCAAGGAAGGCTACGAAGCGCTGGCCAAAAAGGACTACGTCACCGCCGCCAACGAATTCGCCCGCTCGCGGAACGCGGAGACCCCGAAGCCCAATATCGGATTGGACGGATGTACGAGTTCGGCAACGGTTATCCGAAGGACCAGGCGCAGGGCATCGCCTGGATTCGCAAGGCGGCGGCGCAAAATCACGTCGACGCGCAACAGGAATTGGGATACATCTACGCGACCGGCGACGGCGTGAAGCAGGACGACGTGCAAGCCGCCGCGTGGTTCCGCAAAGCGGCCACGGCCGGCAATGCGCAGCGCAATACAACCTGGGTCTGCTGTACGCCAAGGGTGCGGGCGTCAAGAAGGACTACGCGCAGGCGTTCGACTGGTGGCGCAAGTCGGCGGCCCAGGGCTTTGCCGACGCACAGTTCAAGCTGGCCGTCGTCTACCACAACGGCCAGGGCGCGCCCAAGGATGAGGTCCTCGCACTCGCCAACTGCCACGATCGCCGCGCGCAACGGCGACAAGGAGAACATCGCCTACCGGGACGAAATCGCGAAGCCGCTGACGCCGGAGGAACGAAAGAAGGCCGCCGCGTTGGCCGCGGCCTGGACGGTCGGCCAGCCGATGCCGACGACCGTCGCCGCGGCGGGCGCGGCGTCAGGTGCCGCGGCATCGGCTGCAGCGCCGGTGAAGAACCGCTGCTCCGCGACCGGCGCGATGGACGGAACGCGGTTCACGGCCACCAACTGCGTCATTTCGCTGTACGGCGACCAGAACAGCGTTGCGATCTGGTTCAACGAGGATCCGATCACGCCGGCCGAAGCGGAGACCTTCCAGACGTCGTCCTTCGCCAGCGGCGACAAGGGCGGCAAGCCGCGCACGCTGGCGCAGATCATGTTCTGTCCCGGCGGAGGCCAGGCCACCGCGTCGGCGGCGGCGGTCAAGTCGATCGACATCAACACGAACCACGCCAAGTCGCCGCTCGCCGGCATCCAGCGGGTGGTCGAGGCGCCCAGGGATTTCAAGGTCGAGAGGATGACCGGCGACATCAAGCCCGGCGGCGTGCTGTCGGGCAAGATCGTCGGCAGCCTCGACAAGACGTCGTTCAGCTTCGACTTCGAATTGACGCTGCCCGCCAAGGACGCCGCCGCGGGAATGAGCTGCGGCAAGTGATCGCGACGCGATGAGCCTGTCGATTACCGGATCGCGGTCCGAACTGGGGCGCCTCCTCGCGCGATCGCCGGCGGCAACCGCAAGCAGGAATATCCACGTCAACGTTTCCGGGCAGCAGGCGAACACGCTGTTGCACGACGGGCACGCCTGGAAGGATTTCGCCCGCACCGCGCTGGCTGGAACGCGCCGCGCGATTCGCGCTGCCCGCGCGGGCGGCGCGCCGATCCTTGTCCACGCGAGCTTCGCCTTCGTGCACGCGGTGGCAAACGGAGCCCGCGTGAAGGATCCCTTGCGCTCGCTGGCCGAGGCGATCCTCGAATGTGAACTGCTGGCCCTCTCGGGTCCGGTGCCCGCCTGCGTCGTGCGCCTTGGCTACCTGTATGGCCCGGAGAGCGCCGATCTGCGCGCATACCGGAAAGCGTTTCGATCTCGGCCGCCCGTACTGGTCCGGTCCGCCCGCGGCGCGGCAATACCACCTGCATCAGTTCGATGCCGTCGCAGCACTGCTCGCCGCTGCCCGACGCGCGAAACGAGGACAGGATTCTCTACGCCACGGACGGTCACCCGCTCCCGTTCACGAAGTTCATGGACGCATTCGCGCATCGGGTCGGCCGGAAGACTCCGCTGCATCTGCCGCTGTTCTCGAAGCCCTTGGCCAAGGTGATCGTGCGCGAGGAACACATGCAGCAGACGGCCCTCGCGATGCCGCCCAGGGCACCGTCACCGAGTGTGCCCGGATGGAAGCCAAAATATTCCGACTACCGAAAGGGCCTGGATCAGGTCGTCGATGCTTTGCAGAGGTGAACCGGCCTAGTTGACCTGCATCTGCCGGATCAGCACGTCGATCATGTCGCTGCCATCCGGCGACTTCAACCGGGTCTTGCGCAGCGCGACCACCAGCTCGGGTTTCGCGAGGGACTTGTAGTCGGCGCGGATCAGCACGCCGGCGATCGCTCGTTGCACCTCGACGGTGCGCGCATGCGGAAACAGCCGCAGCAGTTCCTCCAGGCTCTCGCGATCGGAGGGCGGCTGCCGCGCCAGCGTGTTGAGCGCACGCACCTGCGCGTCGGCGGCGTTCATGCGCGCGATGCCGCTCGCCACCGCGCGCAGTTCCTGCGAGTCGGCAAGCTGCCGGTGTTGCAGGTAGACCTGCGCGAGCTGCACATCCTCGTCGTTGGCGCTGGTCAGGGCCCGCAGCATGCGCGCATGGCCGTCGGTGCTGCCCAGGCACGCCAGAAGCGCTGCGTTGGTCACGTTGGCGGCCTGCGCGGAAGTCGGCTTCAGCCGCGGCAGCTCGCTGGCCAGACGTTGATCCGCATTGAGCGTGCAGGCGAGGTTCACATCGGCGGCGCTTACTTTGCCGACCGCGATTTGTTCCTCGAACATCTGCATGAACTCGGCGCGCACGTCCGCTTGCGACAGCCAGCCGAGATTGCCCGCGAGTTCGAGCATGCGGGCGCGCACCGCGGACTCATCGGCGTCGCGCGCGAACTCCATGTATCGGGCGCGTGCCGCGGTGTCGCGGCTGATTTCATCCAGCGCCGCCAGCACGGCCGGCGTTGCCCGCTCCGCGCTCCCGAGCGACGCCGAATATTTCTCGAGATGGTGCAGGAACATCCGGACTTCCGCCATGTCGCGGCGCATCAAGTCGTGCATGAAGGCGATTTTCTGCGCCGGCAGCAGGCGGTCGTCGGAAAACCGGCAGGCTTCGCTGCGGAATCCGGCGCGAGCATCTGCATCGTCGAGGCCGGCGGTCACCACCATCGACGCCGGCGCGAAGAGCCCCAGCAGACGGGCGCTGGGCCGCCCGCTTCCGATCTCGCTCGGCCCTGACTGGAAGTAGCGCTCCAGCAGCGGCCCCGCGGCTTTGCCCAGCGGCGCCTTGCTTGAGAAGCCGTAGATGACCGGCACATCCTTGAAGATGTCGCGCATGTGGTCGCGATTGCTCTCGGCGTGGCGCTCGCCGAGCACCCGCGACACGCGCTCCGCGTCGGCCGCCGAATAACCGGCGCGGACCAGGCTGCGGCCAATTTCGGCCGAAGCCGTCTGCAACGCGTCGGCGTTCAAGGTATTGCAGCCGAAGAGGTAGACCTCCTTCAGCTGCGAGAACACGCCCGGGCACGCATCGCTGCAGGATGCGCGCTCCATCTCGTCCACCGGCAGGTACTCCCGTGCGTCGAGGCGATCACTGTAGAACTCGGTGCCGCCGTCGAAGTGGCCGGAAATCAACAGCACGTCGCATTTGACGCCCGCGCGGCACGAGGAGGCCAGCCAATCGGGGCGGCCGCGCTCGACCAGTTCGACGAAGTCGAATTCGTCGCGCGGCAAGTAGCGCTTGAATATTTCGCGTTCGTCCGCCGAATTGACGGTGATGCTGCAAACGGTCTTCTTGTCGGCAA
Organism: uncultured beta proteobacterium; assembly: GCA_963834045.1. Classification (GTDB taxonomy): domain Bacteria; phylum Pseudomonadota; class Gammaproteobacteria; order Burkholderiales; family Casimicrobiaceae; genus VBCG01. Next base: position 422,561 of record CAWIAK010000001.1, on the reverse strand, counting down.
GCGCCAACGGCGCCGCCAATATGAACGACACGAACACGGCAAACGCGAACTTCGCGGCACGGAATACAGGCATGGATGCGGGGCGCTGGGCGTACGCGACCCGCAAGTATTACATGCCGCCATACTTGTACAACTGTACAAATCGACCTATTGCGCTTCCAGCTGCCGGATCAATGCGTCGATCGTGTCCGGGCCGGTACCGCCCTTCAGCCGGTGAACGCGCAATGTTTGCGCCATCTCCGGCCGGTCGATGGCGTCATGGTCGGCCCGAATCAGCACAGCGGCGATCGCCATCTGCACCCGCGGCGATTCGGCCACGGGGTACGACCGAGCCAGCACGTCGAGCGCTTCGGGGTCCGCCAGCCGCAGGCCGGCGAGCGATTGCAGCGCGCGGACCTTCGCGTCGACGTCTTTCATCTGGACGACGCTCGCGGTGACCGCGCGCAAGTTCGCCGGCATCGCCGATCGGCCGGTGCCGCAGGTACACCTGCGCGAATCTCGGTGTCCACGTCACGCGGACTCGTCAGCGCCTGCAACACGCGCGCATGGGCTTGCTCGTTGCCCAGGCACGCCAGAATGGCCGCCTGCGGCACGCGCTCGGCACGCTCTCCCTGCGGCGGCAACTGGAGCAGCGTCGCGTCCAGGTCGTGGCCGTCGTTGAGGGCGCACACCTGGTCCACATCGGAGGCGGTGAGGGAATCGCGCGCCAGCGTGTCGCTGAGCATGCGCACCGATTCGTCGTTTCGCTCGCCGTCGGTGAGCCAGCCCAGGTCGCGCGCCAGGTCGAGCATGCGCGCGCGCACGGCGACCTGGTCTGCGTCACGGGCGAACTCCAGGTAGCGCGCACGCGCGTCGCGGTCATTGGCGATCCGTTGCAAGGCCTCGGCGACCGCTGGAGCCTCGCGCTCGACTTTGGGCAGCGTCGCCGCGTAGCGCTCGATGCGGTCGAGGAACATGCGCGCCTCGGCCATGTCGCGCTGGAACAACTGGTGAATGAAATCGATTTTCCTCGCGATGGTGAGGCGATCGTCCGAGAACTGGCAGACATCCTGCCGGTGCGACGCCATTGGATCGGCATTGGTGACGCCGCTGACGGCGACCATCGAATGTGCCGCAAACCCACTCAGCAATCTCCCGTTGGTCCGTCCGTTGCCGACGTCCGCGGTCCCCGCCGTCTGGAAATAGCGCTGCAACAGCCCCGCCGCCGTCGGCCCGAGCGGCGCGACCGATGAAAAGCCATAGATCGCCGGCACGTCCTTGAATACCTCCCGCATGCGGTCGCGGCTGCTCTCGCCATGGCGCGAACTCAATGCCCGCGCCAGCCGCTCGGCGTCGGCGCGAGAGTGTCCGGAGCGGACGAGACTCCGTGCAATCTCGCCGGACGCGTACTTGTTGGCGCCGGCGTTGAGCGTGTTGCAGCCGAACAGATAGACCTCCTTCAATTGCGAGAAGAGGCCGTTGCACGATCCGCTGCACGATGCGCGCTCCATCTCATCCACCGGCAGGAATTCGCGCGCTTCAATCCGGTCCGAGAAGAACTCGTTGCCGCCGTCGTAGTGTCCGGATACCACCAGCACGTCGCAGCGGACACCCGCGCGGCAGGCGGAATCCAGCCAATCGGACCGGCCGCGCTCCACCAGCTCGACGAACTGGTACCTGTCCGGGGGCAGATAACGCCGAAACGCTTCCTTCTCGTCCGGCGAATTGACGGTGATCGTGCACACGGTCGCCTTGTCGGCGGCCGACGCCTGCGTCCACGCATTCGCGGACAGCATGGCAAATAGGAGCAGCGTCGAGAGCCTCGGCATGGCGCACAGTTCGAATGTACGAATGGGCCGAATTTGACTGATGCGGCCCGTTGCCCGTCTGTCCGTCAGGCCGCATACCTGCGTTGGAATAATCGTCAGCGCTAACGTAGGAGGCCTCCGACGTGGCCGCGGGCGCCGGGCAATCACGGCGAGCGCGGCGAGAATTGGCCGCGGAATGGCGTCGCCCGCTTTCGCGGCCGACGGGGCCAGCGCGGCGTCGAACTACAACGACGGTTGCGGCGCTGGCAGGCGAGCCAGCGTTCAGCGTGATCGGCACTCCGCCTAGGAGCACCCCGCTACGCACTTGCCGCCGCCGTCGAATTCCATCGTCCTGCCCGAAAGCGCAGGATAGACGGGCCGGCCCTTCACCAGATCGATGAACGCCGCCGTGTGCGACGTGGGACGCACTTTGCCGCCCGAGGTCGCGCCCTCGTTGACGTGCGTCACGATGACCGACGCCGGCCGCACGAGCTCGTTGGCGGCATAGGCACCGGCCTGCGCGGTGATGGCGCTGTAGCCCAGGTTCAGCACCATCAGGTTGGCCTTGTGGAACTCGTTGTCCAGCAGCTTCATGTCGGCGTGCAGGCCGGTGTCCCCGGACAGGTAAACGGTGAGGCCATTGGTGAACCTGACGATGTAGCCAGACGCCGGCCCAAGTATCAGGCTCGCGTTGTCCGCCTCGAGATTCTTGCGCTCCGGGTCGCTCAGCAGGCTGCGCGGCACCGTGCTGTCGTGCGCGGCCATGACCACGGTGACCTCGACCGCGCGCGACGCATTGGCCATCTTCACCGGCCGCATGCCGCCCAGTTGCGCGGCAGCGAGACACGGCTCGGCAAACGGCGCCACGAGATCCTCGCCCGACTGCGGGCAATTGGGTGTCGGCTTGGCGCGGATGTTCTCGACCTTCTTCGCGATGAAGTTGGCCATCGGCGTCATCATGATGATGGCCGCGTTCTTGGCGGCCACGATTTCGCCGGTCGTCGAATTCGGGGCCGCGGAGACCAGTTCGGGATTGCCGCAAGTGCCCGCCTCCTGTGCCTTGAGCTTGGTGTCGCCGATGTGATCGCCATGCGCGTGCGACAGCAGTACCGCGTGCAGCGTGCCGAGCCGCGGGTCGTCGCCGCCGGTCACGGATTGACCCGCGTCGTAGAGGATGCGCACGCCGGTCGGGTCCTCGAAGACCATGGCGCGATCGCGCGAGCACAGTTCGCCGGCATGCGAGCCCAGCGGCGTGATCTTGACGTTTTGCGCGGCGGCGTTTGCAGCGAAGGCGGCAAACAGGCCACATGCAGCCAGGAAGGCAACGCGGTGGTGAATAGTCGTCATGAACACTCCTTCGAGACGTAGTCCGGATGCAGCAGTTTGGCGGCCCGAACCCGGGCGCTGATTCCATTGTAGTGTCCTGGGGCATCATTTTCTGAGCCGCTCACCCAGGAAATCCAGCATCTGCCGCATCGCCTTCTGGTTGTTGGCGTCGCTGAAACCATGCCGTTCGCCGTCGAGAATGACGACCTGAACCGGCACGCCTGCGCCTTTCAGCTTGTCGGCCAGGCGCTTCGACTGGTCGACCGGAACGAGTTCGTCGTCCGTACCGTGGAAGAACAGAAATGGCGGCGCGTCCTTCGTCACATAGTTGTACGGCGACGCCTTCCTGTATGTATCGGGCTGTTCCGCAATTGAGCCTCCCAGAAAGGGAACGATGACCTCGCGCTCGAGGTCGTGGGTCCAGTCGCGCGTCGAAAAATCGGTGGGACCGAAAAAGCTCACGACGGCCTGGACGCGGCTCGACTGGCCGGCGTTGCCGCCGGTGCCCTCGAGTCCATCGCTCGGGCCCGTGACGCCGAGCATCGAAGCGAGATGCCCGCCCGCGGAAAAGCCGACCACGCCGATATGGTCGGCGTCGATGCGGTACTTCGCGGCGTTGGCCCGCAGCCAGCGAACCGCCGCCTTGCAATCCTCGACCTGCGCCGGAAAGCGCGCCGCCGGCACCAGGCGGTATTCGATCGCACGCCCACGTATCCCAGCCCGGCCATGCCCTCGATGAAATGGCTCATGTCATGGCGGCTGCCTTCCCGCCAGCCCCTGCCGTGCAGGAACATGACCGCAGGAAGCGGCCCACTCCGCCGTCTTCGGCATCGCCAGATCGAGCAGCAGGTCCGTATCGCCGCCTCTTCCGTAGACGAGATTCCGCTCGATCGCGATCTCGGGATTGCCACGCTGCGCAACGGCAAGCAGCAGGAGCCCGCCCAACGCGAGAACCAACACGCCGGCCAGGACGATCCGTCTGGTCAATCCGGCCCTCGCTTACCCATATTTTTCGTGGAAGTGACTAGGGCGCCTTCGGGCAATCGCAGACGTCGTTGCCCTTGTCGAACACGATGCGCCACACGCCCGGCGCTTCCATCCGCCAGATGGACGTGAATGTCGCGACGTGCTTGCCCGACGGATCGAACACCGGCCCCGAACTCAGCGCAAGTGTTCCCGAATCCAGCACCTCGACGGTCTCCGGCTTCCACGAGAACGGCGCTGCCGGCCCTTCGTAGAAGCGCTTCCAGGCGTCGACCACCGCCTGCTTGCCGCGAAGGGCCTTCGCGCCGGCGAAGAAGATGGTCTCCGGCGCCAGGAACGTGGCAAAGGCGGCCTGGTCGCGGTCCGCCATCGTCTTGGCGAAGGCGCGCTCGGTGTCGGCCACCTGCCGCGTGAGTTCCGCCCTGTCCGGTTGCGGCGGCGTCGCCGCGCAACCACCCAGTCCTGTCATGACCACTCCACATGCGACGACGCCAAGGATTCGGTCGAGCGACGGGTTCCACATCGGGCATCTCCTTGCAGCAAGGTAACGCGGACCGACCCCCAAGGCCACGGCGAGCATCGTAGCCGATTGTCCGGCGGGCGGCGCACTGAACATACAATGGCCGTTCCATGCGCTTGCCCAGGATCACGAACCCCGACCCCGACCTCGACCCCGCGGTCGTCAAGCGCTACCTGCCGTGGGTGGTGGCCACGGCGCTGTTCATGGAGCAGCTGGACTCGACGATCGTCAACACGGCGGTCCCGGCGATGGCCGTGAGCCTCGGCGTGACGCCGTTGAGCCTCAAGGCCGTCGTCACCAGCTACATCCTGAGCCTGGCGGTAGGCATCCCCATCAGCGGCTGGATCGCCGACCGCTACGGCACGCGCCGCGTGCTCGCGTTCGCGGTCGCGCTGTTCACCTTCGCGTCGGTGCTGTGCGGCCTGGCCCTCAACGTGCCGATGCTGGTGGCCGCGCGCATCCTGCAGGGCTTCGGCGCGGCGATGATGACGCCGGTGGGCCGCCTGGCCATCATCCGGACATTTGCCAAGTCGGAGCTGCTGGTGGCGATGAATTTCGTCATCATCCCGGCGTTGATCGGACCGCTGCTCGGGCCGACGGTGGGCGGATTGATCGTGCATTGGTTCTCCTGGCGCGACATCTTCTTCGTCAACGTGCCGATGGGCATTGCCGCGTTGTGGATCATCGCGCGCCACATGCCCGACTATCGCGGCGACGCGCCGCGAAAGCTCGACGTGGTCGGGCTGGTGCTGTTCGGCACCGGCACGGCGCTGCTGTCGTGGCTGCTGGAGATCTTCGGCGAGCACAACATCGACATCACGTCGGCCGGCGTGCTGTTCCTGCTGTCGCTGTCGCCTGCTCGGCGCCTACGCCTGGCATGCGCGCCAGATCCGCCTATCCTCTGCTGCGACTGTCGCTGTTCGACGTGCGCACGTTCCGCGTCTCGGTGATCGGCGGCTTCGTCACGCGGCTGGGCATCGGCGGACTGCCGTTCCTGCTGCCGCTCCTGTTCCAGCTGGGCATGGGACTGCCGGCATGGCAGTCGGGGTTGCTGATGATGCCCGCCGCCGCCGCGGCGATGACGATGAAGTTCCTGAGTTCGCGCATCCTGCGCCGCTAGGGCTTCCGCCAGGTGCTGGTCGTGAACACGCTGCTGGTCGGCGCCGTCATCTGCACGTACTCGCTGGTGTCGCCGGCGACGCCGCTGGCGCTGATCGTGCTTCTCGGGCTGGCGCAAGGATTGTTCAACTCGCTGCAGTTTTCCAGCATCAACGGCATGGCCTACGCGGACATCGAAGCGTCCGAGTCGAGCATGGCCACGTCGATCGCCAGCACGTTCCAGCAGCTGTCGCTGAGCTTCGGCCTCGCCTGCGGCTCGCTGGTCGCCGGCTGGTACTTGGGCGACCTGCCGCAGACCGACCAGCTCGCGGTGACCCGCGCGCTGCACCACACGTTCGTCACCGTCGGCGTGCTGACCATCCTGTCGTCGCTGTCGTTCTGGACGTTGCGCAAAACCGACGGCGAAAACGTCAGTCGCGGCCGGGTCAGCGTCGACGCATGACCGGATGCGGGCTGTCCGGCCGGGTTAACATTCGCCTGGTCACCCTCCCCGTCCTCTCCATGAACCCGTCCCAGAAAGCCGGCATCCTCTCGGAAGCGCTCCCTTACCTGCGGGCGTTCCACGGCAAGACGCTGGTGATCCGCTTCGGCGGCCACGCGATGGCCGATCCGGCGCTGAAGGCGGGCTTCGCGCGCGACGTGGCGCTGCTGCGCCTCGTGGGCATGAAGCCCATCGTCGTGCACGGCGGCGGCTGGGGCATCGACGAGCTCATGAAGCAGATGGGCCAGGAGAGCCGGCGCTATCGCGGCCATCGCATCACCGACGCGTCCACGCTCAACATCGTCGAGATGGCATTGAGCGAGCTCAACCAGGAATTGACGTCGCTCATCAACCAGCACGGCGGACGCGCGGTCGGGCTGGACGGCCAGGACGGCCGCTTCATCCGCGCCCGCCCGATGGCCAAGCCCGCCGACGATCCCGACGCGCCGGACCTAGGCTACCTGGGCGACGTGGAGAGCATCGACATCGCGCTCATCGAGCTGCTGCTCACGCGCAATTTCGTGCCGGTGATCATGCCGATCGGCGTCGCCGCGGACGGCACGAGCTACCACATCAACTCCGACACATCTCGCCGGCCGCCTCGCGCGCGCGCTCGAAGCGGAGAAGCTGGTCCTGATGACGAACATCGCCGGCGTGCAGGGCCGCGACGGCAAGGTCGCGCCCATCCTGACGGCGACGGAAGCCGATGCGCTGCTGCGCGACCACGTCGTCCACGGCGGCATGGCGCCGCGGGTCATTGCCGCGCTGCGCGCCGTACGCGAGGGCGTGCGCTCCGTGCACATCATCGACGGCGGCGTGCCGAGCGCGCTGCTGCTCGAAGTGCTGACCGCCGAGGGCGTGGGCACCGCACTGCGTTCGGATGCGGGACCGCACTTCTTCGACGACAGCCGCGCCTACCTGCTGGAGTAGTGAACCCGCCCACGGATTCCAGCTTTCCAACATGGCCTCTTCCGCATCGAATTTCCTGCTCAAAGGGCTCGCCGGGCTGGCCTCGCCGTCCGGCGCGCGCGCCCGTCTCTCCATCCTCATCTATCACCGCGTCCTGCCTGCCGATGACGCGTTCAATACGTGGGATGTGACCGCCGGCGAGTTCGAATCGCAGATGCGCGCGCTGGCCGAGCAGTTTTCTCCGCTGCCGCTGTCCGAAGCCGTGGCAAAGGCTGGCCGCGCGAAGCCTTCCGGCGCGGGCCGTGTGCGTCACGTTCGACGACGGCTACGCGGACAACGCCGAAGTGGCGTTGCCGATTCTCCGGAAGCATCGCGTGCCCGGCGACCTTCTTCATCGCTACCGGTTACCTGGACGGTGGAAGAATGTTCAACGACACGGTGACCGAGGCCATCCGCGCGATCACCGCGCCCACGCTGGACTTGGCGTCGATTGGGACTTGGCACATTCGCGCTGGACACCGTGGAGGCGAAGCGCGCGGCGATTGCCCGAATCCTGCCGGTACTCAAATACCTGCCGGCGCCCGAACGCGCGGCCCACGCCGCGCGACTGGGCGAAATGGCGGGAATCGGGAGCCGCAGCGACCTCATGATGCGCGAGGCGCAGGTGCGCGAACTGCACGCCGCCGGCATGGAGATCGGCGCCCACACGGTGACGCATCCCATATTGCTGAACACCGCTCCCGACGCGGCGCGACGCGAGATCGTGGAAAGCGGGCGCCGTCTCGCCGAGATCCTCGGCGAGCCCGTGCGTCTCTTCGCCTATCCCAACGGCAAGCCCGGCGTGGACTACGGGCCCGAGCATGTGCAGATGGTCCGTGACGCCGGATTCGCGGCCGCGGTATCGACCGGATGGGGTGTCGCGACTGAACGATCCGACCGGTTTCAGCTGCCCCGATTCACGCCGTGGGACCGTACACCCGGGCGGTTCGCGCTGCGGCTGATTCGCAACATGCGGAATGCGGACAGGCGCGGGCGGAGCCGAGCCGCCACCCGTGTGATCTATCGTGGAGCGCACATGACGACTCCATCGGGACCATTTCCTTCGGCGAGATACCCGCGCGCCAACATTGTGTCGCGAACAGAACGGTCAACCGTGTAGCGATGGTTTGAATCAACACGTTGGTTCCACAGCCGATATACCGGGTCAGTCGCGGCCGGGCAATTGCCAGACGTCTCATCCGCCAGTGCCATGTAGAACGCATTCGGCGTTTCATAGAGGTAGCCGCTAAAGTCAGGATCGGAAGGACTCTTCGCCAGCACTACGTTGCACTCGGCTGGGTCCACGGAGAAAAAATGTGAATTGCCATGCTGTGGAGGAATGTAAAATCGGCAAGCTGGAGACATTCCGGCTTGTGACGATCTATACGCGTTGATCGTATATCCAGTTCGTTTCCAACCCTTGATTGACGTACCTGCGTCAAGAATGGCGGCCTCGCCAGCGTCGCCCGTTATGAAGTAGTGATCGAGACCTCCGTTGTAGTACTCGATCACGAGCACCGGCAGGCTGGGGCCGTGGAGGTTGGCGCGCAGGAAGTAGTCGATTTCCGGGGTGGCACCCCACGGCAGCGGCAGGCCGTAGTAGCCGTAGCCGGCCGGGCCGTGGGTCAGGCCGTAGCCGCGTGCCTGCCATTGTTCGTAGCCGGTCTTGTATCGCACCGGGTCGATCACCGGATCCGTGTCCAGCGCCTTCGACACCACATGCAGCCCCTCCTCCGCGGTGCCGAACAACATGCGCCCGTGGCCGATGCCGACCGCACTGGGGTACGAACCGAGCCCGAGCGGAGTGAGTCCCTTTCACCTTTTCGCCCGGCTTCAAGCGTGATCCAGTCGATCGACTTGCCGGTGGCGCCGTCGATCAGGTTGGGATAGCCGTAATAGGAATTGCTCCACGTCGTGTACGCGATCATGCCGCGCGGACCGAAGCTGCCGTCGGAGACGGCGATCTTCATGAACCGGCTGTTGCCGTTGATGAAGTAGGCCATGTTGGACGCCGACCACCGTCGGGTCGGCGATCAGCACGTCCTGCACCCGTGGCGAGATTGATCTTGCGGATCGACTTGCTCTTGACGCTGGCGTAGTAGAGCCAGCCGTCCAGTAACGCCATCCCCTCGGGCTGCACCACCGGGATGGTCTTCACCAACGCCGCCGTGTTCATATCGAACACCTTGATGGCGTTGTTCATCCGGTCGCTGACGTAGAGCTGGGTGCCCACGGCGATCACGTCCCACGGCTCTTTCAGGCCGGTGACGAACTCCGTCACCTTGGGCGGCACCCCGTGCGCGGTCGCGCTGTACTCGAGCTTCACCACCCGGTTGCGGTAGGTGTCGCTGACGTACAGTGTCGGCCCCAGCACGTGCGGCTTCTCGTTGCCCTCGCTCGGGATCGGCGCCGCCTGCTCGTTGATGACCAGCGTGCGCGGGTCCCAGGCCATGCCCCACGGCTGGGCGAAGCCGCGCCGCTCGGGCGGGATGCTCGACCAGTCGCCCACCAGTTCGGCCGAGGTCGGGTCTTCCCAGTACGACGCCATGTCCTTGTGCCGGTAGCCTGCCAGCGTGACCACCGTGCCGTCCGGGGTCACCTTGCCGATGCGCCAGGATTCGATGAAGTAGACGTTGCCGCGCAAGGCGCCCCCGGGCGCCGCGCTGCCGACCTCCAAGTGCACCGGGGCGATGATCGAGCCCTGACCCCGCGGACCATCCAACATCGGAAACTTCGGCGTCGCCTGCTCGAAGTCGGAATAGGCGTAGTTCTCGAGGTTCGCCGTCGTCCACACCCCTTCCTTGGTGCGTGCCGGCCGATACAGGTCGCCCGGCCGCGGCACGGCCAGCGACGTGATGACCACATCCTTGCGCATCGGCACCGTCGGCAGATCCGGGAACTCGCGGCTGGGGTACGGCACCGTGACCGGCGCGAACTTCGCCGGTACCCAGGCCTGCTGATAGCGCTGAGCCCCCTCGAAAATCAGTTCGTGACTGGCGGTGGTTACCGGCATCCATGCACTCGGCTGCGCCACCGCGCCCTTGCGCACGTACACGCCGTAATCCAGGACCGACCACGAAGGGTCCAGCCCGGTCACGCTGGCCAGGTACCAGCCCTCGGCCAAGCCCGCGATGTTGACGTCAAACGTCACGGCCGTGTCGACCGCCTTGACCGCCGCCGTCGCCACCGCCTTGCCGTCGAGCGTGAGCGTGAGCATGGTATTCACGCCCAACGGGATTTTGGTGCCCCCGTTCGTGAAGTTGCAGGTGAACAGGTTGACCTGCGTCTTGCCCGGGGCAAGCACCACCGCGTGTTCCGCCCGCTCGTAGCGGTTGCAGTAGTTCATCCAGCCACCGAAGAAGAGCGCCTTGGCCAAATTCGGCAGCGCGGTCGTGACCGGCGTGGCCCCCGCCGCCGGATCACCCGCCGGCGCCGCGATGGCCGATGGGACCCAACGCTGGCAATAAGGCAACAGCATCGCGCCGCCAGCTAGCGCGGCCACGAAACGGTGCACAGCGTTAGTTGAAAAATCTCATCCGGACGATCCAGGAAACAAAGAGCTACCGTCGTCAATTATGCCATCATCATACATCCGGATCCTTTACGAACGCATTTTCATTGTATTTACTGCGCTCGCCCTTTCGCGACCAGTCGCGCGTTCGTATCCTCGTCGAGGGGCGAAACAGTGGCGATCGTGGACGTCACCGTTTTGGCGACATCGACTTTGATCGATTGGTGGAACCCATTCATCCAGTTGACGCTCGGCTTCGGCGGAGTCGCGGTGGTCAACGATCTGGGCCAGTGGCTGCACTGGTGGGGTGCTGCGCAACCGGACGCCGCAGGTATTACGACAGTGGTCTGATCAAGATATTACTGTTGCTCACGTTCCCAATCCAATGCAGATTAGATCGAGTTCGCCTCGGTTCGTGCTCCTGCATGCCTCGATGACGATGTCGTTCCACATGCACGCGCCGTCGAGAGAAGACCTGCGATCGAAAAATCAGTATCGCCAAGCGTGGACTCTCACCCACTGCGGAACAGATATCGAGTAGATACTTCGAAATCAAGGAAAGTCCAGAAGGAGCGCAGGCTTGTCGCAGAATGGCCCTATTGATAGTTCACGACCAACTTGGGCCGCAGTGTCGGATCGGTTGCATACTCGCGCGACCAGAACAGCTTGCCATTCCCGTTCCCGCTCACTTCCAGCAGCCGCCAGCCATTGTTCGGCTGCCCGGCCGCCATCGCCTTCACCCCGGTCGTCACGTCCGCCGTCAACCACTGCGGCGCCCAGCCCACCGTCACCGTCGCGTCGTCCGCCACCGCAGCGTAGTCCGTGCCCGCACCGTTGCCTCCGCCCACCGACCACGGCTGCCCGGTCCGCCACTCGTTCCACGTGGCCTGGCCCTCGTTCCAGTCCCGCAGCATCCGCGTCACCTGGTACGTGAAATCGTAGTAGCTTGCCTTGTACAGCGACAAGGTCGCCGCCACGATGGTCGCCCCATTCGGCACCGGTCCGCCTTCCGACTGGAATATCGCAAACCGGACCAGGTCGACGTAGGCCCCGCTCTCCTGCAGACTCCCTGAGGTCCCGAAATTCGCCGTCGGGGAGTAACTCGACAGATAGGTGTCGCGCGTCCCCGCGTAACTGTTCACGCCATCCTGCAGCGTCACCGTCGTACTTCGCGCGCGGCCCGTCACTGTCATACGTCACCGGACTCGACGTCTTGCTCGCCCCGCCGTTGTCCACCGCCACCGCGGTCAGCACATAACTACCCGCCCCGACGTTGCTCCACGTCACGCTGTACGGCGCCGTGCTGTCGCTCCCGATCAGCGTCGTTCCGGCAAAGAAGTCCACCCGTGAAACCGTCCCGTCGCTGTCACTCGCATTCGCACTCACCACCACGCTCGCCGGCGCCACTACGCTCGTTCCATTCGCCGGACTCGTCAGCGATACCGTCGGCGCAATGTTCGCCACCCCACTCCCGTACTGAACCACCAACTTGGGCCGCAGTGTCGGATCGGCTGCATACTCGCTCGACCAGAACTGCTTCCCATTTCCGTTCCCGCTCACTTCCAGCAGCCGCCAGCCATTGTTCGGCTGCCCGGCCGCCATCGCCTTCACCCCGGTCGTCACGTCCGCCGTCAACCACTGCGGCGCCCAGCCCACCGTCACCGTCGCGTCGTCCGCCACCGCAGCGTAGTCCGTGCCCGCACCGTTGCCTCCGCCCACCGACCATGGCTGCCCGGTCCGCCACTCGTTCCACGTGGCCTGGCCCTCGTTCCAGTCCCGCAGCATCCGTGTCACCTGGTACGTGAAATCGTAGTAGCTTGCCTTGTACAACGACAAGGTCGCCGCCACGATGGTCGCCCCATTCGGCACCGGTCCGCCTTCCGACTGGAATATCGCAAACCGGACCAGGTCGACGTAGGCCCCGCTCTCCTGCAGACTCCCTGAGATCCCGAAATTCGCCGTCGGGGAGTAACTCGACAGATAGGTGTCGCGCGTCCCCGCGTAACTGTTCACGCCATCCTGCAGCGTCACCGTCGCACTTCCCGCTCGACCCGGTCACCGTCATATGTCACCGCACTCGATGTCTTGCTCGCCCCGGCGTTGTCCACCGCCACCGCGGTCAGCACATAACTACCCGCCCCGACGTTGCTCCACGTCACGCTGTATGGCGCCGTGCTGTCGCTCCCGATCAGCGTCGTTCCGGCAAAGAAGTCCACCCGTGAAACCGTCCCGTCGCTGTCACTCGCATTCGCACTCACCACCACGCTCGCCGGCGCCACTACGCTCGTTCCATTCGCCGGACTCGTCAGCGATACCGTCGGCGCAGCGTTACTCCCGTACTGAACCACCAACTTGGGCCGCAGTGTCGGATCGGTTGCATACTCGCTGCGACCAGAACTGCTTCCCATTCCCGTTCCCGCTCACTTCCAGCAGCCGCCAGCCATTGTTCGGCTGCCCGGCCGCCATCGCCTTCACCCCGGTCGTCACGTCCGCCGTCAACCACTGCGGCGCCCAGCCCACCGTCACCGTCGCGTCGTCCGCCACCGCAGCGTAGTCCGTGCCCGCACCGTTGCCTCCGCCCACCGACCACGGCTGCCCGGTCCGCCACTCGTTCCACGTGGCCTGGCCCTCGTTCCAGTCCCGCAGCATCCGTGTCACCTGGTACGTGAAATCGTAGTAGCTTGCCTTGTACAACGACAAGGTCGCCGCCACGATGGTCGCCCCATTCGGCACCGGTCCGCCTTCCGACTGGAATATCGCAAACCGGACCAGGTCGACGTATGCCCCGCTCTCCTGCAGACTCCCTGAGATCCCGAAATTCGCCGTCGGGGAGTAACTCGACAGATAGGTGTCGCGCGTCCCCGCGTAACTGTTCACGCCATCCTGCAGCGTCACCGTCGTGCTTCCCGCTCGACCCGGTCACCGTGACATTCACCGGACTCGATGTCTTGCTCGCCCCGGCGTTGTCCACCGCCACCGCGGTCAGCACATAACTACCCGCCCCGACGTTGCTCCACGTCACGCTGTATGGCGCCGTGCTGTCGCTCCCGATCAGCGTCGTTCCGGCAAAGAAGTCCACCCGTGAAACCGTCCCGTCGCTGTCACTCGCATTCGCACTCACCACCACGCTCGCCGGCGCCACTACGCTCGTTCCATTCGCCGGACTCGTCAGCGATACCGTCGGCGCTACGTTCGCCCCGGTCGGATCTTTCCAGCCTAAAGGCTTGTAGAGCCAAACGTCGCCTCGCGTCTGGTCCTGGAGTCCCATGAAGGCATCGAGATTGGTGATGTACTTCCATTTGCCCTGCACAGCGGTTGCATTGCCAGGGCCAGAAATCACTGCCGGCACTGGACCACTGGGGTTCGGCATTCTGGCGATCGTCCACCCGGCGGGTGAAACGGTCGCTGGGGGTGTTAGCACCCAGACTTCACCGCCACCATGCCAAAGCACAAATTGGCGCCGCACCGGGTCAAAGTCCATCCCATAGTCCGGGTCCATGACAAATTGCCCCGACGCATCGATCGGCGCCATTCGAACATCGTGGTTGTTGGCACCCGGGGTATTCAGGTCCCAGTACACAAACGGGTTTTGAGCATTGCCCGTATAGAGGAAGATCTTGCGCCCAGGATCATGCGCGCCGGCCCCTTGGTCAGCCGTGCCGGCGCCGTAGTAGATCTCCGACGAGCGTCCAAAGGTCCGCGGATGGATCGCTAAGGTTCGAAATTGAGTAGCGGTAGAGGTAAGCGGCAGTACCTCCGGGACGCGCGACTACGTAGACCACATCCTTTCCGTTCTCCTCGGCGTAGGCAGTCTTGCCATCGACAAAGCTCACAGGGGGGTAGTAGTCCGGAATTGTGATGTAGCTGTCGCGATTGGACCACATGTTGCCGCCGACGATGTTCTGAAATGGGGGCACCCTTTGCACATTAGACCCAGTAATTCCACCGACTTTGTTGCCATCCGCCAAGGATGGATCGAATAGATACGGGCCCGTGATTCGAGACGAGCCATCGGGAAGCTGACGCACCCATCTGCCGCCGGTGTTATACGCAGCACCGCCAAACGTAAGAAACCGATCAAGCTTCGGCAGGAAGACATTGTTGTCGTATGTATGCGAGGAAATGGGCGCATGGTCCGGTCCGTCGATTGTCTCGTACAACGACGCCGCGGCATTTACGAGAAACAGGTCACTGGGCAGCGATGCACGCTCCCACAGGCCGGTCGTTCCCCGCCATCGATAAACATCATTCCCCCCATAATTGGCGTGGCCTCCGCCAAAGATGATCAGGTCTCCGCGGTTCGGGTCCCAGGCGAACGAGGCCCACGCATTGATAATGGCCCATGGGCCTCCGAAACCCGGGCGCAGATCAACGGGAGTCCAGACATCCGAGAATAAATTCTGATTGACGCGGACCCAATTGCCCTCTGGGGTGGCGCGGAGAACGTTGATCAGGTTGGACAGATTCGGAGGATTGGCCGGCAACGAATAGTTCTCTGCCTTCGCTTGAGTCACCAAGAGCATGAACACCATTACGGTCAGCGCACATCGGCCGACAAACGCTCGGCCGCACAACGCAAGCAATGCGGCGAAGGACATGGAGCGAACGGACGATCCATCCGATCGAAATTCTCCTGAGAGGCCCGAAAAAGCAATCATTGGTTATCTTTATAAATTCTAGTCCATTTTTAGTACGAGTAATCGGGCACAATAATGACAACGGTATGATATCAACCCCGTTGCGCGCAGCATTGTCGCACGCCGGATGGCCGGCAATCAATCACGCTTGTCGGGATTCCAGATCCTTCGCGCAGGGACTCCTTGCAGCCCTTTTGCGTCGAGTTCAGGCGCGCGGGCATGGGATCAGCCTGGGTGAACCAGCCATTCTTTTCGCAGTGCTTCCCGCGCCACCTCGTTCTCGAGGACCGATTCAGCCAACAGCTTCCTTGGCCTGGTATTCCCCGCCTCGAGTTCTTTCAGGCGCTTGGCGTCACCGACAGTCGCAAGACTTGGACTTCCTCAGGTAGTAACTCGCCTCGGAGAATCCGCGCTTGCGGCACAGGTCAAGCGGATGGTCGCCGCAACGTGACGAGGATCCAACCTCGCAGGAAACGCAAGGCCTCGTAACGTGAAACCAGCTTGTCATATCCGGTCCCGAGGAGAAACAATGCCGCGTTGAACATTAGGTAGTTCGGGTATTGCCCCAAGTATTGGAATGTCTCAATCTCGAGACCCGCGTCTGCCGAAAGCTGGGCAACGGCACGACGCGTGTTGGTGCGATATCGAACCGGAAAGACGTCTTCCTCTTCCCGCCCCTCCACCCGCGCGACGATGGCGGGGTGAAAACGATTTGGTATCAGGCGGGCTACAAGTGTCCCGTAGTCCCACATGTTCGCCGTCAAGAAATATCAGGTGCCCACCGGGCTTCAAAATGCGGGCGAATTCCGTATATACGCTTGCTGGATCTTCCAGGTGCTCGAATACGCTTCGCGACATGACGACGTCGATGCTCGCGTTCGGAACTGGAATGCTGGAAAGATCAGTCTGGAAAGTCTCGATTCCTTTCGGAACGTCGGTAAAATCGACCAGTTCGACGCCAATGAGACGCGACGCACGCCCGACAAATTTCCTCAGAACCGGGACAGTCCGTCCACAGCCTGCATCCAGCAGAACCGAATCGGAACGCAGCACGCGGCCCACTTCCTCCTCGAACAAGCGGTAAGGATGAGGCGAATTTCCATAGAATCTTTCCAACAGGCGGTCAACTCGTTCAGACACTTCCTGGCTTCCCCAAGGGCAACGATTGAGCAGACGGTTGAGCGCATCGAGATTATGATTCGGCTGACTGATTGCCGCGTTGGCGTTGGTTTGCGAACACGCCCCGGTATTGTGGCGCGACCGAGCGACGATCGGTAACGCTGATGGGTGAGCCGGCCTGATATTGCTGCATAAGGACCTTTCCGATCACAACCATCGCAACCAAATGCCAATACAGGTCGAAATAGGACAGCCCGAGAAAGGCTCCGCCACCCGCGTAAGCGGCAAGACTCACCTGAATTGACCTGCTAAGCTCCGCCAGCCATGCAAGTTCCGCTCGATCCTTGGCCTGCCTGATGATCCACGTGGCGGTTCGCCAAGTCATGAGTCCGATGCCGAGGAAGAGCATCAACCCGATCCAGCCATGCTCGGCGAGCACCTTGAAATAGATGCTGTGCGCGTCGTTATTATGCAGGCCGGGGGCGTAGCGTTCGAAGGTGTCCTCCTTCCAGAGCTCGAACCCGCCGCCAATGACCTTGTCGTTGGCAAGTGCCAGCGCCATCTTCCAGGTATTGATTCGAGCCATGGCCGACCCGTCTTCCTCGTAGGTCTCGATTGTCGACATCCGGTCGTGCCAACTTTGGGGCATGAAGATGAACAATAGGGGAATGAATACAATCAGCGCGACACCTGTTACCAACTTGCGCTTCGATTTCAACCATAGGAAGCCCGCCATTGCAAGGCCACCGACCAGCGCTCCCCGCGATTGGGATCCGACAATCGAAAACGCGCACAGGACCATCGCGGTCAGCAATCCGTGGCGAACCCATTTTCTGTCTGACGTGGTCCTCAAATACTGCATTAGCGGCAGGATCATCAGAAGCGCCAACGCGAGTTCGTTGTTGCCTTCGACAAAGGTGTCCGGCGGCCCCCAGACGCGATCAACGCCTCCCGTGAAAATGGTAAATATTCCGCCCTTGAATCCGAAATATCCGAGCGACAGGACGATGATCCAAATCAGCATTCTTAGGCGCTCCCGCGTGCATATGAGCAGAATGGTTGCGAAAGTCATCAGCTGAATCTTGAGAACCTTTACAATTGCACCCATGCGTCTGCGGGATAGAGCGCAAAGACCGTGGTAAGGCACATCCAGGCGATGAAGATGAGCCAAATCGCGGTCAGCCACGTAATCGGAAACCGTTTTGGTTCCTTCGAGAAGAACATTGCCATGAGTGTCACGATGGCAACGATGAACGCAAACGGGAAATCAAAGGCGAATCCCCAACTGAGACGATGGGGATTCATGTATCCCAGCCACGCGAATACGAGCACGCCGACGTATGGGCGCGAGAGAATTATCGGCAATGAACCGAACACAATCAACGCGACTAGAATATCTCTCATGTTGGAAACGATTGTGCAGAAGCGAACGACTACAGGAACATTAGCGACGCGACTCTTGCGGCCGATGAGCCTAGGAACGCGCAGGTTCACGTGCCTCATGCCACGCAACGAGCAAGCGTTAAGCATTACTGCGGGCGCAGCGGATGGTCTGTCGGCCTGTTTGTGCATTGTTTGCTGCATGGCGGGGCTGGAAAGCAAAGGATATCACCCGCACGATGGCTAGGTCAGCGGCGCCAGTTTTCATGGGATCACGTTCATTTGTGTCTATGTGTATGACCAGCCATCATTGCTGTGCAGCCGCCCACACTTCGAGTCCTGTATGGAACACATTGCATCGGACAAACGCACTCCCACCTGACCGCTCACGAATCCATGGGCCAACGTCGCGGGGAAGTCCAAACCCAGTTTGGAACTGTTTGCTAAACGGGGAGCTCCCCAAGTTACGGATTCATTTATGCTAGAGTTCAACGCTCCCAAATTGCAGCGTTCAAGGGCGGGCATCAGGCAACCGCGCGGTGGCGAACATCTGCACCGGTTTCGGTAGTCGACCTAACTAATGCATCGGCCCCCCGACCGATATCCCCCGCAAGCCGCACTCCGCTTCATCGCGGCTGAACCGAGTGCGCAAGTGGCAAGCGCCCTTGCAACGATAGCGTTCACACGACCCGCGCTTCGCGCATTGTGATGAAACCGAATCCGCGATCTGTATACCAGCATCTTATCCGAGGTTCCGCGTGGGCGATGCTGATGCGTTGGCTATTGAAGGGCGTCGGGATATGTCAGCGTCGCAATCCTGGCCAGACTATTGACACCGCAAGATTTCGGAATCGTGGCGATGGCAACACTGGTGACCGGATATCTCTTTGTGATTTCCGAGCTCAGCTCGGGACTGCTGCTGATGCGCGAGCCCAATCCGACCAGGGCGGACTGCGACACCGCGTGGACAATAGGCGTCCTTCAGGGAGTGGTGGTCGGTGCAGGTTTGGTGCTCCTGGCACCTTTGGCGGCCAGATATTTTTCGGAACCACGGCTGGAATTGGTGATGTATATTCTTGCCGCATCGCCCGTGATCGATCGATTCGAGAACATCGGCGTCGTACTCGTACGCAAGGACCTGGATTTTGCGCGGGACTTCAGAATCAATCTTTACAAGCGCATAGGCGGAGTTACCCTGACCATTTGCCTGGCATTTGTGTTCAGAAATTATTGGGCGCTGGTCTACGGCCAAATCGGCTCCAGCGTGCTTGGCGTATTAGTGAGTTTCATCATGCATCCCTATCGCCCGAGATTCTCGCTTGCCAAAGCGCGACGATACGTGCGATTTGCGTTCGCCACGATACCCATGGGCCTCGCAACGTATACGTCCGACCGAATGTCGGTGCTGGTCGGAGGCCGAATTGGACTTGCAACGGACTTGGGGCGGCTCACGGTTGCGAGCGAAATCGGGACTATGGCGACAGAGGAAATCGCCAGTCCGGTCGAGCGGGCGCTCTTTCCTAGCATGTCGAAATTCGCGAGTGATCGGAACCAGCTTGCCAAAGTATTCGTCAACACGCTAGGCGCAATCACCTTCCTGACGGTTCCGGTCGGCCTGGGATTGTCTTCCGTCGCCAGTGATTTCATTGCCGTGCTCCTGGGACAAAAATGGATCGGATGCTGTACCGCTATTTCAGATGTTTGCGGTCTACGGCATTGTCAAGACACTGAATCGTACTGTGACTCGCAATATTGCCATTGTCTCCGGGAATGAGAGGCTCTACGCGGTCGCCGCATGGATCGAAGCCGCCGTGACCGCGCTGGTTGTCGTTTCCAGCGGCCTGATACTTGGAATCGACGGGATTGCCAAAGGGGCGTTCATCGCCTCCTTGCTCACCCTGCCCTTGATGGCGACACATCGCAATGCGTTCGGTACCCGTGACCTTGGCCAGTCTCCTCGCAGTGGTATGGCGTCCCGTAACTGCCGGTATCGTGATGTACATTATCGTGCGCGCAGTGCACCCGGAGATGGTCACAACTCCGATTTTGAGACTGCTCATCGATATCAGCGTCGGGATCTTGGCGTACATCATCGTGGTGTATACGCTGTGGCGGGCAAGCGGAACACCCGAAGGCGTCGAACATGCGATCCGCGGCCTGTTCTCTGCGAGAATTGCAGCGCTAAAGGCAAAGCGCGATGGTTGAACGGCACCCAGCCGTCAGGGCGCATCGCCGCCCAATTGCGAATTGACAATTTCCAGGAAGAACTAAAATGCCGACGCCAATCCCGGTCGGATTTGTCTTGCTGTCAAACTCCCGCGATCCTCAACCGAGCACGCGCATTTCAGTGCTCAAAATGCTCCCCTACCTCAGGGCCGCTGGTTACGATCCGCATATACTCTTCGAGCCGGAGCATGGCGATCCGGAACCCGACACCCGTCATCTGATCGATGCGGTCAGGCAGACGGCGGTCAGGGTCGTCTACTTTCAGAAAGTCCATGGTCCAACGGTCGTCGCCGTGACCCGGCAGTTGGCGACGCTGGGAGTACGCACGATCTATGGAGTATGCGATTTTGTCGATGACGAGATGGCGGCGGCCTCGGACGTAACAGTCGTTGTCACCGATTTCCTGAAAAGTCTCTACCGCTCGGATCTTCAGACCAAGATTCGAGTAGTCCATGATGGAATCGAGCGGCCGGAAATTCAGAAGACTAGCTGGCGCGACGACCGCGGAAGCACTGAACGACCATTGAAGGCGATTCTGGTGACGTCGAGTGACCTTGATCACCTGCCGGCAATTGAAACTGTGCCCCCGTTTGTAGAAATTTGCGTCGTCGGCCGGTATCCGCCGAAGTCAGATCACATCGGGCGCGTCAACTGGGCACGGTGGAAGTTTGCAAGTATCGCTAGCTGGCGCGATCGGTGGCGGCTACTTGGATTCCTCGCCAACAGGCGCATCGAGCGTGTCCATTGGGATGCGGACACGGTGTACACACGAATGAGCGAAGCCGACATGGCGATAATCCCCGTCGACATGACAGATGATCCCGTACCCGGCTCCACCCTTTCGTGGTGGCAGGTCAAATCGGAGAACCGGCTGACGATGCAAATGAACCTGGGCCTTCCCATTATCGCCAGCCCGGTGCCTTCGTATCTGCCGGTCATAGATCATGGCCGAAATGGATATATAGCCGAGACGGCTGAGCAATGGCGCGCGTGCTTCGACGCGCTTCGCGATCCCTATACTCGACGGGAAGTAGGGGCACAAGCACGCGTATCAGTCAGCAGTCGCTTTTCAATGGACACGCAGGCCGCAAAGCTGGTCAATGTATTCGATCGCCTGGTGCGCGACACCTGAGATTTCATAGGGATGGGCGATTCCGATGCGAGGGGCGACACGGACGCGACGACGGTTTGCTGGAACGTTGTGCGTAGGTTTCGTGCGTGCTCGGTAATCGCCGTCGGTTCTTGGTAGCATAGCGGTGTGAATGCTGCCGAGGCTGACAAGGCAACTCTGAGGGCCGCGCGCGTCGTGTCGGAACAATGTCCCCTGATAGCCCACGTGATCTACCGCCTGGATATTGGTGGACTGGAAAACGGCCTGGTGAACTTGATCAACCACTTGCCGGAAGAGCGCTTTCGGCACGCGATAATCTGTCTCACCGATTACACCGATTTCTGCCGTCGTATTCGGCGTCCGGATGTGGGCATTTACGCTTTGCACAAACGCCCGGGACAGGACTGGGGCTGGCAAATTCGCCTTGGGCGACTGTTACGGCGCCTGCGACCGGCGATCCTGCACACCCGCAATTTGAATGCGCTGGAAGCACAGCTTCCCGGTTTGCTGATGGGTGTTCGCCACCGCATTCACAGCGAACATGGTCGCGAATTGAACGATGCGCTTGGCGACCATCCGCGCCATACCGCGCTTCGTCGATTGTTTCGTCCACTTGTGCATACCTATGTCCCGATGTCGCAGGATCTGGAGCAATGGCTTCGCGTCGGAATTCGGGTGCCCGCCAGGAAGATCGTACAGATCTATAACGGCGTCGATACCGAGCAGTTTCATCCGTCTCTGGAGACGCGCCCTAGCCTGTTGCCGGAAGCTTTCGCTCCCCCGGGCACTATCGTGATCGGCACGGTGGGTCGCCTGCAACCCATCAAGGATCAGCTTACCCTGGCAAAGGCGTTCGTGCATCTGCTGGCGATGCGTCCGCAGGAGCGTTTCCGCATGCGCCTGGTGATCGCGGGTGATGGTGCATTGCGACCCCAGTTGCTGGCGCTCCTCGAAGCTGCCAATGCCGCTGATATTGCCTGGCTGCCCGGGAGTCGCGACGATATTCCCGATGTATTGCGGTGCCTGGACCTGTTCGTACTGCCTTCAATCAACGAAGGCATCAGCAACACCATTCTGGAGGCTATCATGGCGTCCGGGCTTCCCGTTATTGCCACCAAGGTAGGTGGTACATCCCGAGTTGGTCGTGGAAGGCGTCACCGGTCGTCTGGTCCCCCCGCAGGAGCCGGAAGCCATGGCAGGCGCCATCGCTGACTATCTGGACAATGTGGAACTGCTGCGCACGCACGGCGCGGCGGGGCGCAGGCGTTGCGAACAATTTTTCAGCCTCGGACGCATGGTGCGGGACTATGAGGCAGTCTACGATACCTGCCTTGGCGCTGGCGTGGGTGATGGAAGCGCTGCCGCTTGACAACAGGCTTCAGGTCATCATGACCGGTCCGCTGCCACCTGCCATCGGTGGAATGGTTACGGTCATAGGCGATCTGGCGCGCTCGTCGCTGAGGCAACGAGTCAGGCTGGATCTCTTCAACACCGGCAAGACGACGCCCGCAGGCAGGTCACTCTGGCAGGGCGTGCGCGCTCGATTGAGTGTGATACTCCAGTGGTGGAAACTGCTGCGCAGCTATCCCGGCGAATCTCCGATTGTCCATATTCACACCTGCAGCGGCCTGATTTATTTCCTGGACGGCTCCTTGCTGCTGCTGGCGCGCTTGCGCGGATGTCCTACGGTATTGCACATACACGGCGGGCGATTCGATGCGTTCCTCGACGGGTTGCCGCAACCTGTGCGCTGGGTGGCAGCGGCCGTGGCAAGGCTCGCTGATCGTGTCGTCGTTCTGTCGGAAGACTGGCGGCTCCGACTTGCCGGTCGCCTGCCGGGCGCGCATCTGGCCATTGTTCATAACGGAGTCCCGCAGATCATCGTCGCGGATAGCGCCGAACGGCACCGGGAGCACCAAGTTCGTTTGCTGTTCATGGGAAGCCTGTCCAGGGGCAAGGGGTGTCTCGAACTGGTGCGAGCCATGCAGGGTTTGCCTGACAACGTCTATCTCAGCCTGGTAGGCGGAGAGGAAGATGCAGGATTCGCAGGGCAGACTCAAGGAAGAAATCACAAGACTTGGTCTTGGCGAGCATGTGGAGATGCCTGGAGCATCTTATGGCGATGCCAAGCTAGCACACTTTGGCAACGCGGACATTTTCGTTCTGCCATCGCACGCGGAGGGGCTGCCGATGGCCATGCTTGAAGCCATGTCGGCGGGCCTCCGGTGATTGCAACGCGGGTAGGGGCGATTCCTGCGGTCATCGAGGGCGGCAAACACGGGATTCTTGTCGATCCCGGTGATATTGCCGGGTTGCGTGCGGCAATCGTGGAGCTGGTAACTGACGTCGATAAGCGACGCGCACTCGGGCAGGCAGCCCGCGCGCGGTGGCGCGAAAAATTCACGATCGACCACACTGTGACCGAGCTGCTGGCGCTGTACAGTTCTCTCCTCGTCGGTCGGCAAGCTCCCCGTTGATACAGGGCGCGTGACTCGGAATAGCAGATCTTCGTATGTCATCGCAAAACCCCCGGGGTCGCTAAGGTCATTGCCGGTCTTAAGCTATTGGGAATTTGAGTAGTGACTTGCCGCAAGAAGAATTTCACCAAGACGCGCGGCTTGCGACTCGGACGAGAATCGTGCGTTGACGTCGGCGGCCGCCCGCTGACCCATTTGTGTCGCCCGCTCGCCGTCGCGCAGCAGTTCGACGATTCTCGCGGCCATCTCCTGCGGATCGTTGGGAGGGACGAGGTAACCGGTTTCCCCATCTTTGATGATTTCTCCCGGGCCGCCTGGCCTTGTGGCAACCACCGGCCGCCCGACCGCCATGGCTTCTATGATCACGCGACCGAACGGCTCGGGCTGCGTCGATGCGTGCACCACGACATTCATCATTGCCATCAATTGCGGGATATCGGAACGGAAGCCCGTGAATATGACCGAGTCGCCGATGTTCAGCTGTTTGGCGCGATCTCGCAGTTCCTGTTCGAAGGCACCGCGTCCCTCAAGCGGCGCGCCGACAATTAACGCCATCGCTTCGGGAATGGCGTCGAGGACCCTGCGAGCAGCGTTAAGAAAGACGTCGTGGCCCTTCCACTGATCCAGGTTTCCAACGATGCCAAAGCAAGGCACATTCGCGTCGATCCGAAATTCATGTCGCAATTGCTGGGTCGCCTGGACCCGGGTGTTGAACCGTTGCGTGTCCAACGGCGGGTAGATGACCCGCAACCGATCCTCGGGAATTTCGAGCGCAGCTAGTTCCCGGCGGGTCGTTTCGGAGTTGCCCACTGCGACGGCAACTTGGCGCGCCAACAGGCGTCCCAATCTCGACTGCCAAGGCGAACCGCGCTGTATTACCACCAAGGGTACGCGCAGAATCATGCTGGCGATTACTGGCGTTGCCATGATGCAATCGTTGTCGAGGTAGACATCGACCTGCTTCTTGCGGCCATGCGACGAGAGCCGGATCGCGTAAGGCACTTCCCAAAGCAGAATATCCAGGAGCGCGATGACCTTGTCGGCCGCGCGGGAGGCTATCGGGTGGATAGACGTCGCGAATCGCTTGAACAGTTGGCTGAGCTTCCATGTCTTCGGCGGAGGCCCGCGCGAAATGACTGTCGTCTGAATGCCGCTCCTCACGTTGTTCTTACAATACTGTTCTTGCTCCGGACGCGAAAAAATCGCGACAAGCTCGAATAGCTCTGGATCAAGATGTTTCAACAGGCCGCAAAGGCTGATTGTCGAACCACCGACACCCGAGCTTTCCTCGACAGCAAGCACTCGGATTCGGCGAGTCGGCTCTCCGGCCTTGCTGAGTGTCATGCGGTCCGCGACAACGGCCGCGAAATGTGCGTCGCGCGCTGTAGATTCTTCCCTTCCGGCGTCGCCAGCGAAGCCGACAATCCGATCGACATCAGGAAAAGCCCGGGCAGGTATTCGTACCGGATCGAATAGAAAGCGGTAAACACCAACCAGACATAGGTTGCGCCGGCCAGAAACACGAACCATGCTGCGTCCAGGCGGGGGCGGAGAAGAATGATCGCGATCGCGGCGATGATAAGGGTTACTTGCAAATAGAGAAGGCGGCCATGCAGACCGACAACGTCAAGGAGGCTTTGTGCGCCAATGAAGGGGTCCTGATCGCCCAAAGTAATGATGTCAGAAAGCTTGAAATACGCATTCTGCAAATAGGCCGGCCAGGTCCAGACGGCAAATGGCAAAACCACGCATAGAAATACCGCTGCGACAATTGCCGCACACTTGATCGCATCTCGGATTCCATAGGCGCGAAATGCGTACGCTGCAAGGGGTCCGACGAGAAATAGCGCCGGTTGGCGTGCAGCGAGGGCAAGGCCGAAAACAAATGGACGGCGGCGAAAAGACGAATTTCTGATTAGAAGCAATGCACCAGCACAAACCAAAACCCAGTACGACCACACGTGCCCATGCGCGACCATTGCAGCAATAGTGGAAGACAGGACGATCGGGTAGAACGTCAGTGAAAGTATTTCCGGCCGCAAACGCCTGGGGAAAGCCACGCTCGAAAAGCAGAACGATCAGCATCAGCGCGACGAGATTGAAAATCCGGAGATCAAGCCCCAGCCAAACGAGAACCGCATAGGGTAACCACAGCATCGGAAGGTAACCAAACGATACATCAGGGGCTATTGCGGGAAATTCATGATGGGGATTCTTCCCGACGAGCAACTCGCGGGAGGCCGCCTCGATGATCATCAACATGTTCGCCCCATCGTCCTGGGGGATCCGCAATACAGAAAGAGTGTAGAAGGCGAAGGCACAGCATACAAAAGCGAGTGTGCTGCCCCGCGCACCCCACTTTCGATGACAAATCCACGAGATCGCGAGCACTGCAAGCGCTATCACTGGCCAATGGCGCCGGTCGCAACACTGGCGACCAGAAATAGAGTGTGGAAACAAATGAAACACTCATCAACAGGAAACCAAGCGTGGATTGCCAACGCAAGCGCGAAGTGTCGATGTTCCAGCGACGAACGCCATACCAGGTCAATGCCGCGAGCATCGCTGCAAACGGTAAACTGGCCGAAGCGAAGTACCAGACCAGGTTTTGTCGAGCGATGACGTATTGGAAGCCGTAGACACAGCTGATCACAAACGACAGCGAAAACAACGCCACTGCGGGCCAGAGGTCGCCAGCTTTGCTGTAACTGTATCCGGTGGTTGCGATGGGAGACGTCGATTGCACGGAATTATTGGTTTGCTCGGTTCCAGGCATTCAATCGGCGGGCCTCGACACGTAAGTATCAATCTCAACCCGAGCAATCATGCTGCGACCTGACGCACGGCTCTAAGGTCTCGCACAGCGTCCAGCGTTGCATCTATGACAACCTGCTGTTCCTTGCCCAGATCGGGCCACAGCGGCAGCCGCACCATGCAATCGCTCAGCGCATTCGTGTGCTGCATCGATCCGACAACGCGTCCGAATTTCCGCCCCGCTGGAGCGCTGTGCAATGGGACGTAGTGGAAGACCGCCTGAACGCCCTTGGACCGAAGCGACGCGATGAATTTGCGTGCGGGCGTCGAGACTGGGCA
Source organism: uncultured beta proteobacterium (assembly GCA_963834045.1). Classification (GTDB taxonomy): domain Bacteria; phylum Pseudomonadota; class Gammaproteobacteria; order Burkholderiales; family Casimicrobiaceae; genus VBCG01. The sequence goes on along the minus strand of CAWIAK010000001.1, from coordinate 395,842 downwards.
GCAGCAGGTAGTACATGTGCGCGTTGTGCTCGCAGTCGTGGGGCACGATCGGGCGGCGGACCTTGTCCTGCTGCTTCCAAGTCGGCAAAGGCTTCGTGGTAGCGCTCCCAGAGCAGCAGCCGCTGCGTCGTGATCGGCGTCGGCCTCCTCCATCTGCGCCCAAAGAAACGCGGCGATCAATTCGCCCGGCAGATAGGACGAGCCGATGTCCACCCAGGTGTACTTGTCCACCTGCCCGCGGAAGAACTGGCTGCGGTTGGTGCCCTTCTCGCGGATGATCTCGGCGCGTTCGGCGAAGTCGCAGGTCGTTGATCAGCAGCGCCCCGCCCTCGCCGGAGATGATGTTCTTGGTCTCGTGGAAGCTAAGCGCGGCCAGCTGCCCGATGCTGCCCAGCGGCCGCCCCTTGTAGCGCGCCATCAGGCCCTGCGCGGCATCCTCGATCACCAGCAGCCTGTGCCGCCGGCGATCGCCATGATCGCGTCCATCTCGCAGCCGACGCCGGCATAGTGCACCGGCGACGATCGCCTTGGTGCGCGGCGTGATCGCCGCCTCGATCCGGGCCTCGTCGATGTTCAGCGTGTCCGGCCGGATGTCCACGAACACCGGCGTCGCGCCGCGCAGCACGAAGGCATTGGCCGTCGAGACGAAGGTGAACGACGGCATGATCACTTCGTCGCCCGGCTCCGACGCCCGCGAGGATCGCCGCCATCTCCAGCGCCGCCGTGCAGGAATGCGTCAGCAGCGCCTTCTTGCGCCGACGTGCGCTGCTCCAGCCACGCGTGGCACTTCTTGGTGAACGGGCCGTCACCCGCCAGTTGCCCGCCTGATGCGCCTGCGCGATGTACCAGAGCTCCTTGCCCGTCATGTGGGGGCGATTGAAGGGGATGCGGATATCGTTGGCCATTGCAAAGTGCTCCTGAAGTTCCCGCGATGGGCAACCGCGACTTCCCACGATCAATCCGGCGACTATCAATGCCAACCCAGCGAGCTTGTACGGTGTTATCGCCTCATGAAAAAGCAGGCCACCGGCCAGGATCACTAGCACGAAGTTGAGGCTCATGAACGGATACGCATGACTGATATCGAATTTCGTCATCGCAGCCATCCAAGCCAGCGATGCAAGAAATGCCGCGACGAATCCACTGAACACCCAAGGGTTGATCAGCAGTCGCAGCAGAAACACGATCTTGTCCTGCGCCTCCGGCTGGTAGTTGACCAACCCCAGCGATCTGCCATTTGAGCACGAGCTGGCCGTAGACGGTGAACGCAATCGTCAAAGCGATGTACAAGTATCCATACGCCTTTTGCGGTCATCACAATTCTCGCCATCCCCAGATGTACTCCGGGGCATCGGGTCCCGTATTGAACAGACAGGTCGACGATGCTCACGCCATGCTCGAATGGCGGAAATCGTTGTTGGTATTCAGGATAGCCTGCGTAGGATTGCCAGGTCAATTCGATGCCAGCGTCCGCGAATCGTTCCGGCTCGATGTAGTCCTTCGCGGCGGGGCCGGCGAGATACCACGACGCGCCCGCCTTTTTCAACAGGTCGATCAGTCGGTCCTGCTTCGTGCCGACGGGGGCGTACGACCGGGAGTCGGCGAACTCGGTGCGAATGCCGAGAAAATCCCGAGCGATGGCCTGGATCAGGAACTGATTTAGAACCGACAAGTTCGTTCCAGCGTTGCCCAGATAGATATCTTTGAAGAACTCTTTGTACTGCGCAAAATGAGGGGCAGCCGAATACCAATCGGAGCAAGGCGGTCCAGTGTTTCTCTTGCCAGGACGCGTCCTTGATCTCGACTTCGCAAATGAGCCGATGCTTATCCGTACCAACGGGAATGGTGAGCCAACTCGGCCCTTTCGATGTCTTGATCTTGTTTCGATTACGCCAATCGTTCTTCGTGTACTGAAGATCATCGTAGAAGATGAATAGATCGACACTGTTGATGATGTCGAAATATCCTTTCCAGGGGATGTAATTGGATTGGAGGACGGCGACCTTGGTCATCTACTTGCCCCGGAATCAAACGAATCACTCCAAATCATCGTTCCGCGAACTCATCGAAACCGCCGTAGGAAGAATCGGCTTCGACCGCGTGTGGAAGTTGACCGACACAGCACATCGTTTAACGCAGGCCTTCCCAAAATGAATGCTCACGGAACAATTCGCAGACGCTTGCTTGCAGGGACCGGCGCTGCGAAAATTGGCACATCGCCTGCTTGCAGCTGCCCCCCCAGCTGATTGGCGCCCGAAAGCAGGAGACTGCCTACGGCAGCAACCAAGGCCACTCCACCGCAGCGGAATACCGCGTCGTGCAATGTACTTTCCGGTTGTTCGGGGTCATCAATTACGCATGCCTGCGCGAGGATCGGCCCACCATCCAGATCTGCAGTGACGTGATGGGCCGTCGCGCCCACAAGGCGGCAGCCGTGGGCGCGCGCCAGTCGAACTGACTCCATGCCAATGCTTCCAGCAAACGCAGGGAGAAGCGAATAGTGCAGATTCACGAGGCGCCCTTTGTATGCAGCGACAAATTCGTCATCCAGTATTTTGTGAATATTGGTGACTATCAAATCCGGCGCAATTTGCGCAATGGCATCGTGAAGCGCACCCGTTTGCGAACGCGTGTAGTTAATCTTCCGAGCAAATATTCCGTGGGCATCCGCCCATTCGAGCGCACGGCATTCGCGGTCGGCAACCACACCGGAGATGACCAAGGACCCTAGCGCGCCCTCCATCGCCAGTGAGTGAAGCAGCTTGAGATTGCCACCGCTACCCGAGCAAGAAACGCAACGTTAGCGGCCACGGCGGACCTGCTCACCGATCTTCTGCGCCACCGGCAATTCGTCGCTCCAGGGTCGTTGGTCGGATCTACGGCACTGATTCTTGCGCATCGACGCGTTTGGCACCGGTATCGTTTGCGATGAGAAATAGCGGCTTACGCGACGATTTGAAATTCATTCTCCCCAGGTACTCGCCGAAAATTCCAAGGATTAGTAGCTGGAACACCGCCGAACAGGATGATTCCGGCCATAACAGACGCATATCCGCTTACGGTAATGCCGCCGAGCAGGCTTCGCAGGAGAATTGTGGACAGCCAACCCATGCCCACGACCGAGGCGCCCAATCCGATCCAACTGGCCATTCGCAATGGCATGTCCGAAAAAGTTACAAAGATATTGATCGTATGCGTAAGTAATTTGCGGAAAGTGTAATTGCTGGTGCCATGCGCTCTTGTACCGTGAGGGACTACAACGGTGGCGTAACTGTTGGTAAGCCATGAAAGATAACCATCCACAAAGGGAAATGGCGAATCGAAATCGGGCAGCTTCGATGCGACCGATCTTGCGATTAGTCGGAAGGACGTGTACTCATAATTTAGGCTTGGAATCGCCATCCTGAATAGCCAGCGGGCAATGGATGAGGTTAGATTGCGCCATAGTCCGTGCGATCTTTCCTCGTAGATTCCATAAACCAACGCATAACCTTCGCGCGCTTTTGCAAACATGGCCGGAACGTGTTTGGGTGATTGCTCGAGGTCATCGTCGAGAGTCAGGATCCAGTCGCCGCTCGCCTTCGAGATTCCGCATATGGTCGCAGCATGCTGGCCGAAGTTGCGGCTGAGCTTGATTCCGCGAACCCTCACGTCTGCCGTAGCTATCGACTGGATCACAGCCCAGGAATTGTCGGGGCCGCAGTCCTCGACAAAGATGATCTCGAAGCGGTCGGAAATGGATAGCAGCGCTTCCGAAAGCTGGCGATGCAATTCCGGAAGTGTCTGCTCGGATCGGTAGACCGGCACGACCACGGATATGAGCGGGGCTGCCAAGGTTTGGGTGCCCGATGTCATGGGAATGTGCGTCGGGGCCGAATGCGCAGTCTGCAGGATCATCTTGTCACCGATCGTTGCGTGCCACGCATTTTCATTCCTTGAAAGCGACGTACCTGAACGGTCTGTACCACCTACCTTGGAACCGATCCACGACTAGTTCTTGCAGCCATTCTTCCGTTCAGAATGCCCATCACTGATTGGGCTCCTGCCACTTTCCAACGTCCTGCAATTTCCTTTTCAGTCCAGGGAGCTGGTACCCGAGTTCGTAGGCTCTATGAGCGTGACTAAGGGCTTTTTCATAGTTCTTCATATCGAAGTAAATGAGCCCGATGTTGTAATGAAAATTGCCGCTATCGACGGACATGGATTCCGCGGTTTCAAGTTCTTTTAGGGCTTCTTCTTTCCTGCCGATCTTGAAAAGGTACGTCCCATAAACCATCCGAACGTTTCCATCATCGGGTGCAAACCGGATGGCCCGCTCGAAATAGCAGGGAACCGTGAAGGTGGCATCCGTCGGACGCTCCTTCTTTTCGCGAATCGACAGGTTCGCCATCGCCATCAGCGCTCGATAATGGTTTGGCGAAGCCAACAAGACGTAGTTGAGGTCCCCGGCAGGAGTTGAGGAAGTCATGCCTCGACGAAGCATTTCAACATCGCTGTTGAAATGGAATCTCTCGACAATTGCGAGATCCTTCCGCCCCGTCCGGTAGTCGAAGGGACCATAACTGACGATCGGAGAATCGCATGGCAAGTTAACCCCCAGGCTGCGGCGGAAAGCGTGGCCATGGCGACCGCCAACATCAAAGTCAGCGCGCGCATTTCCGTCTTCATTCGCAACGGTCTCATGGTCTCGATCATTTACCGTATGGGATAGCGGGGCGACCGACAAACATTGAGCAACCTTGTGTCGAGCCGTGCTGCGCCCCAACCAATCCTGAGTTAGGTCAAAGACGCCTTGCAATGCGTGCAACAATCATACCAAATGCCGAAACGGTCTGTGCGCTGGATCCGCGGGATGCCCAAGAATTGGCCCCTACTTTGCAGTACCACAAATCGGTGCAGGACGCCCTGCGGCACGCACAACTCACCGGCGGTCCGCCGTACTTTGCATCCACTGCTCGAGCATCATCAATATCCAAACCATCTCGCCATAATATCCAGGGTGCTGCGGGAGGTGTTCTGCCATCAACTTGCGCAAGAAGTCCTTGCGCACGATGCCCCTTTCACCCAATGCGTGGATCGAATCCGAGGCCAGTGACTTGAGGGCCGAATGTTGGCTGACCCAGACTCCAAATGGAAGGCCGAAGCCGTGCTTCTTCTTCTTGATGATCTTGTCCGGCAAGAAGCCCCGCAGCGCTTCCTTGAAGAACCACCGCAACTGCAACCCTCTCAGCTTCAGTCCTGGCTCGATCCTCAACGAGAAATCGACGAGCAAGTCATCGAGCAGCGGAAATCCCACTGAAATTCCGGCGAGGGACGTCGCGCCGACGACCTTGGGAAGATCGTTGTCCGCCAGCGTATACCGCCAATCGAACGCCAACATCCGGTTGATGAGCGACCCGGCGGTGCATGCCGCATAGACCTCGCGCTGTTGCCGCATCGGCGACTCGCACATCCACCGACGCAAGGAAATCGGGTGTCAAAACCTGAGCGACTCCCAGCCGGGTCAGCAAGTTGTACATCTGGGTTCGCTCCGGCATCGGCACGCGCGCCTGCTCGACGTAGCTCGCCGCCTTGCGAATCAACGGGAGCCGGGCGACCCGTCGGGCGTCGCCCAGCACCGGTTCCACGAGGCCGCCGCGAAGCATCCGGGGCAGTTGGCCGTAGAAGCCGAACAGGCGCTGCATCGCATACCTCGTGTTGCCGCCGAAGAGTTCGTCGCCACCGTCGCCCCCCAGGATCCTGGTGCCCCCGAATTCCCGAGCAACCTTTGCGCAGTAGTAAGCCGGCACGACAGAGGAATTCCCGAAAGGTTGGTCGTAGGAGGCGGCGACGAGTGGAATGCTGGCTACCAGATCGTCGGGGGTTACGTAGTACTCGTGATGGTCGGTTTTGAAGTGCCGCGCCGCGATGCGCGCGTACTCCATCTCGTCATAGCCTTTGGCGTCGAAGCCAATCGAGAAGGTTTGCGGCGGTCGGCCCGTCACTTCAGCGGCAATGCCGGCCACGGTGGAGCTGTCGGTTCCGCCGCTGAGGAAGCAGGCCGCCGCGTCGCCGACGATTTGTCGCCTGACACAGTCCGTCAGCAGCGCGCGAAATTCGTCGCGCAATGCGCCAAAAGGGGCGGGCCGATCCTCGACGAATACCGGATTCCACCAGCGAGTGACGCTAAGGCGGCCCCGCTCGAACTTGGCGCAATGGCCGGCAGGAAGCCGATAGACACCCTTGAAAATCGTTCGAGGGGCTGGAATCGCATGAAAATAGAGGTAATCGAAAATCGCCTGTGGATCCTGCTCGGCACCAGCGCCTGCGACAACATCCGCGCGCGGATTGGCCTCGATGGCGTCCCCCGCTACCCGGTAACAGAGTGTGCGGATCGAGAATCGATCAACCGCCAGGAATACGCGTTCATTGTGGTCGCGAACGGCAACTGCAAAGTCGCCATGCACGTGCATCGGCGCCCTGCTGTCATGGCGTTCAAATGCGGCGATCCACGCTGCGCCCGGGCCATGCCGCTCGGCGAGTTCGGCGAGGTCGCGCTCCAGGAAACGTGGCGATCCGACCGCAAACATTGCGCCTGGCGCCGTGAGTCTCAGGGCACCCTCCGACTGCAGGTGACCGGTGATTTGTAGATTTGGCACGAAATGTCCTGCGCTTGGGCGTCAACGACGCGAGCAATGCCAGGCCGCCCCGGCCCAGAGCCTGTCAAATCAATACTTCCAAGGGCGGCGGATGGCTCAGAAACCCCTGCGGACTTGCCGTTGCGCCATAGGCGCCCGATTGAAATATCACGACCAGGTCGCCAGGCTGCGCTTCCGCCAAGTCCATGCGGTCCGCCAGCAGGTCCAGCGGCGTGCAAAGCGGGCCGACCACGGAAGCGCTTTCGCGCCGCGACCCCTGCACCTTGTTTCCGATGACGACAGGATAATTCTTGCGAATCACCTGCCCGAAGTTGCCCGAAGCCGCAAGGTGATGGTGCAAGCCGCCATCCGTCACCAGAAAGACCTCGCCGCGTGAAACCTTGCGGTCGATGACGCGACAAACATAGATCCCGGCTTCACCGACCAGATACCGCCCGAGCTCGACGACTATCGAGGCATCCGGCAGCGCAAGCTTCGCGTCTGCGGCGATCGCATGAAGATTTTCCCCGATCGGTCCGAGGTCAAGCGATCGCTCGCCGGGAAAATAGGGAATGCCGAAGCCCCCACCGATGTTCAATACGCGCACCGCCGCGGGAGCCGATTGGGCTAGCCGTATTGCCAGGTTCAGGGTCTTCCGTTGCGTTTCGCAGATAGCATCGGCTTTGAGGTTCTGCGATCCGCTGAAGATGTGAAAACCTTCGAAGGCCAGTCCGCGTTGTCCGATCTCCTTCAGCGCGTCGGGCACGCGTTCGGCATCGATGCCAAACTGCTTGGGACCGCCGCCCATCTTCATGCCTGACGACTTGAGTTCGAAATCCGGATTGACTCGGACGGCTACGCGCGCGGCTTGGTTCATTTCGTGCGAGAGGCGGCCAAGCACTGCGATTTCCTGCAGAGACTCGACGTTGATCAGAATTCCCGCAGCAATTGCCTGCGCAAGTTCGCCTGCGCTCTTGCCCGGCCCAGCGAAACTAATCTCGCGCGGATCCATCCCGGCATCGAGCGCCACGTTCAGCTCCCGGCCCGAGGCGACGTCCAGCCCTTCCACCAGGCGCGCCATGTGGCCCACCACGGCCGGCATCGGGTTCGCCTTGATTGCGTAATGAAGCTTGATTTGTGCTGGCAGATGTTGACGCAACATACCCACGCGCTCGGTGAGCAAGGCGCGGTCGTAGGCATAGAACGGGGTTCTGCCGGCGCGTTGCGCGAGGCGCGTCAGCGGAATTCCTCCGACCATCAGGCAGTCGTCGACCACCGGCCATTGGCTCATCGGCGCGTGCCCAGGCGGAGCTACGGCGACAGCCTTGCTCGGTTGGTCAGTTCCGTGCGATCGCGTCTCCGGATCGCCCACTGCGGGATTGGCAGCCAAGGTCGGACTCGCTCCCTGAAACGATGCATCCAAATTCATATTCTACAGGCGAAGGTCAGCCGACCGGCTGGAATGTGTCGGCAAATTCCGCGGAGAGACTCTTGCGATCGATCTTTCCGTTTGGATTCCGCGGCAACGGCCCCTCGCGGACTGCGACCTTTGCGGGAACCATGAACGCAGGAAGGCTGGCGCGACAGGCCGCGATCAATACCGATTCGTCAAGTTCAGCGGCGCCCTTTGGCGTGGCCACGACGACGATGCCTTGTCCGAGCGCGGGATGGGGAACACCGAAGGCAGCGACCTCGCCGACCAGTTGCGTGCCGTAGAGCACCTCCTCGACCTCCATCGGGCTCACTCGGTATCCGGAGACCTTGATCATTTCATCGCGCCGGCCGATGAAATAGAGAAACCCCTCCTCGTCCATCCGCACCGTATCGCCTGAGAACACCGCGATCTCCGGCAGCACCAGACCGGATTCGCGCCCGGGCAGCGGCTTGTAGCGCTCCGCGGTCTTTTCGGGGTCATTCCAGTAGCCCTGCGCTACCAGCGCTCCTCGATGCACGAGCTCGCCGGGTTCATTCGGCCGCACACGGCGTGCCATCCTCGCGGAGGACAAGGATCTCCGCGTTCGGGATCGCCTTGCCGATCGAATCGGGCCGACGATCGACTTCCTCCGGCGGAAGGTAGGTTGAACGGAATGCCTCAGTCAGTCCGTACATGAGGTAAGGCCGGGACTTGGGCAGTCTGGCCCTCAGGGCTTTGAGCGTTTCCAGTGGCATCCGGCCGCCGGTGTTGGCAAAGTAACGAAGGTGCTCGGCGATCGAAACCGGCCAATTGAGTTCCGAGAGCTGGATGTATAGCGGCGGGACCGCGGTGAGCCCCGTAACGCGCTCCGTCGTCAACGCATTGATCACGTCCTTCGGTAACAGGTAGTTGATCAACACCACGCGCGCTCCAACATGAAACGCCGTCGTCAACTGGCTTATTCCAGCATCGAACGATAGCGGCAACGCCGCAAGCAGCGTGTCATCGGGCGTGTTTTCAAGGTAGGAAGCGACGCTCTTCGCGCCTGCCACCATGTTGCGGTGTGACAACACCACTCCTTTGGGCATACCGGTGCTGCCTGACGTATAGAGAATTGCCGTGACGTCGGTATCGATCACACGAGCGCCGCTGCAGCTTCCACCGTTGAGAAGGTCCTGCCAACGATGGATCTGCAGCCCCGCCCCGCACGCGATCGGCGATTCCGCGTTGATGACCACGACGTGTTTCAGATCTGGGCATTCCTTTAGCGAAGCATCCAGAAGCGTGAGACGCTCCACGGTGGTGACGAGCACACGGACGTTGCAATCCCTCAGGATGTATGACACCTGCGCCGGTTTGAGGAGCGGGTTGAGGGGAACGAATATCCCTCCCGCCAATGCGGCACCAAAGAATGACACCGCGGTCTCGAAACGCTTGTCGAGGTAGACGCCGACGCGTTCCGACCTGCCGAGTCCCAGCGAGCGAACGCCGGCAGCAAACGCCGAAACGTTGCTTTGCAGCGTCGCGTAGTCAAGCGTTTCCGTGCCAAAGGTAAGCGCCGGCCGGTGCGCAAAGCGCATGGCCGAAGATTCGATCAGTTCATGCAGAAGGGTCGTGTCATTCATTGGAGCGTGCCCACAGATAAGGAACCGACAGCCCCGGACCGCACTTGTCCAGACTGACCCGGGTCTCAAGTTGCAGCGCTGGTGGATAACCTTCATTGCTCTCCAGACTTGGCGTTCTTGGGCGCGGCATGCAGGACAAGCGGAGGACGGCTGGCTTGCCTGGCGCCCATGTGGACGTACGGTGGAAGCGAAAGCAACGTCAACTGGAAAGGGCCAACGACAAGAAAAAGTGCGGTGTGACGATGCACGGCTCCGAACCGCGCATGGGACGCCAACGAGGTTGGGTTAAACGCCGAAATGCGGCTGGCCGTCCAAAGATAGCCATGCCGGCGCAAATACTCGTTGGCAGCCTCCCACAGTTGCACAAACGCCCTGGTCATCCGGAATTCAGGAGCGACGTAGGCGTCAAAATCCCATGCGACCTCCCCGATCGGGTGCAACACGTAGTTGCATCGGACTTCGTCCTCGTCATACCGATCCAGTCTGATCCAGATGAAACCGACAAGACTTCCGGCGGTTTCGGCCACAAAGCACACCGCGCCATCCCTGAACCGTCGCGCGATGACATCTGCGGGGCGAGGAAGCTTTTGAATGATATCGTCCGTGGGTAATGCTTGGTAGATCCGCGCCCTGGACGACTTCGGCAGTGCAGCTAACGGGTGCGCGGGAACCGGCTGAACGACTAGATAATATTTGAAAACCCGGCATCGCCCCCCCGACAGGGTACTGAGCGCCCGGTCCAGCGTATAGAGCAGACCGTTGCTCCATCCGAGTGTTGCCACGTTCGCTCGAATCGCGGAACCGAGGCGGCTCATCGGAGACCATGGGCAGACAGCATCGCCGGTCGAAACGGAAAGATGTTATTCACGATAAACTTTGGCGCGGACACAAGATAGCCGAATGTACGACATCCCCAGCAATCAGCGAGGGTCTCGAATTTATACTATCTGCTGCACATTTGTCCGCCCCGCCTTCAAAGTCGGGAACAGGTTGTAGACCGCAAGCGACGCTCGATCGGCGCGCAACGCAAAGTGCATGGAGAAAAAGGGAGAACGAATTTGGACTTGCAACGCGAAGTAATCAATATCGTCGGCAGCGTTCTGGACCTCGGGCAGCGCTCGAATGCGTTTGGTCGGGAAACTCCGCTGCTCGGTAGCGTCCCGGAACTCGATTCGATGGCCGTGGCAACACTCATTACTTCGCTTGAAGACCACTTCGGGTTCGTCGTCGATGATGACGAGATCGACGGATCAACGTTTGCCACGATTGGGGCCCTCGTCGACTTCGTGCAATCCAAGCTGGCTGTCGGAAAGGCTGCAACATAGGTGGCCTATCCCGAACCGTTCTACTTGCCAACGCCGCGCGGGCGACGCTTTTGCGTCCGCTATGCACCTGCAAGCGCGGCTGCAAGTCTTGGCGCCATTGTGTACGTCCACCCATTCGCGGAGGAGATGAACAAGTCACGCCGAATGGCAGCACTGCAAGCGCGTGCTCTGGCCGATGCAGGTTGGACGGTATTGCAGTTGGACCTGCTCGGCTGTGGCGACAGCGAAGGGGATTTCGGGCAAGCGGACTGGCAGCAATGGCGGTCCGACGTCACGGATGCTGCCGTCTGGTTGAGGGAGCAGACCGGCATTGCGCCGTCTCTCTGGGGACTGCGCGCCGGATGCCTGCTCGCGTGCGACGTCGCCAAGGATCTGAGGCCCACTCCAAATCTATTGTTTTGGCAGCCGGTTGTCTCCGGCCGCCAATTCCTTCAGCAATTCCTTCGCCTGAAGGTCGCGAGCCAGCTATTCGGCGACTCGCCGTCTGAGCGGGTCGGTACAAGCCAACTTCACGATCAGCTCGTGCGCGGCAATACGGTCGACATCGCGGGCTATGCACTCTCCCCTGGTCTGGCCTTGGGTCTCGCCGCCGCCGAGTTCCTGCCACCCGTCGCGCCCGCGCGCGTAATCTGGCTCGAGGTCGGTCCGCGTGCACCGGCCGAACTTTCGCCGGCCGCTGAAGCCCAGATCCAGTCGTGGCGGGCCGCGGGACATCATGTTGCGGCCAAGGCGGTTCCAGGAGCCCCCTTCTGGCAAACGCAGGAAATTGCCGAGAGTCGGGAGCTCATCGAGGCCACGCTTGCTGCCTTGGTGGATTGGCGGGCATGAACTTCGTCGAACGGGCATTGGCGTTCGACTGCTGCGGCGAGCGCCTTGTCGGCGTGGTGTCCGAACCCGCGGTCGCGGGAAAGCTGGGCGTCGTTGTCGTGGTGGGAGGGCCCCAGTACCGTGTCGGAAGTCATCGCCAGTTTGTGCTCTTCGCGCGGCGGCTCGCCGCAGAGGGCATTGCGGTTCTGCGTTTTGACTATCGCGGCATGGGCGACGCAACAGGACCGATCCGCCAATTCGAGGAGACCAGCGAGGACATCGGAGCCGCGATCGAAGCTCTCCAGGCGTCCTGCCCGACGGTCGAAACGATCGTCCTCTGGGGGCTTTGTGATGCGGCGTCCGGCGCACTGATGTACTGGGAGAAGACGGCGGACGCCCGGGTCGGCGGCATCGTGTTGCTCAATCCATGGGTGCGATCCGATGCCTCGATCGCGAAGACCTATCTTAAGCATTACTATGGGAAGCGGTTGTTCGAGAAGGAGTTCTGGGCAAAGCTCGTGCGCGGCGGGGTGAACCTGACCGGGGCGTTGAATTCTGTCGTCGGGAACCTCAAGAAGGCCAATACCGCTGCGTCCAAGGCTTCGAAGTCGACCAGTTTTCAGGAGCTCATGACTGCGGGAATGAATTCCTTTGCCGGACCGGTCCTGATCCTTTTGAGCGAGCACGATCTCACCGCAAAGGAATTTCTGGAATTCGCGGGAACGAATTCAAGTTGGGCGGTCCTTCTAACCCGAGCCAACATCGAGCGCAAGGACATTCCGCACGCCGATCACACATTTTCTACCGCGGGCTCGCGGCAGGACGCCGAAATTCGTACCCTGGATTGGCTGCGTCGAATGTTTCCGTCTGAGCTTCGATGACTTGGGCACACTTAGGCGATCGTCCTACGCCTCCCCGCAGAGAATGGCGGCAACGGACCAGTCGATGCCGACGAGATTAGTTGCAGTTGTTCTTCTGTTCGCTTGCGCCGTGGTGGGGGCTGATGTTCACGCAACGGATCAGGCTGCATGGCCCGCGGCGCAGGTGATTCGCGTTGGACCAGACCAGAATGTGAGTTCCGTCGCGGAAGCAGCGAGGATTGCCCATGATGGCGACACAGTGGAAATTCAGGCCGGGAACTTCGATGACGATGTCGCTTCCTGGCCACAGAGCGACCTGACAATTCGGGGAATTGGAGGTCGCGCGCGCATGATTTCACGTAGTGCCAGCGCGGAACGCAAGGCCATCTGGGTCATCAAGGGCAACCGCGTGCTTATCGAGAACATCGAGTTCATCGGAGCGCGGGTGCCTGACCGGAATGGCGCAGGACTACGGCACGAAGGCGGCAGTCTCACGGTGCGCAACTGCCTGTTCGAGCGCAACGAGATGGGGCTGCTCACGTGGAACAATGAGCAGGCGGAGTTGAACGTCGAGAATTCCGAGTTTCGCGATAACAAGGTGGCCGAAGACCATCGTCGAGGCGACCCGATCGGCCATCAGATCTACGTGGGGACGATCGCCCGCTTCACGCTGCGCGAAAGCTATGTGCACCAGGGTGCGTTCGGGCATCTGGTCAAGTCGCGGGCCCGCGAGAATCACATCGTCAACAACCGGCTTGCCGACGGGGTTTCAGGCAGGGCGAGCTACGAGCTGGAGTTTCCGAACGGCGGAGTCGCCTACGTTCTGGGAAACGTCATCCAGCAGAGCGCGCTGACGGAAAATTCGCTACTCGTTTCCTACGGCGCCGAGGGCTACCGATGGCCGCACAGCGAGCTCTACCTCGTGAATAACACGCTCGTCGACGAACTTCCGCGCGGTGGCGTCCTGCTCCGCGTGGCGCCCGGCGCAAGCCGTGTCGTGCTGATCAACAACCTGACGCTGGGAAACGCGGCGCTAGTGGCCGAGGTCAATTGGGAGTCCCGGGCGAACGCCGTTGCGGGGCCGGAGGACGTAGTGTCGGCGGCGGCCGGCGACTATCGGCTGCGCGCGTCGTCCGCGCTGGTGGGAAAGGGCATCGACCCGGGCACGGCCAACGAAGTGTCATTGCGGCTGGAGCGCGAATACGTGCATCCAATGCGGGGGCGCAGCTCGCCTGCTGGACCGGTGAACCCCGGAGCGCTGCAAAGCGTCGCGCCTTGACGTTCGATCGCGCCGCGGGGTGTCGACCTGCTGGAAGCGCGCGATTGCCGCGCTGAATCATGTCGCAGAGAACGTTTCCGGACGCGAGGGGCCCGCATTTGGTATCCGCCGCCGTGGCGCTGGCCTGCCTCGCGTTGGGCGGATGGCTCGTCGCGCACCATCCGCTTGCGCCGACGCTGGTCACCGTGGCATTCCTGCTCTGGAGCGCAATCGTGTTCCTGCGGCCGATCGCGTGGCTTTTCATCGTACCCGCGCTGTTGCCGATCATCGATTTCGCACCCTGGACGGGTTGGCTGATCGTCGAGGAGTTCGACATTCTGCTGCTCGGCGCCGCCGCCGGCGCCTATGCCTCGATGGCCATGCGTGGGACGGCGCCGGCGAGCGAGTCGGTCGCCGCGATCGACGGCGAGAACCACGCGCGGGTGACGGCGGCGGTCGGGGAGGCGCGCCTGTCGACGGGCTCCCTGGCATTGATCGGACTCTTCGGCATATGGACCGTATTCGGGATTTACCGCGGATTCAGTGCGGCCGGCTCGCACGACCTTGGGTGGTTCGATGGCTATTACGACGCGTCCAACAGCCTGCGCGTGGCGAAGAGCTACCTTCTGACGTTGCTGATGTTGCCGCTGCTGCTGGCCGAGATGCGTCGCTCGTGCCCGCGCGCAATCGCAGCGTTGACCGCCGGGCTGGCCGCGGGTCTGGGCTTCGCGTCGCTGGCGGTACTCTGGGAGCGGCTGTCCTTCCCCGGGTTGCTCAACTTTTCCAGCGACTACCGCGCAACCGCGCTGTTTTGGGAAATGCATGTCGGCGGAGCCGCGCTGGATGGCTTCCTGGCGCTGACCGCGCCGTTCGCGGTGCGCGAGTTGCTTGTTGCGAAGTCAGGCGCGCGGAGGATCCTCGCGGGACTCTGTCTCTTGCTCGCCGCATATGCGTGCCTGACGACATTTTCGCGCGGGGTTTACCTGGCTGTGCCGATCTCCGTTGGACTCCTGGCCTTCCTGTTGCTCATCGGGGGGAACGCCCGCTCTTTCCCATCCGCCGTGCTGGCGATGCTGAAAGGTTGCGCGTTGATTGGCGTGATGGCCATCCTGTCCTATTGGGTCTTTCGCGCCGGAGGTTATCGCTCGCTTCTGGCCGTACTCGGCGTGTTTGCATTGACGCTGCCGTTCGGCACCCTCGCGCGCCGCATTCCCGCACGAGCATGGGTCGCAGGCGTCGCCCTCGGCGTGCTTGCGGGCGCTGCGGGAAGCGCCATGGCCATGTTTCTGTTCAAGGGCATCTACGTCAATTTTGCCTTGGCGTTCCTTTGTTGTTCGCTACTCCTTCTCTCTACGCAGCAAACGGGCGAAATGCGTTTGAAGATCGGCGGCATCGGTGCCTACGTCTGGCTGATCATTGCGGCGGCAGGCGTCGCTCTGGGTTGGGGTGGTGTCTCGGCGTTGCGCGACAGTGCCATCGCGTTATCGACACTGATCGCGTTAACGTTTTGGAACGCCCGCAGCGAGGCGCCGTTGTGGCCAACCAGAATGCAGTTGCAAGGCGCCGCGGTCGGGTTGGCAGCGCTGGTGGCAATCTCGACAGCGGTATTCACTGGAGGGGCCTATATGACCGACCGCCTTGCCTCCAGCGAGCGGGACCTTGGCGGGCGTCTCCAGCATTGGCGCGACGGCATCGGCATGCTGGTCACGCCGGCGGACTGGTTCCTGGGTAGAGGCGCCGGCCGCTTCCCGCGGGATTACCTGTTCCAGCTTGTCGACCGCGAATTCCCCGGTGGCTCGAGCATCGGGGCGCGGAATGGCGAAGACTACCTGGTCCTTTCCGGACCACGTCACGAGGTTGGATTCGGCGAAATGTTCCGCGTGGCACAGCGGGTCTCAATCGTTCCCGGCGCGCCCTATTCCGTCGTGCTCGACGTGCAGTCCGACACGGTGGCGCGCCTGCATTTCGAGCTGTGCGAAAGGCGTTTGCTTTACGTCGAGGAATGCGCGATCTCGGCGGCAATCCTTCCGGCAACAGGCGAGTCATGGCACCGCCAGGTTGTGTCATTCGACGGCGCGAGGTTCAACGGTGGTCCGTGGTACGCGCCGCGGCCGGTGTTCTTCGCAATGGCCACGGAAAGTCCGGGGACGCGCGTCGCTATCGACAACGTCAGACTCACTGGACCGGACGGAAGCCAGTTGCTCGTCAATGGCAGCTTCACCCAAGGCATGACCGGCTGGTTCACGACGAGCGATCGCTTCCACCTGCCATGGCACATCAAGAATCTCGGTTTGAACGTATTGTTCGACGAGGGAATAATCGGCTTGCTTCTGTTCGCCGCATTGGGCTTCTGCGCCCTGTACCGTCTCGTCGTGGGTACAGCGCGGACACACCCGTTCGCGCCATTTCTCGCCGCCGCGCTCGTGGGATTTCTGCTGGTCGGGCTATTCGACAGCCTCCTGGACGTACCGCGCCTCGCATTTGTCTACTACGTGCTTCTCGTGGCGAGCCTTGCGCTGCCGAAAGGCGCGTCGGCGGCAGGCAAAATCTACAAAATCGCCTGATTCGGGTGCCGTTCGTCGGCCAGTCTTCATTGTTCGCACGCCGGTTTGGGCCGAAGTCCTTGCCTGGCGCTACTGCGCAAGGCAGTCGCCAACCGTTCATCCCGCCGAATTTGCCGCAGGGCAGAATGCCCGCCACGCCGGGCGAAGCCAGCCTACAGTTTTGCCTCAATTGTCTGGTTGCGTACCACAATGTGTGCCCACTTGCAATGTACTAGCCCATCGTCATAAACTCCGCAGTCCGGTAATTTGGTATCCGTGTACAGGTACCCAGGATCGCATCCCGGTCAATTTTATCGTCAGCAATTCTTGCGACGAAAAATACAACCGCAACATTGCCAGCGTACAAATAGCATCGATCGGCAAAGGAGACATTTTTTGATCGGCTGGGGGACGGAGTAATCCGGGTGGGGCCGCCGTCCCGCAGTGCAGTGCATTCATGCAAGTGGCCGTTTGCCGCTTGCCCTTCCCGACGTGATTTGTCAGCCCACGTTCGGCCACGGTCAAGGCAAATGCAACCTATGAGCAGATTGCGAGCGAATTCCTGTACCCCGTATTGGCGAATGCGTAGTCGGCACCCAGTAGTGATTCTGCAATCGGATCGCCATGGTTAGCCTGCTGCGTCAGAACATCACCAGCGCGACGCTGCTGCGGCTGGGCGCCGATCTGGCCTGTCTGTTCCTGGTCGTCATCCTGGCCGTGCGCCTGCATGGCCACCACACGCCTCCCTTCGAAGCCCTTGCGGTGCCGGCGATGGCCTTTGCCGTCCTGATCGTCTGCCTGAATGGCTGGGTCGGTCTTTACCGGCGGGACCGCAAGCTGCCCTTCGTCGCCCATGTCGGCTGGATATTTTTCGCGCTCCTCCTCAGCGTTCCGGCCGCCTACCTGCTTGCCCTTCTGCTGCCGAACGGCGAAATCTTCCAGGAAATACTCGGGTCGGTCCTCGTCATGGCCTTCGGCGGGCTGGTCATCGTGCGCCACGCCGTCGTCGGGCCGCTGGTCACGACGCTGCTGCCGCATCGGGTGCTGGTGTTGGGAACGGGCGCGGAAGCGCGCGTGGTCGAGGCCTCGCTCAACGACGCCGACACGCCGGGACTGCAGGTGGTCGGATTCTATGCGCTGGAAAAGGTGCAGGAAACGGTGGTCTCCGCCAACCGGGTGCTGGCCAAGGTAGGGCCCATCGAAGAGCTGGTCAAGCGCCTCGGCGTTCGCGAAATCATCGTCGCGGTGCGCCAGCAGCGTGGCGGGGTGTTGCCGCTGCGGGGACTGCTCGAATGCAGGCTGAACGGCATTCAGGTCACCGACCTCGCCCGCTTCTTCGAACGCGTGCACGGACGGGTACCCATCGAGTCGCTCAAGGCCAGCTGGCTCATTTACGGCAACGGCTTTCGGCAGAACTGGCTGCGGCGCGTGGTGAAGCGCGCCTTCGATGTCACGGTCGCCATGACGCTGCTCATCGTCTTCTTTCCGCTGATGGCGATGGTGGCCATGCTCATCTTCCTCGAGCGCCGTGGACCGGTGATCTATCGCCAGGAGCGCGTGGGGCTGCGCGGCGAGTCCTTCGTCGTGCTCAAGTTTCGCAGCATGCGCGCCGATGCCGAAAGCGACGGCAAGCCGCGCTGGGCCGAGCGCGAAGACCCGCGTGTGACTGCATTGGGGCGGATATTGCGGCGCACGCAGAATCGACGAATTACCGCAGCTGTTGAATGTCCTCAAGGGTGAAATGAGCTTCGTCGGGCCCCGCCCGGAGCGCCCGCAGTTCGTGACCATGCTGACCGATCAGGTTCCTTTCTACGCCGTTCGCCACAGCGTGAAGCCGGGCATTACCGGGTGGGCGCAGGTGCGTTACTCGTATGGCGCGAACGTCGAACAATCGGTGAAGAAACTCGAATACGACCTCTACTACGTCAAGAACAACACCCTGTTCCTGGATCTCATGATCCTGCTCGAGACGGTCAGGGTCGTCCTCCTCGGGGAAGGCGCGCGTTAGGCGGGAATGACGTCGACGTCGCCTTGAAGTACCGCGATTGCCGCATCGGCGTCCTCCACAGGTACGGCCGGAGTCGTCCGGCAATCTCCGCGTCCCATGCCGTATCGGCAGCATGGTTGTTCCTCCGGCGCCAATCCCGTCAAAGACACTTCCAAACTCATCAGCGGAACCAGACCACGCCGTGAACGCAAGCGAACTTGGCATTGCCGCAGGCTGGAGTTACGGCCTGGCCGCGGCCGGTTACGCGATATTCGCGATCCGCCTGGCAATCGGCTGGCGCCGATCTTCGCGTGCCTCGCTGCTCATTGCGGCGACGATCGCCACGGCGCTGTGGGCGGCTAGCACGGTCGCCGCACTCCTTTGGGCCGTCCCGTTCGCCTTGCTGTCGGCGAACGCATTCGACGCGCTTCGATATGCCGCGTGGTTCGCGTTCGCCGCCTATCTGCTCAAGGGGCGCGCCGTGGACCAGCCCAGCGCTACCGCTGCCGCGCCGCCGATTCCACGCTGGGTGGCCGCCTTCGTCGCGGCGGGCCTGATTGCAAGCTTCGTGCTTTCTGCCGGATACATGCCGCTAGACATATCCTCAGCGCGAGGACGCATGACCGAATACGCGCTGCGCCTCGGACTCGCAATAATCGGCCTGATCCTGGTCGAGCAGTTGTTGAGGCGGGCGCTTCCGCATGCTCGCTGGGGATTGAAACCCCTGTGCGTAGGACTCGCAGGCGTGTTTGCGTTCGACATCTTCTTCTACTCCGAGGCCATGCTGTTCGGCGTGCTCGACGCCAATATCTTCGTTGCCCGGGGAATTGCCAATGCGCTGGTCATTCCGTTCATAGCGATCGCGACGGCCCGCAATACCGGCTGGACGCTCGAATTGCACATGTCGCGGGGCGTCGTATTCCACACCACGGCAATTCTGGTGTCGGGCGTCTTCATCATCGCGGTCGCCGCTGCCGGTTACTTCGTCCGGTATTTCGGAGGCGGATGGGGCGAGGCCCTGCAGATCGAACTCCTGTTCGCCGCGCTGCTCGTCGGCATGATGATCGCCTCCTCCGGCAGCTTCCGGTCGAAGCTCAGGGTCTTCATCAGCAAACATTTCTTCTCCTATCGCTACGACTACCGCCAGGAGTGGCTCCGTTTCACGCGGACGCTGTCGGCGGAGACCTCTGTCCAGAAGGTCCAGGAACGCTGCATCGAAGCACTCGCCAATCTGGTCGAAAGCCCCGCCGGTGCATTGTGGCTCCGTCGCGACGACGGGAATTTTCGACCGGCATCGCGATGGAATATGTCGCCGATCGATGCCGCCGCGGCCGAGCCCAGGGAAGGTCCGCTGGTGCGATTCCTGGAACGGACAGGTTGGGTCGTCAACCTGCGCGAACTGGAGTCGGACCCGGCTCGATATCCCGAGCTGACCATGCCCGCATGGCTGACCGCGATCCCGGGCGCATGGCTTGTCGTTCCACTGGTATCCGGCACCGAACTGGTGGGCTTCGCAGTACTGGCGACCCCGCGTGTCGCCATAGAAGTAAACTGGGAGGTGCTCGATCTCCTCAAGACGGCAAGCCGGCAGGCAGCAAGCTACTTGGGACAGATCGAGGCGGCCGAGGCGCTACTTGAGGCACGAAAATTTGACGCATTCAACCGGATGTCGGCCTTCGTCGTTCACGACCTGAAGAATTTGGTGGCGCAGCTCTCCCTCATGCTCCGCAATGCGGAGCGCCACAGGAACAATCCGGAATTCCAGCGCGACATGCTGGCCACAGTGGAGCACGTCGTCGGCCGGATGAACCACCTGATGCTGCAGTTGCGCGTCGGCACCACCCCCCTCGAGAAGCCGCGGCTTATCGACTTGGGACTGGTGGTCCGCAACGTTTGCGCCGCCAAGTCCGCCTCCCACGCGACAATCGACATGGACCTGGCGTCCGGCGTGTGGACGATCGGCCATAGCGAAAGGCTCGAGCATGTGATCGGACACCTGGTTCAGAACGCGCTCGACGCCACGGCCAAAGGTGGCGCAATCACGGTGCGACTGCGCCGCGACGACCGCTTCGCTACAATTGAAGTCTCGGACACCGGTGTCGGCATGACGCCGGAATTCGTCCGCGAACGGCTGTTCAAGCCGTTCCAGACCACCAAGGCGGCAGGCATGGGGATAGGCGTGTATGAAAGCTGGCAGTACATATCCGGCCTCGGAGGGGAAATGCTGATCGACAGCACACCCAACGTGGGAACGCAGGTGCGCATCCATCTACCGCTGGCCGAAGCCATTGCCGCGCCCGCTGCCCAGGATGGCCTTCCCGCATGAACGAATCGCGCAAGCCCCTGCTTATCGTCGAGGACGATCCGGCATTGCAGAAGCAGATGCAGTGGGCCTTCGACAAGTACGAAACGATCGTTGCCGGCGATCGCGAATCCGCCATCGCGCAATTGCGCCGCTTCGAGCCCGCGGTCGTGACCATGGACCTCGGACTGCCGCCGCACCCGGACGACCCGACCGAGGGGCTGCAACTGCTCGATGAAATTCACACCATGGCACCGGACACGAAGGTGATCGTCCTGACCGGGCAGAATGACCAGCAGAACGCGCTCAAGGCGATAGCGCTTGGCGCGCATGACTTTTGTGCCAAGCCGTTCGAGCCGGAGTTTCTGACCTGGACCATCGATCAGGCCTTCCGGGTTCACGATCTGCAGGAGGAGAACCGGCGGCTGCTGATAGCCCAGCATCCACCCGAAATGTCGGGAATCATCACCCGCGATCCGGAAATGCTGCGCATTTGCCGCACCATCGAAAAGCTGGCGCCGACCTTTGCGACGGTGCTCATCCTCGGGGAGTCGGGCACCGGCAAGGAACTGGTCGCGCGGGCGTTGCACGACCTTTCGCCGCGCCGGGGCCTCCGGTTCGTGGCCATCAACTGCGCCGCAATTCCGGAAAACCTGCTCGAAAGCGAATTGTTCGGCTACGAAAGAGGGGCGTTCACCGGCGCGGCCAAGCAGACGCTAGGCAAGATCGAGACAGCGCACCGCGGCACGCTGTTCCTCGATGAGATCGGCGACCTGCCCATTTCGCTGCAGTCGAAACTCCTGCGCTTTCTGCAGGAGCGGGTCATCGAGCGGGTCGGCGGCAGGCAGGAAATCCCGGTCGACGTGCGGATCGTCTGCGCGACACACCAGATCCTCAAGGATCGGATCGCCGACGGGCGATTTCGCGAGGACCTTTACTACCGGTTGGCCGAGATCGTCGTGGAACTTCCGGCATTGCGCTTCCGCAAGGGGGACGCCGTTCTCCTCGCGCACGGCTTCGTGCGCAAATTCGCCGCCGAACAGCGCCGCAACTCGATGACGCTGAGCTCCGACGCGCTGAATGCGATCGATGCGCACGACTGGCCCGGCAACGTGCGCGAACTCGAGAACGTACTGAAGCGCGCGGTCATCATGGCCGACAGTTCGATGATCACGGGAGCCGACATCGGCATTGCGCCGGGCAACGGAGAAGCGGATGTGCTCAACCTTCGGCAGATCCGGGAGGAAGCCGAGAAGTCCGCGGTCCTCCGGGTGCTGAGTCGGGCCAACGGAAACCTGAGCAAGGCGGCCGAATTGCTGGGGATCAGTCGTCCTACGCTGTACGATCTCATGCATCGATTCGGGCTCAAGTGAGCCGAACGCGCATCCACCACCCTATTGTCAGAACCTTAGAAGCGATCCCATGAAAAACCGACACCCCCTCCGTTACCTTTCGGTCATGCTGGTTGCGCTCGTGCTTTCGGCCTGCGGGCGCGACAACCCAGAAGCGATGATCGCCTCCGCGAAATCCTATCTCGCGAAGAGCGACTCCAGCGCCGCGATCGTCCAGCTGAAGAACGCGCTGCAGCAGGCCCCGAACAACGCCGAAGCGCGCGTGTTGCTGGCAAGAGCCCTGCTGGATGCCGGCGACGCCGCCGGAGCGGAGACCGAAGTCCGCAAGGCGATCGACATGAAATATCCGGGGGACGACGCGTATCCGCTCCTCGGCCGCACGCTGATCCAGCAGCGTCAATTCGATAAAGTGATTTCGGAGCTGTCCGAAAGGAAGCCAGCGGATCCGCAGGCCCAAGCCGATCTCAATGCCTCCCTCGCCTTTGCGTACATCGGATTAGGCAAGATCCCGGACGCCCGCGCCGCAATCGACGCCGCCTTCGTCGCGGTCCCGGACTATCCTCTCGCGCAGATGGCGCTGGCTCAAATCGCCGCAGCGGAGAACAAGCTGCCGGAAGCCCTCGAACTTGTCAATTCGGCGCTGAAGCAAACACCGGACGACCTGCAGGCGGTCCTGCTCAAGGCCGACCTGGAACTTGCGCAAAACCAGGCCGCGCAGGCAGTCAAGACGCTGGAACGGCTGGTGGAACTCCGGCCGGACTCGGTTCGCGCCCGTTTCGCGCTGGTATTGGCACTCGTGCGCGCCGGCCAGCCCGAAGTCGCCGTGGCTCAGGTGGACTCGCTCAAGAAACTGGCGCCAAAGGATCTTCGCGCATTCTATGCCGAGGCTGTCGTCGCATACGCGCGCGGCAACATGCAGGCCACCCGCGACGCCGTCCAGCAAGTATTGAGTGTCGCGCCAGACCACATGCCCAGCCTGCTGCTTTCGGGGCTCGCCAGTTATCGCATGGGTTCGTATCAGGCGGCGGAGGATGCACTTCGAGCGGTGGTCGCCAAGGCGCCCAATGAACGCAATGCAGTCCGCACGCTGGCCTCGACCTACCTGCGGACGGGGCGGACGGCCCAGGCTTTCGAATTGCTCGAACCGGCATTGCAACGCGAGCCGAAGGACCCCGCACTGTTGCAGGCTGCCGCGGAAGCCTACCTCGCGACGAACAACCCGGCGAAGGCCGCGGAAATGTATGAACGGGCGGCCGCATTGGACAAGTCCGACGTCACCAGCCGGGTGCGCCTGGCGCAGGTTCGCCTGGAGTCCGGTGACACCTCGCGGGCATTCAAGGATCTCGAGGCGCTGGCCGAGGCCAATCCCGCCGTTTCGGGAGCGACCTGGCGCTGATCAGCGCGCACCTGCGTCGGCGCGAGTCGGCGGAGGCGCTGGCCGCGGTAGATGCGCTCGAGAAGAAGCAACCCAACAATCCGATGGTTCCCAACATCAGGGGCGTTGTCTACCTTGCGTTGCACGATATGAAGAATGCCCGCGCAAGCTTCGAGCAGGCGCTGAAACTCGACCCGGCTTACACGGCGGCGGCGATCAGCCTGGCGCAGATGGACTTCATGGAGCGAGACCTCGCTGGCGCGCGCAAGCGCTATGAGCAGATCCTCGCGAAGGAACCGGGCAACGAACAGGCGTTGCTTTCAATGGCCGCACTGCTCGCGGCGACGAAGGCGCCGGAAGCCGAGATCAAGGCTGTCATCGGGCGCGCGATCACCGCCAATCCCACGCTCAATTCGGCCTCACATGGTCCTGATCGCGTATTACGTGCAGCAAAAGGATGCCAAGGCGGCACTGGCGGCGGCGCAGACGGCCCAAGCCGCATTTCCCGAGAATCCGCAAATCGTCGAATTGCTGGGGGCCGCGCAGCAAAACGCAGGCGAGAACAATCAGGCGCTGGAGAGTTTCACCCGCGCGGCCAAGCTCCAGCCGCAAAGTCCGGGCCCTCTGATTCGTCTCGCGGGGGTCCAGACGCTCCTCAAGGATTACGACGGCGCGATCAAGACATTGCGCCAGGCCATCGCGCTCCAACCCAGCTACACGCCGACGTGGCTCATGTTGACCCGAGTCTATGCGACGAGCGACCGGATCGGCGACGGGATCGCCGATGCCCGCAAGATGCAGAAGGCCAATCCGACCCGCGCCGTCGGCTTCGCTCTCGAAGGACAGATGCTGCTTGCCCAGAAGAAGCCCGCGGAGGCCAGCGCCGTCTTCCGCGAAGGCCTGTCGCGCGAACCGGTTCCACTCCTCAGCGTGATGACCTACGCAGCGTTGCAGAGCGCCGGCAAGCCGGACCAGGCGGCCGCCATGGCGCAACGCTGGCACAAGGAAAATCCGAAGGACACGCAGCTGTACACCTACCAGACGCAGCAGAGCGTCATGGCGGCGGACTACCGCACTGCGGTGCAGCATTCCAATGCCGTCCTGGCGCTGGAGCCCGATAACGTGACGGTGCTCAACAACCTTGCCTGGTCGCTGAACGAACTCGGCGATCCCAAGGCCCTCGAGTATGCCGAGCGCGCCTACGTCGTTGGCTCGAACATACCTTCGGTCGTCGACACGTTGGGCTGGATACTGGTACAGCGCGGAGACGCCGCGCGCGGGCTCAAGCTGTTGCGCGAAGCGAGCGCCCAGGCGCCCGATGATCCGGAAATACGGCTGCATCTTGCCAAGGCGCTGCTCAAGGCCGGCGACAAGGCATCGGCCAAGACCGAGCTCGAGACGTTGGCATTGCGGGGCGGCGCATCCCGGGCCCGCACCGAGGCACAACAAATGCTTAAGAGCCTTTGACCCTGGAACCGCTCCAGGGACGCCACAACCGATCGGCGCGCCCATGCGACTTGGGCGCGCAACGTCAGTTCGAGTTCATGAGATGACAAAAAACACAACAATCGCCGTCGTTGGACTGGGTTACGTCGGGCTTCCGCTTGCGGTCGAATTCGGCAAGCATTTCCGGACCATCGGCTTCGACCTGTCCGTGAAGAAGGTCGAGGCCTATCGGAAATTCGTCGATCCGACGGGCGAAGTCAGCACGGACGAGCTCAAGGCCGCCATCGCTGCTTGCCGTTACCACGGACGCCGCCCAGCTCCGCGAGGCCGACGTCATCATCGTCGCGGTTCCGACGCCTATCGATGACGCCCACCAGCCGGACTTCGGACCGCTGCTCGGCGCCAGCGAAGCGGTCGGCCGCAACCTGAAGCGCGGCGCCGTCGTGGTCTTCGAATCCACCGTCTATCCCGGCGCCACCGAGGAAGTCTGCGTCCCGATCATCGAGAAGCATTCGGGGATGAAGTGGCAACGCGATTTCTTCGTCGGCTATTCGCCCGAGCGCATCAATCCCGGGCGACCGCGAACATTCGCTGACACGGATCACCAAGGTCGTTTCCGGTGATACGGCCGAAACCCTCGAGAAGGTCGCGGCCGTTTACGGCAGCATCATCACGGCCGGCGTCCACCGCGCGAGCAGCATCAAGGTCGCGGAAGCGGCGAAGGTGATCGAGAACACGCAGCGCGATCTCAATATCGCGTTGATGAACGAGCTTTCGCTCATCTTCCACAAGATCGGCATCGACACGCTCGAGGTTCTCGAAGCCGCAGGCACCAAATGGAACTTCCTGCCATTCCGGCCGGGCCTCGTCGGCGGCCATTGCATCGGTGTCGATCCGTATTACCTGACGCACAAGGCGGACATGCTGGGTTACCACCCGCAGGTGATCCTCGCCGGCCGGCGCATCAATGACGGCATGGGCAAGTACATCGCGGAACAGACCGTGAAGCTGATGATCCAGGCGGGAGTCCACGTCAAGGGCTCGCACGTCAATGTGCTCGGGCTGACCTTCAAGGAGGACTGTCCCGACATCCGCAACTCGCGCGTCATCGACGTCGTGCGCGAACTCGAGTCGTTCGGCATCACGGTGCACGTCCATGACCCGCTCGCGGATGCTGCCGAAACCCTGCATGAATATGGCGTGACGCTTACCGCGTGGGACGACTTGCCGCGCGCGGAGGCGATCGTCGCGGCCGTGGCGCACCGCCCCTTCATGCAGCGCCCGATCGACGAGCTGATCGGCAAAGTCGTCCCCGGCGGGCTGTACATGGACGTCAAGGCCAAGGCGGATGTCGGGGCCCTGCGCGCGCGCGGCATTCAGGTGTGGAGGCTGTAATGCCGGCGCTCGAGCCATTGCACAAGGAGTTGCGGGAACGGCCCCGGCGCTGGCTCGTGACCGGCAGCGCGGGGTTCATCGGATCCCATCTCGTCGAAGTGCTGCTCCGCCTCGGGCAGGACGTGGTCAGCCTCGACAATTTCGCGACGGGATATCGCCGCAACCTCGACGAAGTTCGCGCCGCCGTCGGCGAAGACGCATGGCGGCGGCACCACTTCCTGGAGGCCGACATCACCGACCTCGCGGCCTGCCGCGCTGCGTGCAAGGGCGTTTCCATTGTGCTGCATGAGGCCGCGCTGGGATCGGTCCCGCGCTCGATTGCCGATCCGCTGCTTACGCATGCTGCCAACGCCACCGGGTTTCTGAACATGCTTGTCGCCGCCCGCGACGCCGGCGTGGCTCGATTTGTCTATGCCGCGTCGAGTTCGACCTACGGCGATCACCCCGGCCTGCCCAAGGTCGAGGATGCGATCGGGCGCCCGCTCTCGCCTTACGCGGTCACCAAGTACGTCGACGAACTCTATGCGGACGTCTTCGGACAGTGCTACGGCCTGGCGACGATCGGCCTGCGTTATTTCAACGTGTTCGGGGCGAGGCAGGATCCCGAAGGCGCCTACGCAGCCGTCATTCCACGCTGGGTCGACACGATGCTGCGCGGTTCGCCGGTGGTCATTCACGGGGACGGCGAGACCACGCGCGACTTCTGTTATGTCGCCAACGTCGTGGAGGCGAACCTGCTGGCGGCGACGACGGCGGAAACCGGCGCGATCAATCAGGTTTACAACGTCGCCGTGGGCGGTCGGATGTCGCTGAACGAGCTATACGCCACGCTTCGAACTCTGCTCGGCGAGCGCCATTCCGGCCGGACTTTCGCGCCCCCGGTCCATGAGGATTTCCGTCCCGGCGATGTCAGGCATTCGCAGGCCGACATTTCCAAGGCGAAAAGTCGCCTGGGCTACGACCCGAAATACGACGTGCGCGCCGGATTGGTCGAGGCATTGCCCTGGTACGAGGCGCGATTTGCGTCCCCGGCTTCCCTGCCCTCGCGGGCATCCTTGCATGCCAGCGGCGAAGACTGAAAGCCTGGTGGGCGCCGCGTCCGGCGGTGCTGCCCGCTGGATCGCCGCCGCCGCGTGCCTGCTCGCCGCGTCGGCGGCCGCTGCCGAAGATACGGCGGAAGCGAACAACCCGATTACTCCGACCGAGCTGGTTGCCCAGGCGATTGCCTATGAGCACGGTGAAGGAGTCCCGAAGGACCCGCTGAAGGCCGCCGCGCTCTACTGCGAGGCCGCTCGCGACGGCGATCCCGACGCGCAGTATGGCCTGGGCTGGATGTACGCGAACGGCCGCGGCGTGGCGCGCGACGATGCGATCGCCGCATCCTTCTTCGCGTTGGCGGCGGCGGCGGGAAATGCAGCCGCGCAAAAGGCGCTTGGCTTTGTCGGTGAGGAGCGGGGACGCCTCCCCGGCTGCATGCATCGACCCGACCCGGAGCCGGCGCAAGAGCCGAACGCGGGCGTCAGCGAGGCCAACCCCTTTTCCGACATGCCACCGTGGAAGAAGAAGATCGCGGATGAGGTTGCCAAGATCGCGCCTCGATACGACGTGGACACCCGGCTGGCGCTGGCAGTCATCAGCGTCGAATCGAACTTCGAGCCCGCTGCACGGTCGGCCAAGGATGCCCGGGGCCTGATGCAACTCATCCCCGAGACGGCGGCCCGATTCAACGTCAGGGATTCCTACAACATCGGCGACAACGTGCGTGGCGGCCTCGCCTACCTGCGCTGGCTGCTCGCCTATTACAAGGGCTACATCGTGCTCGCGGCCGCGGCATACAACGCCGGCGAAGGCGTGGTCGACCGTTACCAGGGAATTCCCCCGTACCCGGAAACGCGGGAGTACGTGCGTCAGGTGCTACGCTTGTACGGAAATACGCAGCATCCCTATGATCCGCGCATCGTCAAACCCGCGGCATTTCTTCCGCCGCCCGATGGGTCAATCCGCAGCTCAAAGTAAGGACGTGCCATGCCATCCCCTGTCGCGATCCTCCGGAAATTGCGCTGCCTCGCGCTGCGCCATTGCGGTTTGGCTGCCGGTAGGGGCCGCAGCGCAGGAAGCGAGCGCCACCATCGAACGCGTCAAGGGGTCGATCGTGGCCGTCGGTACCCTCGAGCGTTCGCGGACGCCGCCATTCGAATTTCGCGGAACGGGGTTCGTCGTGGGCGACGGAACGCTCGTCGTCACCAACGCCCACGTCCTGCCGGGAGTGCTCGACACGACGAAACTGGAAGCGCTCGGAATACTCGTTCCTTCAGCCGACCCCGACCAAGGTGCAGTTTCGCGAGGCCAGACGGGTCGCGGTGGACCCAGGATCGGACTTGGCGGTGTTGAAGATCGGAGGCGCGGCGCTGCCAGCGCTGTCGATTCGCGATTCCGATGGCGTCAAGGAAGGCCAGGCTGTCCTGTTCACCGGGTTTCCCATTGGGACGGCAATCGGACTCTTCCCGGCGACTCATCGCGGCATGGTCTCAGCGATCACACCCATCGCCATTCCGCAGGCGCGTTCCGCCGAACTCGATCCGAAGACGATTCGCCGCCTGACCAGCGGCACGTTTCCGATATTCCAGCTCGACGCCACCGCGTATCCCGGCAACAGCGGCAGCCCGGTGTTCGATCCGGCCAGCGGAGAAGTCGTTGGCAT
Organism: uncultured beta proteobacterium; assembly: GCA_963834045.1. Classification (GTDB taxonomy): domain Bacteria; phylum Pseudomonadota; class Gammaproteobacteria; order Burkholderiales; family Casimicrobiaceae; genus VBCG01. The sequence goes on along the minus strand of CAWIAK010000001.1, from coordinate 366,835 downwards.
CATCAACATGGTGTTCGTGAAGGGGACCAAGGAGTCGGTCCTCACGCAGCCCAGCGGCATCACTTACGCGATTCCGTCGAAATACCTGCAGGACCTGCTGCAGAAAGCACGCTAACGCGCACGCAGGGTCGCCCAACTGCGTGCCTGGCCCTTTGTTCCGTCAGGCGTCGATGTGACCTACCCGATCTGGCTCAAGGCCATGTTCAAGGCGGTGGTGCTGCCGCCGACGGGACCCCTGCTGCTCGCAGTCCTGGGACTGGTGCTGCAGCGGCGGCATCCCCGCGCCGGGCGCGCCTGCGTCGTAACCGGCGTGCTGCTGCTGCTGGTGTTGTCGATGCCTGCGGTCGCCGCGTTCCTGCTGCGCTTGCTGGATTCGTCGCCGCCGCTGGATATCGAACGCGCGCGCACCGCGCAGGCGATCGTGATCCTGGGCGGCGGGACGCGCCACAATGCGGCCGAATACGGTGGCGACACGCTCGGACGCCTGACGCTCGAGCGCGTGCGCTATGGCGCGCGCGTCGCACGCATGACGGAGTTGCCTGTGCTCGTCAGTGGTGGCGCACCCTCCGGCGGGGAAAGGGAAGCCAAGCTCATGCAGGAGGCCCTGCAGCAGGAATTCGGGGTCCCGGTGCGCTGGGTCGAGGATCGGTCGCTCAACACGCACGAGAATGCGGTCCGATCCGCGGCCATCCTTCGCTCGGCCGGTATCCATCGCGTGGTGCTCGTCGGACATTCCTTCGACATGCCCAGGGCGGCCGCGGAATTCGCAGAGGAGGGAATGGAGGTCATCAGGGCCCCCACGGGAATCCCGAATCCGGAATTCGAAGCCAAAGGACTCGTGCCAGGCATCGCCGGACTCGAGGTCAGCTATTACGTGCTGTACGAATTCTTTGCGCGCCTCGGCATGCTGGTCATCGACGACCACCCGGCGCGTTCGAAGTAGGTTCGTGGGCTTTTCGTGCTCGAGCCCGTGGACTTTTCTGTCGGGTCTCGGCCGCGGACCCGACGCACTGGAAGCAGCGCGGAGGTCGATGTCGAAGGTTTTTACAAATCCCGAGGCCGCTGTCGGACGAATGACACGTAACATATTGAATATAAATAGATATTTATTGTGGCACGCCAACTGCTTTATGCTCTGCGTCGCCGAATCATGTTCGGTTTTGGCAGCAACTAATGGAGGGTCAAAGAATGTTCAAATCTGGAAATCGGCAGTGGCAGCCCTGGTTCTGGCGCTGGGACTTGGCGCCGGTGCCGCGCAGGCCGCCTTCATCACCGGCTCGATCACGGTTACCGACGGACTGAAGGGCCTGCCGGACTACCGTCGTTGAGCGTCGTTTCCGCTGCTGAATGGACATTGACCACGACGGCAATGGCACTTCATTCGGTTGCACGGGCAATTTCGTCGGGTCGTGCGGCGCTGCCAACGCGTCGATGACCGATTGGATTTTCGCCGGTCCGTTCCCGATCATCATTGACGTAGGCGGGTTCACAGTTCGACCTGGTGGTCCATGGCCTCATCACGACCGACCGCTTGAGCTGCACCGCGGGCAGCTGCAGCCGACGATCTCCTGATCGCCACGTTGGTGGGCGTTGTGAGCGGCAACGGCTTCGATCCGACGGCTTCACGGGCAGCCTGACGCTTTCCGGCTCCTGCGTCGGTGACGCAACGTGCTACTTGCATCAGCGACCTGTCGGGCGGCTATACGTACAGCCTCTCGGCGACGGGCAGGCAAGTGTGTTCCGGAGCCAAGCACGCTGCTCCTCCTGGGCGTTGCGCTTGCCGGCTTGGGTTTCGCGCGCCGCAAGCAAGCCTGACCTCGGTAATACCCTCCAAGAAAATCCCCGCCGCGTGGCGGGGATTTTTTTCGCCATTCTGGCTGCGCCGCAGCATTCCAGGCGGACCATCGCCCTGACGACAGCCTCGATCCTGCCCTCAAATGGTGCGTTTCCCGCGCCAATCCGCCTCCCGTTCGCCGAATACCAACGCCTGTCGGCCCAAATGCGTCGCCACGCAATGCCGTTGTCATATCCGCCGCCTCAAATGGTATGATGCCGGCAATTTCCGCGGGGGCGTTGACCGCCGAGGGCTGGCAATCAGGAGACGACATGGGTTGGTTGTGCGAAAGATTCGGGCAATTTTCGGTTAGATTCCTTGGCGCCGCGCTCTTTCTGGGAGCGCTTTCGGCGCCCGCCTTGGCGGCGAACGTCAACTTTACCGGGGCCGTCGGGTGGTCGGGGGACTACGCCACCTTTGTGATCCTGACCGTCGATGGGATCCGCAATTACGACGCTACCGGCACCTCGGGCAAGTTGCGCGTCGAATTCTGGGGCGGGTTGCAACCCTTTGCCGGTTCGTTCGCATCCCAATACCAGATGGCGACTTACGACGTCGGGCCGCTCGCCGCGGGCGCGCAGACTCCCAGGATCGCTGAAGTTGGTCCCCTTTACGCCGCCACCTCCCGGTACCTACTACGTTGCGATGGTACTGACCGAGTACACCGGCGCCTCGTCCAACAATGGCTACACGCTCAGGCGCTACCTGAATTTTGCGGACACGATGATCATTTACCCACCGGCGGACACCACGCCGCCCACGGTCAGCATCACCTCGCCCGCCGGCGGCAACGTCTCGGGAACCGTCACCATTGCGGCGAATGCGGCCGACAACGTCGGCGTCAGCCGCGTCGACTTCTATGTCAACGGCGTACTCGTCGGCACCGACAATTCGGCGCCGTACACAGTACGCGTGGAACACCACGACGCTGCCCAACGGCGCGGCGACCCTCTACGCCAAGGCCTTCGACGCAAAGTCGAATGTCGACAGCAATCGGCCAGCGTGGCCGTGAACGTGGCCAATGGCGGGCCTCCACCCGACACTGACGCCACCCACGGTCAGCATCGCCTCGCCCACCGGCGGCAACGTCTCGGGAACCGTCACCATTTCGGCCAACGCCAGCGACAACGTCGGCGTCACCCGCGTCGACTTCTACGTCAACGGCGTACTCGTCGGCAGCGACGCCACGGCGCCGTACCAGTACACGTGGAACACCACGACGCTCGCCCAACGGCGCGGCGACCTTCTACGCCATGGCCTTCGACGCCAGCGGCGAATTCCACACAATCGGCCTACGTGACCGTAAACGTGGCCAACGTCGTGGCGCCTCCGCCGGACATGACGCCACCCACGGTCAGCATCGCGTCGCCCACCGGCGGCAACGTCTCGGGAACCGTCACCGTTTCCGCCAACGCCAGCGACAACGTCGGCGTTACCCGCGTCGACTTCTACGTCAACGGCGCGCTCGTCGGCACCGACAATGCGGCGCCGTACCAGTACGCGTGGAACACCACGACGCTGCCCAACGGCGCGGCGACCCTCTACGCCAAGGCCTTCGACGCCAACGTCGAATTCGGCACAATCGGCGAGCGTAGCGGTGAACGATCGCCAACGTCGTGGCGCCTCCGCCGGACGTGACGCCGCCCACGGTCAGCATCGCCTCGCCCACCGGCGGCAACGTTGCCGGAACCGTCACGGTTTCCGCCAATGCCAGCGACAACGTGGGCGTCACCCGCGTCGAGTTCTACGTCAACGGCGCGCTCGTCGGCACCGACTGTCGCGGCGCCGTACCAGATCGCGTGGAACACCACGACGCTGCCCAACGGCGCGGCGACCCTCTACGCCAAGGCCTTCGACGCCAAGCCGAATTCGGCACAATCGGCCGGCGTAGCCGTGAACGTGGCCAACGTCGTGGCGCCCCCGCCCGACGTGACGCCACCCACAGTCAGCATCACATCGCCAACGGGCGGCGCTGCCGTTTCCGGAACCATCACGGTCTCCGCCAACGCCAGCGACAATGTCGGCGTCAACCGCGTCGAGCTCTACGTCAACGGCACGCTCGTCGGCATCGATGCGTCGGCGCCGTACCAATTCTCATGGAAGGCGACCAGCATCGCCAACGGCCCTGCGCAATTGAAGACCGTTGCCTACGATGCCGCAGGCAACCTGGCTCAATCACCGATCGTGACCGTATGGGTGTTCAACCCGGTGGCGACGGCGCCGGATCCCTTGGCTACCGGCTATGCTCTCGAGTACTACAACGCGCCGCTCGATCACTACTACATCAGTGCGTCCGCCTCCGACATCGCCGCGCTCGACTCGGGCCAGTTCATGGGCTGGGCACGAACCGGCAACGCGTTCAAGGTCTATGCGGATCCGGCAAGCAACGCCAACCCGGTGTGCCGCTTCTACATCCCGCCGGCCGTGGGTGACTCGCACTTCTATACGGCGTCTCCCGCGGAGTGTGCGGACGCAGTTGTCAGGTTCCCGATGTTCATGCTCGAATCGGAGAGCGTCTTCTACGTCAATCTGCCCGATGCGGTATCGGGCGCCTGTCCGGCGGACATGGTCCCGGTGTATCGCGTGTGGAATGGCCGCCCGGACTCCAACCACCGCTACATGACCGATCCTTCGCTGCGCGACCAGATGGTGGCGAAGGGCTACGTTGCCGAAGGGTATGGTCCCGACGCCGTCATCATGTGCGCACCCATGTAGCCTGTCGCCCTGCCTGCGTTGATCTCCTTCGCCGGAAGGTCTTCGCCAGCTTTGCCGAGCTTGAGCAAGGCTGCCGCGACCCCGGCGAAGGATGCTTGCGGGCCGTTTGCCTTCGCCGAGTCGGCCACACCGCCGGGTGGATGCCGTGCGCTCCGCTGGTAGATCACGAACGCCGATGCTGAACCAGCGCGTCACGGGGTAGCGATACCAACTGGCGTGTCGTGACCGCCAAATTCGGGCCAGCCGATCCGCTGCGCCTACACTCTGCCGCCAGCGATCGGATGGCGAGGAAAATTGGTCTTTTCCGCTTGATGGCCATTCACGGCGTATTTCGCCCGGAAATGTCATCGATTGCGCCATTACAACTTGTCTGTTACAACGGCGACCGGTCCGTGGCGGGCGGTTCGCCGTGATTGCGGCGTATTGACGTCACGCGACCCTCCAGAGGAAGGCGACCAAATCCATTGGCATGTAAACTGCATACATTACAGCGTTTTCGGCGCATCTGCGGATGGGCGGTGTTAACATCATTCTTCGTCGCGGCCGAAAGGGAGGCAACATGAATTCGATCCGGATCATCCTTGGAAATCGCAACTGCAGCACGGCTCTCGCCTCCGGGTGTGCGTGCTGGGCATGCTGGCCGCCCTTTTCATCGCCGGCTGTGCCACCCCCTACCCGCCGGCGCCGCGGGAAGCCGCGACGTCCGATTACAACTACATCATCGGGCCGCTCGACACCGTCAACATCATCGTCTGGCGGAATCCGGAACTCTCGCTGGTCGTGCCGGTGCGGCCCGACGGCAAGATCACGACGCCGCTGGTCGACGACCTCGATGCCCTGGGCAAGACCCCGACCGTGCTTGCCCGCGATATCGAGAAGGCGCTGGGCAAGTACATCCGCGATCCCGTGGTCACCGTGATCGTCACCAATTTCGTCGGCCCGGCCAGCGAACAGATCCGGGTCATCGGCGAGGCGACCAAGCCGCAGATCCTGGCCTTCCGCAAGTACATGACGCTGCTCGACGTGATGATCGCGGTCGGCGGGCTCACCGACTTCGCCGACGGCAACCGCGCCAACATCTTTCGCGTCGGCGACGGCGGCAAGCTGTACAGCGTGCGCCTGCAGGACCTGGTCAAGCGCGGCGACATCTCGGCCAATGTCGACATGAGGCCGGGCGACATTCTCATCATTCCGCAGAGCTATTTCTAGCCGGCCGGCGTGCCGGGCGTGACCTCCACAACCTTGGGTTGCACTGCACATGGATGAACTCCTTCAGCGCGCGATTGCCCACCTGCGCGCCATGTGGCACCGCCGCTGGATCGGGCTGGCGGCCGCCTGGATCGCCGCGATAATCGGTGTCGCCGTCGTGTTTCGCATTCCGGAAAAATTCGAGGCGAGCGCCCGCGTCTATGTCGACACGCAGTCGCTGCTGCGGCCGGTCATGGCGGGGCTCGCCATCCAGCCGAATCTCGATCAGCAGGTCGCGCTGATGAGCCGGACGCTGATCAGCCGGCCCAATGTCGAGAAGCTGGTTCGCATGGCGGACCTCGATCTCGGCATCAAGTCCAACACCGAGCGCGACGACCTGATCGACAACCTGATGCGGACGATCCAGCTCAGCGGCAATGTCGCCAACAACATCTATGTCATTTCCTACCGGGACGCGAAGCCGCAACAGGCGAAGAACGTCGTCCAGTCGCATGCTCACCATCTTTGTCGAATCCAGCCTCAACGACAAGCGGCAGGATACGCGCGGCGCAGTCAAGTTCCTCGACGAGCAGATCAAGCGGTATGAGCAGAGCCTGCAGCTGGCGGAAAGCCGGCTCAAGGAATTCAAGCTCAAGTACATGGGCGTGCCGGGCCAGAGCGGCAGGCCGGCCAGGACTTCTTCGCCAAGATGGCGAAGCTCGGAGACGACATCGCCAATACGAGGCTCGAACTGCGAGGCAGCCGAGGAGTCGCGCGATTCGTACAAGCGCGAACTTGCCGGCGAGACGCCGACGCTGCTGCCCGAGGGGTCCGGAGCCGCGGCGCCGATGGCGTCCCCGGAAATCGATGCGCGAATCGCCGCGCAGAAGACCAAGCTTGACGAGTTGCTGCGGACCTACACCGATCAGCACCCGGACGTCGTTGGAACGCGGCGTGTCATCGCAGCGCTGGAGGAGCAGCGCAAGGAAGATGTGCAGGCCCGGGAAAAGGCCACCCGTTCGTCCGGCAGGCCAATCGATCCGGTCGACCGCAATCCGGTGTTCCAGCAGATGCGCGTCTCGCTGGCCGACGCCGAGGCCAACGTGGCTTCGCTGCGCGCGCGCCTGGCCGTCCTACGAGACCCAATATGCCCAGCTCAAGGCATCGGCGCGACTGGTGCCGCAGGTCGAGGCGGAATTCGCGCAACTGAACCGGGATTACGACGTGCAGAAGAAGACCTATGGCGACCTGCTTGCGCGGCGGGAAGCGGCGACGATGGGCGTCGACGTGCAGGACACCGGCGGCACGCAGTTCCGCGTCATCGATCCGCCGCGCGTCGCGCCGCAAGCGGTGGCGCCGACGCGCATCACCATGCTGGGAATCGCCTTTGCACTGGCCTTGGCCGCGGGTCTGCTGGCGAGTTTCGTGGCGAGCGAACTCATGCCGACCTTCCATGACGCGCGCTCGTTGCGCGAGATTGCCCAGCGCCCGGTGCTCGGCATGGTGGCGATTGCTGCCCAACGAATCGGCGCGCAGGAAACAGCGCCGCAACGTCTACGTGTTCGCGGGAGGCTTGAGCGGGTTGATCGCGGCATTCTCGGCAGTCGTGGCGTTTGCCCTGCTCGTGGGGCGCGTCGCGTGAGGAGCCAACGATGAGCCTGATCGAACAGGCCGCCAAGCGACTGGAGGAATTGCGGCGCGCCGGGGCAGCCTTGCCGGACGAGCCCGCTTCGCCGGCGGTCCCGGACAGTCGGCGCGAAGGCGCGACAGGATCACATCCCGACGCCGGAAGCGCTGGTCCGCGAACTCAACATCAGGGAGGCCAGCATCGCGCCGCGCCGGCAATGCGCGCCGCGAGCGGTCGATGCCGTTGCCGAACCACGAGGCACGCCAGGTCGAGCAAGAGTCCGCGGCCCAAGGTGCGCGTGGAAATCGACTTGGCGCGCCTCAAGGAGCTTGGCTTCGTCACGCCCGACGCGCCTCAATCGCAGATAGCCGACGAGTTTCGGGTTCTGAAGCGTCCGATCCTGCAAAACGCGTACGCGCGGTCCGCCGCGCGAATCCGCAACGGGAACCTCGTGCTCGTGACGAGTTCGCTGGCCGGCGAGGGCAAGACATTCACCGCCGTCAACCTGGCCATCAGCATGGCCATGGAATACGACAATACGGTGCTGCTCGTCGACGGTGACGTCGCGCATCCGTCGCTCCCGGACCTGCTGGGTACGCCTCCCTCGCCCGGCCTCCTCGACCTCCTGACTCGCGATGATCTCGACATCGCCGACGCCCTGCTGCAGACCAACATCGAAAAGCTCACCGTGCTTCCGGCCGGCTCGCGTCATCGGCGCGCCACGGAGCTCCTTGCCAGCGAGAAGATGGCCATCCTGCTGCGCGAGCTGGCGTCCCGGTATCCGGACCGCATCATTATTTTTGACTCGCCACCCCTGCTCGCGACCACGGAGGCGCGCGTCATTTCGACGCACATGGGTCAGATCGTCTTCGTGGTCGCCGCCGACGCGACGGCGCAGCATACGGTCCGCCAGGCGCTCGCAACCATCGAGAACTGCGAAGTCGTGCTGATGATGCTGAACAAGGCGGCCAAGACCGATGTCGGCGCCTACTATCGCTATTCAGCGGATGATGACTTGCGCTAGTCGGGTTCCGGCGCGCGTTGGGCTGCCGGATCGCGCCGCGCCGGCAAGTCCGAAGTGGGTGTCGCGGCGGGCTGGTTCGCGCGTATCCGCTCTGGTGCTCTCGGCAGCGCTCGGTTGTGGCGCTGCCCCCTCGGATGCCGCGAATTGGGTCGTCACGCCGTCGATCGGGCTGCAGGAAACCCTGACGGACAACGTCAATCTCCAGCCCGCCGGATCTGCGCAAGGGCGACTTTGTCACGCAGTTGACGCCCACGCTGGCATTCAGCGGCGTTGGCGCGCACGCCACGCTGACCGGATCCCTGTCGGCGCCGATCCTGCTCTATGCGCGCACGGGCGCCGAGAACAACTACGTCTATCCGCTCGCCAACGTCGCTGGGCAACGTCGAGGCTATCGACAAGTTCTTCTATGTCGAAGGCGCGGCGCAGGTTTCGCAGCAATTCCTGACGCCGTTCGGCGCGCAGCCGGTGAGTCTCGCCAACGCGACGGATAACCGGTATACGTCATCGACGTATCGCATCAGTCCGTACATCAAGGGCATCACCACGCGCAACGTCCAGTACGAACTGCGGAACAACAGCTTCTGGACCACGCTGGAACGGAGCGCCGGTCACCACCCAAAACTCCTTCACGTCGGAGTGGCTGGGCAGGATCGACAGCCCGATGACTCCACTGGGATGGTCGGCCAATTTCGACCTGGTCGACGTGAAGTTCGAGAACCAGGCGTCGCAGCAGACCAATCTCGGGCGGGTGGGCCCACGCTATGCGTATGACGCGCAGCTGCAGTTCCACGCGGACATCGGCTACGAAGACAACCACTATCCATTTTCAGACTACCGCGGCTACATCTACGGCGTGGGCCTCGAATGGCAGCCGACGGAGCGAACCAGTGTCGTCGCCAACTGGGAGCATCGGTTTTTCGGCGCGTCCTACCTGTTCAGCTTCGATCACCGCACGCCGCTGTCGGTCTGGAGCTTGAGCGCGTCGCGAAACATCACGAGCTATCCACAGCAGCTGGCATCGCTGCCGGCCGGCAATGTATCGGGGCATCCTGAATCAGCTCTTTCTTTCCCGCATTCCGGATCCGACACTGCGGCAGACCACGATCGACACGCTGATCCAGGATCAGGGGCTGCCGGCAAATCTGTCGAATCCAGTCACCCTCTATACTCAGCAGATTCTCCTGCAGGAAACCGCAAGCGCGACCGTCGGCTTGCTTGGAGCCCGCAATTCAATATATGCGACGGTGTTCTACCTGCACCAGGAGCCGATCGCCGGTTCCGGCGCGGCCTTGCCGCCCATCCTTGCCATCGGCACCCTCAACGACAACACGCAGCAGGGCGCAAGTGTGGTCTGGACGCATAATCTGACGCCCTCGGTTACGATGAACCTGACCGCCACCGCGCTGCGCACGACCGCCAACGCACCATTCACTGCAGTTACCAATCAGGGTTATGCCACCTTGACGTTGACGACGCCGCTCTCGGCTCGCACGACACGTGTTCGCAGGCGCGCGGTACCAGATGCTGCGGGCCAACTTCCAGGAGGGTTACAACGAAGCGGCCCTCTTTGCCGGACTGAACTACACATTCAAGTGACCGCGCCATGTATGAATCCTTCTATGGGCTGACCGGCAAGCCGTTTCAGCTCAATCCCGACCCGTCGTTCTACTTCGGCAGCCGCGGGCACAAGCGCGCCTTCGCCTACCTGGAGTACGGGCTTTACCAGAGCGAAGGCTTCATCATCATCACCGGCGAAATCGGCGCCGGCAAGACGACGATCGTGCGCAGCCTGCAGGAGCAGCTCGATCCGGCCAAGGTCGTCGCGGCGCAGATCGTGAGCACCCAGCTCGACGCGGACGACATGCTGCGCGCCGTCGGCGTCGCCTTCGGGCTGCCGGTTCGGGACGTCGACAAGGCCGTGCTGCTGGCGTCGCTGGAGGCGTTCCTGTGCCAGCTCGCCACGGAAAAGAAACGCGCGCTGCTGATCGTCGACGAGGCCCAGAATCTGACCAACCGCGCGGTCGAGGAATTGCGCATGCTGTCCAATTTCCAGCTCGGCGACCAGGCGCTGCTGCAAAGCTTCCTCGTCGGCCAGCCCGAGCTGCGGGAGATGATGCAAAGCGCGTCGATGCAGCAATTGCGGCAACGGGTCATCGCGTCCTATCACCTGGGGCCGCTCGACCAGGCGGAAACGCAGGCCTATATCGAGCACCGGCTGAAACATGTCGGCTGGAAGGATGATCCCCATTTCGAGCCGGAGTGCTTCGAGTTGATTCACCGGCTCACCGGCGGCATCCCCCGCCGCATCAACACGCTCTGCAATCGCCTGCTGCTCGCCGCGTTCCTTTCGGAAAAGCACGTCCTGCATGCCGCCGACGTGCAGGCCATCGCGCTGGAGATCAACGAGGAACTGGGTCACGACCTCGTTCTGCAATCGGCGGGCGGGGACGCGAGCGCTTCGACCACGGAACTTGCCGCGACACCGCGCGCTGAAACCAGGATGTGGCACATGCATTTCGAAAAGATCGAAGAGCGGATCGACCGCCTGGAAAAGACGGTCAGTAGCGCGATCGATCTGCTGCACCGGCTGCTGCATCCGGAAAAGGCGGCCACCAAACCGGGCAAGTCCTCGGGCAGCTGATGGATAGCGCATCGCATCCAATGGGACCGCTCGCCTGCATTGTCGGGGCGCGGCCCAATTACATGAAGATGGCGCCGCTGGTGCGGGCGTTTGGCCGACACGCTTCGCTTCCCGAAGTCGTTCTCGTGCATACCGGGCAGCACTACGACGTCGCGATGAACGAGCGGCTGTTCGCCGACCTCGAGCTGCCGTCGCCGGACGTCAATCTCGAAGTGGGCTCCGGGACCCACGCGGTGCAGACCGCGGAGATCATGCGGCGCTTCGAACCGGTGCTCGACAAAATCCGGCCCAGCTGCATCGTCGTCGTCGGCGACGTCAACTCGACGCTGGCGTGCAGCCTGGTCGCCATCAAGAAAGGCGTGCCGGTCGTCCACGTGGAGGCGGGGCTGCGCAGCTTCGACCGCGACATGCCGGAGGAAATCAACCGGATCCTGACCGACCAGATCGCCGACCTGCTCTTCACCACCGAGCGCGCCGCCGCCGACAACCTGGCGCGCGAGGGGATCGCCGCCGGAGCGAATCCGCTTTGTCGGCAATGTCATGATCGATTCGCTGCTGTTCCACCGCAAGCGCGCGACGCCACCCGCGGCCACGCTGGCGACGGCGGGAATCGCGGCCGACTTCCTGCAGGGCACGGCAGGATTTGGCGTGGTCACGCTGCATCGCCCGTCCAATGTCGACACGCCGTCGGCTATGCGCGAGGCCGTCTCGCTGTTGCGCGATGTGGCGGTCCAGATCCCGCTGATCTGGCCGGTGCACCCCCGCGCGCAGGCGAACATCCAACGCTTCGGATTGTCGCCACTGCTCGACGATTCCCGCATCGCGCTGTTGCCGCCGCAAGGCTACCTCGAGATGCTCGGCCTGCTTGCGAACGCGAAGCTGGTCCTTACCGACTCCGGCGGCATTCAGGAAGAGACGACGGCCCTCGCAGTGCCGTGCCTGACGATGCGCGACAACACCGAACGGCCGATCACCGTTGCGGAAGGAACCAACACGCTGGTCGGCCGCAGCCGCCAGCTCACGCTCGATTGTGTGCAGGAAATCCTCCGGACCGGCGGCAAGCGGGGCCGGAGCCCCGAACTCTGGGACGGTCTCGCGGCCGGCCGGATCGCCGAAGAACTGCATCGGTTCCTCCGGGCGGCAGGCGTCGCGCGCGAGAAGGTGCCCGCATGACGGCGCGCGTATCGCCCGGGGGCGGAACGCTCAACGCCCTCACGATCGACGTGGAGGACTACTTCCAGGTCTCCGCGTTTGCTGCGCACATCCCCAGGCAATCGTGGGACAGCCTGCCCTGCCGGGTCGAGGCCAACATGGACCGCATCCTTGCCCTGCTGGCCGAACACGATGTGCGGGCGACGTTCTTCACGCTGGGATGGATCGCGGACCGTTACCCGGGGTTGGTCCGCCGCGTCGTCGACGCCGGACACGAATTGGCCAGTCATGGCTATGAACATGCCCGCGCCAGCGAGCAAGGCTACGGCCAGTTTCTCGCCGACATTCGCCTGGCGAAGGCGGTGCTGGAGGACATTTCCGGAGCCCCGGTAAAGGGATACCGCGCACCCAGCTTTTCGATCGGCCCGGCGAATCAGTCGGCCTACGATTGCGTCGCCGAGGCCGGGTATCGATACAGTTCCAGCGTGTATCCGATCCGCCACGATCACTACGGCGCGCCGGACGCGCCCCGGTTCGCGCATGAGGTCCGGCCCGGCCTCCTCGAGGTGCCGGTGACCACGGTCCGCGCGCTGCGCAAGAATTGGCCGGCGGGCGGCGGCGGTTTTTTCCGCCTGCTGCCCTACGAGATTTCGCGCTGGTCCATCCGGCGCGTCAATGGCGTGGACAATGCGTCGGCGATCTTCTATTTCCACCCGTGGGAACTCGATCCGGAGCAGCCTCGCGTGAACGGCGCCAGTCGCAAGGCGCGCTTTCGCCACTATCTGAACCTGCAACACATGGAATCGCGGTTGCGCCGCCTGTTGGCCGACTTCCAATGGGATCGCGTGGACCGTGTATTCCTGGATGGCGCTGACTGATGGAACTGGTTGCCGCAGGAATTGCGTGTCAGGAACACGCCGGCGAGCGCGTCATCGTGCGGCCCGCCGCGGCTTCCGATGCCGCAGCCTGGGATGCTTTCGTACAGAGCTGCCCTGACGCCACCTTCTTCCACCGGTTCGGATGGCGGGAAATCATCGACGACGTCTTTCGCCACCGTTCCCACTATCTCGTGGCGGAACGTGCGGGCAGGATCGCCGGCATCCTGCCTCTGGCCGAGGTCAAGAGCCGGATGTTCGGCCACTCGCTGGCGTCGCTTCCGTTCTGCGTTTACGGCGGACCGGCGGCGGACGACGCCGAGGCCGAGCTTGCGCTGATCGACGAAGCGACGCGCCTTGCGCGTACGCTCGACGTCGAATATCTCGAGCTTCGCAATCGCGCCGCCAAGTGCCCGGCGTGGGCGCGCCAGGACATGTACGTGACGTTTCGCCGCGAACTCCTTCCGGAGACCGAAGCCAACCTGCTCGCCGTGCCGCGCAAGCAGCGCGCGATGATCCGCAAGGGCATCAAGAACGGATTGCGGGGCGAGACGGACGCTTCGGTCGACCGCTTCTTCGCGCTTTACGCCGACAACGCGCATCGGCATGGCACACCGCCGTTCGCCAAGGAATACTTCTCGCCGCCTGCTCGAAGTGTTCGGCGATTCCTGCGAAGTGCTGATCATCGTGGATCCGCAGGACCGCCCGGTAAGCGGCGTCATGAGTTTCTACTTCCGGGACGAGGTGCTTCCCTACTATGCAGGGGATACGGTCGCCGCACGGGACCTGGCCGCCAACGACTTCAAGTACTGGGAACTGATGCGGCGTGCATGCGAACGCGGCTTGCGCGTGTTCGACTATGGCCGGAGCAAACAGGGCACGGGGTCCTTCGACTTCAAGAAGAACTGGGGGTTCGAGCCGGCGCCTCTGGCATACGAGTTTCAACTTCTCAAGCGCGACGAGGTGCCGCAGAACAATCCCCTCAATCCGAAGTACCGGATGCTGATTGCGATCTGGCGCAGGCTGCCGCTTCCTGTCGTCAACGTCCTCGGCCCGCACATAGTCCGAAACCTGGGCTGAATTGCGTCGCGATGGAACCCCTTCTGCTTCTCGTCCATCGAATTCCGTTTCCCCCGAACAAGGGGGACAAGGTGCGATCGTTCCATCTGCTCGAATTCCTGGCGTCGCGCTATCGGGTTCACCTGGGCACCTTCGTCGACAGCACCGAAGACCTGGTGCACATCCCGCGGCTGCAGGAGTACTGCGCATCGTCGAAGGTGATCGAGTTGAGGCCGGCCCTCGCCCGCATCCGCAGCCTCTCGGGCCTCTTCACCGGCGAAGCAATGACGCTCCGGTACTACCGCGACGCTGCGCTTGCCGAGTGGGTCGGCTCGGTCGTGCGTGAACACGGGATCACCAAGGCGGTCGTGTTCTCGTCCGCGATGGCCCCGTACGCGCTGAAGCTGACGCAGCTGCAGACCGTCGTGGATTTCGTCGACGTGGATTCGGCGAAATGGAGCCAGTATGCGCAATCCCGGCCCTGGCCGTTGTCGGCCATCTTCAAGCGCGAGGGCGCGCGCCTGCTTGCCTTCGAGCGCGCGGTGGCCGGTGCGACCGAAGCAAGCGTCTTCGTGACGCCTGCCGAGGCGCAGTTGTTCCGCACGCTGGCGCCCGAATGCGCCGCGCGCGTCCATTACGCGCAGAACGGCGTCGACACGCGACTACTTTTCGCCGGAGCACGAATTGCCGACTCCATTCCGGCCGACGAAGAGGCCATCGTGTTCACCGGAGCGATGGATTACTGGCCGAATGTCGATGCGGTCAGCTGGTTCGCAAAGGAGATGCTGCCGGCGGTCGTGGCGGAGCGACCGCGCGCGCGCTTCTACATCGTCGGCGTCCAGCCCACGCCGGCGGTTCAGGCGCTGGCACAGGATTCCCGGGTCGTGGTCACGGGGCGCGTTCCCGATGTGCGGCCCTATCTCAAGCATGCGCGCGTCGTCGTTGCCCCGCTGCGGGTGGCGCGGGGCATTCAGAACAAGGTGCTCGAGGCGATGGCCATGGCGCGCCCGGTTGTCGTTTCGGCGGCCGCAGCCGGCGCGTTGTCCGGCGTGGCGGCCACCGATTTCGATGTCGCGGACGGCGCGCCGGAGTTCATTCGCAAGACGATCGCGCTCATGGATGGCGAACGTGGCGCGAGCATCGGCAAGGCAGCGCGGGCGCGGGTCCTCGCCGATTACGACTGGACGAAGAACCTGACACCGTTCGACGCGCTGCTGCACGGCCGCAACGAAGCACGGGCGGTCGGCGCGAGCAGGCGCTGCGCCCACAACGATGGGGTTGGCCGATGCAGGATAACGACGCCGCCGCGGCCGCGCGGCCCACCCTTGCGCCGATCCCTGCCCCGGCAGCGACGTTCCGCGACCCTGGAAACGCGCTGATCGTCGTCCTGCTGCTCGTATGGGTGCTCGCCCTTTACCTGCCGACCACGCTTTCCATGGTGTCCATCTGGGCACGGTCCGAGACATTCGCGCACGGGTACGTCGTCTTCCCGATCTTTCTCTACCTGCTCTGGCGGGAACGCGAGGCGTTGGCCGGCATCGAGAGGAAGCCGTACCTGCCGGCGTTGCTGGGTGTGGCCGGTGCCGGTGCGCGTCTGGTTCATCGGGGAACGGGTCAACGCGGCCGTCGTGTCGCAACTGGCAATGGTCGCGATGATTCCGCTTTCCGCAT
Organism: uncultured beta proteobacterium; assembly: GCA_963834045.1. Lineage (GTDB taxonomy): Bacteria > Pseudomonadota > Gammaproteobacteria > Burkholderiales > Casimicrobiaceae > VBCG01. Next base: position 351,049 of record CAWIAK010000001.1, on the reverse strand, counting down.
GGGCGGTACTTGGCACGCGTGTCGCGTCCGCCCTGTTCATTCCCCTCGCCTTCCTGTTCTTCGCGGTTCCATTCGGCGATTTCCTCGTTCCGCCGCTGATGAACTGGACCGCCGACTTCACGGTGGCCGCGATCAAGGCGAGCGGCGTGCCCGTCTATCGCGAAGGCAACAATCTGCTGATCCCTTCCGGGCGCTGGTCCATCGTCGAAGCGTGCAGCGGAATCCGCTACCTGATCGCCTCGTTGATGGTGGGATTTCTGTATGCCTACCTGTCGTACCGATCGCCGGTACGCCGCGTGCTGTTCATCGTCGCATCGTTCATCGTTCCCATCATCGCGAACTGGCTGCGGGCGTACATGATCGTGATGCTCGGCCACCTCTCCAACAACACCATCGCCGTGGGCGTGGACCATCTCATCTATGGCTGGGTGTTCTTCGGCATCGTCATGGCGCTGCTGTTCTGGGTCGGATCGCGCTGGCGTGAGGACGATATCCCGGTCACCGCATCCGGCGTTGCGCCGCCACCACTTCCGCGAATCGCCTCGCCAACAACGCGCGCCTGGCCGATGTTGCTCGCGGTGGTCGCGCTGACCGCGATCTGGCCGTCGCTCGAGGCCTACCAGGACCGCGGCGCGAAGCGCGAAGCTTTCACGCTTGCACCCATTTCCGCCACCAGCGGGTGGACCGGCGCGCCCGGCGCAATTCCGGAGTGGCGCCCGGACGTCGCGGGGGCGAGCGCCGAACTGAGGCAGACGTTCTCGAGGAACGGACGCGACGTCGGGCTGCACATTGCGTTCTTCCGGAACCAGACGCAGCGACGCCAAGGCAATCACGTCGACCAACCAGCTCGTGAACACCAGCAACGCGCTTTGGTCCCAGGCCGGCACGGAGACGGTCGACACGACCATCGATGGGCAGAGCTTCAGCGCGCAGGCGACCGAAATCGCCGGCAACCGTCGGCGCCTCGCGGTATGGCAATGGTTCTGGGTGGACGGTCACGAAACGTCCAGCGAGTATCTGGCCAAGTTCTACCAGGTGCTTTCGGTATTGCAAGGTCGCGGCGATCCGGTGGCCTGGGTGATCGCGTACACGCCGGCCGATAACGGCATGGCGGGCGCCATGTCCACGTTGCGGGAGTTCGCCGTCGACATGCGCGGCCCGATCAACGCCTTGCTGCGGCAAGCTGCCACCCAATGAGTACGTCGTTGCCGGCACCCGCCACCGGAGACCGGCGCCCGCTGATCGCGCATGTCGTCTACCGCTTCGACGTGGGCGGACTCGAAAACGGCGTGGTCAACCTGATCAACCAGTTGCCGCGCGAGTCCTACCGCCACGTGGTGGTAGCGTTGACGGAGATCACCGAATTCAGCGAGCGCATCCGGCGCGACGACGTCGGATTCGTCGCGCTGAACAAGCGGCCGGGGCACGGGTTCCGGCTCTTTCCCAAGCTGTTCCGGCTGTTCCGTGACATGCAGCCTGCGGTCGTGCATACGCGCAACCTCGCCGCACTCGAAGCGAGCGTACCGGCATGGCTGGCCGGCGTGCCCGTTCGCGTTCACGGCGAGCATGGCCGCGACATGGGCGATCTCGATGGAACGAGCCGCAAGTACCAGCGCATTCGCCGCCTGTACCGGCCATTCATCGGCCACTACGTCGCGTTGTCGAAAGACCTGGAGCAATATCTCGGCCGCGATGTCGGCGTCGAGTCGGCGCGGATCGCGCAGATCTACAACGGCGTGGACACCGCGCGTTTTTCGCCTGCACCCAATGGCCGGGCCCGCATAGAGGGATGTCCGTTCACCGACGAGGACCTCTGGCTGGTGGGAACCGTGGGCCGGCTGCAGCAGGTGAAGGATCAGGTCACGCTGGCCGAGGCCTTCGTGCGAGCGATCAAGCGCGGTCCGGCCAAGGCGCAAATGCGGCTGGTCATGATCGGCGACGGGCCGCTTCTGACGCGCGTCGAGAAGGTGCTGGACCAGGCCGGCATGCGAGAGCTTGCCTGGCTGCCGGGCGCGCGCGACGACGTGCCGGAAATCCTGCGCGGTCTCGATTGCTTCGCGCTCCCGTCGCTCGCGGAGGGAATTTCCAACACGATCCTCGAGGCCATGGCGTGCGGGCTCCCGGTCGTCGCCACCCGGGTCGGCGGCAACCCGGAACTCATCGAGGATGGAATGACGGGACGGCTGGTTCCGCAGGCCAATGCCGAGGCGATGGCGGGTGCCCTGTTCCACTACTACGACGATCCGGTGCTTGCGCGAAGGCATGGCCGGGCCGGGCGACAGCTGGTCCTGCAGCGTTTCAGCCTCGACCGTATGGTCTCCGACTACCTATCGCTTTATGATGGCCTCCTCGCCGGTCGGAAGGACCGCGCGGAACACGCCCGTGTCCACGGCTGAAGCGGTCACTCGATCCCGGAGACGGAGAAACGACCCATGTGCGGCATAACCGGAATATTCGAAACGCGCGGGAAAGGCGAAATCGCGCGCGACGTGCTGGCGCGCATGAACGAATCGCAGCATCATCGCGGCCCCGACGAAGGCAGCTACCACATCGAGCCGGGCCTGGGGCTCGGCCATCGCCGCCTCTCGATCATCGACGTCGCGACGGGCCAGCAGCCGATCTTCAACGAGGACGGCAGCGTCGTCATCATCTACAACGGCGAAATCTACAATTACCAGGAATTGATTCCCGAACTGGTGGCGCTGGGCCACGTGTTTCGCACCAAGAGCGATACCGAGGTCATCGTCCACGCGTGGGAAGCCTGGGGCGAAGCCTGCGTCGAGCGATTCCGCGGAATGTTCACGTTCGCGCTTTGGGACCGGAATCGCGAAACGCTGTTCCTCGCCCGCGACAGGCTGGGTGTGAAGCCGCTGTACTACGCGTTCCTCCCCGACGGCAAGTTCATCTTCGGTTCCGAGCTCAAGTCGCTGCTCGCCCACGGCGGGCTGGCCCGCGACCTCGACCCGCACGCGGTCGAGGAATATTTCGCGCTGGGCTACGTTCCCGAGCCGCGCACCATTTTCTCCGGCGCGGCGAAGCTGCCGCCCGCGCACACGCTGACGCTCCGGCGCGGAGCCCCGGTCGACGCGCCGAAGGAATACTGGGACGTCCGGTTTACGCTGGACAACCCGATAAGCTCCGCCGACGCGAGCGCCGAACTCGTCGAACGCCTGCGCGAATCCGTCAAGCTGCAGGATGATCTCCGAGGTGCCGCTGGGCGCGTTCCTGTCGGGCGGCGTGGACTCGAGCGCGGTGGTTGCCATGATGGCCGAGGTTTCGGACGAGCCGGTCAACACCTGCTCGATCGCATTTTCCGACGCGACGTACGACGAGTCGGCGTGGGCGCAGCAGGTCGCGGACCGCTACGCGACGCGGCATTTTGTCGATCGCGTCGAAAGCGATGATTTCGACCTCATCGACGACCTGGCCCGCATCTACGACGAGCCCTACGCGGACAGCTCCGCGATCCCGACCTACCGCGTGTGCGGGCTCGCCCGCAGGCACGTGACCGTGGCGCTGTCCGGCGACGGCGGCGACGAGAGTTTCGGCGGCTACCGCCGGTATCGGCTGCACGTGGCCGAGGAGCGCCTTCGCTCGGCGATTTCGCAGTCCGTTCGGCGCCCGCTCTTCGGGCTGCTCGGCCGCGCCTACCCGAAGGCCGATTGGGCGCCGCGCGTGTTCCGCGCCAAGTCGACCTTCGAAGCGCTTGCGCGCGATTCGGTGGACGCTTATTTCCATGGCGTCTCGATACTGCGCGACGACATGCGGCGCGAACTCTTCAGCAACGCGTTCAAGGCGCGGCTGGCGGGCTACAACGCGGTCGCGGTGTTCCATCGGCACGCGCAGCGGGCGAACGGCGACGACCCGCTGGCGCTGGTTCAATATCTCGACCTCAAGACCTACCTGGTCGGCGACATCAACACCAAGGTGGATCGCGCCAGCATGGCGCACTCCCTCGAGGTCCGCGAGCCGTTGATGGATCATCCGCTGGTCGAATGGCTGGCGTCGCTGCCTTCGGATTTGAAGTTGAAAGGCAACGAAGGCAAGCATCTGCTCAAGGCGGCCATGGAGCCACACCTTCCCGCGGAGCTTCTCTACCGCGCGAAGCAGGGATTCGCCGTTCCGCTCGCCCGCTGGTTCCGCGGCCCGCTGCGGCAGCGGGTTCATGACGCGATCCTCGGCCCGCGGCTTGCCGCCACGGGCATCTTCAACCAGAACTACCTGCAGCATCTCGTGGAGGCCCACGCGTCGGGCGCGCGCGACTACAGCGCACCGCTGTGGACACTGCTGATGTTCGACGCTTTTCTCAAGAACGTGATGGAGGGCGATGGGCGGATCTTCCAGGAAAAAGCCGCTGGATGACGGTGCGCATCCTGCACGTCCTGGATCACTCGATCCCGATGCAGAGCGGTTACACGTTCCGCACGCGGGCGATCCTGCGCGAGCAGCGCCGGATGGGATGGGAAACCTTTCACCTGACCAGCCCGAAGCACACGGCGTCGAGCGCGCCTGAAGAGGATGTCGACGGACTGCGGTTCTACCGGACGGCACCGTCGACCGGATTGCGCAACCGCATCCCGGTCGTCCGCGAACTCGCGCTGATGTTCGCGCTGGCGCGGCGCTTGGCCGAGGTCGCGCGACTGACCCGGCCCGATGTCCTGCACGCGCACTCACCTGTCCTCAACGCGCTGCCGGCGCTATGGGTGGGCCGGCGCCTCGGCATCCCCGTCATCTACGAAGTGCGCGCCTTCTGGGAGGACGCGGCCGTCGATCTGGGAACGAGCCGCGAAGGCGGATTGCGTTACCGCCTTTCCCGCGCGCTCGAGACTTTCGCGTTTCGCCACGCCCGCCACGTCACGACGATCTGCGCCGGACTGAAGCAGGACATCGTCGCGCGCGGCATTCCCGAGCAGCCGCGTCACCCTCATCCCGAATGCGGTCGACGTGGACGCGTTCGAGTTCGGGCAGGCGCCGGATGAAGCGCTGAAGGCAAAACTCGGCCTCGCCGGAAAGACGGTCGTGGGATTCATCGGCTCCTTCTACGCCTACGAGGGTCTCGACCTGCTGCTTGCCGCGCTGCCGCAGGTCACGGCCCGGATTCCCGACGCGCGCGTGCTGCTCGTCGGCGGCGGCCCGCAGGAAAACGAGTTGAAGGCCCTCGCGGCCAAGCTCGGGATCGAGGACCGCGTCGTGTTCGCCGGCCGCGTGCCGCACGGCGAAGTCCAGCGCTACTACGGAATCGTCGACGTGTTCGCCTACCCCCGGAAGTCCATGCGGCTCACCGAACTCGTGACGCCGTTGAAGCCACTCGAAGCGATGGCGCAGGGACGGCTGCTCGTGGCCTCCGACGTCGGCGGGCACAGGGAACTCATCCGTGACGGCGAGACCGGCGTGTTGTTCCGCGCCGGCGATGCGGCATCGCTGGCCGATGCCATCGTTCGGCTGCTCGGCCAGCGCGACCGCTGGCCGCAGCTTGCGCGACCAGGGCCGCCGGTTCGTCGAACAGGAGCGCACCTGGGCAACGAGCGTGGCCGGCTATCGCGCGGTATTCGATTCACTCGGCCTCGCCACGCGGTGACGCTGTCCGGCCGCAGAATCGGACTGGTCGGTCCGCTGCCGCCCCCTGCCGGCGGCATGGCCAATCAGACGCGGCAGCTCGCGGAACTGCTCGAGCGCGAAGGGCGCCGAGGTCACGCTCGTGCAAACCAACGCCCCTTATCGGCCGCGATTCATCGCGTCCATTCGCGGCCTGCGCGGCCTGTTCCGGCTCGTGCCGTACGTGCTCCGCCTTTGGCGCGTCGCCGGTCAAGTGGACGTCGTTCACGTCATGGCCAATTCCGGCTGGTCGTGGCACTTGTGCGCCGCGCCGGCGATATGGATCGCGCACTGGCGCCGCGTCCCGGCCGTGGTCAACTACCGTGGCGGCGAGGCCGATACTTTCCTTGCGCGCTCAGGCGCGGCCGGTTCGCCGCACGCTGCAGCGCTCGGCGGCGCTGATCGTGCCGTCGGGATTCCTCAAGGAGGTGTTCGAACGCCATGGATTGGCGGCCGGGATCGTTCCCAACATCATCGATCTCGAGCGCTTTCATCCGGCGACAGGACGGCGACCAGCCCGCGACCGCGCGCATCTGGTCGTCGCACGGAACCTGGAGCCCATTTACGACATTCCCACCGCGTTGCGCGCTTTCGCGCTGATCCGCGAATCCGTGCCCGATGTCCGATTGACGGTCGCGGGCTCGGGCCCCGAACGCGCGGCACTGGAAGCTGCTTTCGCCGCGAGCTTGGCATCGAGAAGAGCGTGCATCTTCTGCGGTACGCGCGACCGCGACGAAATGGCCGCCCTCTATCGCTCGGCGACCGTGGTGCTCAACCCAAGCCAGGTCGACAACATGCCCAACTCGGTTCTGGAGGCGATGGCGAGCGGCGTTCCGGTCGTGAGCACCAACGTCGGCGGCGTGCCCTTCATCCTGCGCGACGACGTCACGGGGCTCCTGGTGCCGGCTGGCGACCCGCAAGCGATGGCCGACGCCGTGCTGCGCGTCCTCGGCGATCGCGGAACTTGCGCGCCGGCTTGCCGCGGCGGCGACACTCGACGTGCAACAGTACGCATGGACGCACGTGCGGCAGCGCTGGGCCGATGTCTATCGCGACGCATTCGCCGGCGACCGCAGCGCGCCCGGCGGGTCCAGCGAGCCGGCCACGCGCACCGAGCCTCTACACGCGTGTCGTGTCCGGCGCGATCTTCCCTCTGCATGAGCGCCTCAAGGGCCACTCGACGGTCGCGGTTCGCCACGCCCTCGAGGCATCGCAGTGGTGGCCGCCCGAACGCCTCGCCGCGGCGCAGTTCGCGCAGACTCGAAGCGTTGCTGCGCAATGCCAACGACAGCGTGCCGTACTACCGCGACCTGTTCCGGCGCATCGGCTTCGACCCGCGCGCCATGACGAGCGCTCGCCGATCTCGAGCGCCTGCCGTTCCTGACCAAGGCGGACATTCGCGCAAACACCGAGTCGCTGAAAGCGACGACCGCGACCGGACTGGCGCGCTCCAACACCGGCGGGTCGAGCGGCGAACCGCTGGTGTTCTTCCTCGGCAAGGAGCGGGTCAGCCACGACGTCGCGGCCAAATGGCGGGCGACGCGCTGGTGGGGCGTGGACATTGGCGACCGCGAAATCGTGGTCTGGGGATCGCCGATCGAACTGCACGCGCAGGACCGCGTGCGCAGGCTGCGCGACGCCGTGCTGCGCACCCGCTTGCTGCCGGCGTTCGAGATGTCCGATGCCAAGCTCGATGGCTTCGTCGCTGCCATTCGCGACGTGCGTCCGAGCATGCTGTTCGGATACCCGTCGGCGCTGGCGCACATCGCCCGGCACGCCGCGGCGCGCGGCATCCGCGCTGAACGCACTGGGCATCAAGGTGGCCTTCGTGACCTCCGAGCGCCTCTACGACGACCAGCGCGCGGCCATCGAGGCGCGTTTCGGCTGTCCCGTCGCCAACGGCTACGGCGGCCGCGATGCGGGCTTCATCGCGCACGCCTGCCCGCAGGGCGGCATGCACATCACCGCCGAGGACATCATCGTCGAGACCATCGGCGCCGACGGCCGGCCCGTGGCCGCCGGCGAGTCGGGCGAGATCGTCGTGACGCATCTGGCGTCCCGCGACTTCCCGTTCATCCGCTACCGCACCGGCGATTTCGGCGTCCTCGATACGAGGATGTGCGCCTGCGGCCGCGGCTTGCCGCTGTTGCGGGAAATCCAGGGCCGCAGCACGGACTTCGTGGTCGCGGCCGACGGCACGCGTCATGCACGGACTCGCGCTCATCTACGTGATCCGCGACCTGCAGGGCATCGCGGCGTTCAAGATCATCCAGGAAACCGCTGCGCTCACGCGGGTCCAGATCGTTCCCGGCGAGGGCTTCGGGCCGGCGACGAGGCAAACCATCGTGCGGGGCCTGCGCGCCCGACTTGGCGCGAATGTGGAAGTCGCCGTGGAAGAAGTCGCGGCCATCGCGCCGGAGGCATCGGGAAAGTATCGCTACGTCGTGAGCAAGGTCGCCGCCTGAACCGGTCGCCGTCGGGCGCCACGGTGGAAAGGCACTCCAAGGACTCCCGCCAACACAAAGCTTTGTAGTCCATTCGCCTATCGCACTTGTAGTCCATTCCCCGCAGCCGCAGGCGTCGGATATCTTTACAGTACTTGTATGGTACTCGAAGTTCTAGACACGAATGCACTGTAACATATTGATTTTATTACATTAATTATGTGTCAAATGCTTGGCACGCGGCTTGCTCAATAAGGTGTTGAAGCCAAACGATCGCGCTGCCGAATGTAGCAGCGTCGGGAATTTGTTTGAACTGCAACCTTAGGATCGGACCCACGAAAATGAAAAACGATCATTTCTGGGGAGCGTTTTTCGCCGCCGCGGCCAGCCTCGCGCTGTCAGCCGCGCCGATCGCCCAAGCCGGCATATTGACGAGCAGCAGTCTCAGCGGCGAGAGCGTCACGATTAACTACAACGGCGCGAACGCCGGTACCACGGCCGGCGTGTTTACCGGAACGTTCGACGCCGACGGCGCCGGCGGCGACGCCCCGGTAGATATCCTCTACTGGTGCGTGGACATTCTCAAGCACGTGTGCTTCCCGCCATTCTCATATGATGGCTACACGGCGGCGGTTTTCGAAATGCCCCCGCTGGGGTTCGACGCGAGTCGGCAACTCGATCTGGCGAGACTATTCGCCAACAATTTCGGCACGGCGATGTCCGACGCGCAGCATTCCGCGGCGTTCCAGATCGCCATCTGGGACGTTCTGTTCGACAACGACGCGAATATCTCGACCTACGGTGGCGCAGGACAGTTCGGGCTGAGCGCCGGCAATGCCGCCACGATCGCGATGGCGCAGGGTTATGTGACCAATCTTGGTGGCGGCAACCCGCAGTTCCTGGCTGTCCAGTTCACCAGCAGGGAGCATCAGGACTTCGTCACGCCTGGAACCCCGTTCCTGGTTCCCGAGCCCTCGCCGCTTCCGCTTCTGGGCGCCGGACTGGCGGTGATGCTGTTCGCGATGCGGCGTCGCACCGCCGTCCCGCACCGCAGCTGAGACAATAAGATGGGGGATCCGACGGCGCCTAAGCGCCGCCGGGTCCCGCTTCGAGGCAGTGTTCATTTTTGCGATTACCACGTCTTCGGGCGTGGTTTCTTTTTTGTGCCGCCGGCGACGGCAACTCGTGCCTGCGGCAGGCGTTGCGAGTCGTCGGCAAGGCGCTGCCCGCGCGCTACGGCTGTTTCGCCATCGGCTTCCATAATCCCAGGTGAGCGCCGGTAGGATCGACGATGATGGCCAGCCAGCCCATGCCCATCACCTCGGTCTTGTCCTTCATCACGGTCCCGCCAAGCGCCTTGACCTTCTTCGTCGCGGCGTCGATGTCGTCCACCAGGACGTAGGCGAGCCACATCGACGGGGCGCCGGGCATCGGATGCTTCATCAGTCCGCCGCCGGTGCCCTCGCCGACGTGGATCAGCGTGTAGGTCCCGCCCTCCATCGGCAGGTCTTCCAGCTTCCAGTCGAAGAGTTGGCTGAAGAAGCTCTTCGCCTTGGCGACGTCGGTGGTGTTGAGTTCCACGTGCACGAATGGATTGGCCATGCTGTTCTCCTGTAAGCGATGCGGGTTTAACGGGCGAGGTAACGGCCCAGGCCATCCAGGCAGCCGTTCCAGCCATGCTGGTGCCTGTCGCGCGCTTGCGCATCGGCGAAGCGCTGGTGTGTGATCAGGACCTCGGTTCCCTGCCCCGACGGCCTGAACTCCACGGTGACGAGGGATTCGCGCTCGGGCGTGCTCTCCCACGCCCACGTGTAGACCAGCCTGCGGTTGGGAACGATCTCCTTGTAGACGCCGCCGACGCGATGCGTCTCCCCGTCCGGCGCATGCATGACGAAGCGATAGCGGCCTCCGACCCGCATATCCATCGCAATTTCCGATTCGCGCTGCGAATCGATCGGACGCATCCAGTATTTCACTTGCTCCGGGTCCGACCACGCGGCGTAGACCGCGGCGACGGACTGCGGGTAGATCCTCCGGATTTGGAGGCTGGTCTTGTCGTCGGTGGCGATTTCCATTGCTCGTTCTCCTTTCGCTCGAGATAGGCGCCCAGCCGGTCGAGCCGGGTGTTCCAGAACTCCTCATGGCGGTCCAGCCACTCGAGCGCGCCCTTGAGCGCGCCGCCCTGGAGCCGGCAGTTCACGACACGGCCGACCTTGTTGCGCTGGATGAGTCCCGCTTCTTCGAGGATGTGCAGGTGCTTGATGAATCCGGTCAGCGACATGCCGAAGGGATCGGCAAGATCGCCGACCGAGCGCTCGCCGTGGCGCAGTCGCGCGAGCACCGCGCGCCGTGTCGGGTCGGCAAGCGCGCCGAAGATCGCATCGAGGCGGCCGCTGTTATAGTGAACCATATGGTTCACTTTATTCGCGCCGACCGGCGTTGTCAAGTGCGGCGTGGAATGGCATCCCGCACCGGGACGCGGTGATGCGGCGCCGGCCCGCCCGCCCGTTGCGCTAAGATGGGCCGCGTTCTGAAAGCGATGACGGGATGGAATCGGAAATGACGGGTGGCACGGACCTCGCGACGGTTGCAAAGGTCCGCCAGCGCCTCCGCGACGCGGGCGCCAAGCCCGCGCACGAAGAGGCCGTCCTCCGCGCCTGGACGCACGCGCTGCCGCTGGCCAGCGGCTCGCGCGCGGCGGCGGATTTTCTCCCGCTGTCGCTGCGCGCCGCGCTGCCCGCCATAACCCGGGAACTCGACGCCCTCGCGCGCGTGCATTCCGAGCACGCCGGCCACGACGGGTCGGCGCGCCTGCTGGTCGCGCTGGGCGACGGCAGGACCGTGGAGAGCGTGCTGCTGCCGCCGCACGGGCTGTGCGTCTCCACGCAGGTGGGCTGCGCCGTAGGCTGCGTGTTCTGCATGACCGGACGCGACGGCCTGCAGCGGCACTTGGGCAGCGCGGAGATCGTCGCGCAGGTGGTGCTGGGGCGGCGCCTGCGCGACGTGCGCAAGGTCGTGTTCATGGGCATGGGCGAGCCCGCGCACAACCTCGACAACGTGATGGACGCCATCGAGCTGCTCGGCACCGTGGGCGCGATCGGCCACAAGAACCTCGTGTTCTCGACCGTCGGCGATCGGCGCGTGTTCGAGCGCCTTCCGCAAGGTCGCGTCAAGCCGGCGCTGGCGTTGTCGCTGCATTCGACGTTCGCGCAACGCCGCGCCGAACTGCTGCCGCGCGCCGCGCGCATCGATCCCGACGAACTGGTCGAGTTGGCGGAAAACTACGCGCGCGCGACCGGCTATCCGATCCAGTATCAGTGGACGCTGCTGGACGGCATCAACGACGGCGACGACGAAGTGGAGCGCATCGTCGCGCTGCTCGCCGGCAAATACGCGGTGATGAATCTCATCCCGTACAACACCGTGGATGGGTTCGCATTCCGACGTCCCCCGCGGGAGCGCGCGGAACGCATGGCGCGCAGCCTGTGCGAGCGCGGCATCCTGACCAAGTTGCGGCAATCGGCGGGACAGGATGTCGACGGCGGTTGCGGTCAGTTGCGGGCGCGAGTCATTGCACCGCCGACCCGCCAGGCGATGCCCTCTCCCTGATCTAGCCGCCTCGGCACTTCGCGTCGATCGCCCTCACCTGCTTGGCCGTCGCATAGGTGTCCTTCGGCGCGGACGACAGCGCCGCCACCGCCGTGCGCATGCACAGCACGACGTGATCGCCGGGGTGGAGGGCCAACGCCTTGTCGAAGGCGCGGCCCGCTTCCTGGATCTGGCTCAGTTGTGCGTTCAGGATGCCGATCTGCCTGAACGCGTCGGCGTCCTGGTCATCGCGGGCGACCGCCTGGTCGAAGGCGCGCAGCGCGCCGACCGGATCCCCCGCGTCGGCGTAGGCGACGCCCAGGTTGTGCCACAGCTCGCGCATCCTCGGGCGACAACTCCTGCGCCTTCTTCGCGGCGGCGAGCGCATCGTCGTACTGCTTGAGCGTCGCATAGCCCGCGCGCAGCTGATCCCACGCGGTGGAGTTGGTAGGTTCCTTGCGCGTCCATTCCACCAGATACAGCACCAATACGTTCGCGTTTCCCGCGTCGCGCAGTTCCTGGATCTTCCTCAAGAGCTCCGGACTTGCCCCCGTCGGCTTGGGCAGCGGTACGGATGCGGCCGGTTTGGCCGCCGCGGCGTTGCCGGGGGCGACTGCCTTCGCCGATCCGCTCGCCGGCGAAGCAACGTTGACCTCGGCGGGCTTGGCGTTGAGGTAGCGATACGTCAGCCAGCCGCCCACCGCCAGCGCGACCACGATGGCGACGCCGATCATGACCGTGCCGTACCGGGCGAACGGGCTCCTGTTTCCAAGGCGGAGAGCCTGGTCGACGTCGAAGGTCTCCATTTCCTCGACCTCGTCGACGAGCTCCTTGCGGGCGTTGGCAATCGACATTGGTGCGCGCTTGCGTCCGGCGTTCGCGATCGAGCAGGCGCAAGGCGATGGCCCGGGCATGCAGGTACGTGTCGACCGCCGCCTCCTTGTCCCCTTTGGCCTGGGCGAATGCGCGATCCCACAGCGGCTGGTCGAGGTGCCCTTCCCCATACTGGAGCGTCGCCTCCTTGAGGAAGCGGTCGGTGGAATCGTCCGGGTTCGCCTCGAGAATCTTGGGCGCGGCGGTGCCCGGCGGGAGGATTTCTATCTCCACGGGGGCCTTCTGGGCAGGTGCATCCGGCTTGGGCACGTCCATCGGCTGCAGTTCGAGGGTCAGGTTTGTCGCAATCATGACCTGTCCGATGCAATTTTGATACCAGCTCGGCCCCAGGCGATATTTCGTGCTATACAGGTTGATAGCCGGCATCGGCACGGCGCACTATGTTCGCTAGCGAACAGTGCCGTGCCCTGATCGCAGGTACAATGTAGGTTCACGAAGTGCATTGGAACCGGTGCGGCGAGATACATCCTGCCGATCCTGCGCCCAGCGCGACGGGAAACGCCCATGGCCATTGCCAGACTCCTCGATCGCAAGCAACCGGACCGCCCCGGCGGTTCCCTGCATGCCGATATCGTCCCGCTGCACCCGCACGCATGTTCGCGCCGGCACGTCGGCCGGGGCGAGTCCCTGTGTTCCGCCGGCGAGACATTCCGGGCGCTCTACGTCGTGCACGTCGGCAATCTCAAGAGTTTCGTGGTGTCGCGCAATGGCCTGATCCAGGTCACGGGGTTCCAGATCGCTGGCGACATCGTCGGGTTCGACGGCATCGACACCGGGTTCTACCAATCGGACGTCGTCGCGCTGATGGAGTCCGATGTCTTTGTCCTCCCGTTCGCGCGAATGCGAGCGGTGGTCGCGGGAGTCCGCCTACGGGCAGCACCTGCTGATGCGCACGCTCGCGCGCGAAGCCAGCCGCAGCCAGCAGCACATGCTGGGTCTCGGAACGATGCGCGCCGAACGGCGCATGGCGATCTTCCTGCTGGATCTTTCGCAGCGCTACCAACATCTGGGATGGTCGCGTTCCCAATTCCTGCTGAGCATGCTCCGCCAGGATATCGGCAGCTACCTCGGGCTGACGCTCGAAACGGTCAGCCGGCTGCTGTCGCGCATGCAGCGGGATGGCGTCCTCCAGGTCCAGGGAAAGTCAATTTCGCTGCTCGACTTCCCGGCCCTTTGGCGACTCGCGGGAACCACGCCCGAACACCAGTACCCGGCGCTCGATCCCATTGTCGATCGCGAAGGAAACCTGGCCGCACGCGCACTAGTCGGGACATTGAGCCTGGTCAAGCGCGCGTCGTGCTGGAGTAAGTACACTGGCGCGGGACCGAAGCTCCCGATGCCCCGATGACGCAAGCACCTCCCCATATCGCGCGCGTCTCCCTGCGCGAGCCGCTGTATCGCGGCGCACGGCGCCTGCGCATCGCGCTGGTGGGCCTGCCCAACAGCGGCAGGAGCACGATCTTCGCGGCGGTCGCCAGCACGTCGGTCCAAACCGGCGCGCTGGCCGGCACGAAGCGCGCCTATGACGAGTGCGCGGTGCAAATCGGCCTGGACGAGGCGCGCGTCATCGACCTGCCGAGCATCCTTTCCCCGCACCATCTCGAATCGGACGACCGCGCCGCGCTGAAATATCTTCTCCTGGGGCGACGAGCGTCCTCCGGTTTCACTGCACGAGCCGGGCGGCCCACCCGCGCCGTTCGCGCCGCCGGACGTCATCGTCCACGTGGTCGACGCCACTGCGCTCGAACATCACCTCGAACTCACGCTGAAGCTCGCCAAATTCGGGCGCCCGCTGGTCATCGCGCTCAACAAGATGGACGAAGCCGGCGCCCGCGGCGTGTACGTCAACGCCCGGGAGCTGAGCGCGCGGCTGGGAGTTCCCGTCGTGCCTACGTCGGCGCTGCTCGGTCATGGCATCGCCGAGCTGTTCCGCGCAGCCGTGAATTCGGTGCGCGACAACGTCTGCCCGGTGGCGCAGGCGCCGAGCCGGCACATCGCCGACGCCCTTGCTCCCCTGTCCGCCTTGCTCGGGGCAACCGAGATCCGCGAGGCGTTTCGCGTGCCGACGTACCTGCTGGTAACGCAGATCGCCGAAGGCGACCCCTATTTCCTCGACGAAATGCGCCAGCACTTTCCCGGTTACCTGCCCGAGGTGCAAGCGCCTGCTTGCCGTGGCCGGCGAGGCGATGCCGCGCCCGCTGCCCGACGAGTTGCACGCCGACCGTCACCACCGCGCGGCGACGCTGTTCGAAGCCGCGACACGCCTTGGCCCTCCGAACGAGGACCGCGGCTGGCGCTATTGGCTCGACCAGCTGTTCCTCAGTTCGCGCTGGGGCTTCGTCGGCAGCGTGGCCGTGTTCGCCGCGGTGCTCTTCGTCGTGTTCTATGTCAGCGGCTGGATCGACGCGGAGACATCGGCTCGGCTGGTGACGCTGGCGTCGGGATGGCAACCGCAATCGACCTCCGGCGTCGTCGGCCGCGCGGTGGTGGACGGCCTGATCGGGTTGGTGGGCATCGTCGTGCCCTACATGATTCCGCTGGTGCTGCTGCTGGTGGCGTTGGAGGAAGCCGGCGTCATGGCGCGCATCGCGTTCGCCGTGGATCGCGCGTTCCATCGCATCGGGTTGCACGGAGGCGTGGCGGTGCCGTTCCTGCTCGGGCTGGGATGCAACGTGCCGGCAATCTCCGCCATCGGCGCCACGACCCACGGCCGCGAGCGCGTGATGGCGTCGCTGCTGGTGACGTTCGTGCCATGCTCGGCGCGCTCGGCGATCATCCTGGCGCTGGCAGGCAAGTACCTGGGCGGACCGGGCGTGATCGCGATCTTCCTGTTGACGATGCTGGTGATCGCGTTGCTCGGCCAGATCCTGCGGCGCCGCTATCCGCGCGGCGGACCCGGGCAGGTGCAGGAGATACCGCCGTACGCGCTTCCGCGCTGGCGGCCGATGCTGGCGGAGACCTGGGAGCGCACGCGCGACATCCTGACCATCGTCACGCCGCTGCTCGTCGGCGGCAGCGTGGTGCTGGCGCTGCTCGCGCACGTCGGCGCGGACCGTTACATCAATACGCTGCTGCTGCCCATCACCACGTGGTGGCTGGGGCTTCCGGTGGTGCTCGGCGTGCCCATCCTGTTCGGCGTGCTGCGCAAGGAGCTGTCGCTGCTGATGGTCTACCAGGCGCTCGGCAGCTTCGATGTCGGCCAGTACCTGGATGCCGTGCAGCTGATGACGTTCCTGCTGTTCCTGACCTTCTACGTGCCGTGCATCTCGACGTTCGCCGTCATGCTGAAAACCATCGGGCGGCGCGAGGCGCTGTACTCCGTGGCGCTGTCGGTCGGCGTGGCGCTGCTGGTCAGCGGCCTCGCCAGATTCGGACTCGAAGGCGCGCGAATGCTGTTCACCTGACGCGCGCGGCAAGGCTGGGGCGACTTACGCCCTGGCCCGGCCGCCGGCGTGCAGCGCCAGCACGTCGTGCAGCACGCGGTTGACCGGAGTGGCAATGCCGGCGGCAAGACCGCGGCGCACGACGTCGCCGCTCAGCCAATCGACTTCGAGGCGATTGCCGCGTTCGAGATCCTGGTGCATCGACGACGTCATTGCGGCAGGCAGCGTTCCAGCAAATGCCATGCGGCCGTCGACGAAATCATCGGCCAGCGTCACGCCTTCGGCGCGGCCCACGGCAACCACTTCGCGCATCGCATCGCGCAGCAGCGTCCGCGTCTGCGGGTGGGCGAGAAGCGCGCCCAACGGCATCCGTGTCGCCGACGTGGTTCCGGAAAGCGCAACCAGGAATACGAATTTCTCCCAGATCGCGCGGCGGATGTCGGCGCTGATCTCGGCGTTGATGCCCGCCTTCCTGCAGGCCGCCAGGAAGGCCTCGGTACGGGCGGATGCTTCACCCCCGTATTCGCCGAACACGAGGCGCTGCATTGCGCCGGTATGCCGGATCACGCCCGGTTCGGCAATCGTCGCGGCGATGTAGCAGGCACCGCCGATCACCGCCCGTTCACCGAGGACGCGGCGCAAGACTTCGTCTTTCTGCACGCCATTCTGGAACGAGACGACTGCGGTGTCGGGACCGAGCATCGGGCCGACCTGTCGCGCGGCATCCTCGGTGTCCCACAGCTTCACGCCGAACATCACCACGTCCACCGGCCCCACGTCGCGCGGGTCGTCCGTCGCTTCGACGTGGCTCGACATGAAGATCGCCGCCGGCGCTCAGCACGCGCAGCCCGCGCTGGCGTAGCGCATCGAGATGCGCGCCACGGGCGATGAACGATACGTCGCAACCCGACGAGCGCAAGCCGGGCGCCGAAGTAGCCGCCGACGCCTCCGGTCCCCATCACCGCAATTCGCATCCCGCGCTTCCCCGTCGACCCGAAGCTAGACCCGCGGCTCGCCTCTATCGTTGACCGTTATCGTCGCCCCCGGCGCGAATCCCAATTGCGCGCGATGCTGGACGCCGCGGAATACGTAGCTCACGTCCCAATATTGCGGTTGTGCGGATCCCGGCACGGTGGTGCAGCGCTGCACGTTCTGCGTGGCGACCTGGCTGCCCCCCTTGTTCACGTTGGCGCCGATGGCGGCGCCGCCGACCGCGCCCACCGCCGTCGCGACGTCGTTGCCGCGGCCGCTGCCAATCTGATGGCCGAGCACGCCGCCCAGCACGCCGCCGATGATGGCGCCCGGCACGTTCGGTCCGCTGTTGGTGACGACCTGCTGCTGCTCGACCCAGCACCGCTGCTCCGGCGTTCCCATCACCGCGCGGACGGCGACCACATCGGCCGTATACAACGTCTCGCCATGCTGCAGGTAGTACGGGTACGCCGGCGCTACCGGCGGAGGCGGAGCGTACGCATGCGACGGCTTGCCATCGACGCGGCGGAACGAGGAAACCTTGTTGTTGAGGCCCATGGCCGCCAGCGACGGATACTGGCCAGGACGCAGGATCCTGCATTCGCCCTGGTAATTCTGATGCTCGCAGACCTCCCACTGCCCTCGCTGCACGATCATCGACGACGCGCGATCGTTGAATCCGTACCGCGTGAGGTCGGTGATCGGCCGGTCGGCGGTGAATACCTGTCCGCGCATGCCGTCCCATTCGTACAGCGTCACCTGCGCGGCCGCCAGCGGGGCCAGCAGCAGCGTAGCGATGCCCAATAACGTCGTGGATATTTTCTTCATGGTGTTCTCTCTCCGTGACCAGGGCGCCCGGCTTCCGGGCTCGTATGCCCCTAGTCTAACGCCCGCCCGGCCCCGCGCGTTTACAGGGCGCGCCGCAAGCTTGTGTAAGAGAACGCCTACATGCTCGGCACGTTATCGCGCCGCTACGCCTTCGGCATGTCGCGCAGTTCGCGCCGCAGGACCTTGCCGATCGGCGTCTTGGGCAACGCGTCGCGGAATTCGACATGGCGCGGCATCTTGTAGCCGGTGAGCTGGGTCTTGCAATGGGCAATCACCGCGTCCTTGGTGAGCTGCGCATCCTTGCGCACGATGACGACCTTCACGGCCTCGCCCGACTTTTCGTCGGGGACGCCGACGACTCCGCATTCGAGCACGCCGGGATGCGCCGCCACGACGCTCTCGATCTCGTTGGGATAGACGTTGAATCCCGAGACCAGGATCATGTCCTTCTTGCGGTCGGTGATGGTGAAGTAGCCGTCGCCGTCCAGATGGCCCACGTCGCCGGTCTTGAGCCAGCCGTCCTCCATCACCTTGGCGGTTTCGGAAGGATTGTTCCAGTAGCCCTTCATCACCTGCGGGCCGCGAATGCATATTTCGCCGGTGAATTTCTCGATGTCGCCGACGCCCGTCCACGGCGGCAGCTCGTGGAAGATCGCGTCGCGAATCGACATCTCGGTGGAGGGCATCGGCAGCCCGATCGAACCATTCCACGGCGAGTTCAGCGGAACGCACGACGCACCTGGCGAGGACTCGGTCAGGCCGTAGGCTTCGGTGATGTAATGCCCGGTCACCTGCTGCCAGCGCTCGGCCACCGGCCTTTGCACGGCGGTGCCGCCGCCGACGACCACCTTCACCGCGGAAAAGTCGAGCTTGTCGAATCCGGGCGTGTTCAGGAGCCCGTTGAAGAGCGTGTTGACACCGGTCAGCACGCTCCACTTCCAGTGCTGCAGCTCCTTGACGAACGCCGGCATGTCGCGCGGGTTGGTGATGAGCACGACCAGGCTGCCCCACTTGAGGAACAGCAGCGTCGAGGTCAGGCAGAAGATGTGGTACATCGGCAGCGGCGCGATGGCGATCTCGGTGCCTTCCTTGAAACTGCCCGAGATCCACGCGCCGGTCTGCTCCAGGTTGGCGAGAATATTGCGATGGGTGAGCATTGCTCCCTTGGACACGCCGGTGGTGCCGCCGGTGTATTGCAGGAACGCGTTGTCCTCGCGCGACACCGTCGACGCGCTTGAATGTCGCCGCCTTGCCCCGCGCCAGCGCCGTCCGGATCGGGATGGTGTCGTCGATGCTCCACGCCGGCACCATCTTCTTGACCCGCTTGATCACCATGTTGATGAGCAGGCGCTTCGGCGCGGGCAGCATGTCGCCGAGTTGGCTGGTGATGATGTGCTTGACCGGCGTGTTGGTGCGGACCTGCTGCAGCGTGCTGGCGAAATTCTCGAGGATGACAATGGCCTTCGCACCCGAGTCCTTCAACTGGTGCTCCAGCTCGCGCGGCGTGTACAGCGGATTGACGTTGACCACGGTCATGCCGGCGCGGAGGATTCCGAACAACGCCACCGGATACTGCAGCAGGTTCGGCGACATGATGGCCACGCGATCGCCCCGCTCCATGCCCGGCAGGCCCTGCAGGAACGCCGCGAAGTCGCGCGACAGTCGTTCCACGTCGGCGTAGGTCAGCGTCGTGCCCAGGTTGTGGAACGCCCGCTTGTCCGCGAACTTGGCGCAGACCTTTTCGACCAGGTCCGGGATCGACTGGAACTGGTCGGGGTCGATGTCGGCGGGAATGCCGGCAGGGTAGTTTCTTATCCAGATCTTGCTTGCCATGCGCCCATCCTCCTGGTGTCTTCGCACCTGCGCGAAGTGTAAATCCGATTGCCGGATTGGCGAAGCCTTTCGCGGCGCCTATCCGATCGCCGGGATCGGCACGCCCGGGGAATCGCCGAGCGCGGAAACCGGACGAACGTCGACCACGCCCCACAGGATCGACCGGTCGCGCGCGGCGGCGTCGTATGTTGTCGGATGCGCCGGTTCCGCGAAGCTGCGCAGCACCACGGTCGCTCCAGGCCTGGCCGCGCGCCGCACGGCGGCGAACAGTCGCTGCCGGAATCCGGCGGCGGCGCCGTCGAGGATGTTCGACAGCGTGAACGCGTCGAACGACGCCGGCGCGCATTGCTCGAGGTACGCCGCGGCGTCGCCGCCGACCAGCGAGATGCGACGCGGCGTCGAAGGCCAACGGCGGCGGCGGCTCGCCCAGCAGCAGCGCGCGCGCATAAGCGGTTGCCGCTATTGGGAAACGCAGCGAAGCAGCGCGCAAGGCGACCGCGCATCACGCGCCCGAAATGCGCGGGAAGAATTGCCAGGAACGGCGATCCGTAGACGGCCTTCAGTCCCGACACCGACAACGCCGTGTCGGTCGCGAGCCGGAAGCCGAACGTGTCGAGGTGCGTTCGCCAGTAGGCGCTCTGCGCGGCGGGGTCGGCCAGCGCGAGGAAGCGTTCGACGCACCGCGCGCCGCCAGCCGAACAGCGTCATCGCGCCGCGGCCCAGGCCCATGACGCGCTCGGCGGCGCCAGTGATCGCCGGCGCACCTGCCAGACGCGCGCGCGCGTAGTCGAGCTGCACGGGGTTGATGTCGATCGCCGTGACGTCGTGGGCAACCGACAGCGCCATCGCGGTGTCGCCGGCCGACGCGATGCAGAAAACGCGCGCGCCCGGCGCGAACGCCGCGCGTTCGACCGCGACATCCTCGTACATCTGTCCGAACAGCACTTTGCGCGGACCGCGGCGGGTGTCGAAGCGGCCCGCCTCCCACGGCGTCGCAGCTTTCATGCGCCGCCGGCCGCCGCCACGCTTGCCGCAACCCACGCGAGCACGAGCAATGCCGCGTTCTTGAGCACCATGCCCGCCGGATCGGGGATGCGCTGCCGTGAGAAATAGATGCCGGCGGAATTGAGGCCGATCAGCAGCGCGGTTTGCACAACGGCTGCGGCAATGGGTTGCCAGCCGGAGAGCACCCAGACGCCGAGCGCCGTTTCGACGACGCCGAGGAGACGCAGCAGCGCATGCGCAGTACGCGGCGCGAGCACCGGCACCTGCTCGACCACCTCGAACTGGTGCGGGCTGCGGGCGAGCACCTTGCACCACAGCCCTTCGTACAGCCAGACGGCGGCCACTGCCGCCTGCAGCAGCCACAACGGGGGCATCGCGGCGGCGGCGCTCATGGGACGCGACCGCAACAGCGGCGACCGTCGCGGCCAGCAGATGCAGCTTCCGGTGCGCGCGCGAAGAAGCGAGGTCTGCTTGGGACACGAGGATGGCGGTGTTCACGGCAACAGGCCGGCGCGCAGCGGCGCCGGCGGCACTCAAGCAAGCGGCGAATAGTGCGGATCGTACATCTGGCTCTCAACGGACTCGAGCAAATTGGCCGGACGCGGCTTGGCCGCCAACCCGCGCTGGTACGCGACCTCGGCCACGGCCACGGCGATGCGTGCCGACACCGCACGGATATTGGCCAGCGGCGGATAGAGGCTTCCCTGGTCCAGGTCCGCGGGCGTGACCTGCGCCGCCAGCGTGTTGGCGGCGGCGAGGAACATCTCCTCCGTGATGCGCGTGGCGCCGCAGGCGATCGCGCCCAGGCCCACGCCCGGGAAGATGTACGAGTTGTTGCCCTGCCGCGGCACCAGCGTCTTGCCCCCCACCGGTACCGGCGCGAACGGGCTGCCGCAGGCAAACAGCGCACGCCCATCGGTCCACTGGTACGCCTGTTCGGCGGTGCATTCCGCCTTCGACGTCGGATTGGACAACGCGAACACGATCGGCCGCACGTTGCAGTCCGTCATCGCGCGCAGCACTTCCTGCGTGAAGGTGCCGCCGACGGCGGCGACGCCGATGATGCCGGTCGGTTTGAGCGCCTTCACCGCGGAGAGGAAATCGCCGACCGGCGCGTGCTCGTGCGCGTACGGCTGCTTTTGCGCCGGCAGGTCCTTGCGCGACTTCACGACCAGTCCCTTCGAATCCACCAGCCAGATCTTCTTGCGCGCTTCCGCCGGGTCGACGCCCTTGGCGGCCATCGCGGCCACGGTCAGGTCCGCGATTCCCGTCGCGGCTTCACCGGCGCCCAGGAACAGCAACTTCTCGTCGGCCAGCGCACTGCCCTTGACGCGCAGCGCGGACAGGATGCCGGCCACCGCCACGGCCGCGGTGCCCTGGATGTCGTCGTTGAACGTGCAGATGCGATCGCGATAGCGTTCGAGCAGACGGAACGCATTGTGGTTGGCGAAATCCTCGAACTGGATGATGACGCCCGGAAACACCTTGCAGGCGGCGGTGACGAATTCCTCGATCAGCTCGTCGTAGGCCTCGCCTGTGACCCGCCGGCGGCGCAGGCCGACGTAGTACGGGTCGTTGAGCAGCGTCTCGTTGTTGGTGCCCATGTCGAGCGTGATGGGCAGGCATATCGCCGGGTGCACGCCCGCGCATGCGGTGTACAGCGACAGCTTGCCCACCGGAATGCCCATGCCGTTGGCGCCCTGGTCGCCCAGGCCCAGGATGCGCTCGCCGTCGGTGACGACGATGATGCCGGCCGGGAGCGGCCAGTTGGCGAGGACGTCGGCGATCCGGCCGCGGTCGTTGATGCTGATGAACATGCCGCGCGGCCGCTGGAAGATGTGCCCGAAGCGTTCGCAGGCGAGGCCCACCGTAGGCGTGTAGATGAGCGGCTGGATTTCGTCGACGTGATCGCACACGACACGGAAGAACAGCGCTTCGTTGCGATCGTGCAGCGCGTTCAGCGCGACGAATTTCTCGAGCGGGTCGGCAAGCTTGCGCAGGTTGTCGAGCACGCGCGTGGCCTGCTCGTCCTGCGTATGCACGTGCGGCGGGAGCAGCCCGCGCAGGCCGAACGCATCGCGTTCATTCTCGGTGAACGCGGTGCCTTTGTTGCGCAGCGGGTCGTGCAGCAGGCTGACGCCGCGCAGGGCGGTATTCCGGCTGTCCTTCATGGATTCCTCCCTCGAGCATTGCCTTCCCTTTTAGCGGCAATGCCGGGATCCCGGTTTGACGTGGATCAGACGCGGGCAAATCATCCCGGTTTCCCGCGTGCGCGTCGAGGCGCCAGGTGGCCGGTCCAGCGCCTCGCGCAGCGCCTGTACCTCGTCGCGAAGCATGCGGACCTCGTGGTGCAGGTCGCGATGGATGCGCAATTCCTCGGCGCCGATGAGCCGCGCCAACTCGCCGCGAAGCTTGACGATGTCGTGATGCAGGTCGCTGCGCAACTCGGTTTCCTCCCGGCCGATGAAGAACGTCACGACATTGGCGGTGAACAGCGTCATCAGCGAGACGCCGACCAGGACCATGAAGGCGGCAAAGGCCCGCGAGGCGCCAGTGCCCGGCACGACGTCGCCGTAGCCGACGGTCGTCCCCGTCGTGAACGCGAGCCAAAGGCCGTCCCAGTATGTGTTCACGCCGGGATCGAGCCAGTAGAAGACGCCGCCGGCCCCGAGCAGCGTCACGATGGCGATGCCGATCAGCGCAGGCGCGCCCCGGTGCGTGAACAGCTCATGGAAGCCGCTCAGCGCCCGGATCATCACCAGGCCGGAGATGGCGACGCGCATCACGCGCACGACCGCGACCCATTCGGTGGCGGCGCCGAGAACCGCCGCACCCGCGCCGACCACGATCACCAGGTTGAGCCAGTTCTCGGCCAGGTACTCCGCCGGAAAACTCGTCACCCATAGCATCCATGCCAGTTCGGCCAGGAATGCGGCCAGGATCAGCGCATCGAGAACCGTGGCAACGCGATGCCAATCCGGATGCTGCAGTGCAGTGTCAAGAAAGTAGGCAGGCACCGAGAGCAGCGCGATCGCTACCATGAATGGATGCAGCTTCCGCTGCCAGGCCAGCGCGCGCGGATTGTCGTCCGGCGCCACGCCGGCCAAGCCAATCCAGATCAGCGGATTTCGTGTCATCTCGCGAACGCGCAACGTCCATCCGTTGCCACAGTAACGCGGGCCGGCAGGAACCAGGGAAAGATTTCCCCGTGCGATTGACCGCGATCAATGCGACCGTTGACCTTTGCGGCCACGCGGCTATGATGATCTTCCCGAGGCGGGCGAAACGATTTCGCGCCTCTCCAACGATCGATGGAGCGATACCCATGGCCAAGAAAAAAGGCGACTCCGGCGTCTACCGCGTCACGGAAATCATCGGCACCAGCCCGGTTTCGTGGGAGGCCGCGGCGAAAAGCGCGGTCGAACTCGCCGCGAAGTCGTTGCGCGACCTGCGCATCGCGGAAGTCGGCAAGCTCGACATGAAGATCGAGGGCGGCAAGGTCGTCGCCTACCGCGCCCGCGTTTCGCTGTCCTTCAAGTACGACGCCTGACCACCGATGCGACGAGGCGGGGGACGGCCGTCACCGGCCTCATCCCTCGCCGCGCTTGGCCTTCATCCGCGCATGCGCGGCGCGTCCCCTCGCCTTCCATAGCGCAGCCTGTTTCTGCCGGTCGAGCGGCGTGAGCGTGTCGCGCCGCGCTTCGCGCAGCAGCTTGTGGTAATTGCGCAGGCGGTCGGCGTCCACGCCGTCGCGAACCGCGCAACCGGGTTCGTCGGCATGCCGGCAGTCGCGGAACCGGCATTGCGCGGCGAGCGATTCGACGTCCGCGTAGCTGCCGGCGAGCGTCGCCGCATCGGTGTCCGGCCGCAGCGTGCGCAGGCCCGGCGTATCGATGACGCACGCGCCGCCCGGCACGCGATGCAGCGAGCGCGACGTCGTCGTGTGCATGCCGCGGCTGTCGCTCGCGCGGACCGCGCCGGTGTCCTGCACCGGCGAACCCAGCAGCGTATTGGTCAGCGTGGATTTTCCGGCGCCCGATGACCCGAGCAGCACCAGCGTCTGTCCGCGTCCCAGGTAGCATTGCAGCGCGTCCGCGGCGCTGCCGTGCGTCGCGTTGACGGCGACGATGTCGACATGCGATGGAATGCGTCCGCGCAGCGCGTCGAGGCGCAGGTCCAGCGCCTCCGGCGTGGGCGCCGCGACGTCGCGCTTGGTCAGCACCACCACGGGCTGAATCGCGTCGCCGTGAACCAGTGCCAGGTAGCGCTCCAGCCGGCGCGGATTGAAGTCGTCGTCCAGTCCCATGACCAGCAGCGCGGTATCGACATTGCTCACGACCGGGTGGCGGCGGCCGTCGCCATCGCGGCGCGCGATGTGCGACGTCGGCGGCACGCGTTCGTGAACCCAGGCCTGGCGCAGCGTGTCCTCGCCGGCCAATACCCAGTCGCCCACCGCAAGCGCGGTGCCTTCCTCCAGCAGCGAGCGCACGAGCCGCGGCAACGGCCGCGCGCTCAATTCGCGATCGCCGTCGTGCAGGCGAACGGACTCGCGATGGACTTCCGTGACCCGCGACAGGTTGACTTGCACGCCTTCCGGCACGCTCAGGCATGCCGCGCGCTGCGCCAGCGCCGGCGTGAGCCCCAGCGTCGATAACACTTCGAATTCGAATTCGACCATGATGAGATCTGATCCTTCGTTTCTCGCGGCGCGCGCGGCAACGCGCAAGCGCCAAAGAGCTCCGGCGCTTTTCGCGCGGAGCAGCCAGGAGTAAACGTCGGTGGCGCGCCGGAACGACGGCGCTGAGGACTTCAGACCATCAGGTCAGGCGGCAGCCGACAGGAAAGGCGTGGCAATGGGCTTCATACGACTTCTCCTGTAGGTTGAGTTGATAGGGACGGGCCGCGCGGCGGATCCGCGAAGCGGCGCGATTCTGGCACGCCGCGACGCTGCCCGTCAATGTCCGCCGGCCTCGTTCAGGCGCTTGCCTCGTCCAGCGCCGTGACGGCTTCCGCGTCGAGGCTCACGCGCGTGGCCGCCATCAGCTCGTCGAGCTGGGCAACGGATGTCGCGCTGGCAATGGGCGCGGTGACGCCGGGCCGTTGCATGAGCCAGGCCAGAGCGACCTGCGCCATCGTCGCGCCGCAACGTTGCGCCACCGCGTCCAGCGCGGCCAGGATGCGCAGTCCGCGCGGATTCATGTACTTCTGCATTCCCGCGCCGCGCGCGCTCTTGGCAAAATCCGCCTCGCTGCGATATTTGCCCGTCAGGAACCCGGCGCCGAGCGAGAAATAGGTGATGACGCCGATGTTTTCGCGCACGCACAGGTCGGCGAGCGCGCCTTCGAAGCTCGCGCGTTCGTACAGGTTGTAGTGCGGCTGCAGCGTCTGGTAGCGGGGATAGCCATGCTGCGCGCTCGACGGCGAGCGCCTGCCCCAGGCGCTCCGCGGTCAGGTTGGAGGCGCCGATCGCCTTCACCTTGCCCTGCCTGATCAGCCGCGAGTAGGCTTCGAGCGTTTCATCGAAGGGCGTCTTGTCGTCGTCCCAGTGCGACTGGTAGAGGTCGATCGCGTCGACGCCTAAGCGCCGCAGCGACGCCTCGGCCGCCTGCATGATGTAGTCGGCGCGAAGACACCGGTACCCCAATCCCATGTCGGAGCCGACCTTGGTCGCGATGACCACGTCGTCGTGCCTTCCGCGCCGCGCGATCCAGCGGCCGATGATCGACTCCGATTCGCCGCCCTGATGGCCGGGCACCCAGCGCGAATAGGAATCGGCCGTGTCGATGAGGTTGCCGCCGGCCGCGACGAACGCGTCGAGCAGTCGGAACGACGTGGCCTCGTCGGCCGTCCAGCCGAACACGTTGCCTCCGAACGCGAGCGGCGCGACCTCGAATCCCGTGCTTCCCAGCTTGCGTCTTTGCATGGCCTGCCTCCCGTGACGTTGAGCGCGCATGGTACTAGGGTCTGCGATGCTATGGACACCGACGCGCTGCGTCACGGACTGTCCGGGCACCGCAGTTGTGCATGCGACAATGCTGGCCCCCATACAGGAAAACGCGTTGAAGACCCCGAAGCGCCTCGAACCTCTCGTCCACGAAGGCATGATCGACGCCGTGGTCCGGCAGTTGATGAGCGGCAAGGAAGCCACCGTCTACGTCGTCCGCTGCGGCGAGGAATTGCGCTGCGCGAAGGTGTACAAGGAGGCCAACAAGCGCGGCTTCCGGCAGGCGGCGCTGTACCAGGAGGGCCGCAAGACCAAGAACAGCCGCGAAGCGCGCGCGATGGCCAAGGGCACGCGCTTCGGTCGCCAGGCCCAGGAAGAGGCGTGGCAGAGCGTGGAAGTCGATACGCTGTACCTGCTCGCCGGCGCCGGCGTGCGTGTGCCCAAGCCCTTCGGCTTCATGCACGGCGTGGTGCTGATGGAACTGCTGACCGATGCCGAAGGCCATCCCGCGCCGCGCCTGAACGACCTGATGCTTACCGAAGCGGTGGCGCTGGAATTTCACGCCGTACTGATCCGCGAGATCGTGCGCATGCTGTGCGCCGGCATCATCCACGGCGACCTGTCGGAGTACAACGTGCTGGTCGACCGCACCGGGCCGGTGATCATCGACCTGCCGCAGGCGGTCAACGCCGCCGGCAACAACAACGCCTCCGCCATGCTGCAGCGGGACGCAGCCAACATCACGGCCTACTTCAGCCGGTTCGCGCCCGCGCTGGCCGCCACCCAATACGGCAAGGAAATATGGGCGCTGTACGAGCGCGGCGCGCTGCACGCCGACACCGACCTCACCGGCCACTTCGCCGCCAGCACGGCGCCGGTCGATCTGCAGGGCGTGATGCGCGAGATCAGCGACGTGCGCAAGGAACACGAGGCGCGGGAACGCTACAAGGCCGAGCTCGAAGAGCGCTGACCTGGCCGCTCGTTCGGCCGCTCATTTGGCGACTCATTTGCCAACTCATTTGGCAACTCACTCGCCCGGGTCGTCTGTCGGTGGCGGGCCAGGCGGATCGGGCGCGACGGGCGCATCGCTTTCCGGAGGACCCATCGGCATCGCCAAGCGAGCATCGGCGGCCGCCGCAAGGTTCAGCAACTCGAGCGTCGCGCCCACCGTCTCGCGGCGAATGCGCGCCTGCATCGCCGACGATGACTTGCCGCACAGCACGCGGCAGAAGTTGTTGGTCGGGTCCTCGAAATCGCAGTGCGATGCCTCTTTCCACGCCGTCGTGCGCACCAGGTGCGGCAACGCGCGCGCGATGTCGCGCCCGCTGCCGAAGAGATTGCAGCTCGACGCGCCGCCCAGCAGCACCACCGCGGGCGCCGCGAGCTCCGCCGCAGCCCTGGTGCCGCTTCCGGTACGGTCCACCGGGTCCAGGCCGATCCAGCCCGCCAGTCCCGGCAGTTTGGCCGCGGCGAGCACCGTGGCGAGCCCGCCCGCGGATGTGCCGATCAGCACCAGGCGCGAGCGCGCGGTGGGCGCGACGCCGAACGCGCCGCCGGCAAGTCTTCTGCGCGAGATCGACGATGGCGTCGCCGTTGCCCCAGTGATCCACGGCGCTGGGCAGATCCGGGATCACCGCGACCACGCCGGCCTGCGCGAGCGCCTGGCCCAGGTCCTTGTGGCGGATGCGCGAACGCGTGAATCCGTGCGCGACGATGGCGACACCGGCGACGGGGCGGTCGACCGGCCGGTAGATGTCGACCTCCTCGGCATAGCCGGCGATCTCGACCACCTCGGTGGCCTTGCTGAACATCGCCGGCTGCGCGAGCGCGCCGGCAGCGACCAGGCATGCGATGGCCGGCAACAGGAACCGGGAATGGAGCGCAATCATGGCGAGGATGGCAGGAGCGCGTTGCAAGAGTAGCATTGGCGACCTCATTGCCTGCCAGGGACCGTGCCGTGAACCTTCGCTTTGTCCTTCCCTTGAGCGTGCTGCTGGCGAGCGCCGCTCCCGCCACCGCGGCCGACTTGCCCGCGACGACCGATCCCGAAATCGCGGGCCTCGTCCGCGCCGTGTCGCCGGCGCGGCTCGAGACGACGATCCGCACGCTGGCCGGATTCGGCACGCGGCATTCGCTCTCCGCCACCGACGATCCGAAGCGCGGCATCGGCGCCGCGCGCCGCTGGATCAAGAGCACGCTCGACGCCTGCGCCGCCGCGCCCGGCGCGCGCCTCAAGGTCGAATTCGACGAATTCGTGCAGGAGCCCTCGCCGCGCGTCCCGAAGCCGGCGACGCTGGTCAACGTCGTCGCCACGCTCGAAGGCGTCGACCCCCTGGCCAAGGCGCGCACGCTGGTGGTGTCCGGCCACTACGATTCGATGTGCGGCAACGTGATGAACTCCGGAGTGCGACGCGCCGGGCGCCAACGACGACGCGTCGGGTACCGCCGTCGTGATGGAGCTCGCGTGCGTGTTCGCCAAGAGCCGCTTTCCCGCCACGCTGGTGTTCATGGCCGTGGCCGGAGAGGAACAGGGACTGCTCGGCGCCGCGCACTGGGCCAAGACTGCGCACGACCGCGGCGTGAACGTCGAGGCGATGATCACCAACGACATCGTCGGCAACGCGCACGACGAAACCGGCCGCCGCGACGCGACGATATTGCGCCTGTTCGCGGAAGGCGTTCCCGCCGACAAGCAGGTCAGCGAAGAGTGGCAGCAGCGGCTGGCCACCGGCGGCGAGAACGATTCCGCGGCGCGCGAGCTGGCGCGCACGATCCGCGACGCCGCACTGCGCTACGTGCCCGGAGATGACCGTGAAGGTCGTCTATCGCCGCGACCGCTACCTGCGCGGCGGCGATCACATTCCGTTCCTCGCGCAAGG
Organism: uncultured beta proteobacterium; assembly: GCA_963834045.1. GTDB lineage: Bacteria > Pseudomonadota > Gammaproteobacteria > Burkholderiales > Casimicrobiaceae > VBCG01. The sequence goes on along the minus strand of CAWIAK010000001.1, from coordinate 321,684 downwards.
GTTCACGGCCGTGCGCTTCACCGAGGCGCACGAGGACTTCCGCCACCAGCACCAGGACGTGCGCGTCGTCGATGGCGTGCAGTTCGGCGACCTGCCGCAATTCGTCGACTTCGAATACCTGTCCCGCGTCGCGCGCGTGAATGCGGCCGCGCTGGCGTCGCTGGCAAGCGCACCGTCCGCGCCGGTGGGCGTGCGCATCGAGACGATGCGGCTGGAAAACCAGACGACGATGTCCTGGCGCGCCAATCCCGAACCGGACATCGCCGGCTACGAGATCGTCTGGCGCGAGACCACCGCCCCGTTCTGGCAGGGCGCCGAATTCGTCGGCAACGTCACCCGCGCCAGCGTGCCGATGTCCAAGGACGATTACCTGTTCTCGGTTCGCGCCGTAGGCGCCGGCGGCCAGCGCAGCCTGGCCACCTATCCGCTGACGCTGCGCAACCCGCAGGCGCCGCCGCCGCCGGTGAAGTAAAACCGGCGGCCCGGGGCCGCCATTCCGCGGTCTTCCACGCTCGAACTCGCGCGTTTCATCCGGCGCAGCGGGTTTTCGTCGCCCCTGGCGAGGATTTCGTCGCCTGCGCCTTGAGGCGTCCCGCCCCCCTGCCTAGGATGCGTTCCAACGGCCCGGCGCCCGGAAAACGGGAGCTGAAAAACCGGTGAATCCGAATAGGCCCGACGCTGCATCCAATCAGTACCAGCACGACTAACCAGGAGAACCACGATGAACAGCTACCAACCTTCGACGCCCCGCACCGCCTTTGGCGTTCTGGCCATCGCCCTGACCTTCGTCACGTTCAGCCTGTCGGTCGTGGCACCCGTGGCGCTCGTCGCCCAGGCCGACACCGGCACCAGCGCCGTTCCGACGGTGACCGCCGGCACGATCACCAGGCTTCAAAGCTAGGGCATTCCGCAAAGACATTGCTTTTCGCAGTCGTCGGCCCCTCCCAGACGAGCGACTGCAGAAGGGCCGGGCGCACGCCGCCCGGCCCTTCGCCTTTCAGGCGGTATCGATCAGGCCAGCAGGATGGCCGGGAACGATGAGCAGCAGCAGCGCGATGGCCATGAAGAACGTGTAGGCGACGACGACGAAGAGCGTGCGCACGATGCCGCCCCACCGCGATCCTCCGTAGATCGCGTGCTTGCTGCGCAGCACGTAGACGACCAGCCACGCCAGGATCAGCCAGCGCAGGAACGCGACCGGTATCAATAGCGCGACGATCGCCGCCAGGAACATGACGCTGTGCATGTGCGTCGCGTAGACCAGGTGCTCGATGTAGCGCTTGGGCCGCCCGGGTACGGGCGCAACCGGCCCGCGTAGGAGATCTGCTGCAGCCACGCGAACACCGGCAGCAGGATGAACATCGCATACGGTCCGTACTGCAGGAGTCCGGACGTGAGCTGCCTGCCCTTCTCGTGCGCGGGCATGGCGTTGAAGTGATCGAGGCGGGCACGCAACTGTTCCGTCACCACGTTGCGCGGTCCCGTCACGGTGAACTTGAAGTTGCGGTCCATGCCGATCCGGATATTCCCGATGAGCGAAATCTCGTTCCGGTTCTGCGCGCGGCGTTCGAATCCGCTCGCCGCCGGCATCCGCCTTGGTGCCCGGGCTTGCGGCGGATTCGTCGAAGTGGATCGGCTCGGTGGTGAAGCGCAGCACCGCGAACAGGATCAGCGATGTCGCGAGGAACAGCCGCGCCGGCCGCACGTAGAATCTGCGGCGGCCGCGAAAATATTCGTGCGTGAGGAATCCGGGCTGCGTGAGCAATGCGCGCAGCGTGCGCCACAACCGCCCGTCGATGGCGACCAGGCTGCCCGTCGTTTCGCGCATGAACTGCCGCAGCGTCGGCAGGCGGACGTCGGTCTCCTGCCCGCAGTCCGGGCAATAGGCGCGCTCGGCCGGCGCGCCGCAGTTCACGCACGCTTTCGCCGCGTCGACCGTGGCGGCATCGGACATCGCCGACTCAGGTCGCTTTGATGGCCGGCGCGACAAACGCCTTCAATTCCGCGGCCATCCGGGCGAGCGAAGGCTTGTGGATGTACATCATGTGGCCGGACTCGAAATAGCTGACCTGCACGTTCTTCTGCATGTGCGGGCGCAGGCCCAGGTGGGAGAGCGTGTAGTCGCCGGCGGCATGCGGCGTGCCGAGATCGTAGTAGCCGCTCGCCACGTACACGCGCATGTGCGGATTGGCCTGCATCGCGCGGCGCAGGCTGTCGCCGACGTTGACGTACTTGTTGGCGAAATCCTTCCACGTCCACTTGTCCCAGATCGGCGCGTGCACGACATACGGCGCGTCGGCCTCGTACTTGAGCGTGTCGCGCAGCACCTGGTTGATGCCGGCGGCGTAGGCGCCGATCAGGTTGGCGAGCATCGGATCGGACTCGGGATGCTCGCCCGCGTCGTCCCGGTCGTGCCCGAGGAAGCGCGTATCCAGCCGGCCGACCGTCTGGCCCCGGTGCCGCAGCAATTCCTTGAAATACCGGAACGGCTCCGGCCGCAGGTCGCAGCGCAGCACGTACTCCTTCGACAGTCCGGTGTAACGAGCGAGCTGGCCGGCGATGCGTTCGCGCTCGGCCGGCGCCAGCCGCGAGCCCTGCAGCAATGCCACGCTGTAGACGTTGCTGGCGAAGGCTTCCGCCTCCTTGATGACGTCGGCCAGCGGCTTCTTCTGCAGCGCCGGCGACAGCGCCTTGTGATACCACGCGGTCGCCGCATAAGTCGGGACAGGAACAGCGGATAGGGCAATTCGTTGCCGCTGTCGAACGACAGCGTCTGCAGGTCGACGGCCAGCGACACCAGCATCATGCCGTTCAGGAAGATGTCGTGCTTGTCCTGCAGGTGCAGCGACAAGCCGCTCGCCCGCGTGGTGCCGTAGCTTTCGCCGATCATGTACTTCGGGCTGCCCCAGCGGCCATACCGGGTCAGGTAGAGGCGGATGAACTCGCCGACCGCGTCGAGGTCGCGCTGGTATTCATGGAACTCGGCCACCTTCTCGCCTTCGGCGACGCGCGAGTAACCGGTGCCCACCGGGTCGATGAACACGAGGTCGCTCGACTCGAGCAGCGAGTATTCGTTGTCGACCAGCGAATACGGCGGCGGCGGCGAATTGCCCATGTCGTCGGTGGCGACGCGCTGCGGCCCGAGGATGCCCAGGTGCAGCCACACGCTGCTGGAGCCGGGTCCGCCGTTGAAGCTGAAGGTCAGCGGACGCGACTCCGGTCCCTTCGCATTCTTCAGCGTATACGCCGTGAAGAAGATCGTGGCGCGCGACTTGTCGCCGCGGCTCTTGCGCTCCTTGCTGTCGTCGTCGGCGTCGAAATCGCGCAACACGACCGTCCCGCAGGTCGCCGTGTACTCGAGCTTCTTTCCGCCGATGACCCGACTGTGCTCGGTCACGACAATGCGCTCCTGGGGCTCCTTGGGCGCAGGTGGTGCCGGCTTGACTTCCGCGGCGTCGGTCATGGCAGGTGTTCCTCCCCTGTGATTGTGCGTTATGGAATTGTGCGTTCTGGACGCGCATTATCGGGGAGCAGCATCGTCCTGCGCAAACGAAGGGGTTGGACACTCGCCGACCGACGACCCCGTCGGCGTCGACCGGCGGCGAAAATGTTAGTCTCCATGACTTTCCGATGAAAATTGACGCCATGAATGCTCGAATCGTGCGCCATGCGCTCCTGATTGCCCTCGTCGTGGGCCTGTTGCCGGCCATTGCCGCGACTCCGCCGGCGCCTTCGGGTGCGCCCGCGCCGACACCCGCAGCGGCTGCGCCCTGGCCGCGCGAAGTCAAGCTGTCCAGCGCGGGAATCCTCATCTATCAGCCGCAGGTGAACAGCTGGACCGACAACAGGATCGATTTCCGCTGCGCGATGGCGATCCTGCCCAAAGGGGCCACGCGCGAGGGTTTCGGCGTCGTCTTCGCCACGGCCCGCACGCGGGTGGACAAGACCACGCGCCGCGTCGTGCTGGACGACCTCAAGATCACGAAAAGCGACTTCCCGACGCTTCCGGACCACGGCGCCGCGTACCTGGCCGAACTGCAAAAGCGTTTCGCGCAGGGCGTGCGCAGCGTCTCGCTCGACCAGCTGAAGCAATCGCCGGCGCTCGCGGCGACGTCCGCGCCTGCGGCGGCCGTGCAGAGCAACGTGCCGAAGGTGATCGTCAGCAATTCGCCGGCCATCCTGGTGCCGATCGACGGTCCGCCGGTGCTGCGGCCGATCCCGGGCGTCGCGCGGCTTCCAGCGCGTCATCAACACGCAAGGCGCTGATCCTGCAGCGTACCGTCGAGAAGGATTTCTTCATCCACGTGTTCGACGGCTGGATGACTCGGCGCTGCGATCCAGGGGCCGTGGTCGCCGGTGTTCATCGCGCCATCCGGCATCAATGCGGCCGCGACCAAGGTCACCGCAGCGCGCGTCGTCGACATGCTCGACGGCGGTCCGGCCGCCAATCCCAAGCCGTCGCTTGCCGCCGGCGCGCCGACCATCTACACGACGCAGGTTCCGACCGAACTCATCGTCTTCAACGGCGCGCCCGATTTCGTGCCGATCGTCGGGACCGCCCTGCTGTGGGCGTCCAATACCACGAGCGACGTGCTGCGCGACTCCACGAGCAACGACTACTACGTTCTGCTCGCCGGGCGCTGGTTCCGCGCGTCCGCGCTCAACGGCCAATGGACGTTCGGTGGCCAGCAACGCGCTGCCGCCGGACTTCGCGAAGATTCCGCCGGCATCGCTTGCCGGCGCCGTCCTGATGACCGTGGCGGGAACCCCGCAGGCGCAGCAGGCGCTGAACGAAAACTCCATCGCGCAGACCGCGCAAGTGCCGCGCAAGAACGGGCCGAAGTTCACGCCGAAGTTCGACGGGGCGCCGCAATACGGGCCGATCGCCGGCACGTCGCTCAAGTACGTGATCAATGCGTCGGCGCCGGTGATCCAGGTGGCGACGGACGCGTACTACGCGGTCCGCGCCGGTGTCTGGTTCACCGCGACTCAAGTGACGGGTCCGTGGACAGTCGCCACGTCGGTTCCCGAAGCGATCTATTCCATTCCGCCGTCGTCGCCGATCTATTTCGTCACGTTCGTGCGCATCTACGACGTGACGCCCGACGTCGTGCACGAGGGCTACACGCCCGGCTATCTCGGGACGACCGTGTCGCCGTGGGGCACCGTGGTCTACGGCACCGGCTATTCCTACATGTCGTGGATCGGCAATGCCTGGTATCCGGCACCGTCGACCTATGGCGTCGCCGCGGCGCCCGTCTACAACCAGGACGCGGGATACACGTACGCGTTCGCCGTCGGCCTCGCGACCCCCGCATGGACCCAGCCCTACCTCAGCGGCGCGTATTTTTCACCCGGCTACTGGGGCGGCTACCCGTGCTGCGGAACCGCGGCGACCAATGTCTATCGCCGGCCGAGCAGCGCGGCCAACGCCAACGTGCGCAGCGCGAACGTCAACAGCGCGGGTCCCGCCCAGATGACCGGCGCCGGGTCGCGCGGCTACGACCAGACGCCTGCCAACCTCGCCGGCAACCCGGCAGGTACGGCGCGGGCCAACGCCGTCTACGCGTCCGCCGGCGGCCCTTCCGCACCGTCGGCGCAATGGCAGCCCTATTCGCTGCCCAACGTCTACTACGCCGACCCCGACGGCAACGTCTATCGCCAGGGCAGCGACGGCTGGCAGCAGCAATCGGGCGGCAACTGGGGCAGCGCGTCGAGCGACACGACCTGGGCCGATCAGGAAGCCAACGCGCGCAACAACAACAATACCCCTGTCGCGGCGGCCAGCTACAGCATGAGCAACACCGACCGCTTCAGCGGCGCGCCGAACACCGGCTGGAACGCGCAGGACCGGGGCGACGGCGGCTACAGCCGCACGCTCGGCGGCAGCGGCGGCATCAGTTCGCAGTACTACAACTACTGGAACGACGTGCAGGACAACGCCGTGGCCATGTGGTGGAACGGCGGATACACCTATTCCGCCGGCAACTGGTATTACGGCGGCCTGGGCTGGGGCGCGCGCTTTCCCTGACCGGCACCGGCTCTTCAGGTCACGGCCGCGCGCTGGCCGAAACGGGCGTCGCGCCACTCGCCGTTGTCCAGAACCTGGCGCAGGTTTTCCACGGCGTCCCATATGTCGGTGAAGCGCGTGTACAGCGGCGTGACCCCGAAGCGCAGGATATCCGGCGCGCGGAAGTCGCCGATGACGCCGCGCGCGATGAGCGCCTGCATGATCGCGTACGCGCCGTCCGCGTGCGCGTAGCTGACCTGGCTGCCGCGCATCCGCTGCTCGCGCGGTGTCCGCAGCACGAGCCCCTGGTCGGCACAGCGCGCGTCGACGAGCGAAATGAAAAGCTCGGTCAGGGCCAGCGACTTCACGCGCAATGCCGCAATGCCGCCCAGCGATTCCGCGGCGAGCAGCGTGTCCACGCCGCACTCCAGCGCGGCCAGCGAGACGACCGGCGGCGTGCCGCACACGAAACGCGCGATACCGTTGGCGGGCCGGTAGTTCGGCGCGAAGTCGAACGGCGCCGCGTGGCCGAGCCAGCCCGACAAGCGGCTGGCCGAGTTGCAGCGCGTCCATCGTTGCGGTGTGCCGCGGATGCGCCCAGACGAACGCCGGCGCGCCCGGCCCGCCGTTCAGGTACTTGTAGCCGCAACCCACGGCGAAATCGGCGGCATCGTCCGAATTGCCGCTGCCGTTCAGGTCGACCGGCACGGCGCCGGCCGAGTGCGACAGGTCCCAGACGACCAGCGCGCCCGCGGCATGCGCGGCGCGATTGATCGCGGCCATCCCGTGCATGCGGCCATCGCGATAGTTGACGTGCGTGAGCAGCAGCACCGCCACCCGTCCGTCGAGCTGCGCGAAAATCGCGTCGGCATCCACGCGCCGCAACTCGCACGCCGCGCGCGCGCGCGATGGACTCGGCGATGTAGAGGTCGGTCGGGAAATTGTTCGCGCTCGGTCAGGATGACGTTGCGTTCCGGCGCGGCCACGCGCATCAGGTCGAGCGCGGCGCTCAGGGCCTTGAACAGGTTCACCGACGTCGCATCGGCCACCACCAGTTCTCCCGCGCCGGCGCCGACCAGCCGGGCGATCTTGTCGCCGACCCGCTGCGGCATGTCGATCCAGCCGGCACTGTTCCAGCTGCGGATCAGTCCGCGGCCCCACTCGTCCTCGACGACGCGACGCACGCGCGCGGCCGCATCCTGGGCAACGCGCCCAGCGAGTTCCCGTCGAGGTAGATGACGCCTGCGGGCAGGTCGAAGAGTTCACGCAGACCCGCGAGCGGGTCGTCACGATCCAGTCGCTCGCAAGTCTCGCGTGTCGTCGTCATCGTTGCGCTATCGTCGGCGCGCGACGCAATGTCCGCGCGATCTAGCCGTTGCCGGGCACGCGTCCAATGCCCGGCAGCTTGAGCGCGGGATGGCGGAGATCGAAACCCGTCACCAGGCCCAGCACGTTGAGCTCGAGCCCTTCGTCGCTGCCGTAGAGGACGCCCAGAACGCCGTACAGCGACAACTGGACGCCGGTGCCGCTGGGCGTCGTCGACACGATCCGCTCGATGGGCAGGTAGTCCTTGCCGATCGCGGTGGACGGCAACGTCACGTTCAGCTCGGCAATTTCACGGCCGAGATGCGCGACGAACGTGTTGCTGTTCGGACCCGGCCACGCGTGGTACGTGCTGGCGTAGGGATAGGTCGCGACGGCCTGGGGCAGCTTGCCGATGATCGCCTCGGCCGCCTCGCCGCGCACGTCCTTGATCAGGCGCGGCGGCGCGCCGAACCACTCCGCATCCGGCGCGCGCTGCCCGGATACCGACACCACCGACCGGCCGCCGCCGCCATACCACCCGATCACTTCGTAACGGGTGAAATGATCGGCGCCGCGCGCCTTGGCCGCGAGCCACGTGTGATCGGCGAACGCGCCGCGCCAGCTGAAGGCGCGGCTCGCGTAGACCTGCACGACCGCTTCCTCGTGCGTCGCGGGATCGGGCGCCAACCCGGCCGAGCGATGCGTGGCGTTGCGCCAGTCGCCGGTGACCGAGGCCCGGCCGAACGCCAGCGTCAACATCGGACCCGCAAGCAGCAATACGAGCAATGACCAGCAGCCACATCACCATGCGGGGAACTTTCGATCTGGGGGCGGTCGTAGTCAATGGAGTTCGCGTTCGCGGGAGGATCGGCGATGCGCAAGAGTATATTCTCCTGCAGCATCCGCCTTCCTTGGCGTTCCGACAGCCCTTGCCGATGACCGCCCATGCCGATTCGCATTACCAAGTTCCAGGTGCCGGTGCCCGCGTTGAGTAGCCGATGAAATCCTGGCGCCGCCCGCCGGCCGAGCGACACGACGACGTACGAATCTCCGCGATCCGGGTGGCGTTCGCGGTGTCGCTGCTCGTCCATGGGCTGGCGCTGTGGACGTACCTGCCGCACATGCGGCTCCTGACGCCATCGGATACGGACAAAGGCGACTCCGGCAGCCCGCTCGCCGTCCAGCTCGTGCCGAAGCCGGGCATCCCGGGGAGCATGCCCTCGCCGCCGCCGCCTCCCGAGCCCAAGGTCGCGTTGCGCCCTCCCGAACGCGAGGCTGCGCCATCCAGACCGGTGGCGCGCCGGCCATCGCCGCCGCCGGTCATGACCGTGCCGAGGCAGGCGCCCGACACGCCGGCGATTGCCCCGGCCCCGCCCCAGCCTGCCCCGCCGCAGCCGGTCGCCGCGACCGATCTTGCCGCCTACATCGAAGCGAGACGCCGCGCGCGCGGCGAAGCGCCTTCCGAATCGCAGAGCACGTCGTCCGCGCCGTCGACCGAGAACGAAAACGACCGCCAGAACCGGATCATCGCCGCCAACATCGGGATGAACGGCCGGCCGACATTCGGCAAGGACCCGAAGAACGGCGGCGGCATATTCCAGGTCAAGACGCTGGAATACAGCTACGCGGAGTTCTATTTCTACGGCTGGAACAAGGACATCAGCCGCAACAGCAAGCAGGTGATCGAGGTGCAGCAAGGGCGACAACCCCGATATCCAGATCGCGGTCGTGCGCAAGATGATCGGCATCATCCGCGAACACGAGTCCGGCGAGTTCCTCTGGGAGTCGCACCGTCTTGGCCGGCAACTCACGCTCTCGGCGCGGGCGCGGGACAACGCCGAACTCGAGGCCTTCATGATGCAGGAGTTCTTCTACGACGTGCGCAATCCGCCCTGATTCTGATCAGGATCAAGAGTTGCGGCGCGCGCGCTTCTCTCGCCATACGTCCTGTCGTAGCATCTAGCCCAAGGACGCGCGCCGCACGTCGCGGTGGGCGATGCCCATTTTCCGGAAGGTCCCATGCCGACCACCCTTGCGCTGTGGCACGCGGAACACGTCAACTTCGCCAAGCTGCTCAACATGCTCGACGGGCAGCTCATGCTGTTCCACGGCGGCAAGTCGCCCGACTACGAGCTGATGCTGAACATCATGTTCTACATGACGCATTACTCCGACGTTCTGCATCATCCCAAGGAGGACCTGGTCTTCGCGAAGATCCGCGATCGCGAGAAAAGCGTCGCCTCGACCGTGGACGAGCTCGCGGCGCAGCACGCGCGCCTGCACCACGCCGGCCACGAACTGGTCCGGCAACTGGACGACATCGTGAACGGGACGATCTCGTCGCGCGAAGCGGTCGAGGCCGTCGCGCGCGAATACGTCGACACGCTGCGCAGCCACATGCGGCTCGAAGAAAGCGAGATCCTGCCGCTGGCGGACGAGCTGCTCACGCCACGAGACTGGAAGGCGATCCACGCCGCAATCCAGCATCTCGAGGACCCGCTGTTCGGCAAGCAACCGGAAGCTCGCTACGTCGCGCTGCACCGGCAAATCAGCCGGCAGGCAGCGCCTGCGGGTGACGACTAGCGCACGTCCGCCGTAGCCGCTCGCGCGGCGACGAAGCCGGCAACCTGCTCGGCCGTGGACTGCCCGATCTTGATGCGATCGCCGACCGCCACGCCGCTGCGATAGTTCGCGCAGAAATAGAGTCCGGGCACCGCGGCTTCCGCGGCGTCGATCCGGCGCATGCGGTCGAGATGGCCGATGTCGTATTGCGGGATCGCCTGCGGCCAGCGGGCGACTTCCTGCCACAGCGGCGCGCCATGCGCCCCCAGGCGGGCCGCCAGTTCCGCGCGGACCGACGTGGCGATCTCGGCGTCGGACGCCGATGCAATCCCGGGGTTGCGGCGACCCCCGGCGAACGACGTCAGCAGGACGCTTCCTTCGGGTGCGCGCCCATCGAACATGCTGCTGGAGAACAGGCAGCCAAGAATGTGGTGATGCTCGCGCTTCGGAACGAGAAACCCGAAGCCCGCGAGCGAGTGCGCTACATCGCTGCGCCGGTAGGCGGACGCGACGATCGCAATCGGCGCGTAGTCGACGCCGGCCAGCGCCGCCGCCGCATCAGGCGCAATTCCCTCGATCATGGCGGCGGCCGCGTAGGCGGGAGCGGCCAGAACCACCGAGCGCGCACGCCACGCGACCGGCGCGCCGTTGCGGATGCCCTCGACCGTGAAGCTGCCGTCGCCGTCGCGCATGACGCGCCGCACCGTCGTGCCGTATTCGATCGGCGGCAGCGCCTTCGCCAGCGCGTCGGTAAGCGTCTGCATCCCGTTGCGGAACGAGAAGCTTGCCGCCACGTTCTTCGCAACCTCCTTGTTCTTCTTGCGCGCGCGGGCGCCTACGATCTGGCCCTTGATCAGGCTGCCGTGCGCCTGCTCCAACGCCAGCAGCCGCGGAAACGCGGCGCCCACCGAAATGCGCCCGGGGTCACCTGCGTAGATGCCAGCGACGAAAGGGTCGATCGCGTAGTCGAGGAATTCGCTTCCCAGCCGGCGGCGCACGAAAGCCGCGATCGATTCGTCGACGCCGGCCGGCGTGCGGGCAATGAACGGCTCCGCGAACAGCCGCAGCTTCGCCTTGAGCGTGAAGGCGCGCGTCGTGAAGAACGCGCCCGGCGAGCCCGGCAGCGGGACCAGTTTTCCGCCCCGGACGATGTAGCGCGTCGCCGCCACGGCATTCGCGTCGATGCGTTCGTTCGCGATGCCCAGGTCCGCGAGCAGCGCGTTGATGAGCGGCGTCGTGTCGAGCGTGCTGTTCGGTCCCATTTCATAGAGGAATCCGTCGCGCCGCCGGCTGGCGATCACGCCTCCGGCCTCCGGCCCGGGATCGAGGACCGTGCAAGTGCGGGAACGCTTGGTCAGGCCATAGGCCGCCGTCAGCCCGGAAATTCCGGCGCCGATCACGATGGTGTCGAGTGGTTTCATATTGTTCTCAGGTTTTTGGCGATTGGTTGCATTCAAACACGCTGGCGCATGGAAATGGCATCTTCCTGCTCGAGTTCCTCCAGCCGCGTCTCGATCCGATAGACCGACTGGTCGAGCTCCGGCAGCAGGACATCCTGCAGCGCGCGCGCGCGCCGCACCGAACGCCGGTATTCGAACGACAGCCGTTCCAGATTTCCGCTGACCGCCGCGAGTTCCGCCGCGACGGCGATCAGCGCAAGGAATGCGCGTCGGCAGGCTTCCGCCTCGGGAGATGGCGCAACGGAACGCGGCGGCGCATTGTCCGCCGGCCGCCAGCTGGCGTCCAGCAAGCGCACGCCCATGAGCGACCGCGCGATGCATGTGAGCGTCGCAGCCGACTTGCTCGAGCGGTGGATAGACCTGCAGCTCGTGCAATCCGTGCCGGGCAACCGCCGCCTGCAGCGTTTCGATCGCCATCCGATGCGCGTCGAGCAGGACGCGGTCGAGTTCCGCGTAGCGCGCGAGCTCGCGCAGGATTTCGCCGGCCAGCAGCAGGCATTTCTCGTCCAGGAAGACGTAGCCCTCGTGCATTGCGCGCTGCTCGTCCTTCAACTCGAGGACGACGGCGCGGGTGGGGCTGGCTTCGCCATTAATGGCCCCCACGCTTGCGGCAAGAACAACTGCCGCCGCTGCGCTGCCCCCGAGGGGGCGCAATTCGCACCTTGGGACGGCCCTGCGGTGCTCATGTCCCGTGTCATGGCTTTGACTGCAGATGCGCGGCGATCTGCGCGTCGGAGAGGCGGGTGAGTTCGGTCGGCGGCAGGCCGGCGAGTAGGCGCCAGCCGGCCTCCATGCTTTGCTCCAGCGTGCGCGATTCCGACTGGCTGACCAGTCCGTCTTCGAACGCGGTGCCGAACGCGAGATATTGCCGGTCGGTCGCCGCGAGGCCCTCCTCGCCCACGACGCTCGCCAGCACGCGCGCCTGCACCGCGCGCGCGTACGCGGCGTAGAGCTGGCTCGACAGGGCCGGATGGTCGGGATGGGTGTATTTGCCGCCGGTGCCGTCCTTCATCAGCCGCGACAGCGAAGGCAGGACGTCGATCGGCGGATAGATCGCGCGCCGGTCGAGGTCGCGCGAGAGCACGATCTGGCCCTCGGTGATGTAGCCGGTCAGGTCGGGAATCGGGTGGCCGATGTCATCGGCGGGCATGGTCAGGATCGACAGCTGGGTCAGCGTGCCCTTCACGCCGCGGATGCAACCGGCGCGCTCGAAGAGACTCGCCAGGTCCGAGTACATGTAGCCGGGGAAGCCCTTGCGGCTCGGGATCTCCCCTTTCGACGAGCTGACCTCGCGCAGCGCCTCCGCGTAGTTGGTCATGTCGGTCAGGATCGCGAGGACGTGCTTGCCCTCGACGAAAGCCAGATACTCCGCGGCGGTCAGCGCGAAGCGTGGCGTGAGCAGCCGCTGCGTGGACGAGTCGCTGGCCAGGTTCAGGAACAGCGCCGTGCGTTCGAGCGCGCCGCTTTGCTCCAGGCTCTTGCGGAAGAACTCCGCGCTGTCGTAGGGCACGCCGATGCCGGCGAACACGATCGCGAAGTCATCGTTGGCGCCACCCTCCTGCCCCTGGCGCAGCCGCGCGTGGCGCGCGATCTCGACGGCCAGCCGGTCGTGCGGCAGGCCGCCGCCGGAGAAGATCGGCAGCTTCTGGCCGCGCACCAGGCTGTTCATCAGGTCCAGCGCCGTCACGCCGGTCTCGATGAAATCGCGCGGCCCCGCGCGCGCGACGGGATTGATCGGCAAACCCTCGATGCGGTTGCGTCTGCCTCGCCGCGATCGGCGGGCCGCCGTCGATCACCTGCCCGACGCCGTTGAACACGCGGCCCAGGATCGACGGCGAGAGGCCGAACGTCAGCGGCTCGCCGAAGAAGCGCACGACCGTGTCGGGCAGCGCCAGCCCCGACGTCGATTCGAGCACCTCGATGGTCATGAACGTCCTCGTCGATCGCCGCGACGCGTCCCAGCCGCGCGCGGCCGTCGCCGCCGCGCACCTCGACGGCGTCGTGCAGGCCGACGTCCAGCGTCCGCCGCAGGAACAGGAGCGGGCCTTCCAGCCGCGTCGCCGCGCGTTCAACCGTGAGTCGCATCGCCGGCCTCGCTTGCATGGATCAATTCGGCGAACTCGCGGTCGAGGTCCGCTTCCAGCGCCGCAAAGCGCGCGAATTCGCGCGTCGGCGATCTCCTCGCCCATCCGCTGCAGCGGCCGCAGCGACGGCAAGTTGCGCGAGTCGCTCGGGATGGACGCCGGCCGCGACGGCGCTTTCGGCCAGGTCGACGAACTTGCCGATCAACCGCATCATCAGCGCCTGCCGGCGCGGACTGCAGACGCGGTCGATGACCGAGAACGCCGACTGGCGCAGGAACGCGTCGTTGATGAGGTCGGCGCAGAAGAGCGTCAATTGCTGGCGCACCGGCAAGGCGTCCTTGCCGATGATCCGCGCCATCCGTTCGAGGTGCGCCTGCTCGTCGAGCAGCGTGAGGAAGCGGCGGCGCAGCTTCCACCAGTCGCCGTTGCCGTTCGCGGCCCACCACGGCGCGAACTCGCGCGCATCCTCCGCGTACGACTGCAGCGGATGAATCGCCGGATAGAACCGCGCCTGCGCGCGCTTGACGTCGAGCGCCCAGAACGCCTTGACGTAGCGCTTGGTGTGGCTCGTCACCGGCTCGGAAAAATCGCCGGACGGCGGGCTGATCGCGCCGATCACCGTGACCGAGCCGCGTTCGCCGCCCAGCGTATCGACGATCGCCGCGCGCTCGTAGAAGTCGGCGAGCCGCGACGACAGGTACGCGGGATAGCCGCCCTCGCCCGGCAGCTCGCCGAAGCGCCCGGACACTTCGCGCAGTGCCTCGGCCCAGCGGCTGGTCGAATCGGCCATCAATGCGACGTCGAGCCCCTGGTCGCGGAAATATTCGGCGACGGTGACCGCGCTGTAGATCGAAGCCTCGCGCGCCGCGACCGGCATGTTCGACGTGTTGGCGATGATGACGGTGCGCTCCATCAGCGGGCGGCCGGTCTTCGGGTCGGTCAGCAGCGGAAATTCCTCGAGCACGCCGGCCAGCTCGTTGCCGCGCTCGCCGCAGCCCAGGTAGACGATCACGTCGGCGTTGCAGCCCTTGGCCAGCGCTTCCAGCAGGACCGTCTTGCCGGTGCCGAACCCGCCCGGCACCGCGGCCTTGCCGCCCTGCGCGACGGGAAAGAGGCAATCGATGATTCGCTGGCCCGTGACCAGCGGCGCCGTCGCAGGCAACCGCCGCAGCACCGGCCGCGGCATCCGCACCGGCCAGTCGTGGCCCATGGCGAGTTCGACGGCGCGCCCGTCGGCTGCGCGCAGCGTGCACACCGTGGCAGTCTCCGAGTACTCGCCCGCCGGGACGATGCGCGATCACCTCGCCGCTGACATCCGGCGGGCAGATGCAGCGCTGCGCATGCCCGCTCTCGCCGGTCGCTTCGCCATAGACGGCGCCTTGCATCAGCACGTCGCCGGTGCGCGATTTGCGGAACGAAGGCGAATCGGCCGGGCGCGGCGCGGCGCATGCCCGGCGCCACGAACGCGGAATCCGAGCCCGAGAGCGGCCGCAGCAGGCCGTCGAAGATGTTGCCGAGCAGCCCGGGTCCGAGACGGATCGCCAGCGGCAGCCCGGCACCCACGACCTCCAGGCCCGGGCGCAATCCGGTGGTGTCCTCGTAGACCTGGACGACGATGTCGTCATCGTGCAGCCGCACGACCTCGCCCAGCAGCGCCTGCGGGCCGACCTGCACCGCTTCGCGCAGCTTGAACGGCGCCGCTGGCGGTGGCATGCAGCACCGGGCCGCTGATCGAGCGGATCAATGCGCGGCTCACGAGGTACTGCTCCATTTGCCGCAGCAGTTGCGCGCCGATCTCGGCGCGATCCTCGACCAGGCCGGCGAGCGTGCCGTCGATGACGTTGCCGCCCGCGGCGATGCGCAGTCCGGCGACAATGCCGGCATCCTCGTCGACATGACGGTGTCGCGTCGAGTTCCGGCGCAAGGCGAGCGACGAAGCGCTTGCCGCTCGTCCACCGGCCAGTCGGGGCCATGCGCGATGCGCCATTGCCTGCGCGGCAGCACGCTGCAGCGCCGAGGCCACGATCGCATCGACCCAGAGGCGGCGCAGCGCGCGCGTCCCGCCAGCGCGCGCGCAGCGCGTCGGGCAGCCGCTGCCATGCCAGCGCCAGCAGCGCGGCGGTGCGCTGCTGGTCGTGCAGGCGTCGCCGCGTCGAAAGCTTCGCATGCGCCGCCGCGAGGATCTCGTGCGCGCGCCGGCGTTCCTCGGCGAAGACTTCGCGCATCCGCGCCAGGGCCTCGGCATGCGCCTGCGCCGAGCAGCGCCGCGCGCGCGTCCGTTGGCGTCGGCCAGGATGGCCTCGCACTGCGCCGCCCGGTCACGTTCGACCAGCGCCAGCAGCGCCTGCCTCGCGGCGTTCGCAGCGTCATGCTTCCATGCCCAGTTGCCCGCGCAGGCGCGCCGCGAGATCCGGCCGCGGAACCTCGCCCCGCGCATCCGGCACGATCAGCACCAGCGGCTGCAGCGCCTGCAGCGCCGCGCGCATTTGCGCCGCGTCGATGTGCGCCGCCACCGCCGCGGACACCAGCACCAGCGGCGCCCGTGCGCGCGCCTCGGCGAATGCCGCGCCGGCCTCGCCGGCGCCGGCACGCGCACCTGCACGCCCGCCAGCCGGTATCCGGCCGCCGTCACTTCGTCGCCAAGGTAGATCGGCGCGTGCATCACGCGAGGCGGTTGAGGATCAGGATGGACACGATGAGGCCGTAGATCGCGATGCCTTCCGCGAGGCCGACGAAGATCAGCAGGCGGCCGAACAGTTCCGGCTTTTCCGCCAGCGCGCCGATCGCCGCCGTGCCGACCCGGGCCACAGCGAATCCTGCGCCCAGCGCCGCAAGGGCCGTGGAGACGGCGGCGGCGATGAGCCCGAAGCTCCAGGCTTCGCTGGCCACGGCCGCGCCGCCGGCTGCCGGCGCTCGCGGCGACCGCCGGCCCCACGGCAACGAGCAGCGCCGTCGCGCCGAGCCCCAAGACCAGCGCCAGCGACGACCAGCGCCGCGGCGAACTTGAATGATCGTTTTCATCTATTTCTCCTGCGGAAGCGAAGGGGGAGCGGGCAACGGACGGAAGACGCGGCCTTCCGCCGAGAGGAACCGCGTGAAGAATTCGAACAGCACGAGGCGCGTCGTCTGGATCGAGACGACCAGGCCTTCGAGGACGATGACGATCGCGTTGCCGACGACGAGCACCAGCATCGCGCACGACGGAGTTGTCGGCGGCGCTCATCAGCGCGACGATCGCCGACGACAGCCCCGCGTGCGCGAGCGCGAAGGCGCCGACGCGCGCGAACGACAGCGTGTTGATCAGGATCTGCAGCGTGCGCTCCACCAGTTCGGCCAGCGCGCTGAATGCGGCGCCGAGCCTTCGCGCCTGCCACGCATGGCCCAGGCAGAACCACACGGCGCCGGCGGCGGCGACCGCGAAGCCCACGGGCCAGAGGAGGCCGCACGAGCAGTCCCGCGTAGACGACGATGAACCCCGCGTCCGTCGCGAGCCACGCGGCGAATTCGCCGCGCCATATGCGCTTCGACGGCATAGAGCAGCAGTCCCAACGCCAGCAGCGCGCCGCCGCCGATCAGCGGCACCAGCAGTATCGTCAGCGGTGCGTCGAGCGGAGCGATCCACAGCGGGTGGAACGCGTGCAGGCTGAACACGCTGCCGAACAGGACGCCGAACAGCCGCCGCGCTCAAGCCGCCGGCGACGAACAGCCGCGCGAGCGGCCAGCGCTTGCGCAGCAAGAAGCCGCCGATCGCGATCACCAGCCCCTGCCCGACGTCGCGCGAACATGTAGCCGAACATCAGCGGCACGGCGATCGCGAGCAGCGCGCTCGGGTCGGCCTCGTTGCGCGACGGCATGCCCATCGCGCGGCTGAATACCTCGAACGGCCGCGCCCACCACGGATTGGCCAGCAGCAGCGGCGCCGAGGCGCCCGGCGGCGGCGGCGGATAGTGCAGGATCGCGCGCGCGCCGGATCGATCGAGCGCGCTGGCCAGCCGGTGGCCGGCGAGTTCGCTGGTCCAGCCGGTGATCCAGCAGAACAGGTCGCCGGTCTCCAGCGACGCGCACGTTTTCCAGCACCCACTGCAGGCGCGCGGCGTCGCCCAACGCCGTGCGCAGCTCGTGGCGCTCGTCCAGCGCGGCAAGCTGCGCGCGCAATGCCGTCGTCCTCGTCGGCCAGCACGGCGAGCCGTGCCGCGACGTAGGCTTCGTTGCGCGCCATGTCCGTATGCAGCCACGCCGGCATGTCGCGCACCTGCCCCTTCAGCAGCGCCGCCTGCTGCGCCAGCGGCTGCAGCTCCGCCGCGGTTCCGACGGCCAGCGCGTGAAAGCCAGCCATCGGCGACGAAGTGGCGCACCAGGAGCCCCGGAGGAATCGCCGGCTCGCTGTCGGGTGGAAACACGAACAGCCGCACCTGCACCAGCGGACCGGCGTTGACCGTCTGCGCGAAGTCGACGTTGCTGCTCGGCCATCGCGTCCAGCACGCGACGCCAGCGCGCGAGCTCCTCGCGCTCCGCTTCGCCGCGCTGGATTTGCTGGATCACCGGCTCGGCCTCCTGCGCCCAGCGCGCGGATGTGCGCGAGCGCCCGGTCGAGCGTGGCCACAGGCGGCTCCGGAAACGCCGACGCCTGGCACCGATCGATGCGGCCAATACGCGTGGTAGCGCAGCGAGAATTCGGCGAACTGCCGCAGCAGCGGACGAATGTCGGCGAGTGCCGCCGGCAGAACCGCGGTCGGCCGCGCTTCGAGTTCGACCGCCGCCAGTGCCGGCCAGCGCTTCGAGCGCCAGCGTGGCGTCGTCGCGGGCGACCAGGAGTTCGAACCAGCGCGCGGGCTTGGGCCGGATCATGACGCAAGCGGCAGGCGCGGAAAGACGACGCGGCGCAGGAGCTCGCCGCGCAGGCGCTCGCAATCCAGCGCAGAGAGCGCGAGAAAGATGAACGCGGCCGCCGGCGTGAGCATCGCGCGGCGAAAGAGCTGCGACAGCCGCGCATGCAACGCGCGCCGCAGCGTCCAGCCTTCGACCTGCAGCGGATCGCGGAACGCCGCCGCGTGCTCGGTCAGCAGGCGCACCACGTCGGCCAAGAACGGCGACGCCGAGACCGGCACCGGCAGGCGGCGCTGCCACTCCGCGCGCCACGCCGCCGCGATGCGGTCCGGATCGCGCTTGCCCGCGGCCAGGAGAAGCGGACGGCCCGGCGATCCGCACTCGCGCGGACCGCGCCGTCGCGCAGCGCCGCGCCGAGCGCATCGCCACGCAACCATGGCGGCGGCGCCCCGCCGCGCGCAAGATGCTGCAGCACCGGCAGGTCGGCAAACAGCGCGCACCACTCGATCGCCGCGCGCCAGTCGGGCGGCATCCACGCCGCGATCGCGCGCACGCGTTCGCGCAGATGGGCGCGCAACGCGATTCGATCGCATGCGCATCCGCATCCGGCGCCGATCTCGCCAAGGCATCGCGACGAGCGGCGACGCCCGCGCCGCGTCGAGCATGCCGCCGAAGTCGCGGATCATCTCGATCCGGCGCCAGGCGAGTTCGTCGGGGCGCGCGCCGAAGCGCGCGCCGAGGCGCGCATGCGCATATTCGAGGCTGCCCGCCTCGATCATGGCGCGGCCTCCGGTCAGTGCCCGGGCAAGCGCCGCGACCGCGGCGTCGACTCGCGCCACCTCTGCCGGCGTGAGTCCGGCGGCAACGCCAAGCGCCGCCGCCTCGCGCCTCCAGCGCGTTCGACCTCCGCAGTCGTCTTCGCCGCGAACGCGGCACGAATCCGGTGAATGCGCCGATCCGTGTGCAATGCCAGCCGGCGCGCAGTTTCGCGCGCGCGCTCGGCGATTGCCGTCGCCTCCGCGCGCGCGCCGGTGACCTTCGCGCGCGCCGACACTTCGGACTCCAGCACGCGGGCAATCGCGGCCTCGACGGCATCGTTGGGCAACGAGTTCAGGATGTCGGACACCACGGGCGACTTTCAATGCACGCTAAGGCGGCGCGACGACGCTCGCCCGCGCATACTGCGCACATGCTGCGCGGAGGCGGACGGAAATCGCGTTGATCTGCGTCACGCTGCGGCGACGCCGCAGCGCGCAGCGCCATTTCCGCGCGACAGTTCGCGCGCTCTATGACACTGTAACGCCTCCCGTTACACGTTCGGATGGAACGACTGCGCGTATCGAGCGCAAGGCGTTAGCTTGATCTTCATCAACCACCGATGCCCTCAATGCGTTCTCAAATGCAACCTGCAGACGACGTGCGCTCGATCAATTCAAGCAGCTCGATTGTGTCGAAGCGCAATCGCAATCCCGGGAGTGGACCATGACCGAAACCTATTACGACCTGATGCGCCGGCAGGGCATTTCGCGCCGCAGCTTCCTCAAGTTCTGCAGCCTCACCGCCGCATCGCTGGGATTGGGTGATGCCGGCGCGCAGCAGATCGCGCAGGCGATGCAGACCAAGCAGCGCACGCCGGTGATCTGGCTGCACGGCCTCGAGTGCACGTGCTGCAGCGAGTCGTTCATCCGCTCCGCGCACCCGCTGGCGAAGGACGTCGTGCTGTCGATGATCTCGCTCGACTACGACGACACGCTGATGGCGGCCGCCGGCTACCAGGCCGAGGAGCAGCTGGAAAAGACGATCGAGAAATACAAGGGCAACTACATCCTCGCCGTCGAGGGCAACCCGCCGCTCGCCGACGACGGCGTCTACTGCATCCCGGGCGGCAAGCCGTTCGTCGAGAAGCTGCGCCGCGTCGCCAAGGATGCCAAGGCCATCATCTCGTGGGGCTCGTGCGCGTCGTGGGGCTGCGTGCAGGCCGCGAAGCCGAACCCGACGCAGGCAACACCCGTGCACAAGGTGATCACCGACAAGCCGATCATCAAGGTGCCGGGCTGCCCGCCGATCGCCGAAGTGATGACCGGCGTGGTGACGTACATCCTCACCTTCGACCGTCTGCCCGACATGGACGCGCAGGGCCGCCCGAAGATGTTCTACAGCCAGCGCATCCACGACAAATGCTATCGCCGGCCGCACTTCGACGCGGGCCAGTTCGTCGAGAACTTCGACGACGCCGGCGCGCGCATGGGCTACTGCCTCTACAAGGTCGGCTGCAAGGGTCCGGTCACCTACAACGCCTGCTCGACGGTGCGCTGGAACGAAGGCACGTCGTTCCCGATCCAGTCCGGCCACGGCTGCATCGGCTGCTCGGAAGACGCGTTCTGGGACAAGGGCTCGTTCTACGACCACCTGACGACGATCAGGCCGCCGGGAGGACTGGGAATCGAAGGCACGGCGGACCGGATCGGTCTGGCGGCCGTCGCGGTGGCAGGCGCGGCCGTCGCCGCCCACGCCGCGGTGAGCGCGATCAAGCAGGCACGCAGCAAAACCCGCAATGACAAGGTCAGCGAAACGGAGAAGTGATCATGGCGACCATCCAAACCCAGGGCTTCACGCTTGACGACAGCGGCAAGCGCATCGTCGTCGATCCGATCACCCGCATCGAAGGCCATCTGCGCATCGAGGTCAACGTCGACAAGG
Organism: uncultured beta proteobacterium; assembly: GCA_963834045.1. Taxonomy (GTDB): domain Bacteria; phylum Pseudomonadota; class Gammaproteobacteria; order Burkholderiales; family Casimicrobiaceae; genus VBCG01. The sequence goes on along the minus strand of CAWIAK010000001.1, from coordinate 300,736 downwards.
ACAATGTGATCCGCAACGCGGTGTCCACCGGCACGATGTGGCGCGGACTCGAAGTCATCCTCAAGGGCCGCGACCCGCGTGACGCGTGGGCGTTCGTCGAACGCATCTGCGGCGTGTGCACAGGCGTGCACGCGCTGGCATCGGTCCGCTCGGTCGAAGACGCGCTCGGCATCAAGATCCCGAAGCAGGCGAACGTCATCCGCAACCTGATGCATTCGACGCTGTATGCGCAGGACCACCTCGTCCACTTCTACCACCTGCACGCGCTGGACTGGGTCGACGTCGTCTCGGCGCTGTCGGCGGACCCGAAGAAGACGTCGGAACTGGCGCAGAGCATCTCGCCGTGGCCGAACAGCTCGCCCGGCTACTTCCGCGACGTGCAGAACCGGCTCAAGAAATTCGTCGAAGGCGGGCAGCTCGGCATCTTCGCCAACGGCTACTGGGGCAGCAAGGCGTATCGGCTGCCGCCCGAAGCCAATCTGATGGCGGTCGCGCATTATCTGGAAGCGCTCGACTTCCAGAGGGAGATCGTCAAGATCCAGACGATCTTCGGCGGCAAGAACCCGCACCCGAACTGGCTCGTCGGCGGCATGCCGTGCTCGATCAACCTCGACAATACCGGGGCGGTCGGCGCGATCAACATGACGCAGCTGAACATGATCAGCGACATCATCAATCGCACGATCGACTTCATCGACCAGGTCTACATTCCCGACCTGCTGGCGATCGCCGGGTTCTACAAGGACTGGGCGAAGATCGGCGGCGGATTATCCAGCCAGAACGTGATGTCCTACGGGGAGTTCCCGGACATCGCCAACGACTATTCGAACAAGAGCCTGCTGATGCCCTCCGGCGTCATCCTGGGCGGCGACCTGAAGAAGGTCTACGACGTCGACCTGAAGGCGCCCGACCAGGTGCAGGAATGGGTCACGCACTCCTGGTACAAGCAGGGCGACGAGAACAAGGGACTGCATCCTTTCGACGGCGTGACCAATCCGAACTTCGTCCTCGGTCCCAAGACCAAGGGCACGCGGACCAACATCGAGAACTTCGACGAGAGCGCCAAGTATTCGTGGGTGAAATCGCCGCGCTGGAGAGGCAATCCGGTGGAAGTGGGGCCGCTGGCCCGGTACATCGTCGCGTACGCGCGCGGCAACAAGGAGGTCACCGAGCAGGTGACGATGGTGCTGAAGACGCTCGACGTCCCGGTCACCGCGCTCTTTTCCACGCTCGGCCGCACGGCCGCCCGCGGGCTCGAGGCGTCGTGGGCCGCGCACAAGATGAAGTATTTCTACGACCAGCTGATGACCAACCTCAAGGCCGGAGATTTCGCGACGGCGAACATCGAGATGTGGGAACCGTCGACGTGGCCGGCCGAGGCGATGGGCGTCGCACCCTGCGAGGCACCGCGCGGCGCGCTCGCGCACTGGGTCAAGATCAAGCACACGAAGATCGACAGCTACCAGTGCGTGGTGCCGACGACGTGGAACGCGGGACCGCGCGATGCCAAGGGCCAGATCGGCGCCTACGAGGCTGCGCTGCTGAACACGCCGATGGTCAATCCGGCGCAACCGCTCGAGATCCTGCGCACGATCCACAGCTTCGATCCCTGCCTTGCCTGCGCGACGCACGTCATGTCGCCCGAAGGCGAAGAGCTCGTTTCCGTCAAGGTGCGCTGAACGGTCCAGGAGACTGCCATGAGAGTCAATCCCGTCTCCGGTGAAGTCCTGGCCGGTCCGCTCGAGCCGGTCTACGTGTACGAGGCGCCGGTACGGCTGTGGCACTGGGTAATGATGGTCGCGATGTTCGTGCTGGCCGGGACCGGCTACCTGATCGGCAGCCCGCCGCCGTCGATCGGCGGCGAGGCCACGTTCCACTACATGTTCGGCTACATCCGCACGATCCACTTCATCGCGGGGATGATATTCGCCGTGGCGTTCGCGGTCCGCGTGTACTGGGCGATCGTCGGCAACCACTCGGCGCGGGCGATCTTCATCCCGCCGGTGTGGAACGGCAGCTGGTGGAAGGGGCTGTTCGACCAGATGGCGTATTACCTGTTCCTGAAGAAGGAGTCCGCGCTCTGGGTCGGCCACAACCCGCTCGCGCAGATCGCCATGTTCGCGATGTACACGCTCGGCACGATCTTCATCATCATCACCGGCTTCGCGCTCTACGCCGAGCAGTGGGGCTGGGGAACGTTGCCGATGAACCTGATGGGCTGGGTGTTCGTGCTGTTCGGCGACCCGCAGATGGTGCGCACGCTGCATCATCTCGCCATGTGGTACCTGGTCCTGTTCGCGGTCATCCACATGTACATGGTGTTCCGCGAGGACATCATGAGCGGCCAATCGGTGATCGGCACGATGACCAACGGCATCCGCATGTGGAAGGACGAGCCGAAGGCCTGATCGGCGCCCCGCCACACATGCTGGCCGTGGCCTCCCCTACCCGGTCCAAACCCGCGGCACGCAGGCGCCCGTCCGCGGCGCTTGCGTTGTCGTCGCGGCGGCCGCCGCCGCCTGGCGAATTCCTGGCCACGCGGTTCCTCAAGCCGCTGGCGATCACGCAGACCGACCTGGCGCAGGCGCTGGGCGTTTCACGGCGCCGCGTCAACGAACTCATCAACGGCCGTCGCGCCATCACTCCCGATACGGCGGTCCGGCTGGCCATGTACTTCGGCAACGACGCCGCCTTCTGGATGCACCTGCAGGTCGCCTGGGACATGCACGAAGCCGTGCGCCAGATGCGCGCGCTGACCCGCAAATAGCGCGGTCGCGCATCCGGCGAGCGACTTCCGGACCCCGCCTTGACGTAGCGCAATACGCGCTGCCGCAGCCGCTGTAGCCTCCACCTGTAACCATTGCAGTAACAGGGTGAGGTCGTGGAATTGCGTTGCGAAGTTCTCGTGCTCGGAATCGGCAACCTGCTATGGGCCGACGAGGGCTTTGGCGTGCGCGCGGTCGAGGCATTGCATGCAGGCTACGAGTTTCCGGCCGGCGTCACGCTGCAGGACGGCGGCACGCTGGGGCTCATGCTCTACGAACCCGTGGCCTGCGCCAAGCGCGTCCTGGTGTTCGATGTCATCGATTTCGGGTTGCCGCCCGGCACGCTGCGCGTGTTGCGCGACGGCGAAGTGCCCGCCTGGGGTCGCACCAAGCTGTCGCCCCACCAGACCAGTTTCAACGACGTCCTGGCTCTTGCGCAGATGAATGGGCGCACGCCCGATGCAATCGTCGCCATCGGCGTGCAACCGGTCGAACTGAACGACTTCGGCGGCAGCCTGCGCAGGCAGGTGCGCGATCGCCTCGCCGAGGCCGTGCAGCTCGCGGCAGAACAACTCGCCGCATGGGGATTTCCCGGAACGCCGCGCGCGGCCGACATGCCGGCCGAACCGCTGAACGCCAACCCGTTGGCGCTCGACGCCTACGAGTCCGGGCGTCCCTCCATCGCCGACGCACGCCGCGACGGTGATCCCCGCCTGCTCGAACCCGTGACGCCGGGCGACGACTGACATGTGCATCGGCATCCCCATGCAATTGCTCGCCCAAGGCGATGGCCGCGCGCCGTGCGAAGGCCGCGGCCAGCGCGAGACGCTCGACCTGATGCTCGTGGGCGAACAGCCCGGCGGCACCTGGGTGCTGGCGTTCCGCGGCGTCGCCGATGCGCGTGATGAGCGCCGCCGAGGCCGCGCGAAACGAATGCGGCACTCGATGCGCTCGAGGCCGTGCTGGCCGGCGCCAGCAACGTCGACGCCCATTTCGCGGACCTGGTCGACCGCGAACCCGCGCTTCCCGAACATCTCAAGGACCCTTCCCGATGACGATCCCCATGCCGCTGCCCGCCGGAGCGGCGGCCACCGAGTATCCGCTGGTCGCGCAGCTCTTCACGAAGCACCATTTCGCGGAGGTTACCGCGGCGAACTTCGACGAGTGGACGAAGTCGGCCGGGCGCTCGCTGCTGCTCTTCATCGAGGATCCGGGCCGCTACAAGGAAACGCTCGACCTGGCGGTCATCGTGCCCGAACTTTGCCGCGCATTCCCTGGCCTGTTCGAAGTCGGCGTCCTGCTGCCCGACGCGGCGCGGGAACTCTCGGTGCGCTACGGCTTCCGCCGCTGGCCGGCATTCGTGATGCTCGACCGCGGTCAGTACCTGGGCGCCATCGATGGCCTGCGCGACTGGGACGAATACCTGGTTGAAATGCGCGCACTGCTCGCCGCCTCGCCATCGCGCCCTCCTACGGTGGGCATCGCAATCAAGGGCGGCGCAACGAATGCCGGCGCCTGTCATGGGTAAATCGAAGGAACTGACATGAAAGACTTCCCGCTCCCCGTACGCAGCGTCGGTTCGGGATCGCAACCCGTCGAGGACGAGGAGCTGCAATATCTGGAGATGCCGCGCGGCATGAACACCTTTCGCATGCCCATCGTGCCGGAGCGCGTGGACGCCGGCGCTTTGGGCGAAGCGTGCGATCTGCTGGCCGCATTCCTCGCCAAGCTCACGGCCTGGAATCCCGCGACGACAGGTCCCGGTCCGCGCCTCGACCTGGCCGGAGTCTCGCCGCCAGCGCTCGAGATCGTGAATCAGATGCTGGGCGAAGGCGAAGTTTCGATCCAGGTCTCGGGCGAACGACGGTACCGAATCCAGGAGAGCGTCTTTACCGGACTGTGGCGCGTCTGTGCGCTCGATGGCGACGGCCGCCTGGCCGAGCGACTGGCTCGAGGCGGGCATGCTGCCCGGCTTCGTCGCGCCGATGGCCCGCGATGCCGGCCGTGATGCTCCATTTCAGGTCGACCTTCCCGCACGGCGCGATGAACTCACCCGCGCTGCTGGCGGAGATCGCCAGCCAGATGGCGACGCGGTCGCCGGCAGATTCCGCGCATGTGATCAACCTGACGCTGTTCCCGCTGACTCCCGACGATCACACCGTCCTCACGCAGGCGCTGCCGGTGGGCCAGGTCGCGATGATCTCGCGCGGATTCGGCAACTGCCACGTCACGTCAACGGGTCTCGCCGATGTCTGGCGCGTGCAGTACTTCAACAACATGAACACGCTGATCCTCAACACCATCGAAGTCGTCGCCGTTCCGGAAGTGGTGCTCGCGGCCCCGGAAGACCTGGCCGACAGCCGCGAACGGCTGGCCGAGCTGGTCGACTGGATGAGCGAATCGTGCGCCGACGCGACGGCGAACTGATCGCATGGGCACGACCGGACCCGATGCCCGCGTAACGCCGCCTTCGGCCGGCGCGAGGCGCGAATGCAAGATCTGCTGGCAGGTCTACGACCCGGCGCAGGGCGATCCGCAGGTGTGGCAGATTCCGCCCGGCACGGCGTTCGCCGACCTGCCCGCGCACTGGACGTGCCCGAACTGCTCGGCGACGAAGGACCAGTTCCTGGCGGTGAACGATGACTAGCGTCCAACAGCCCGAAGCGCTGCGGCCGGACCCTTCCGCGCGAGTTCGTGCGTTCCTTTCGCGCCGCTGCGGCACGCATGGCGGGCCTGGACTTCGTCAACCCGGCGTTGTCGGTAGAGGCGGTCGCCTTCGCACCGTGGCAGGGTCACTGGCTGGGCGTGCTGATCACGCCGTGGTTCATGAACCTGATACTCGCGCCGCGCGACATTGCCGCATGGCCGATGATCAAGCCGGGCGACAAGCAGTGTCACCGCTTTCCCGCGGGTGCCTACGATTTCATCGCCGCGCACGATGGCGTGGCGGGCGACTACCAGATGTGCTCGCTGTTTTCTCCGCTGCTGCACTTCGACGATCAGGAGACCGCGCGGCTCGTCGCGGGGCTGGCGCGCGAGGCGCTGTTCGACGATGCCAACGCCGAGAAACCGGACTCGCATGCCGGCAACGTGTCGTCCCATCCGGCGTGGCGCATCCGCCGTGCCCGGCCCGCTTGCAGGAACTCGAAGCACGGCTGGACGCGCCGCAATCCAAGCGCGACTTCCTGCGCGCCCGGTGGAAGGCCGACGATCGTGGTCATCGAGGGTGAGTTGACCGTTCATCTCGATTGCGAAGGTCGGCATGTGCGGCGGGTGACGGTGCGCTCGACGCGGCCGATGATCGCCGCGCGCGTGCTGACCGGAAGGACTGCCGCCGACGCCGCCGCTACGGTACCCAGGCTGTTCAGCATCTGCAGCGGCGCGCAGGGCGCCGCGTCGGCCACGGCGCTCGCCGCCGCGGGAGCCTCGGGCGCGGCGTTCGAATCCGGCAACAGGGAATGCGAAGTGATGCTGGAGGCGCTGCAGGACACCTTCTGGCATTTGCTGATCGACTGGCCGAATACCATGGGCACGGCGCCGTGCGCCACGCCCGTCGCGACCGTCCGCTTTCAGATCGCCGCGGCGATGCGCGCGGCCGACGGCACGCCGCGGTTGAACGACGCCGAGGCCATGCGCGAACTCGGCGCGCGCCTGTCCGCTGTCGCGGCCCAGGCGGTCTTCGGCATGCCGCCGGCCGACTGGCTGAAACAGGACGATGTCGCGGCGCTGCAAGCATGGTGCGACCGTGGCGGGACAGTTCCCGCGACGCTGCTCGGGCCACGTGCTGAGCCGACTGCCTGCGCTCGGCCGCAGCGCGACGCCGCTGCTGCCGCCGACGCAAGCCGACTCGTTGCTGCGGACCATCGTCCCCGCGCTGCGCGACGACAGCGAGTTCGCGCGCGCACCGACATGGGATGGCTCGGCTGCGGAAACAGGCGGGCTTGGCGCGGATGTGCGGCGAGCCGCTCGTGATCGCATTGCGGGAACGGTTCGGCAATGCCGTCGTCACGCGCGTGGCCGCGCGCATGGTGGAACTTGCGCGGCTGCTGCTTCAGTTGACGGCGTCCGACCGGCCGCACGGACATCCCGCCGCGCATCCTCGGCCTGCCGCTGGGCGGTGGCGAAGGACTCGCGGCGGTCGAGACCGCGCGCGGCATGCTGTTGCATCGCGCGCGGCTGGATGGGCAACGCGTCGTCGAGTACCAGATCGTGGCGCCGACCGAATGGAATTTTCATCCAGCCGGCGCGCTGGTCAGCGGCCTCACGGACCTCGAGGCCGACGACGAAACGCAGATCATCGGGCTGGCGCGCCTGGCGGCGCATGCGCTGGATCCCTGCGTCGCGTTCAGGATCGAGGCCGACCATGCATGAAGTCGCGCTGGCGGAAGGCGTGCTGCGCATCGTCATGGACGCGGCACGGTCGAGCGCCGCCTCGCGCGTCCACACCGTGTGGGTCGAGCTGGGCGCGCTGGCCCATGTCGAGCCCGACGCGCTGGCCTTTTGTTTCGACGCGGTGACGCGCGGCAGCATCGCCGAGGGTGCAAGGCTCGACATCGCGAGGACCGCCGGGATCGCCTGGTGCATGCGCTGCAGCGTGCAGGTCCCGCTCGCCAAGCTGGGCGATGCCTGCCCGCATTGCGGCAGCTACCAGCTGCAGGTGCTGCACGGAGACGAGATGCGGGTGAAGGAAATCGGAATTGCGTGATGCCGCTGCTGCGGCAGACGCGTGGCAATGAAAGGGATGGCCAATGTGCACGACCTGCGGTTGTAGCGACGGCGAAACGAGGATCGAGGGTGTCACCTTGACCGGAGGTGCGCACGCGCACGAAACGCCTCGCGAAGGCGCGCCGGCGGCTACCCAGTGGCGGGTACGTCCGGGCGGCGCGAGTCGCGCGCCCGTTCCGCCGCACGGCCATCTGCATCCGGACGGAACGTGGCACAGCCATGTGCATGGCGGCGGAACGGCGCATGAAGCGGATGCGCCGGAACTCGGCGCCGCGCACGAGCACGGCACCTCCGCGGAGCGAATCGTCCGGATCGAGCAGGACATCCTCGCCCGGAACGATGCGTTCGCGGAACGCAACCGGCAAGTGTTTGCCGATCGCGGCAATTTCGCGCTGAACCTGGTCTCCAGCCCCGGCTCGGGCAAGACCACGCTGCTGGTACGCACCATCGAGGCATTGCAGGGCCGCGTGCCGGTATTCGTGATCGAAGGCGACCAGCAGACATCGCTCGACGCCGACCGCATCCGCGCCACCGGCGCCGCGGCGGTCCAGGTCAACACGGGCAAGGGATGCCACCTCGACGCGCACATGGTCGGCCGCGCGCTCGCGCAACTCGATCCGGCCGACGGCAGCCTGGTGATGATCGAGAACGTCGGCAACCTCGTCTGTCCCGCGGCGTTCGACCTGGGCGAAGCGCACAAGGTGGTCATCCTGTCGGTGACCGAAGGCAGCGACAAGCCGCAGAAGTACCCCGACATGTTCCATGCGGCGGACCTGATGCTCGTCAACAAGGTCGACCTGCTGCCCTACGTGCAATTCGACGTCGACGCGGCCGTCGAATACGCGCGCCGGATACGTCCGGGACTCGAGGTGATCTGCGTCTCGGCGACCACGGGCGAAGGCTTTGCCGCGTGGCTCGCCTGGCTCGAGCGCGGCGTTGCGTCCGCGCGGGCCGACCGCGACCGGAACGTATCCGCATTGCGTCGTCGCGTGGCCGAGCTGGAAGCCCTGCTCGCCGCCGCGGAACCGGCGGCCTGAAGACCGGGACGCGAGCGCGCCGATGGCCACCTTGACGCATGGCGAAGCCGTCCGCCGCCGCCTGGAGGTGCGCGGCATCGTGCAGGGTGTCGGATTCCGGCCATTCGTCTACCGGCTTGCGCGGGAACTGGCGCTCGACGGCTGGGTGCGCAACGACGCCGCCGGCGTGACCATCGAAGTGCAGGGCGAGCCGGCGCGCATCGCAAGGCTCGCGCGCCGCGTGCGCGAGGACGCGCCGGCGCGCGCGCGCGTCGACAGCGTGGCGCTGTGCGAATGCGCGCCGGAACGGCCCAGCGCCGGCTTCGCGATCCTGGAGAGCGGCGGCGGCAGCGCGCAAACCGCGATCGGTCCCGACAGCGCCGTGTGCCCGCAATGCCTTGCGGAGATGTTCGCTCCCGGCAACCGCCGCTACCGTTATGCGTTCACCAATTGCACCGACTGCGGACCGCGTTACACGATCACCCGCCGGCTGCCCTACGACCGCAGCATGACCAGCATGGCCGCCTTCGCGCAATGCGCGCCCTGCCTCGGCGAATACCGCTCGCCGATCGACCGGCGCTTCCACGCCGAGCCGAACGCGTGCGCCGAGTGCGGGCCGCGCCTGGACTTTCGCGACGCGTCCGGACGCAGCGTCACGCACGTCGATCCCATCGCCGAGACGCTGGCGCGTATCACCGCCGGCGATATCGTCGCCATCAAGGGCCTGGGCGGTTTCCACCTGGCCTGCGACGCGCGCAATGCCCAAGCCGTCGCGCGCCTGCGCGCGCGCAAGGCGCGCGAGGAAAAGCCGTTCGCGGTGATGGTGGCCAACGTCGATTCCGCGCGCCATTGGGTGGACACGACGCCGGCCGACGAGGCCACGCTCGAAGCGGCGGAAAGGGGCATCGTGCTGCTGCGCAAGCGCGATGGATGCGACGACGCGCTTCAAGGCGTTGCTCCCGGCCTGGCGTGGCTCGGCGTCATGCTCCCTTACACGCCGGTCCAGTATCTGCTGTTCCACGAGGCCGCGGCGCGGCCGGACGGCACGGCATGGCTCGACCGCGCGCAGGAACTCGTCCTGGTGATGACGAGCGCCAACCCCGGCGGCGAACCGCTGGTGACGGGCAACGACGAAGCCTTTGCGCGGTTGGCGGGCATCGCCGACGCGTTTCTCGTGCACGACCGCGACATCGTCGCCGGCTGCGACGACAGCGTGCTGCGCGCCGTGCCGGGAACGGCCACGGCGTTCCAGTTCGTGCGCCGCGCACGCGGCTACACGCCGCGCGCGATCCGGCTTGCCCGGGCCGGGCCGCCGGTGCTCGCACTCGGCGGCCATTTCAAGAACACGATCTGCGTCACGCGGGGCGACGAGGCGTTCGTCTCGCAGCACATCGGCGACCTCGACAACGCGCCGACGTGCGAGGCGCTGGATGCGGCGGTGGCGCACCTCGTCTCGATACTCGAGGTCGAGCCGCAGGTCGTCGCGCACGACCTGCATCCGGATTTCTACAGTTCGCGCCACGCGGCGCGCCTCGCCGCGCGCGTGGGGCATTCCGACACGGGCGGTCCAGCACCACCATGCGCACGTCGCGGCCGTCGTCGCCGAGCACCGGATTGCCGGGCCGGTGCTTGGGCTGGCGCTGGATGGCGTGGGCCTGGGGCCGGACGGCCACGCCTGGGGCGGCGAGTTGCTCTACGTCGACGGCGCGCATTGCGAACGGCTGGGCCGGCTGCGCCCGCTGCGCCTGCCCGGCGGCGATCGCGCCGCACGCGAGCCGTGGCGCATGGGCGCATCTGCGTTTTCGCTGGCGGGCCGCGACAACGAGATTCCGATGCGATTTGCCGATGAACGCGCGGCGCCTTCGGTGCGCGACATGCTGGTGCGCCGCTTCAATGCGCCGGAAACCAGCAGCATGGGCCGCTGGTTCGATGCCGCGGCCGGGCTGCTCGGCCTGATGCCGCGCATGACGTTCGAGGGCCAGGCCGCGATGCTGCTCGAGGGCGCGGCCGAGCGCCATGGGTCCGATTCCCGCCGACCGGTCACTGTATGCGATCAACGCGGAAAACGAGCTCGACCTCACCGCGCTGGCCATGCGCCTGGCCGACGAGCGCGACATCGGTCGCGGCGCGGCGCTGTTCCACGCCACGCTCGTCGACGCTCTCGCCGCATGGGTGACGCAGGCTTCGCTGAACCTGAACCTGGGAACGGTCGCCGGCGGCGGCGGCTGCTTCCTCAATGCCATACTCGCGCGCGGCCTGCATGCCGCGCTCGATTCGCGCGGCATTGCGCTTGTCCAGGCACAGCAGGTGCCGCCCAACGATGGCGGCCTGGCACTGGGCCAGGCGTGGGTCGCGCTTGCCGATTTCCGCTGGAGACCGCTGAAGCCATGTGCCTCGCCATCCCTGCCCGCGTGGTCGACCTGCCGGAGGCCGGCGTAGCCGTCGTCGATGTCGGCGGCGTGCAGAAGCGAATCTCGCTCGCGCTCGTCGACGACGTGGAACTCGGCGACTACGTCATCGTCCACGTCGGCTATGCGCTGACCAAGCTCGACCCCGAACTGGCGCAGCGCACGCTGGAGACTTTCGCCGACGCCGGCCTGGTCGATTCGGAGATCGCGTGAAGTACATCGACGAATTCCGCGACGGTGAACTCGCGCAAACGCTGGCAACGGCGATCGCGCGAGAAGTCAAGGCGGAGCGCAGCTACAACCTGATGGAGTTCTGCGGCGGGCATACGCATGCGATATCGCGCTATGGCCTCGCCGGCCTGCTTCCCGCCAATGTGAACATGATCCATGGGCCGGGATGCCCGGTATGCGTGCTGCCGATCGGCCGTATCGACAACGCCATTGCGCTCGCGGCGCGGCCCGGCCTCATCCTGTGCACGTACGCGGACACGATGCGCGTTCCGGCGTCCAAGGGCACGTCGCTGTTGAAGGCGAAGGCGCGCGGCGCGGACATCCGGATGATCTATTCCAGCGCCGACGCGATCCGCATCGCGCAGGAAAACCCGGACCGCGACGTCGTGTTCTTCGCCATCGGGTTCGAGACGACCACGCCGCCCACCGCGGTGGCGATCACGCAGGCGATGGCGCTGGGGCTCGGCAATTTCAGTGTCTTTTCCAATCACGTGCTGACGCCGGCGGCGATCAGCAACATCCTCGAATCGAAGGAAGTGCGCGACCTCGGCACGGTGCCGCTGGATGGCTTCATCGGTCCGGCGCACGTGTCCACCGTGATCGGCAGCCAGCCCTACGAGTACTTCGCCGAGGAGTATCGGCGGCCGGTGGTGATCGCCGGCTTCGAGCCGCTCGACGTGATGCAGGCGATCCTGATGCTGGTGCGGCAGCTGAACGAGGGACGCGCCGAGGTCGAGAACGAATTCACGCGCGCCGTCACGCGCGAGGGCAACGCCAAGGCCAAGGCGCTGGTCGCCGAAGTGTTCGAACTGCGCCGCTCGTTCGAATGGCGGGGCTTGGGCGAGGTGCCGTACAGCGCGCTGAGGATCAAGGAGAAGTACGCCGCTTTCGACGCCGAGGCGCGGTATGGAATCACCTATCAGTCGGTGCCGGACAACAAGGCCTGCGAATGCGGCGCCATACTGCGCGGCATCAAGAAGCCCGCCGATTGCAAGGTCTTCGGCACCGTCTGCACGCCGGAAAATCCGATCGGATCCTGCATGGTGTCGTCGGAAGGCGCCTGCGCCGCGCACTACACGTATGGGCGGTTCAAGAGCGTGCCCGTCGTCACCGGCTGGAGCCACGGCATGAACGACGTGCGCCAGGGCTACGTCCGTCCCGTGGACTTCAAGCACGGGCATGTCGACATGACGCACGGCGGCGGCGGCCGCGCGATGGCGCAGCTCATCGACGAGCTCTTCCTGCGCGCGTTCGACAACGATTGGCTGCGCCAGGCCAACGACCAGGCGGCGTTCGCGGTGAGTTCGGGCCGCATGGTGATGGCGACCGACAGTCACGTCGTGTCGCCGCTGTTCTTCCCCGGCGGAGACATCGGCTGCCTATCCGTGCACGGCACGATCAACGACGTGGCGATGGCCGGCGCCGTGCCGCTGTACCTGGCGGCGGGCTTCATCCTCGAGGAAGGCTTCCCGCTCGCCGACCTGAAGCGCGTCGTCGAATCGATGGCGGCCGCCGCGCGCGAAGCGGGCGTGCCGGTGATCACCGGCGACACCAAGGTCGTCGAGCGGGGCAAAGGCGACGGCGTGTTCATCACGACGACCGGCGTGGGCGTGGTCCCGCCGGGTATCGCAATATCGGGCGACGCGGCGCGTCCGGGCGACCGGATCCTCGTGAGCGGAACGATGGGCGACCACGGCGTGGCGATCATGTCGCTGCGCGAGAACCTCACTTTCGAGACGACGATCCGCTCCGATACGGCGGCGCTGCACGGGCTGGTCGCGGCCATGGTCGCCGCGGTGCCGCGCATCCATTGCCTGCGGGATCCGACGCGCGGGGGTCTCGCGACCACGCTGAACGAACTGGCCAGCCAGTCGGGCTGCGGGATGGTGATCGCCGAGAAGCGCATTCCGGTGAACGGTCAGGTCAACGCAGCCTGCGAGTTCCTCGGCCTCGACCCGCTCTACGTCGCCAACGAAGGCAAGCTCGTGGCGATCTGCGCGGCCGGCGATGCCGACGCCGCTGCTGGCGGCGATGCGCGCGCATCCGCTGGGCAAGGACGCCGCGATCATCGGCGAAGTCATTGCCGACCCGCACCACTTCGTGCAGATGGACACGAGCTTCGGCGGCCGCCGCGTCGTCGACTGGCTGACCGGGGAGCAGCTCCCCCGGATCTGCTGATGCGGATCCTGTTCCTCACGCATGCATTCAACAGCCTGGCGCAGCGCCTGTACGTTGACCTGGCGGCAGCCGGGCACGACGTCACCATCGAGTTCGACATCAACGATCACGTGACGGAGGAATCCGTTGCCCTCGCCCGCCCGGACCTGATCGTCGCGCCGTTCCTGAAGCGCCGCATCCCGGAGTCGGTCTGGCGCAATCACCGCTGCATCGTCATTCATCCCGGCATCCTCGGCGATCGCGGGCCGTCTGCGCTCGACTGGGCGATCGTCAACGGCGAGACGACGTGGGGCGTGACCGCCCTCGAGGCGAACGCGGACATGGATGCCGGAGACATCTGGGCCAGCGTTGAATTTCCGATGCGCGACGCGAGCAAGGGCAGCCTCTATCGCAACGAAGTGACGGAGGCCGCCGTCGCCGCGCTTCGCCTGACCCTCGAGCGCATCGCCCGAGGGGAATCGCCGCAGCCACTGGCTCTCGCGCATCCCGCCCCGCGCGGAATCCTGCGCCCCGCGATGCGCCAGCAGGACCGCGCCATCGATTGGCGCGCGGACAATACCGTCACCGTACTGCGCAAGATTCGCGCGGCCGATGGCTTTCCCGGCGTGCTCGATGACGTGCGCGGCGAGATCGTGCACCTGTTCGACGCGCACGCCGAAGGCCGGCTCCGCGCGGAATTGCCGGTGGCCGAGCCGGGCGCCGTGATCGCCCGCCGCGACGGCGCCATCCTGCGCGCAACGATCGACGGCGCCGTATGGATCACGCATCTGCGGCGCGCCGGCGGCGACACGAACTTCAAGCTTCCGGCGACGATGGTCCTGGGGCAGCGCATCGCCGACGTGCCCGACGCGCCGCTGGCCGCCGACGCCGTCGTCGACTATCCCACCTGGCGGCCCATTCGCTACGAGGAGAGCGGGCGCCGTCGGCTACCTGCACTTTCCGTTCTGCAACGGCGCGATGGGCACGGCGCAGTGCGAGTCGCTGCGTCGAGCCGTCCGCGCGGCCAAGACGCGCCCGACGCGCGTGCTCGTGCTGATGGGCGGACCGGACTTCTGGTCGAACGGAATCCACCTGAACCTGATCGAGGCCGCGGCGCATCCGGCAGAGGAGTCATTGCGCAACATCAACGCGATGAACGACCTGGTGCGCGAGATCATCGTCGCCGACCGCCAGATCACGATCGCCGCGATGCAGGGCAACGCCGGCGCAGGCGGCGCCTTCCTGGCGCTGGCGGCGGACCACGCCTGGGCCCGCGACGGCATCGTCGTCAATCCGCACTACAAGGGCATGGGCAACCTGTACGGGTCGGAATACTGGACGTACCTTCTCCCTCGCCGGGTCGGCGCCGACGCGGCGCAACGGATGACGCAGGGCCGACTGCCGATCGGCGCGGCCGCGGCCGCGGCGCTAGGCTAGTCGACGACCATTTCGGCGCCACGCCGTCCGCGTTTCGCGCCGAAGTCGAGGCGCGCGCGCAAGCCATCGCTGCCGATCCCGCGTTCGCGCGTTTGCTGGACGACAAGAACCTCCGGCGCCGGACCGACGAGGCGCGCAAGCCGCTGGAAACCTACAGGGACGAGGAACTCGCCCGCATGCAACAGAACTTCTTCGGCTTCGACCCGAGCTACCACGTCGCCCGCGATCACTTCGTGCGCAAGGTGCCGCGGTCGAGGACGCCGCTGCACCTCGCCCGGCACCGCACTCAAGCCTGGAGCACGTAACTTCCCGGGGCGGCGCAGAGCGGCGCCGCCATCGCCGGCGGCTTTACGGGTTCGCCGGAATGCCGCGCGAGCCAGGCCGTCCACTCCGGCCACCACGAACCTTCGTGGACCGGCGTCTCGGCCAGCCAGACGCCCGGATCGACATAGGTGTGATCGGCCTTCCTGGTCGCGACGCGATAGTGACGGCCCGGATGTCCCGGTTCGGACACGATGCCCGCGTTGTGTCCGCCGCTGGTCAGCAGGAACGTCACGTCGGTATCCGTCAGCAGGTGGAACTTGTAGACCGACTGCCACGGCGCCACGTGATCGCGCTCCGTGCCCACGGCGAACAGCGGCGTGGCGATGTCCTTCAGCGCGATGAAGCGGCCGCCCGCCTTGAACCGCCCCTCGGCGAGATCATTGTCGAGGAACAGGCTGCGCAGGTATTCCGTGTGCATGCGATAAGGCATGCGGGTGGCATCGACGTTCCACGCCATCAGGTCGGTCATCGGCTCGCGTTCGCCGAGCAGGTACGTCCTCATGGCGCGTGAATACACGAGGTCGTTCGAGCGCAGGAGCTGGAAGGCACCGGCCATCTGGCGGCTGCCGAGGTAGCCCTGTTCCCACATCACGTCTTCCAGGAACGCGAGCTGGCTCTCGTCGATGAACAGCATCAACTCGCCGGCTTCGGTGAAGTCGGTCTGCGCAGCGAAGAACGACGTGGAGGCCAGGCGCCGGTCGCCGTCGCGGGCCATGGCCGCCGCAGCGATCGCCAGCATCGTCCCGCCGATGCAGTAGCCCACCGCGTGCACCTGGCGTTCCGGCACGATCGCGGACACCGCGTCGAGCGCCGCCATGACGCCCAGCTTCCGGTAATCCTCCATCGTGAGGTCGCGGTCATCGGGCCCGGGGTTCTTCCACGAGATCATGAACACCGTATGCCCCTGCTCGGTGAGGTACTTCACCAGGGAATTGGCCGGGCTCAAGTCCAGGATGTAGTACTTCTCGATCCAGGCCGGGACGATCAGCACCGGCTCCGGTCGCACCATCGCCGTCGCCGGCGCGTACTGGATCAGCTCGATCAGGCGATTGCGAAAGATCACGTTGCCGGGCGTGACAGCCACGTCGCGGCCGACCTGGAATGCGTCGACGCCCGCCGGGCGCTTGCCTCCCAGCGCGCGGTCCCAATCCTCGGCCCAGTTGAGCGCTCCCCGCAGCAGGTTCGTGCCGCCCTGCCGCAGCGTGCGGTCGAGAACTTCGGGATTGGTGTGAATGAAATTGGCCGGCGAAACCATGTCCAGGAATTGCCGCGCGCCGAACGCGACCATCTTTTCGTGCTTCTTGGTGACGCCGCGAACGCCGGTCGTCGCGTTGTGCCACCATTGCTGCATCATCAGGAACGACTGATAGACGACGTCGTACGGCGGCACGCGCCACGCGTCATTGATGAAGCGCCGGTCCTGCGGCAGCGGCTCGATGCAAGGTGCCATGCCGTCCAGATGCATCGCGTGACGCATCACGTAGTTGGCAAGCCGCAGCGACTTCTTGGCCGCCTTCTCGGTCAACTGCAGCCGCTTGCCCGGCGCGAACGCCAGGTGCGACGCCCAATCCCAGTAGGCCGAGACCAGCGCCATCGGCGACAGCCCCGTGCTGTAGCGCGCCACCGTCGCATTGAGCGAGCGGTCCATGGTTTCCGCGAATGCCGTCGATGCGAAGGAATCCCGCAGGAACGACGGATCGGGCGCCGCGGCCGGCACCGGTTGTATCGCGTCCCGCGGCGCGGATGCTGCGAGGCTCCGTGGCTTGCGCACGCGTTTCCCACTCATCGGCACGACCTTGCCCGACCGCCCGGCAGACGCTGCCGGCCTGATTCGCATATCCATCACTCGCTCCCCGCCAATGGCGGCCGCGCCCATGCGCGGCCCGGTCAAAGGCTACTTCGCGACCTCCGCGCCGCGCTGTCCTGCCGCGGCCATCAGCGTCCACATCCTCTGGCCCTCGGCGAAGTAGTCGGCCAACGCCTCGCCGGCGTAGCGCGCCTGCATCTCGAGCGCATCGGTCGGCGTCCTGCATTGCGACCACTCGGACAGCGCCGCCATGTCCTTGCCTGCCCGGGCGCTGACGAACTGCGTCGCCTCGGCCTGCATGACCTGCGCACCGTCGAGCCATGCGCGCATCGCCCGCTCGGCGAAGTCCGGCGGCGGCGCGTCCATGCCCAACATCGTGTAGAAATCGATCGGCTTTGCAGCCGGTGCATGCGTGACGTGCTTCATGTTCCCTCCTCGAAGCGAGCGGCGGACCCGCGAATCGCAGCGCGGGCCCGCCGCCGCTCATGCAATCCCATTTCCGGACATCCCCGCCGCAAGCGTCTGCGACCACGGCCTGGGACGCATGCTGTCGGCACCTGGCACTACTTGACTTCCAGCGCCTTGGTTCCCGCGCCCGCTTTCTTGGGCAGCATCAATTCGAGGATGCCATTCTCGTATTTCGCCTCGGCCCTGGAATCGTCGACATCGGTCATCACCGTGAAGCTGCGCGCAGCCTTGCCTCTGTACAACTCGCTGCACAACAGCGTCTCGTCCTTGCGGGTCTCGTGCTTGCGCTCGCATTCGGCGCTGATCGACACCGTGTTGCCCTCGACCGAGACGTGGATGTCCTCCTTCTTCACGCCGGGGATTTCCGCCTTCACGCGATACGCGTTGGCGTCCTCGGTGACATCCATCCGGATTTCGGGTTCGCTGCTCAGCGTCGGATAGCCGTAACGCGTGCGCGGGAAATCGAACAGGCCGGCCAGGTCGAACATCGGGCTGGCACGCACCATGTCCGCGAACGGTTCGTATGTCCTGAGATTGGTTGTGACTGCCATGATCCCTGCTCCTATCTTTGGCCAGGGAATCGGCATTCTGCTTTGCGGTGTGGGGACGCCGATCCTGGCGTTGCGCCGCGGCTTCCGCTCTGATTCGCGACCGCATGCCGGGGCGCGATTTCATTGTATTCCGGTGCTCGGCGGGCACGTTGACCGCGGTCAAACAGCCACCCAAAATGCATGACGCCATGCGCGTTTCCGCCAAGCGCGCACGATCCGCCACATCGCGCGCCGGAACCTTTAGACTGCGCCATGGCTACCGGATTCGAACCAGCGCAATCCGATCCGCTGCTGCCGGTTTTCGAGCAGTGGCGCACCGCGGCGCTGGCCGCGCAGTCGCTGTGGGTGCGTTCGCTTGGCGCGGTCGCCATTGCCGCGGCGGCGAATGCGCGCTTCGACGCGCTGGTCAGGTTCGCGCGCTCGCATTCGCCCTTCTACCGCGAGGCCTGGGCGCGGTTGCCCGATGGCCCGCTGAAACTCGCCGAACTGCCGGTGGTCACCAAGCGCGCGCTGATGACGTCCTTCGACGACTGGTGCACCGATCGGTCGGTGACGCGCGCCGCGATCGACGGCTTTCTCGCGCAACGCAGCCATATCGGCGAGCGCTTCCTCGGCCGCTACATTGTCTGGACCAGTTCGGGGAGCACCGGAGAACCCGGCATATTCGTGCAGGACGGCAACGCGCTCGCAGCCTACGACGCGCTGGTCAGCGCGCAGCTCGCCGGCTCCGGATTCGCAGAATGCGACTGGCAGGCCGTGGCAGCGCAAGGAGGACGCGCCGCGCTGATCACGGCGGACACGGATCATTTCGCCAGCATCGCATCATGGCGGCGGGTCGCCAGCGGCAAACCCTGGCTCGACATGCGGAGTTTCGCCGTCACCCAACCGGTGGCCGGACATCGTGCGCGCCCTCAACGCCTACCAGCCCGCGTTCGTGTCGAGTTATCCGACCGTGCTCTGCCTGCTGGCGGAGGAACAGGCCGCGGGGCGGCTGGCCATCCGCCCTGCCGCGCTGTGGTCCGGCGGCGAGGGACTGTCGGCGCGCGCCCGGATCGAAATCGAGCGCGCGTTCGGCTGCCCGCTGCAGAACGAGTACGGCGCGTCGGAATGCCTGGCCATCGCCCACGGCTGCCGCGAGGGCTGCCTGCACGTCGATGCCGACTGGGTGATCCTCGAACCCGTCGATCGTCAGTTTCGGCCCACGCCTCCGGGCGAACTCTCCCACACCGTGCTGCTGACCAATCTCGCCAATACGTTGCAGCCCATCATCCGCTACGACCTGGGCGACAGCGTGCGCGTCAAGGCCGACGCTTGCGCGTGCGGCAGTCCGCTGCCGGCGATCCAGGTCGAGGGCCGCAGCGACGACGTCATTGCGCTGCGCACGCGCGATGGCGGGCTGCAGCACCTCGTCCCGCTCGCGCTGACCACCGTCGTCGAGGATGCCGCAGGCGTGCATCGCTTCCAGATCGTGCAGACGGCCCCGGACCGGCTGTGCCTGCGACTGACGGACACCGACCGCGCGCGCGCGGGCGCGGCGGCGATAGCGGCATTGCGCGCCTATCTCGATCGGCACGCGTTGTCCAACGTGGAAGTCGTCCTCGAACCCGGCGAACCGCAGCCCGAAAGACGCGGAGGCAAGCTGCGCCAGGTGGTGGCCATGTAGAATGCGGCTCTCGCCCAACCCATGCGCTCGCTCTCCCACCTCTTCGACAACAACCGCGCCTGGTCGGAGCGCATCCGCCGCGCCACCCCGGACTTCTTCGCCGACCTTTCGCGGCAACAGCAGCCACGCTACCTGTGGATCGGATGCGCCGACAGCCGCGTGCCCGCCAACGAGATCGTGGGACTGCGCCCGGGCGAACTGTTCGTCCATCGCAACATCGCCAACGTCGTCGTCCATACCGACCTCAATTGCCTCTCCGTGATGCAGTTCGCCGTGGACGTGCTGAAAGTCGAGCACATCATCGTCTGCGGCCATTACGGCTGCAGCGGCGTCGCGGCGGCGCTCGAGAACCGGCGCGTCGGCCTTGCCGACAACTGGCTGCGTCATGTGCAGGACGTGCACTCGAAGCACGGTGCCCATGTCGCCGGGGTTTCCGACTTGCCGCAGCGCATCGACCGCCTGTGCGAACTCAACGTGATCGAGCAGGTCGCCAACGTCTGCCAGACCACGGTGGTGCAGGACGCATGGGATCGCGGCCAGGAACTCGCCGTCCACGGCTGGGTCTATGGCCTCAAGGACGGACTGGTGCGCGACCTGCGGACCACGGTCACCAACTCGGCGGAAAGCTCGACCGCCTTCGCTACGGCGCTTGCCGCGCTATGAAGCACATCATCCGACTCATCTGCATCTGGCTGGCCGCGCTGCTCGTCGCGCCGGCGGCATTCGCGGCACCCGGTCTCACGCCGGGAGCATTGAACGAATTCTCGGTCGAGCTGCCCGCGGAATTGCGGAAGATGGCCGGTCGCGGCACGCTCTCGCCGGTCACCCGCGCGCTGGTGACCGTTGCGGTTCCCCCGAACTTCGACATGGCCCACGAATGGCCGGTGCTGGTCATCAGCGCGACGTCCGATCGGCAGTACCGGTCCAGCCGCAAGCTGATGAGCGCCTATGCCGAAACCGCGGTGGCGGCGGGATGGATCGTCGTGGCCGCGGACCCCGCCGAAGAGGTCACCGTCGAGCAGGACGACGTCCCGCTGCGCCTTGCGCTGGTCAAGGCGGCGTTCGCCGCGCTGGCACTGCAGTCGCCGGGCTCCGACAAGTCGCCGCTTGCCTTCGGCGGCTTCTCGGGCGGCGCCAAGTATTCGGGCTGGCTTGCCGCGGCCTTTGCGGCCGAGGGGCGCAACATCATCGGCATCTACCTGGCCGGCATCAACCAGGACACGCTGGTCGCCGCAGCCGAGCAGTTCCAGGTGCTCGACGCGAAATTCAAGAACATTCCGGTCTTCCTCCAATCAGGGGAAAAGGACGAGGTGTCCACGCCGGCTGATCACCGGACGGTCTACGCCGACTTGAGACGCGCGGGATTCAGGCGCGTCCGCCTCGAGTATTTTCCGGGAGCGCACGAAGTCGAGCCCGCGCCGCTGCGCACGGCGCTCGACGCTTTCCGGTTGACGGCGACGCAAGCTTCGCCCGCGCCGTAGTCCGCCGTTCGCGGGCGCGCCGGCCGACATCGCCGGCCATTGATCCAACGCAACGAATGCATAGCCGCGGCCCTGCTGCCGACGGCGCCGTCGACGCGTGGCGGTAAAATGAACGCTCTGCATGAAAGGCCACACAATGAGCCATTACCACTGCATCGTCTGGATCGACCATCGGGAAGCGCACGTCATTCAGTTCAATCCCGACGACGCCGAAGCAAGCGTCGTGCATCCCAAATCGAAGCACGAGCATCTGCACTACAAGCACGGCGCGGTCGGGCCGGGCCGCGTGCCGGAAAATCACGCTTACTACCAGTCCGTCGCAGATGCCATCAAGGATGCCGGTGAGATCCTGATCGTCGGCCCGTCCACCGCCAAGCTCGAGTTGTTCAAGCATCTTCACGCCCACGCGCCGGCGCTTGCCGCTCGCGTCGTGAGCGTTGAAACGGTGGACCACCCGACCGACGGCGAACTGCTCAAGTTCGCGCGGCGGCACTTTGCCGTTGACGACAGGATGCGGGCGCAGACCTGAGCGGACGCCGGGTCGCGCGTTGCAATTTGCCCGGTATTCCCGGCGTTACCGCTTCGTGCCGGCGACCGTGTAGCCGACCGCGCTGGCGAAGAACGTGCCTGCGCGGTGGCGCTCCTCCAGCGCTGCGAGGAAGTCCGCGCCTTCCTGCGTCGTGATCTCGCCCGCGGCCGTTGCCGCCGCCAGCGCGCTCGCTCACGAAGAACATCTGGATGAACTGGGGATGATCGAACGCGAAGGACTCGACCAGCTGCGCGACGTCGCCTAGTCCCTCGCGCACGAACATGCCGCGCAGGCGCGTGCCGCTATGCGGATTCATGATCATCCGCGACATGGCGCGCTGCAGCGCCTCGTAGACGCGGCGATGCGCCGGGTCGTCCAGCGCCAGGCCCGCCTGGCCATGGTCGGGGTCACTCGCCAGGACGCGACCACCCGGCTTCGTGACGCGCATCATCTCGCGCAAAGCGGCCTCGGGGTTGTCGAGATGCTGGAATACGCGCTCGGCGCGGACGGCGTCGAACGCACCGTCGGCAAATGGCAATTCGTAGATGCTCGCCGGCTGAAGTTGGATTGCCCGGCCCGACGCGGCGACTGTCCGCCGCGCCGCCTCGACCATCGCTTCCGATAGATCCACGCCGGCGACCCGGCCCCGCGCGCCGACGATCGCCGCCAGTTCCACGCAGACTTCGCCGGCGCCGCATCCGACGTCGAGAACCGCGTCGCCGGGCCGCAGCCGCATGAGGTCGTATCCCTGGCGCCGGAAATCCCCGACGTGCTGCGCTACCAGTGCCAGGTAGTCGACCAACGCGCCTGACCGCCCGCTGCCGTCGACATCGGAAAAGCCGGTCTGCTCCTTCATCGCCGCTCCCGGGCCCGCATTGCGTTCAGGTCGCGCGTCGGCGCGACGCCGGGCCTGAGTCGCTCGAGCGTGTCGAGCGCGTGGCGGAGCACGCCGCGTACGTGTTCCGCGGTCGGCGCATCGAGCATCGTCGGGTCGAGGTAGAAATCGAGCCCGGACGAATGCTCGCTGAAGACCTCCATCCTGGCGCCGGCTTCGTTGAGCATTGCCTCGACCACGTACGGCACGACCTCGCGGCTGATGCCCTTCATCGTGATCGGCGGCAGCGGATGCGCGGCGAGGATGCCGCGGACCAGCGCATACGTCTCGTAGCTGATCACCACGTGTCCGGCCTCGGCGATCTCCTGCAGGCGCGCGGCCAGGTTGGCCTCGGCGCCGATGATCGTGTAATCCATCCGGTCCGCGCTGCCGAAATTGCCCACGTTGCAGAAGCCGGTGTTGACGCCCATGCGCACGCGGAACGGGTGTTCCACGCCTTCGTTGCGCCACTTCACGTTCAGCCCCGCGATGCGGCGCTGCATTTCCAGCGCCATGCGCAGGCAGGCCATCGCGTCCTCGGCCTCGCCGTTGGACTCCGGATCGCCGAAGAAGATCAGCATCGCGTCGCCGACGAACTTGTCCACGGTGCCGCCGTGCTTGAACGCGATCAGCGACATCTCGGTAAAGTACTCGTTGAGGAGCCGCGTGATCTGCTCGGGCTGCAACCGCTCGGTGGTCGCGGTGAAGTCCTTGATGTCCGAGAAGAAGATCGTCAGTTTCTTGCGCTCGGTGTGGATGGTGACGTCGGTCTGCCCGCTGAAGATGCTCTTGTAGATCTGCGGCGACAGGTAGCGCGAGATCTTCATCGACAGCGACGCCAGGAATTCGTTGGCCGTGCCGAGCTCGCGGTTCATGCCGCTGATGACCAGCGCCTGGCGCCGCTGCAGCACGATGAACGTGAGCCCGGTCGCCGCGACCAGCATGAAATAGATCAGCAGGTACTTGAACGAGAACAGGTTCGCGGCGAACGGCTGCGTGATGCTGACTTCCTGCATTCCGCGCACGTCGCCGACCTTCCAGTCGCGCTTGGGACTCTCCGGATGCGAGTTGTGGCAGCTGACGCACGCGGCGCCCATCGTCACCGGCGCAAGCAGGCGGACGCGGTCGCTGAACAGCGAGTCGGACACCTCGGTGACCAGCTGATTCGGGTCGGCGCGCAACGTCGCCAGCGCCTGGGTTTCGAACGGGTCCAGCACGTGGGGCGTCCGGTTCCGGAACGGATAGTCCGACACGAACCGGTAGCTGATGTTCTTCTGCTGCTCGCCGATGACGCGGCCCAGTTCGAGCGACAGCGTGGCCGGGAATGGGGATGGCACCGGGGATCGACTCGTAGTTGTGCGTGACCTGCGTCGATCCGGGATTGGCGAGTACCCGGCCGACCACGTTGGTGGCGTAGAACGTACGCACGCTGGTGATCACGGAATTGAGATCGGTCGCCTGCCGGCGCAGCGCGGCCTCGGTCAGGTTGCGGATGTCGAGCCAGACGGCAATGGGCAGGCCCAGCAGCAGGATGACGACCAGTGCTGTCAGAACCAGTCCATGCTGTCGGCTAACCGTCGTTTGTGCATTCGGCATGGGCGATCTTCGTTGGCGGCCATAGGGCCGAGACGGGGCAAAGCTTAACAGTCTGCATGGCTCCGGCGCCAAGCATCGCGCGACCGGCAATTGAATTTGCCGATCAGTGTTGGTAGGCTGCCCGATGGCCATTCGTTCCCGGCTCACGTGCGCAATGGGGTTCGCGACCTGGTTGGCGGTCGCAGCCGCATTCGGCGCGGAGCCTGCCGAACGCGTGCTCCGGATCGGGATGCCGATCGTCGCGGAGACGTTCGATCCCGCGCGTTCCGACAACATGCAGGCCAACATGCTGATGGCCGGCATCTACGACACGCTGTACGTTCTCGACCCGCTCGCGCGCCCGGCGGTCATCGTTCCCCTCGCGGCCGCGGCGCTGCCCGACGTCTCGCCCGATTTCCGCGAATTCACGATCCGCGTCCGCCCGGGAATCCGCTTCACGCCGCACGCCGCTTTCGGCGGCAAGCCACGGGAACTCACGGCGGCGGACTTTGCTTATGCGCTGCGGCGCGTCTTCGATCCGAAGATCCGCTCGCAGGGGCTGTTCCTGCTCGAAGGCAAGATCGAGGGCCTCGACGCGCTCGCCAAGCGCGCGGCGGATGCGGGAACGGCGATCGACTACGACGCGCCGGTGTCCGGCCTGGTCGCGATCGACCGGCAGACGCTGCGGATCCGGCTCAACAAGCCGGACCCGATATTTCCATTCCTGCTGACGTCGACGCTGACGGCGGGTATCGCGCGCGAAGTCGTGGAGGCGGAAGGCGATGCCTACGGTCAACGGCCGGTCGGAACCGGCGCGTTCGTCGTCTCCGCGTTCACGCCGGGCCAGCGCGTCACGTTCGTGCGCAACCCGTCCTATCGCACGCTGCACTGGGAGGACCTGCTGGCGCCGCAGTCGCGCGGTGCGCAGGGAGCGCAGCCGCTGCGGGGCAAGGCACTGCCGGGCCTCGATCGCGTGGAATTTTCCAGCACGCCGGAATCCTCCGCGGAACTGCTGGCGCTGCGAAAGGACCAGCTCGATCTCATCTACCTGGCCGCGCCGGAACTGGCCACCCGGGACGGCAAGCTCCTGCCGGATCTGGCGCGCGACGGCGTGCGCCTCGTCCGCGAAGAACAGCCCACCGCGCTGCTGTCGTTCTTCAGCATGCGCGATCCGGTCCTGGGAGGCAATTCGCGCGAGAAGATCGCGCTGCGCCGGGCGATACAGATGGCGATCGACGACAAGGAATGGATACGCGTGTTCGACGCCGGATTCTCGTCCGTGCGGCAGCAGGTGGTTCCGCCAGGCGTCGAGGGCCACGTCCCGGGCTATGTCAATCCCAACAATTTCGACGCGGCGGCCGCCAACGCGCTGCTGGAGCGCTTTGGCTACCGCAAGGGCGCCGACGGCTACCGGCGGAACCCCGACGGCACCGCGCTCGCCGTCACCGTGCTTACCGGCACGTCGTCGGACTCGCGCAAGAGCGCCGAGTTCACCAAGCGGATGCTCGACCGCATCGGCGTTCGCGTGAACTTCGAGGCCGTCACGCCCGCGGAGCGCCTCAAGCGGATGACGCATTGCCGCTTTGGCATGGCATCGATGGACTGGGGGCTCGATATACCCGACGGAACCAACCCGATGAGCATGTTCTACAGCAAATCCATCGGCAGCGTGAACATGAGCTGCTACGAAGACGCCGTGTTCGACGCCGCATTCGAAAAGGCGCTGGTGATGCCGCCCGGTCCCGAACGCCTGGAACTGTTCCGGACGATGCAATCCCGGCTGGACGCCTATGCGCCGACGCGTCCGCGCCCGATCAGCGACACGCTGCTGCTCAAGCGGGACAGGGTCCTCGGCCCCTTCGGGACCATCAACGACTGGCTGCAGATCGTGACCCTTTCGGTCGATGCGAGTGCCCAGCCGGTAAAATCCCGCTGACGCATTTCCCCTCAACCCGAAAGCGAAGATCCGATGCCGATGTCGTCCCGCAAGCGCTGGACCGTAATCCTGTTGCTCGTCTGCGCCGTCATCTCGCCGGCGCAGGCGGCGGACCCCGCCAAGGTGCTCCGCCTCGCGCTGCCGGATATCACGGGTCTCGATCCGCACCAGATCACGGACCTGTATTCGGCCCGGATCGTGAACGTGATCTTCGAAGGCCTGTACCAGTACGATTACCTGGCCTCGCCCGCGAAGGTGATTCCGAACACCGCCGCCGCGATGCCGGAGATCACCGACGGCGGCAGGACGTGGACCATACGGCTGCAGAAAGGAATCCGGTTCACCGACGATCCGGCGTTCAAAGGCGCACCGCGCGAGTTGCTGGCGGCGGATTACGTCTACTCGATCAAGCGCTCGCTCGACCCCAACCTGCGCGTCGGCGGCGACCCCGCGTTCACGGCGCTGTTGAGCGGCGCGCGCGACGTCGTCGATGCCGCGAAAAAGACCGGCAAGTTCGACTACGACGCGCCGATTGCCGGACTGCGCGCCATCGATTCCCATACGCTGCAGTTGCGCCTGACCGATGTCGACTACACGGTGCTCGATCGCCTGGCCGGCCGCGGCAGTTATGCCGTAGCCCGGGAAGTCGTCGAGGCCGCCGGCAACGAGATCATGATGAAGCCGGTCGGAACCGGTCCGTTCCAGCTCGCGGATTGGCGCCGCGGCTCGCGCGTCGTGCTCGAAGCGAATCCCCGCTACCGGCCGCTGGTCTTTCCCGACAGCGACGATCCGAAATTGAAGCCGATGGTGCAGGCGATGAAGGGACGAAGGCTGCCGGCACTGTCCCGGATCGAGATCTCGATCATTTCGGAGCAGGTGCCCGAGCTGCTGGCATTCGACCAGGGCGACCTCGACTACGTCGCGCTGGCCGGCGGCATTCTGTCGCGCGTCGTCGAGAACGGCAAGCTGAAGCCAGAGTATGCGCAACGCGGCATCAGCCACTTTCGTGTCAACATTCCTGCGCTGATCTACACCTATTTCAACCAGGACGATCCGGTCATCGGCGGCAACGCGCCGGAGCGCATCGCGCTGCGCCGGGCGATCGCGCTGGGCTTCGACACCAACGATTTCATCAAGGTGTTCTACGGCGGCCAGGCGACGCCCGCCAACCAGATCCTGCCGCCCGGCGTGTTCGGCCACGACACGTCGCTGCCGCAGAAGGCGATCTACGACCCGGCCGCCGCGCGCGCGCTGCTCGACCGCTTCGGCTACAAGGACCGCGACGGCGACGG
Source organism: uncultured beta proteobacterium (assembly GCA_963834045.1). Classification (GTDB taxonomy): domain Bacteria; phylum Pseudomonadota; class Gammaproteobacteria; order Burkholderiales; family Casimicrobiaceae; genus VBCG01. The sequence continues at coordinate 273,497 of CAWIAK010000001.1, read as the reverse complement.
CATGCGGGAAACTCCGGACGGCAAGCCGCTCGTCCTGGTGCAAAGCTCGACGCCGGACAGCGACGGCCGCGAAGCCGACGCGCTGTGGCTCAAGAGCATGGCGGCCATCGGCCTCAAGATGACCATCAATACCAAGCCCTTCAACGAATTGCTGAAGCAGAGCCAGGCTGGCCAGCTGATGATGTTCAACCTGGGCTTTCGCGCCGGCGACCCGTCGGGCTACGACACGCTGGTCACGCTCTGGGGCAAGGCATCGGACACCACCAATCGCGCGCGCTTCCGCAATGCCGACTACGACGCCGCCTACGAGCGCTTCCTGCGCACGCCGGACCTGAAGGAACGCATGGCACTGGCCCGGAAGATGTCCGACCTCGTCAACGCGTTCGTGCCGCTGACGCTGCAGGTCTACCCGATCGGGAATTCATTCACGCAACCCTGGCTGCTCGGCTACTACCCGTCGCAGTTCGGCTTCACGTGGAAGTACATGGACATCGATCTGGCGCGCAAGCCGAAGAAATGACGGCGGGCTAGGCGACGCGCTGGGCGCGCGTCAGGGCGATTTCCGTGCGGCGGACGAAACCCAGGCCCTCGTAGGTGGCGATGGCGCGCTCGTTGCCGGAGAGCACGTGCAGGAACGGTGTCTGACCCGCGGCCAGCATCCGGTTGACCACGTGCGCCATCAGCGCTCGCGCGAGGCCCTTGCCCTGCGCGTCCGGATGCGTGCACACCGCACTGACTTCGCGGTAATCGCCGATCCACATCCGCTCGCCGGCCATCGCCAGCAGCCGCCCGTCGCGCCGGATGCCGGCGAAATTCCCCAGTTCCACCGTGCGCCGCCGGAACGGTCCGGGGTGAGTGAGTTCCACGAGCGCCAGCATATCGTCGACGTCGCGGCCGCCCAGCGCCGTGACATCGTCGCGTGACGCCGGCAGCGGAATGCGCTCGCGCCGGATCATCTGCACCAGCCGCAGCCGCCCGCCGATTTCCCAGTGCGCGGGAACTTCGCCGACCTCCACGGCGGTGATCGACAGTTCGTCCGCGGCATCCACGGAAGCCAGCAATGCGGCGACGTTCTCCGGAAGCGGCTCCCTGACCGCGGAAAGCGGGGAATAGTCAGACTGAAAGCGCAGCGCGCGCGTGTCACCCAGCGCCAGGTGCGCGTACCGCGATGTCAGGCAGGACCAGACCGGATTGTCGAGGAGGGTTTCGTCGGCGTGATCCCGCATAGTCGGAGTGCTTCCTGCTTCGATGGGTAGCCGCGCCGCGCGCGCGTCACGCCGCGATCGGCGCAGCCCGGCGTCCGAACGCAAACAGCCCCGCCGCGCCGATGAACGCGAGTGCCGCACCGGCGCGCAGGATTGTGTCGATCGCCGCCCCATCGGACGCCGCGCCGTCGACCGATCCGCTCAGCAATTCGAGCATTGCCGCGGCGATCGCGACTGAGACCGCTCCCAGCATCACGAGGCAGGTCAACGTGACGCCGGAGGCCGCGCCGGCTTCGGACGGTGAAACGACGGCCTGCGTCGCCACGTTGGCCAGCGCCCAGCCCAAGCCCAAGCCCGACACCGGTCACCAGAAACAGCGGCGTATAGAGCCAGAGCGACTCGGCATGCGTCAGTGCGACGATGCCGGCGGCGCTGATCAGCATGCCGATGGCCATCAGGCGGTCGGCGGGAAAGCGCTCGGCGAGCCGGCCGGAAAAATAGCTGGCCGAACCGGAGCCCGCCGAAAGCGCCAGAAAGACCAGTCCCGAGGCAAACGGCGACAGGCCGCGCGCCTGCTGCAGATAGAGCGCCGAGAACACCGCGACCAGGCAGAACACGACATTGGAAAGCGAACCGGCGACAACGACGGCGTCGAACGCGTGGTTGCGGAAAAGATTGAGGTCGATGAGCGGTGAACGCACGCGCGATTCGATGACGATGAAGACGACGAGAAGCGCGACTCCCGCGGCGAGCGTGCCGAGCGTCGCCACCGAGAACCAGCCCCACGCTTCGCCGCGGTCGAACGCCATGCTGATGGCCACGAGGCCGGCAGTCACCGCCAGCATGCCGGGCACGTCGATGCGCCGGTCGGCGCCGGCATCCAGCGACTCGCGTACGTAACGGAGCATCAACACGATCGCCACGATGCAGAAGGGGATGTTGATGAAGAACACGCCGCGCCAGGTCCAATACTGCGAGAACGCGCCGCCGACGAATGGGCCGAGCGCGGTGCCGATCGCCGCGAAACCCAGCACGATGCCGATCGCGCGGCTCTGCCGCGCCCCGGTGAACGTGCCGGAAACGACGGCGATCGAGACCGGAAAAATCAGCGCGGCGCCGACACCGTGGACCACCCTCGCGGCGATCAGCCAGTTTGCGTCAGGCGCCGCCCCGCAGATCGCCGACAGGACGCCGAAGACGACGAGCCCGCACACGATGATCCTGCGCCGCCCGTAGATGTCGGCCAGGCGGCCCGCGGTCACCATCAGCGCGCCGATGGAGATCATGTAGCCGCTGACGATCCATTGCAGGTCCGTCGCCGCCATCCGGAATTCGCGCGCGATGGCGGGGATGGCCAGGTTCAGCGCGAACCAGTCCATCTGCACGATCAGCATCGAGATCGCGCAGGCCGCAATGACGAACCTGTCGGCGCGCGAGAACTGCGGCGGCTCCGTATCCTGCGTCGCGCCGGTGTCCATGCTAATAGCGCGTCAGCCCGCCGGATTGGGATAGCGGGTCTGGATCGCCGCGATCTCCGCCAGCGTCTCGGCGTCGAGTTCCACCTGCGTGGCCGCGATGTCCTCCACCAACTGGTCGAGCGACGTCGCGCCGATGATCGCCGCGCCCAGGAACCAGCGGGTTCGCACGAATCCCAGCGCCAATTGCACCAGCGACATGCCGCGCCGCGCGGCAAGCGCCGCATACGCTTCGATCGCCTCGTGCACGATGGGCTTGCGAAAGCGCATGCCCATCCCGTCGAACCGCGTCAGGCGAGCCTCCGGTGGACGGGCGCCGCCCATGTACTTGCCGGAAAGCATTCCCGCGGCGAGCGGGCTGTAGGCGAGCAGCGTCATCCTTTCCCGGTACAGCGCTTCGGCAAGGTCGTTGTCGACGCTGCGCGAGACCAGGCTGTAGCTGTTCTGAACGGTGACCGGGCCGGGCAGCCCCAGCGACTTCGCTGCGCGGTGGAACTCGCACACGCCCCAGGCCGTCTCGTTCGACAAGCCGTAGTGGCGGATCTTTCCGGCCCGGATCATCGCGGCCATGCCCTCGACCTGTTCTTCGATCGACGGCCCCTGCGTCTCCTTGGCCGGATCGAATTCGGTCGCGCCAAACAGCGGCACGTTGCGCTGCGGCCAGTGAATCTGGAAGAGGTCGATGCAGTCGATCTGCAGGCGCGCGAGGCTGGTGTCGACGGCATCGGCGATGACGTCACGCGTGAGATCGGTGCGTCCGCCGCGGATCCACTCGCGGCGTCCGGGGCCGGCGACCTTGGTCGCGATGACCAGGTCGCCGCGCGGTCGGCGCGCGAGCCAGGTGCCGAGGATCTTCTCGGTGCGGCCCTGCGTGGCGGCATTGGGCGGCACCGGATACATCTCGGCGGTGTCGATGAAATTGATGCCCTGCGCCACCGCATAGTCGAGTTGCGCGTGCCCTTCGGCTTCGCTGTTCTGCTCGCCCCAGGTCATCGTTCCCAGGCAAACTTCGGAGACGTTCAGCTGCGTGCCGGGCAGCAGGCGATATTTCATTGCGGCCTTTCGCGAATGGAATCGGAACCGCGCTGGCGCAAGGCGGTTGCGGCCACCTTCACTTGCCCCATCGCAATGCAAGAGGGTTCAAATCGCCCGCCAACTCGAGCAATCCCGCGCGCGTTGCGGGATGCAGCGCTTCCAGCGGATGGCGCACGGCGTCGCTCTTGATGACGCCGCCTTCCGCCATCACCGTCTTGGTCGCGCGCAGCCCGCATTGGCGGTTTTCGAAGTTGATCAGCGGAAGGATTCGCGCGTAGGCCGCGGCCGCTTCCTTGCGCCGGCCCGCCCGATGGAGTTCCAGCACCGGCTTGATGAGGTCGGGCAGCAGCGCGCTGGGCATCGTCCCCGTCGCGCCGGCATCCAGGTCCGCCATCAGCGTGATCGATTCCTCTCCGTCGAAGGGGCCGGCGATGGCGTCGCCGCCCGCCTCGACCAAGCCACGCAACTTCGCGGCCGCGCCCGGCACCTCGATCTTGAAGTAGCTGACCGAGGGAATTTCCCGCGCGAGCCGGACGAGGAACGCAACCGACAGGCTGACGCCGCTCAGCGGCGCGTCCTGGACCATGATCGGGATGCCCGCGGCTTCGGCGACCTGCGCGAAGTGCGCGACGATTCCTGCTTCGTCGGCGCGCAGTCCGGTCCCATGGTACGGCGGCATCATCATCAGCATGGCCGCGCCCGCGGACGCCGCGCTGCGCGCCCGCGCGGCGGCGATCCGCGTGCTGAAGTGGCTGCACGTGACGATCACCGGAACGCGGCCGGCGACATGCGCGAGGCACAGGTCGACCAGCGTGGCGCGTTCGTCGTCGGTGAGCAGGAACTGCTCCGAATAGTTGGCCAGGATGCAGATGCCATCCACGCCCTGGTCGATCATGCAATCGAGCACGCGCCGCTGGCCCTCGAGGTCGACATCGCCGGTCGCGGTGAACGGCGTGGGGGCGATGGGATAGATGCCGGTATAGGGTACCAAGCGCATTGCGGTCAAAGGATCCTCCTGCGAATAGCGATCGTCGACACTGGTCCAGGCATCGCGTCAGTCCGCCGCGGCCGGCGCCGCGACGGTGCGCGCCGCCAGGAACTGATGCACGAACGCGATCGCCATGCTGCCTTCGCCAACCCCCGATGCGACGCGCTTGACCGAACCGTGGCGCACGTCGCCGGCGGCGAAGATGCCCGGAATGCTGGTCTCGAGCAGGAACGGATCGCGCTCGAGCGGCCACCTGCCTTTCCTGCCCGCGACCAGGTCCATCACGTCGCGGCCGGTGCAGACGTACCCGTTCTCGTCGCGGATCATCGACGCCGGCAGCCAGTCGGTCTGCGCGTCGGCACCGATGAACACGAATACGGCGGACGCGGCTTCGGTGACGAGCTCGCCCGTGTCGCGGTGCTCGACGACCACGGCCTCGAGGTGGTGTTCGCCTTCGACGCGGACGATCCTGCATCGTGTGCATATCTCGATGTTGCGCTTGGTCGCCAGCTGCTGGATCAGGTAATGCGACATCGTCTGCGCCAGCGAAGGCCCGCGCACCAGCAGCGAAACCTTGTGCGCGTAGTTGGCGAAGAACATCGCGGCTTGCCCGGCGGAATTGCCGCCGCCGACCAGGAACACGTGCTGGCCCTGGCAATTCATGGCCTCCGTTCGCGCCGCGCCATAGTAGATGCCGCGGCCGACCAGCGCGTCGGCGCCCGGGACGTCGAGTTGCCGCCACGACACGCCGGACGCCAGGATCACGCTGCGCGCGGCAACGCGGTCGCCGCCGTCCAGTACCACGGCGTGACCCGTCGGATGCCGACGCGGACTCGATTCCCACCACGTCGCGCGCCACCAGCAGTTCCGCGCCGAACCGCCGCGCCTGCTGCAGCGCCCGCGCGCTCAACTCCTCGCCGGGCACCCCCGTGGGAAACCCCAGGTAATTCTCGATGCGCGACGACGTGCCGGCCTGGCCGCCGGCCGCTTCACGCTCGATCAGGATCGTCGTGAGTCCTTCCGACGCGCCATAGACGGCCGCCGCAAGACCCGCCGGGCCCGCCGCCGATGATGGCGAGGTCGTAGGCGGTATTCGCCGGCGCCGTCTGCAGTCCAAGCTTCTCCGCCAGTTCACGCAATGTCGGCGTCACCAGGCGCTCGCCGCTCGCGAGAATCACCACCGGATAGCGATCGCCCGGACGCGGCGGCTCGATTTCCCCGGACTCGCGCGGACGCGTCGGATCGAGCCATCGGAACGTGATGCGGTTGCGCGCGAGAAAGTCGCGCAGGTGATGGCATGCGATATCGAAGCGATGGCCGACGATTGCGACGCTCGCGGGCGCCTCCTCCGCCGCGAGCGCCTGCAGCCGCGAGACCCGCTGCGTCATCGTGCGCGTCAGCTCGGAAGCCAGCGTCGCGCACGACGTGAACAGTTGCCGGAAATCGGCCTGGTCGAGCTGCGCGACACGCGAAGGCTCGAGCGCGCGCAGGCTCACGACGGCCGGCGACCCCAGCAGCAGCGGCAATTCGCCGAAATACTCGCCCTGGTTGTATTGGGTGAGTCGCCGCTCGACGCCATGGACCACCTTGCGCACTTCCAGCGAGCCGTCGAGCAGCAGGAAGAACGACGGCTGCTCGCCTTCCTGGATCAGCCAATCCCCCTCGCGCAGGCGCACGTCGGCCACCCGGGAGGCCAGGCTCGCCGCCTCGTTGTCCGGCAGTGCCGCGAACAGCGGAACGCGCCGCAGTTCGTCCGCCGTGATCATGCGGCCGCCATCCAGTGCCGGTCAGACATCGATGGACGAATGCAGCGCGATGCGGTTGCCTTCGCTGTCCAGCACGATCGCGCGAAAGCCGTGGGGTCCGATGCCATGGGTGGGCTCCAGCACCTTGCCTCCCTTTCCAGGCGTCTTCGCGACGGCGTCGCGGATGCGTCCGTCGACATTCATGTAGAGCAGGATTCCCGCGCTGCCGCTGATTTCCTTGGCGTTGGGGACAAGGCAGCCGCCGTTGCCGCCGGCGTGTTCGATCACGCAGAATTTGTAACCGCCGGCGTCCACGGCCTCGACCTTGACATTGAGCACCGCGCGATAGAACTCCGCGGCGCGGCCGAGGTCGGACACAGGGATGTCGAACCAGACGGCGCGGTTGTGCAACGCATTGAAGTCGCTCATGGTGCCTCCACGATTGAAGCTTGATTATAGGTTGCCGGATTATAGGTTGCCGATGGGCCGTCGCGGCTCTCCGGACAGGGTGCGGCAGTCGACGCCTGGGAGAACGCGTGCCGGTCGATTGTTCACGCGCGGGCTCAGCGCGTGCTACCGTTTCGCCATTGTCGCCTGTTCGGCGGCAGGCACGGGTGCACAGGACGTGAAGAGAGTTTCGCTCTACAGCAGTTCCGACCGGACGCGCAAAGGTCGGCCCGGAGCCGGGCGCGGACGTGCCGGGCGACGCGACGGGATCATCTGCCGGCGCCGCCGGATCGGAGGCGCAACCTCTTGCGCGGCGCGCGCTGGCGCCGGTTCATCACCCGGCACGAGCGAATCCTGTTGCTCGCGGTCGGCGCAATGCTCGCGCTGCTCATCGTCCTCGTCCACGCCGGCCTGACCCGGCAGCCTCGTCCGGTCACGCAGGAGGACATCGACGCCGCGGTGCTGCATTCGCTCGAGACGACCCCGCCCCCCTCCCGCTCAGCCAGGGCCTACGAGGCCGTGCGCCGCTCCGTCGTCCGCGTCCACGGCACCGGCTACAGGAAGGAGCAGGAAGGACGCGCCATGGAGGGCATCGGCAGCGGCGTGGTCATCGTCGATTCCGGGATCATCCTCACGAACCTGCATGTGGTCTCCGGCGCCGAGCGCATCACGGTGGAATTCGAGGATGGCTTCGAATCGGAGGCAATCGTCGTCGGCGCGCGGCCCGAGCACGACCTCGCCGTGCTCAAGGCGAGCAAGATACCGGACGACCTGCCGGCCGCCACGCTGCGCTCGACATCCGACTTGGCCGTCGGCGACGAAGTCATCGCGGTGGGATTTCCGTTCGGCATCGGCCCGTCGGTATCTTCGGGCGTGGTGTCGGGGCTGCGCCGCGTCTATCGATCGCGCGGCGGCGAGGCGCTGGCCAACCTCATCCAGTTCGACGCGGCGGTGAATCCCGGCAATTCGGGCGGCCCGCTCGTCACTGCCGACGGCGAAGTCGTCGGTATCGTCACCGCCATTCTCAATCCGACCGAACAGCATGTGTTCATCGGAATCGGCTTTGCCGTGCCGATCGAGAACGCAGCCGCGGCCTATGGCCTTTCGCCTTTCTGACGCCGAACGATCGGAGGTAATTCGCGCATGAACGACTCGCCAACCGGCCGCAGCACCGTCAGCGAAGTGACACCGCTGATGGAGCGAATCCTCTACGAAGTGAAACGCGTCGTCGTCGGGCAGGATCATTTTCTCGAGCGCGTCATGGTGGCCATGCTGGCCCAGGGCCATCTCCTCGTCGAAGGCGTGCCGGGCCTGGCCAAGACGCTCACCGTCAAGACGCTGGCGCGCACGATCCAGGGCACGTTCAAGCGCATCCAGTTCACGCCGGACCTGGTTCCCGCGGACCTCGTGGGCACCCGCATCTACAACCAGAAGACCGGCGAGTTCAACACGTCGCTCGGTCCCGTGTTCACGCACCTCTTGCTCGCCGACGAAATCAATCGCGCGCCGGCGAAGGTGCAAAGCGCGCTGCTCGAAGTGATGCAGGAATACCAGGTGACGATCGCCGGACAGACCCACCGGGTTCCCGAGCCGTTCCTGGTCATGGCGACGCAGAATCCGATCGAGACCGAAGGCACCTATCCGCTGCCGGAAGCACAGGTCGACCGCTTCATGATGAAGATCCTGGTCGGGTATCCAAGCGAGGACGAGGAGTTCGTCATCGTCGAACGCGTGACCGGGGCGGCACAGGACGTCGCTGCCGTGGCCACCACCGACGAACTCGCCGCGCTGCAACGCGAATGCCGGACCGGCTACGTGGACCCGTCGCTGATGCGCTACGCCGTGCGCCTCACCCATGCGACGCGCAGCCCCGAACGCTTCGGCATTCCCGACATGGCGCGGTACGTCACCTATGGCGCCAGTCCCCGCGCCTCCATTCACCTTATCGAGGCGGCTCGCGCGCTGGCGTTCCTGCGCGGCCGCGCCTACGTGCTGCCCGAGGACGTCAGCGACCTCGCGCCCGACGTGCTGCGCCACCGGCTGTCCCTGTCCTACGAAGCGCTGGCCGACGCGGTAACGGCCGACGCGCTGATCCTGCGCATCCTGAAGCACGTTCCCCGCCCCGAAAGGCCGCTCGAAGGCCATGTCCACGTCGACGCCAATCGCCGCAACGACGCCTGAAGCCGTCCTGCGGCGGCTGGAATGGACGGTGATGCGCCGGCTGGACGGCCTGTTGCATGGCGACTACCGCACGCTGTTCCGCGGACAGGGGCTCGATCTCGCGGACCTGCGCGAATACGTCTACCACGACGACGTCAGGCACATCGACTGGAACGTCACCGCGCGCCTGCAGACGCCCTACGTGCGCGAATACAACGAGGAACGCGAGGTGGCCGCGTGGTTCCTGCTGGACTTGAGCGCTTCGGTGGACTTCGGTTCGACGAAGTTGCGCAAGCGGGCCATTTCCGCCGAGTTCGTCGCGGTGCTGGCACGGATCCTCACGCGCCACGGCAACCGCGTCGGCGCCCTCCTCTACGGCAACCGCATGGATACGATGATCCCGGCGCGCAGCGGGCGCCGGCACGTGCTGCATCTGCTGCACCGGATGCAGACGCGCGCCGCATCCAACGGCAAGCAGGCGACGAACCTGCGCGAACTCCTCGACGCGGCGGCGCGCATGGCGATGCGGCGCTCGCTCATCTTCGTCGTGTCCGATTTCATCAGCCTGCCCGGGTGGCCGGAAGCGCTCGCCCGCCTCGCCGAGCGGCATGACGTGGTGGCCGTCCGCCTCTACGATCCGATGGAAATGGAACTGCCCGACTTGGGGTTGCTCGTGATCCAGGATGCCGAAACGGGCGAACAGGTTTTCGTCGATACCCACGACCGCGGCTTCCGCAAGCGCTTCGCCGCGGCTGCGCAGCGGCGCGAGACCGAGTTGCGCGCGGCCTTTCGTTCGGCCGGTGTCGATGCGCTCGAACTCGCCACCGACGACGACCTTGTCGACGCGATCCTGCGCTTTGCCGATTTGCGCAAGCGGCGCAGTCAACTGGCCGCGGGCGGCGGACTGCCCAAGCACTTCGGAACCGTGCAATGACCTTCTTCTGGCCGGAGATGCTGTGGCTGCTGCTGCTGGTCCCGGCGCTGCTGGGCGCCTACGTGCTGCTGCTGCGGCGGAAGAAGAAGGCGGCGCTTCGCTATGCCAGCCTGAGCCTGGTCAGGGAGGCCATGGGCGCGGGCCAGCGCTTCCGCCGCCACGTGCCTCCGCTGCTGTTCCTGATGGCGCTGGCGCTGATGCTCTTCGCCGTCGCGCGTCCGTCGGCGGTGGTCACGCTGCCATCGCAGCACGAGACGGTGATCCTGGCGATGGACGTCTCCGGCAGCATGCGCGCGACCGACGTCAAGCCGAGCCGCATGGTCGCCACGCAAGAGGCCGCGCGGGCGTTCGTCGCCGAGCAGCCGAAGACCACGCGTATCGGCGTCGTGTCCTTTGCCGCGACCGCGTCGGTCGTGCAATCGCCGACGCACAGCCGCGAGGACATCCTGGGCGCGATCGACCGCTTCAGCCTGCAGCGCGGGACCGCCGTCGGCAGCGGCATCCTCGTGTCGCTGAAGACGATCTTTCCCGACGTCGAATTCGACCTGCGCTTGTCCAATCCGCGCGGCCCGGCGCAGAAGAGCGCGCCGCTCGACCCCGCGAAAGGGCCCGAAAAGGCCCCGCCCAAGCCGGTACCTCCCGGCTCCTATTCCGGCGCGGCCATCATCCTGCTGACCGACGGCCAGACAACCACCGGGCCCGATCCGATCGAGTCCGCGCGCATGGCCGCGGACCGCGGCGTGCGCGTCTATACGGTCGGGATCGGCACCGCGGGCGGCGAAATCATCGGCGCCGAGGGCTGGTCGATTCGGGTGCGGCTGGACGAGGAATCGCTGAAGACCATCGCCAACCTGACCCGCGCGGAATACTTCTACGCCGGCACCGCGGCCGACCTGCAGAAGATCTACCAGAACCTCAACACGCGGATCTTCTTCGAGCAGAAGGAGACCGAGATCACCGCGCTGTTCGCCGCCGCAGCGGCCGTGCTGGCATTCCTGTCGGCGCTGTTGTCGATGCTGTGGTTCAACCGGATCATGTAGCTGACCGCGGCGCTGCGGAGCGCCCGCTATTCGAGCATGTCTTCCCGCTGGTCGAGATCGGTACGCAACTCGTAGAGGTCCTCATCGAGCGCGTCCCGCGAAGACACCATGCCAAGAGGCCGGTCGTCCTCGACCACCGGCAAGTGCCGGAACCGACCCTTGTGCATCATGCGCAGCGCGTGCAGGAACGGCTTGTCCGGATGAATGGTCTGCGGCTGCCGCGTCATGACGTCGTTCAGTCTCGTTGCCGCCGGATCGCGACCCTCCGCCAGCACGCGGAACAGCGCGTCGCGCTCGGTGAAGATGCCGCAAAGCTTCGACCCGTCCACGACCAGCAATGCGCCGATGTTGTGCCGTTTCATCGTGCGCGCGGCCTCGACGACGGTCACGGTATTCGGCACAGTGATCGGGGTCTGTCCCGCGACCAGCGAACGCAACGAGCGAATGGCCATGATCCTCTCCGGCTGATGCACCGCAAGCCGGTATTGACGCCCGCGCCGGAACGAAAGTCAAGCGGCCCGCGCGGGCGTGACTGCCACAGCGAATGACCAGCTGGGGGAGCCGAACGGCTGATGCAGTTGAATTCGTGCCGTGGCGAGCCTAGGATAGTGTTCATTCGACAGGAGGCGACCATGCGATCAGGACTGCCCGCGCTGATTCTTGCCGGCATGACGTGCATTGCCGCGGCGACGCCCGCGCACGCAGTGATCTGTTACGTCATCTACGACCGAAGCGAAAACATCATCTACCAGAGCACGTATCCGCCAATGGACATGAGCAACGCAGGCTATCCTGAGCGGGATGCCTTGCGTGCGCGCGGCGAGCACCTGACCTTCGGCGACGTCGACAAGTGCCCCACGGTCGTGTTCCTCACCGGCGCGGGGGGAACCAGCGACCTGCGCGTGGACGAGGTCGTCGCCGGCATGTCGGCGCGCAATATTCCCGGCACGCAGTCAACGGGGACCGCCGATGTCGGGGTCGCCAGGTAGCGCGCAGCGCCACTTCCGCACGCACTCCCGCCGCGGCTTCGGCGCCCGCGGCCAAGCCCCGTTCCTACTGATCGGGCGTCGCTAGCCCATCCGCGCGTGCAGCGCCCGCAGTTCCGCTTCGAGTGCCTCGACGCGTTGAACGTAGCGCAGCACCACGGACAGGCTGTGCGCGTCGAGCTCGAAATCCCTGCGCAGGCGCCCGGCGGTCCTTGCGACGACGACCCAGGATGCCGTGAAGGTCCATGACGCCGCCGCCGGATCCACCGGCGCCAGCGCGCCATAGTCGACGAGCGCGCGCAGGTCTTCCACCGGCAGTTCCGACATCTCGACCATCTGGTCCAGCGTCAGCGTGACGCGCTCGTCCAGCGACAGCGCTTCAGCGATTTCACGGCTCATGGGTCGCCTCCCGTTCGAAATGGGCCCGGGGATTGAAATTCGACGTCTCCGCCAGCTGGCGATACAAGGCGCGCTGCGCGTCGTCCGTTACCGTGGGCACGGCGATCTGCACGATCGCGAACAGGTTGCCCGCCGAACCGTCCGGACGCGCGAGTCCGCGTCCCGCCAGCCGCAACTGCTGTCCGGCCCGCGTCCCGGCCGGCACCTTGAGGTTCACGGTTCCGGCGGGCGTCGGCAGCGCGATGCTGGCGCCGAGCACCGCCTCCCACGGCGCCAGCGGAAGATCGACAAAGAGATCGCGCCCATCCGCGCGGAACAACCGGTGGGGCGTCACCGCGATGTCCAGGTAGAGGTCGCCGGCGCGGCCGCCGCGCGCGCCCTTGCCACCCTTGCCGGGCACCCGGAGCTTCTGGCCGTCGGTCACGCCGCGCGGAATGCGCACGGTCACGACGCGCGGCACCCGGTGCGCGACGCCGTTGTCGTCGAATTCAGGGACGCTCACGTCCAGTTGGACTTCGGTGCCGTGGAACGCCTGCTCGAGCGTCACGCGCACCGACGCCTCGTAGTCCCTGCCCGCGACCGGCGCATTGGGATCGGCCCTGCGGAAGCCGCCGCGGCCGCCGAGGCCTGCAAACAGGTCGGCCAGGTCGATGTCGTCGAATGACGCCTGCCCTCGCGCGAAATGCTGTTCCCAGTCCGGCGGCGGCCGGAAATCCTGCCCCTGCGCATGACTTCCCAGCTGGTCGTACGCCGCGCGCTTTTCGGCGTCCTTCAGCGTTTCATACGCCTCGGCGACCGCCTTGAACTTCTCCTCGGCGTCCTTTTCCTTCGAGACATCGGGATGGAACTTGCGGGCGAGCTTGCGATAGGCCTTCTTGATGTCGTCGGGCGTGGCGCTGCGTTCAACGCCCAGTGTCGCGTAGTAATCCTTGTATTTCATTGCCGGTGCCTGCGGGTTCGTACGCCGAGTTGGATCGGCAAATCATACCGCAGGCCCGACACGGAATTGCCGACGCTGTCGGACGCTTCCGACGCGGTCAGATCACGACGACACGTATCGACTCGCCTGCCATGAGATCCCTTCTTCGTCCGAGGGTCAGCCTGTTGGCGGCTCATGCGTGCCGCATGACGGCCGCCCATCCAATCGGCGATACTACGCGTCCGCGCCTTCGCGATGTACCTGGTAAATGCCATGCCGCTTCTGGTCACCGGTCTCGTCCTGTTCCTCGGCATCCACTTCGTTCCGGCGTTCCCGGCGCTGCGGGCGCGTCTGTCACGCCGCCTGGGCGAGCAACGTTACAAGGGCGTATTCGCGCTCGTTTCGGCCGCGGGATTGGCGCTGATCGTCATCGGGTACATGCGTACGCCGGCGACCGAGCGCGTGTTCGCGCCGTATCCGGCAGCCTTCGCCATCGCGCCGCTTGCGCTGACGCTTTCGTTCATCCTGTTTGCCGCGGCGAACATGCGCGGCTACCTGCGCCATGCGCTAAAGCATCCGATGCTGCTCGGGCTGGGGCTCTGGGCGCTGGTTCACCTGCTGGCCAACGGCGATTTGCGGGGAACGGTCCTGTTCGGGGCGTTTCTTGCCTACGCGCTGCTGGACCTCGCGTCGGCGATCAGTCGCGGCGCCGTCAAGGACATTTGTCCCCCGGTTCAAATACGACGTCATGGCGGTGATCGGGGGCGTCGCCGTCGCATTCGGCGTGATGGTCCTGCACCGGATGCTGTTCGGCGTACCGGTCGTGTCGTTCGGCGTATGAACGCGAACTGCAGGACTTTGCGCGGCGATGCCTTTATCGTGCTCGGTCAGTGTTCCCCGCCACGCTGCGCGTCGAGCCAGGAGCACAAGGCTTCCTTGAGCGCGACGCCAGCGCTGGCAAAGCCGGCGTCGGCCGGATCAAGCGTTGCGGCGTGTTCGACGATCACTTCCAGCGCGCGGCGCTTTTCCGCCAGCGTCAGCGACGCGTCGCCGGCCGCCTGGCGAAACTCCTGCACCTCCGAGACGAACGCGGCGGGGGTCACGCCGGAGACTCCACCACCACTCTGAATTCTCATCGATGCTCCTTGGTCTGCAGGGCCGCCGTTGCGCCAACTGGCCCATTGCAACCGTTTACGCATACACTGTGCCAAGGGAACAAGCGGAGCCATGCTGGGGACCGACGGCTGGCCGGGCACGCAAATTGCAGCATCCTCCTCGGGCTTTTTTATATCGCTACACGTTGGTGCGGCCGCCAAGCGATTGCAGGCAGGCATCCAAGCCACGCGAATCATGAGGGGATCCATGAAGTTTCGGTTTGCAGTCGCATTTGGCCTGGCCGTGGTCATCGCTTCGGGGACGGCCGCGCAGGAAAAGGAACTGGTCTTTGGCGTGACCGAAGGTGTCACCTACCAGGCGACGCCCAAGGAAATCCGCGACAAGTTCACGCCGCTCGCGGAATATGTCGGCAAGGCCACGGGACGGCGGGTCAAGATCGTCCTGGTCCCGGCCTACAACGACGTGCGCGCCGGAATGGCCAAGCATGAATACGACCTGGTGTTCATCCACCCCGCGCATGTCGCGATGGCGGAGGTCAAGGGTGGCCGCTACAAGGCCGTCGCGTGGACGTCCGGGTTCACCGATTACACGGTCTCGCTGCTGATCAACCCCGATGGGACCCTCAAGACGATAGACGACCTCAAGGGCCGCACGCTGGTCACGCCGGACCCCGATTCGATCACCGCGATGATGGTGCGGGCGATGCTGCGCACCGGCAAGTTGCCGATGACCACCGCCAAGCCCGACGCGCAGAACGCCAAGGAAATGGAGAGCAGCGTTCGCGTCATCTCGACCCGGTACCAGGATGCCGTTCCCTTCTATATCGAAAACGGCTTCGCCCAGGCGGGCGCGACCGCGGCCAAGTCGGTCGTCAAGTCCTGGACGGACAAGGGAGGCAAGGTCCTGGCGCAATCGCGTGCCGTCCCGATCAAGCAGTTGCTGGTCTCGAGCACCATGTCGGCGGACGAGCAGGACAGGATTCGCGCCGCGCTGCTGGGCATCGGGCAAAGCAAGCCTGGCAAAGATGCGCTGGACGCCATCGGCTACAAGGGCTTTGTCGCGACGAATCCCGAGGTCGAGGCTTCCACCATCGCGTGGCTCGGCTTGTAGCGACGCCATGCGCGGCATCTGCGCACTGCTGGCAGTCGTTGCGATGCTGACGGCCTGTTCGCCATCACCGGTCGCCACAACTCCGGTGCCCGTCACTCCCCCTAGCGAAGCGGCAGGCGCCGCCGTCGTTCGGCGCGCCATTCCGGAGACGCCCGTCGCGCCCGCTCCGCCATCCTCGCCCGCCGCGGCGGCGGCCGTCGTGATTCCGCCCGGCGCGATCTACGTTTGCGTCGCGGATGCCGGCGGCGTGCGCCAGACGACGGCGATCGAATTCGCGCCCGAAGGTCGGCGACCTGTGCGCGAGGAATCCGGAGATGGGGCCGTGCCAGTACGAGCGCAACATCTGCCGCAAGGCCGGCGGCCGCGTCTATGCCGCCAACGGCGCGGAAATCACGATGGCGACGGAGGCCGAGTACGACAAGAAGGTGATGCGGGTGCGCTTCAAGTCGAATTGACCGTAACCTGCGTCGACGGCGGGTATCGCCCGCACCGACAGAACGCCTTCGATGGACGCGATGGCCTTGATCGTGTCCGGCTGGATCGGACTGTCGACGTCGACGAGCGTGTAGGCCATCTCGCCGCGCGACTTGTTCACCATGTTGTGGATGTTGAGGCCCGCGCGCGCCATCGCGGTCGAGATCTGGCCGAGCATGTTCGGGACGTTGGCGTTGGCGATCGCGAGGCGGTACGGCGATTCGCGCGGCATCTCGACGTTCGGAAAATTGACCGCATTGGCGATGGCGCCGTGTTCCAGGAACTCGCGCACCTGGTCGACGACCATCACCGCGCAGTTCTCCTCCGCTTCCTCGGTGGAGGCGCCCAGGTGCGGCAGCGCGACCACGCCCGGCTCGTGCAGCAGCCCGCGCCCGGGGAAATCGCACATGTAGAACTTGAGCCTGCGCGCCCGCAGCGCGGCGACCACCGCGGCATCGTCGACGAGCGCGTCGCGCGCGAAGTTGAGGAGCACCGCGCCCTGTTTCATTACCGCGAGCCGCTTGGCGTCGATCAGGTTGCGCGTCATCGGCAAGCAGCGGCACGTGCAGCGTGACGAAGTCCGACTGCTTCAGGACTTCCTCGATGCTGTGAGCGCGCCGGACGCTGGACGACAGCCGCCACGCCGCGTCCACCGTGATTTCCGGATCGAATCCCGTGACCTTCATTCCCAGCTTGATCGCGGTGTCGGCCACCAGGCTGCCGATCGCGCCCAGGCCGATGATCCCGAGCGTGCGGTTAGGCAGCTCGATGCCGGCAAACTGCTTCTTGCCGTCTTCCACCTGCTTCTCGAGGTCCGGCGCCGAGCCGTCGAGTCCCGCCACGTAGCCGAGCGCCGGAATCACGTTGCGCGCCGCCATCAGCAGCGCTGCCAGCACCAGTTCCCTGACCGCATTCGCGTTGGCGCCGGGGGCATTGAACACCGGCACGCCACGCAGCGACATTTCCGGCACCGGGATGTTGTTGGTCCCGGCGCCGGCCCGGCCGATCGCGCGCACGCTCGACGGAATCGCCAGCGCGTGCATGTCCTGGGAGCGCACGAGTATCGCATCGGGTTCGTCGACGGCCTTGCCCACCGTGTAGCGGGCGGCGGGGAACCGGTGCAGACCGTGGCTGGAGATCTGGTTGAGCGTGAGGATGCGGTAGCCGTCAGCCATTGCGCTGCTCGAATTCGCGCATGTACGCGACCAGCGCCTCGACGCCGGCCAGCGGCATCGCGTTGTAGATCGACGCGCGGATTCCACCCACCGCGCGGTGACCTTTGAGCTGCACCATGCCGCGTTGCGCCGCGCCCTTGACGAAGGCATCGTCCTGCGCCTCGTCCGCGGTCCGGAACGTCACGTTCATGCGCGAACGGTCCTCGCGGCGAACGGCGCTGCGATAGAACGCCGACTTGTCCAGGTAATCGTAGAGCAGCGCCGCCTTGGCGATGTTCTTCTGCTCGATCGCCGCGAGGCCCCCTTGCGCCAGCAGCCACTCGAACACCAGGCCGGCGATGTAGATGGCGTACGTCGCCGGCGTGTTGAGCATGGAGTCCGCCGCGGCCTGTTCCTTCCAGTGGAATGCCGAAGGCGTGATCGGCAGCGCACGGTCGAGCAGGTCGCCGCGGACGATCACCAGCGTCAGCCCGGCCGGGCCCATGTTCTTCTGCGCGCCACCGTAGATGACGCCGTATTTCGCCACGTCGACGGGCCGCGACAGGATATGCGAGGACATGTCGGCCACCAGCGGCACGTTGCCGGTCTCCGGCGTCCACTGGTACTCGACGCCGGCGATGGTCTCGTTGGTGCACACGTGGACGTAGGCCGGGTCCTGGCTCATTTTCCATGCGTCCTGCGCCGGAACGTACGTGAAGTCCTTGTCCTCGGAGGACGCCGCGATGTGCACCGTGCAGTACTTCTTCGCCTCCTTGATCGACTTCTTCGACCATTCGCCGGTGTTGACGTAGTCCGCCGTCGTGCGTCCCTGCAGCAGGTTCATCGGGACAATCGCGTTTTCGCCGATCGCCCCGCCCTGCAGGAACAGGACCTTGTAGTCGGGTGGAATGGCCAGCAGCGTGCGCAGGTCGGCTTCCGCCTTGTCGGCAATGCTGATGAACTCCTTCCCCCGGTGGCTCATTTCCATCACCGACATGCCGCTGCCGCGCCAGTCGAGCATTTCCGCCGCCGCCTGCTGCAGCACGGATTCGGGCAGCACCGCGGGTCCGGCGCTGAAGTTGAAGACTCGCATCGGGATCTTTCGGCGTTCGGAGTAAAGGATGTCGATTTTAGCGGATTTGCGATGACGGCCCTGCTGCCGACGCCGCGCAAGCGCGACGGGCGCACGGCGTTGGCGGATAATCTCGGGCCGACGCTTGGAGCATGGACGCTTCCCCCGATGATCGACATCAATCCCGCGGAAATCGAATGGACCGCCATCCGGGCGCAGGGCGCCGGCGGGCAGAACGTCAACAAGGTGTCGACCGCCGTGCACCTGCGCTTCGACACGCGCGCGTCGTCGCTGCCGGAGGAAATCAAGGCACGGCTGCTCGCGCATCGCGATGCGCGCATTACCGCCGACGGCATCGTCGTCATCAAGGCACAGCGCTATCGCAGCCAGGACAAGAATCGCGAGGACGCGCTGGCGCGATTGCAGGACCTGGTCGAGGCCGCGGCGCACCGTGCAGCGGACGCGCAAGGCCACCAAGCCGACGCGCGGCTCGCAGCGCAGGCGTGTCGACGGCAAGGTCAAACGGGGCCAGGTCAAGGCAGCGCGCGGCCGGGTGATCGAATGAGCGCGGCGCGATGACGCGCGGTTGCGCCGGATCCCGCCGATACGTCGCGCGCGACGCTGGAACACTACAGCCAGCGCGCAGCGGCCTTCGAGGAGGGTACGCGCGACCACGACGTCAGCCAGAACATCGCCGCGCTGCTGCGGGCCATCGAAGCCCGTCCACCGTTTGCGATACTCGATTTTGGCTGCGGGCCGGGGCGCGATCTGCAGGCGTTCGCCGAACGCGGTCACGCACCGGTCGGCCTGGACGGCGCCGCGCCGTTCGTCGCCATGGCGCGCGCGCAGGGACACGACGTGTGGCACCAGGATTTCCTGGCGCTCGACCTTCCGGCCGAGCGCTTCGACGGCGTCTTCGCCAACGCCGCGCTGTTCCACGTGCCGTCAGCCGAGCTGCCGCGAGTCCTGCTGGCGTTGCGGGCGACGCTCAAGCCACGCGGCGTGCTGTTCAGTTCCAATCCGCGCGGAACCGACGAGGAAGGGTGGAACCGGGGGCGCTACGGCGCCTATCACAGCCTCGAGACCTGGCGCCGCTACATGCTCGCGGCGGGATTCGCGGAAATCGAGCACTACTATCGGCCGGACGGTCTCCCGCGCGACCAGCAGCCATGGCTCGCCAGCGTCTGGCGCAAGTAAACTTCAAGACCGCTATTTCTTGCGGCATTCCTTCGGCAGATATTTTGCGGGTATGTCGACCGGGATGCACATCCACTGAATCTGCTGTGACGCGTCGACCGCCGGCGCGAGCAGGATCGATCGGCCGAACAACTCCGGAATCGATCTCCCCAGCCCCAATCGCAGGCGGCCATTGGCGGGGCGAAAGCTCACCTCGTCGAAGAAGGCGGTGGCCGCCTGAACGCGAAGCGCGTCCACGTCGAGCTTGAGCGGGATGGCACGGACCTGGTTCCAGCTATCCTCGACCTGCTGTTGCAGCGGCTGGACGGTGGCCAGCGCCGCGGCCACTTTCGCCCTCACTTCGTGCTCGAACCACGCTCCCTGCAGGCTGGGCGCGACCACGCTGGCGGCCAGCATCAGCGTTGCGCCGCCCAGCAACAGCCCCGCGGCCAGCGACGTCGGACTGCCTCGCGCCAGCAGGCTCGCCACCTGCGAGGCGCTGCCCGTGCTTGCCTCGGCGCGGGCGACGATGTTGCGCACCCGGCGATAGAGCAGCGAGTTCGCCACGATCGCCGGAATGACGCCGGGCAGGAACCAGATCGCAAGGATTGCGGCAAGCAGCCACGGCAACGTCGCGTTGTCGATGCGATCGGCGATGGCGGCAAAGGCGAACGCGCCGGCCACCGGCAACATCGCGAACGCGACTCCGGCCAGCCACAGCTTGCGATAGAACGCCCACACGCTCGGCATCAGGAAGGACGGCCAGTGCCATCCCGGCGCGCCGCGCCCCGCTCGCTCGTAGCCCAAGAATCGCGGCGCGTAATAGTCCGCCGAGGGGCCGACCGCCACGCGAAACAGCACGGCCAGCGCTGGCCGAATGCCGGTTTGTCGCGCATCCGCGGTGGACTCGCCGCGAAGTTGGATGGTATCGAGGAAGATCGAAGCGGGCGCATCGGCGATGGGGCGCGACGCGCCGGAGACGGGAGCAGCCACAGCGGCCGCAATTGGCGCCGCCTGAGCGCAGGATGTTGCCACAACGGCTGCAGTTCCGACCGGCTTCGTTCAATAGTCACGCTCCAAAGAGCGCATTCTACCAAGCGAGCGTCGATCGCGGCGAGCGACTTTTCCGCCTCGGCGCGTTGGCGACCCTCGCGCTACTTGCCGGTGTAGAGATCCGGAAACTGAGTCTTGAGATTGGCGAGCTTCGGCAGGTCGTTGAACACGATGTAAGGCTGCGTCGGATGCAGGGCCAGATAATTCTGGTGATACTGCTCCGCCGGATAGAACGCCGGAAGCGCGACGACCTCGGTCACGATCGGACCCGCATAGACCTTCGCGCGATCCAGCTGCGCGACGTACGCCTGCGCGACGCGCTTCTGCTCGTCGCCGATCGTGAATATGGCGGAGCGATATTGCGTGCCGTGGTCCGGGCCCTGGCGATTGAGCTGCGTCGGATCGTGCGCGACCGAGAAGAAGACCTTCAGCAACTGGCCGTACGAGACCTTGGCCGGATCATAGGTCACCTCCACCGCTTCGGCGTGGCGGGTCATGCCGCTGCCGACCTGCATGTAATCGGCGGTCCCGGCGGTCCCGCCGGCGTAGCCCGAGACGGCGCTGGACACGCCTTTGACGTGGCGGAAAACGGCTTCGACACCCCAGAAGCAACCCCCGGCAAACACCGCCTTTTGCGGACCCTTGGCCGCCGCGGCGGGAATGTCGACGGCAGGCGCCGGCAGCGCAACGGGAGCCTCGGCGGCGCCGCACGCCTGCACCAGCGCCATGAATGCGACGCCCAACAGGTTGCGGACAGTGCGGGGAACGGCATGGAACATGGACATACTCCTTTGCGTGGATCGTCGCCGGGACGAGGGCCTCCCGAGTTAGTCGGGCGAACACGCAAATAATTTCGCTCCGGCGAAATTATTGTTTCGCGTCCAGGACCGCTGGCCGCGAACCGGGAGCGGACGAGCTGCCCGTCAGTCCGGCTAGGCGGCGGATTCCCGGTCGCCCCGGCGCGCGCGGTCGCGGAATTGGGTTCGACGCCGGCCAGCGCCGTCACCGGCACCGCCATGCGGCGATCCGCCACGCCTTGCTGGCCGGGAGTCAGCACCGCATACAACTGCTTCCCGGCCTCGACGATGTCCTCGATCGCGGTCAGCCGATCGCGCGCGATGTCCGAAAGGCGGTCCAGCCGCTCGGGCGCCGACATCGTGCCCGCCAGCGCCGTGCGCGACGTGCGCTGCGCATCGTCCGCCAGCCGCAGCACGCGATCCTTGTAGTTGAGCCACAACTTCTGCTGTTCGGGCCGGATGCGCAAGTCCTCCTCGAGGATTTCGAGGCGGTACTGTACCGACGCTTGAATCGTTTCCTGCGGCTTGCCGTCATTGGGTCGCGGTCTCGGCGGCGGAACGTGCGACGTGTCGACGCCGCCGGTACGGCCGGACGGGGGCCTGCGCCAGGCGCTGCCTGCCGCCAGCAGCAACGCGACGACGACCAGCATCCCTCCGGAAAATCGTTTTGCGGTCACGTCGGCTCCTTTGTGGGTTCGGCTTGGTCGCGCAATCCGCGAATATCGCATATCCGGCGCGACGCAGGTTCGCGGAACTCGACTACGGGCGCGCGGGCACCATCACCAGGCGGTCGGTGCCCGATTCCGCGCCCCAGGCTTCGCCCGCGCGGCCGAGCATCTGCCGCACGCTGGCATTGCTTCGGTTGGATTCGTAGCGCTCGAATTTCTCGGTGACGGGATCGAACCGCACGATCGCGTTCACGCTCCAGTCCGTCAGCCAGACCACGTCGCGGTCGTCGACCCAGACGGAATACGTGTGCGCGTTGCCCGGCAGCTTCCACTCCCGCCATGTGCGGGCGGCGGGTCGTACATGCCCACCTGCCCGGTATTCCAGTAGCTCACCCAGATGCGCCCGCGCGAATCGGACCAGACGCGACGCGCCCCCTGTTTAGGCGTCGGCGGTTCGATCACCTGGGCCTCGCCGGATTCGGTATCGATGCGCGCGATATGGTTGCCCGCGAGCGACGCGTAATAGACGTCTCCCGAAGGCGTGGTCGCGATGCCGTACGGCCCGCTACCGCGCGGCGCCCGCCAGACCTTGACCTCGCCCGTCGCCGGCTCGACCTTGCCATAGATGCCCGATTGTCCGGTAAACCACACGCGACCCTTCTTGTCGAAGGTCAGCGTGTTGAGATTGGCGTAACCCGCGTCGGCGGGCAGCGGGAACTTGCGCACCTGTCGCGTCGCGGGGTCGACGCGCACGATCGCATTCTGTCCGCCATCGGTGACCCACGGCGCGCCATCGGGCCCGACCACGACGCCATGCGGCGCCGAGCGCGGCCCCAGCGCGATCTCCTCGACCTTGCCCGTCGCAGGCGTGAGGATGCCCAGCTTGCCGGTTGCCTGCGCCGTGTAATAGACGGGACCGCCCGGCATCGGTGCCGCCGCGACGTCGTGCGGTCCCGCTCCCGGAACTACGTCGTAGTAGACCGGCGTCGCCGCCCGCGCGGCGGTGGCCGCTGCCAATACGCACAGGGAAACCGCCAGCGTTCGCAGTGTCGTCATCATCATCTCCGGACTTGAGCGCGTCCAAGTTTCGGCGGCGCTGCCGGAAAGGGTTGCGCATGGGCGGCGTGGCGTCAAGCGTTGGACGGCGCCGGACACAACGGGACATCCACCGCTTTCCGGTCTACATCGACGGGCTGGCCGACCGGCTGATCAAACTGGCGGGAGGATGAGGCGTTTCGGACCGCATGCGGTTACATTGCACCGACCTTCGTTACCACCGGAACTCCCGATGACCCGCTTCGCCGTCGCCTATGTCGCCACGCTGGCCGTATTTTGCGGACTGGACTTTCTGTGGCTGGGATTCGTCGCCAAAGGCTATTACCAGTCCCAGCTCGGCGCACTGCTGCTGGACAAGCCGAACATTCCCGTCGCCGTGCTGTTCTACGCTTTATATGTCGTCGGTGTGCTGGTCTTCGCGGTGCTGCCGGCGCTCGATGCCGGCCAGTGGTCGCGCGCGCTGCTGCACGGCGCGCTGTTCGGATTCTTCGCCTACGCGACCTACGACCTGACCAATCTCGCGACGCTCAAGGGATGGTCGGCCGGCGTGGCGCTGCTGGACCTGGTTTGGGGCACCGTCGTCACCGGCGTTTCCGCGACGGCCGGCTACCTGGTCGCGCGTTCCGCGTTCTAGCCATGCGCATCGTCGTCAGCACGGCAATGGATTCGCGCCACGCGCGCCGGCGTTCAGCGATCGTAGGTCGTGATCGACCCTGGACACTGGGGCACCTTGCCCCAGTAGCCATCGCAATACTGGACCCGGACCTTCTGGCCGCAGATGAACCCGCCCAGGCCGCCCTCGCGGTCACATGAGGTGAGCGCGTCGCGCATGTTTTGCCACTGATCGGGAACCGGACGAGGCGGCGGCGGCGCGACGGCTGCGATCTTCACGGGTTCCGGTGGCGGAGCCACGGCCTCCGGCGGATCGCCGTTGGTGGTTGCAAAGGTCGAACGGCTTGCCATCACCGTGCGTTTGACGACCGGCGCTGCCGGTGGCTTGGTCGGCAGCTGCTAGCGGAGCGGGCTCCCCTTGCGCGGCAGCGCTCGTCGGAATCAGGACCGTGGCACCCGCAGGGAGTGGCAGCGGCGCTCGCGGTGGATTCGCTGTTCCGAGACGCGACGCGACGAAGCGGGAAGCTGGCCAACTTCGGAGTCGGAGCCACCTGCGCCCACGGCTTCGATGTGCGGACGGGCGCTCAATTCGCGCAAGCCCCAGTAGCCTGCGCCGCCCACGACCACGGCAACGACGAGGACGCCCAAGACCCTGCGCCGCCCCTCGAGCGATTTGCGACGCCCGGCGATGGGCACCGGCGTGATGGGCGCCTGCTCGGGATTCGGCGCAGACGAACGGGCGCGGCGCGGCTGGCGCCTCACGTCGATCACCGACGTGCGCCGAAGATCCTCCTGCACCGTGACGTAACGGGCACGCTTGAGCGCGGCCTTGCACGGCGCGCACAACATCGCGCCGGGCAACGCCGATTTGCCGCAGATCGTGCAGTCCATTGGCCCTTTCCGCACCTTGCCGGTCCAACGGCGACCGGCACGGCAGCTATCATGCCAATGTCATAGTATCACTTTGGCGCCGGTTTCCGCAAAGAACGTCCGACGGGCGGCGGCGTTGGTTGACTACAACGTGGCGCCTCGCCGGCCGGCGTTTTCGCGCGATTTCACGCGTAATGGTGGCCGAACCGGTTGGCGAGGAACTTGTCGAGATCCGCCTCCTCCTGCCGCACGAATCCTTTGGCAGGCAGCGTGCCGTCGCGCATCATGTCCACCATCGCGCAGATCCCCGCGGCGGTCGTTACCTGGATCGCCGAATACAGCTTCCCGCCGATCGTCTTGCTGTAGATCTTCTTGGCATACGATTCCTGCGTCAGGCGGCCTTCGCGCATGCCGCTGACGGTGACGAACACCAGCACGACGTCCTGGTGCGTCATCGGCACCGATTCCTCGAGCACGTCCTTCAGGATTTCGCGCCGCTGGCCCAGCCGCAGGTCGCGGATCAGCATCTTCACGAGGTCGCGGTGGCCGGGGTAGCGGACCGTCTTGTAGTTGAGGTTTTCCACCTTGCCCTCGAGCGTCTCGCACAGCGTTCCCAGGCCGCCCGACGTGTTGAAAGCCTCGTAGGCCACGCCGTCCAGCGAAAAAGCCTCGATTTCCTCCAGCGCCAGCGTTTCCCGCAGCCGGCCGTCGCTGATCGCCTCGCAGGGATTGCAGTACTCGTTGATGAGCCCGTCCGTGCTCCACGTCAGGTTGTACTTGAGTGCGTTGGTCGGATAGACCGGCAACGCGCCCACGCGCATCTGCACGTCGCGCAGCGAATCGAACTTGCGGGTCATCGCGTACGCGAGGATCGAGATGAACCCCGGCGCCAGGCCGCACTGGGGAACCAGGGCCGTCGTGGCCGACGTCGCCAGCGCCTTGACGCGGCGCGTGCTCTCGACGTCCTCGGTGAGATCGAAGTAGTGGGCGCCGACGTCCACGGCCGCCGCGGCGATCGCCGGGGTCAGGTGGAACGGGCATGCGCTGATCACGTATTCGTGACCGCGAATCAGTTCGCGCAGCGCCTGCGGATCACCGAACTCGGCGCGCACGGTTGCAGCACCCAGCGCCGCCATCGGCGCCAGGCGCGACGGGTCCTGGTCCGCCACGGTCAGCGCGTAGTCGCCGGACGACTGCAGGAAATGGGTGATGGTCTCGCCGATCTTGCCGGCGCCCAACAGGATGAGTTTGGTCATGGTCGCAGTTCCCAATGTTTGGTATTTCGTGCCGGGATTCTAGGACAGGCGTCCGCCGGATCACAGGCTGCAAATTGGCGTAATGACGGTATAATTCCGTCGCTATGCCATCCAAACCGGCGAATCGACGGATCACGACCGAACAGCAGCGGTTGCTCGCGCTTCTCCGCCGGAACGCGAGGGAATCCACCGCGTCCCTCGCCCGCAAGCTGGGCATCGCGCGTACCACCGTCGCGGAGCGCATCCGGCGGCTGGAGCACGACGGCGTCATCAACGGCTACACGGTGCGCGTGACCGACGCCTTCGCGCGGCACCGGATCACCGCGCACGTGCTGATCAACGTCAACGCCAAGCTGTCGGAGCGCGTGGTGCGCGAACTCGAAGCGTCGCCGCACGTGCGTGCCGTCTACGCGCTGTCAGGCGTCTTCGATTACGAGGTCGCCGTCGACGCCGGCAGCACCGAGGAGATCGACGGCATCCTCGACGCGATCGGTCGCATCGAGGGCATCGAACGCACGCAGACGTCGATCGTGCTGTCGGTCAAGTTCGAGCGCTGACCCGGCGCGAAACGGCGCAGCAGGCGCTGCGGGTCCCAGCCGCGGAGACGGGCAGCGGGCGGCGCGCCGCGCCGTCCGCAATTGCCGCGTTGCGTCGTTTCGGCATAGGCTAGACTGCGCGCTCCCCGCGCAAGGCCGCCCAGGAAAGGAACTGCAATGACCCAAGCCACCAAGGTTGCCATCGTGACCGGAGCCGGCAGCGGCATCGGCAAGGCCGTCGCCACCGCCATGCTCAAGGCGGGCTACAAGGTCGCGCTGGCCGGACGCCGGCAGGAGCTGCTCGAAAAGGCCGTGCAGGAGGCCGGCGCCACCAAGGACAATGCGCTCGTCGTCGCCACCGACGTCGCCAATCCGGAGTCGGTGCGCGCGCTCTTCGCGCGGACCAAGGCTGCGTTCGGCCGCCTGGACGTGCTGTTCAACAATGCCGGCGTGGGCGCGCCGCCGATCAACATGGAGGACCTGACGTTCGAGCAATGGAAGAACGTCGTCGACATCAACCTGACCGGCGTATTCCTGTGCACGCAGGAGGCGATCAAGCTGATGAAGGACCAGACGCCGCGCGGCGGACGGATCATCAACAACGGGTCCATTTCAGCCCATGCGCCGCGCCCGAATTCCGCGCCGTATACCGCCACCAAGCACGCGATCACCGGACTGACCAAGTCGACGTCGCTCGACGGGCGCAAGTACGACATCGCGTGCAGCCAGATCGACATCGGCAATGCGGGCACGGAGATGGCGGCGCGCATGGCGACAGGCGTCCCGCAGGCCAATGGCCAGATCGCCGTCGAGCCGCTGATGGACGTGGCGCACGTCGCGAATTCGGTCGTCTACATGGCCAGCCTGCCGCTGGACGCCAACGTGCAGTTCATGACCGTGATGGCCACCAAGATGCCTTTCGTGGGACGCGGGTAGCGCCGGCGGCCGCGTCAACCGCCGCGGAAACAGAAACGCGCGGTCCTGCGCCGCTGCATGCGATATGCCGCGGCGAACCTGCGGCGCAGCCAATGCGGACGGCGCATGCGCCGCAGCCATGCGCGCGCCTGGCGGTACGCAGGCTGCCGCTCGAGCCACGCGTGCAGCGCGCGGCGCACGCGCAGGAAGGCCTTCTGCGCGCGCAACAC
Source organism: uncultured beta proteobacterium (assembly GCA_963834045.1). Classification (GTDB taxonomy): domain Bacteria; phylum Pseudomonadota; class Gammaproteobacteria; order Burkholderiales; family Casimicrobiaceae; genus VBCG01. The sequence goes on along the minus strand of CAWIAK010000001.1, from coordinate 246,069 downwards.
CCAGCCGATTTGCGTGATGGCCGGCTCCGTCAACTGGTAGAGCGCGGCGAAGATCGCCGAGAAAATCAGCTTTTCCAGGATCAGCACGACGATGCCCAGCATGTGTCGGCCGTGCAGGAAGGCGAGAACGATCACGCCTTTAAGCGGCAGCAGCGACAGGATCGGCAGCACGAACAGCGCGAGCGCCTGATACGGCGACCGCCGCCTGATCCAGTCTTCGCACGCCGCCACCGGCGGCAGCCGCGACAGGCCGCGCAGAAACCTCGCCGTGCCGCGCCACAGCCATTCCTCGACCAGCAGGATCAACGCCGCGCAGAACAGCAGCGACCGCGAAAGCCACCGGCGAAGCCGTGGTCGTCTCGGCAAGGCGGTGTCAGGTTGGGTGTCCAGGGCGGTTCGCCTAAATAGACGTGTCGGTGTCGGCTGGCGGGGCGCGTGCGCGTTAAGGCCGGCTAGCCGATGTTCTGGCGCAGGAAGGCGAGCGTCCGTTCGCGGGCGAGCCTGGCCGATGCGGCATCGTGCGTGCCGCGCTGGTCGCAATTGAAGCCGTGATCGGCCGGATAGATGAACACCTGCGCCGACGGATGCGCAGCCGCGAGCGCATTTACGCCAGTCACGGGAATCATGGAATCGCGTTCGCCGAAGTGCGCCATGACCGGGCACTTCGGCTGTTCCGCGATGGCGTCGATCATGCCGCCGCCGTAATACGGGACGGCGCAGGCGAAGCCAGGGACGCGCGCGGCGGCGATCCACGCGATGTAGCCGCCCCAGCAGTAACCGAGTATGCCGACTTTGCCCGCGCTCGCCACCGCGTCGCGCGCCGCCGCCACGTCCAGCAGCGCGGCGTCGGCCTTGGCCAGCGCCTTCAGTTCGCGGCCGCGCGCGATGTCCGGCGGCGTGTAGCCGATGTCGACGCCGCGCTCGTAGCGGTCGAACAGCGCCGGCGCGATAGCCACGTAACCGTCGGCTGCGTAACCGTCGCACACGCTGCGGATGTGGCTGTTGACGCCGAAGATTTCCTGCGCGACGACGAGCGCGCCGCGCGGCGCGCCGTGCGGATCCGCGCGATAAGCCGACAGCCGAAAGCCGTCGGCGGCGGTCAAGTCGACCCAATGGCCCATGCGTTTCCTTTCGTCAATTCGCCAGCAGCGGTACGAACACCCACCATGCGAGCAGCAGCAGGATCGCCCATTTCACCACGTAATACAGCGCCCGGAAGCGGTGCTTCAACGCCTTGCCCGGCACGCGCAGGTAATAGACGAGGCTGAACACGCGATTCAGCCAGCCGACCTTGTCGCCGGTGACGTTCTCGGTCTGGCTCGCGCTGATGACGTGCTTCTTGTACCACTTGTTGATCCGCGTCATCACGCGGCTGGTCAGCGGCCGCTCGACGTCGCAGAACAGGATCACGCGCTGGACATCCGTCTTGTTCTCGGCCCAGTGGATGAACGTCTCGTCGAACATCACCGCCTCGCCGTCGCGCCAGAAATACGGCTGGCCGTCGACGTGGATGTTGCACTCGGCCGAATTGGGCGTCACGAGCCCCAGGTGATAGCGCAGCGAGCCGGCGAATGGGTCGCGATGCTTGCCCAGCTTGCCGCCCGGCGGCAGCATCGCGAACATCGCGCCGTTGATGCTGGGGATGGACTGGACCAGCGCGACCGTCTTCGGGACACAGCGCCTGCGCCGACGGCAGCGGCTGGTCGTACCACTTGACGTAGAAGCGCTTCCAGCCGCGCCGGAAGAACGAATTGAAGCCGAGGTCGTTGTAGCCCGCTGCCGCGCGGATGTAGCCCTCGTCGAACAGCTGCAGCGCCTCGTCGCGGATCATCTGCCAGTTGTCGGTCACCTTCTTCATTTCCGGAAAGCTGTCGGCGTCGATGAACGGCTTGTTGGGAACCGCGGAAAAGAGATACATGAGCGCGTTGTACGGCGCCATGAACGTCGAGTGGTCGGTGATCTGCCGGTAGAACCTGATCCGGTCGCGACCGCGGAAATGCACGAACAGCGCCGACGCGAGGAATGCATAGATGATCGCGGCTTGCCACGACAGGAGGACGTTCAGCATGGCGGCCATGTTACGACATCGCCGCAACGACGGGCGGGCGGCGGGAAAGCGCGTCGACGCGGGTCAATGATGCGCCCGTCATGGCCTGCCCTTGCCCGCCCGCGCTCTGGGCGCAACGGTCTTCCAGCGGCGGTGCACCCAGTACCACTGCTCGGGGCGGCGCAGGATGATCCTTTCCAGCACGGCATTGTAGGCACGCGTGTTGCGGCGGATGGCCTCGTTCGTATTTTCGCATTCGATCGGCGCCATCGGCTCCTCGAAGCGCAGCACGTGGCGCCCGTCGGGTTCGCGCCAGCTGCACGCCGGCAGCACCGGCGCGCCCGTGGCCAGCGCGATGATCGCCAGGCTCTTGAACGTCCACGCCGGCGCGCCGAAGAAGTCGACCTCGATGCCGTCGGGCGGCCGCGCGTGCTGGTCGAAGGGGAACACGATCGCGTCGCCTGCCGCCAGCGCGTCGAGCATCGCGTCGAGCGAGCCGCGCTTCGGGAATACGCCGAATCCGGCTGCGTTGAAGCGGCGCGTCACCAGCCGGTCGAGCCACGCCGGCTTGATCGCGCGCCGCACGAAATGAAACCGGCCGCGCATCTGCGGATAGTGGTTGAGGCCGGCGATGGTCGACACTTCCCAGTTGCCGAAGTGGCCGGTGAGGAGCAGCACGCCCTTGTCCTGCGCCAGCGCGGCGGCGAAGGCCTCGACGTTCTCGATGCGCACCAGCGCCATCTTGCGTTCGTGCGACAGCCAGCGAAAGCGCAGGAATTCGCGGAACAGCCGCCACAGGTGTCCGTAGTGCGCTTGCGCGAGCCGGACGATCTCATCCTCCGGCACCCTGCCGCCGTAGACGCGGCGAAGGTTGTCGAGGATCACGTCGCGCCGGATCGGCAGGAACCGGTACAGGAACCTTCCCGACGACGGCACATCGATGACGTCGTCCTCCGCCACCGCCACCGCGGACGCGCTGACGCGGTCGTGCGACAGCGACAAGGCAATGTCCTTGATGCGGTAGCGTCCGAGCAACGCGGCGGCGGCCGGACTGCAGCGCAGCAGCGGCGCGCCGTAGTTGTCGCGCGCAACCGAGAAGTCATGCGCGTCGATCTGCCCGAGCGCCGTCTCGCGCGGAAAGAGCTTGAGGCAGGCCTCCTTGGCCGCGAAGCGCGCGGCGAGGCTCGCCGCACGGCCGGGGCCGTCACCGCTGTCGGCCAATTCCTGCGCCGAGAAAAGCCTGCCGAGATCGTCCGCCGGCGTTTGCGCGAGCAGGCGCTCGATGCGCGCGATCTCGACGGTATCGATGCCGCAGCGGCGGTTGGAGCCGACTGGCCGCAACTGAGGTGCCGACCGAGGCGCGCAGCCGAATCGCCCGCGCCCTCCATTGTCACGGCCGTGGTCCCGGGAGATTGCTCAGGCGGCACGAACCAGCAGCGCGGCGTCGGTGCCGCCGAAGCCGCGGCACAGGACCAGCGCGACCTTGCTGCGCGGCGCCTGCGGCTTGGCGCTCACCGGCACGCCGGCGCAATCCGGATCCAGTTCGCGCAGCGTCGCAACGCCCGGCACCACGCCTTCGGCCAGCGCCGCGAGCGCCAGCGTCGTCTCGAGAATTCCGGCCGCGGCGATCAGATGGCCGAACGCCCACTTGAATCCCGTGACCGGCGGCGCGTCGTCGCCGAACACGCGGCGAATGGCCGCCGCCTCGGACGCATCCGACGGCCGGGTGCCGTTGCCGTGCGCGACGATCATGCCGACGTCGCGCGCGGCGATCTTCGCATCGTCCAGCGCCATCGCGATGGCGCGGGCCAGCCCGTCGCCATCGTCGCGGATCGCGAGCAGGCCGGTGGCCTCCGACGTGTAGCCGCCGCCCAGCACCTCGCCCATGATCGTGGCCTTGCGCGCGGCTCGCGGACGCTTCCGTTTCCAGCACCAGCGCGCCGGCGCCTTCGCCGAACACGCTGCCGTCGCGCGCGGCGTCGAACGGACGCAGCGTCTCGCTCGCGATCAGGCCGAGCCGGTAGTAGTAGAGCACCATCTGCGGCTCGATCGGCGCGTCGTGGCCCACGGCGACGATGCGATCCGCCTCGCCGTTGCGCAGCGCTTCCATCCCCTCGATCACGGCCAGCGAGCCGCTGCAGCTGTGGCTGGTGATGCACGCGTTGCTGCCCTTCAGTCCGTACTTGATGCCGATGTGGCCCAGCACGTTGTTGGGCAGCGAGCGCAGCAGCCACATCGGATTGACCGTGTTGGCCAGTTCGCGCCCGAACTCCTGCAGGCTGCCTTTCGCGGCGGCCAGCAGCGGAAAGTAATCGTACTGGTTCTCGAAGTTGCCGCTGCCCGAACCGACGTAGACGCCGGTGCGGTCGCTGAATTCCGCTGCCGCATCGGGCGCCAGCGTGTCGCGATGCGCGGCAATGCCTGCGTCGTCGATCGCCTTGCCCGCCGCGTACAGGCCGAGCAGGTCGGTGCGGCGGATCAGCTTGTGCAGCTTGCGATCGTCGACCATCTCGCGCGCGTTGAAATTGGCAATCTCGCCCGCCATCGTCGTCGGCCAGCCCGTGGTGTCCCACTGCCGGATCGGCGCGATCGTCGACGTGCCTGCGCGGACGCCGGCCAGGATGTCGCGCGGCGTCTTGCCGCCCGAGCACACCGCACCCGTGGCCGTAATGACGATGCGGGGAGCGCTCATTGGACCCCCACGTTTGCGGCCATGACAACGAAGGCCGCTGCACTGCCTCCGCAGGCGGCGCGCAATCCCGCGTCCTTGAACGGCCCGCCGGCGCTCACGTCTGCTCCCTCGCCACGAGCGCGTCGGTCTCATCGGGATGGCGCAGCACGATGCAGCTGTTGGAGCCGCCGAAGCCGAAGGAATTGGACATCGCCATGCGCACGCGCTGGCGGCGCGGCGCGTCGCGCACGAAGTTCAGGTCGCAGTCCGGATCGACTTCGCGCAGGTTCGCGTTGATCGGCATCAGTCCGTCGCGAATCGCCAGCGCGCACACGGCCACTTCCACGGCGCCCGCGGCCGCGATCAGGTGGCCCATCGTGCTCTTGGTGGAACTGACCGAAAGGCGCGGGACATCGGCGCCGAACACCGCCTTGATCGCCGCGCTCTCGCTGCGATCGTTCATGCCGGTGGAAGTGCCGTGCGCATTCAGGTAGTCGATGTCGGCGGGCGCGGCGCCCGCGCTCCACAGCGCCTGGCGCATCGCCTGGATGGGGCCGTCGCCGTCGGGTGGCGAATCGGTGATGCGGTAGCTGGACAGCGAATTGCCGTCGCCGGCCAGTTCCGCATAGATGTGCGCGCCGCGCTTGCGCGCCGCGTGCCATTCCTCGAGCACGAGGAAACCCTGCGCCTTCGCCGAGCAGGAAGCCGTTGCGCGACACGTCGAACGGGCGGCTCGCGCGCTGCGGCGTGTCGTTGTCCGGCGAGAGCGCCGACAGCAGGCAGAAGCCGGAGATGCCGACCGGACTGATCATCGAATCGTAGCCGCCGGCCAGGACCTTGTCGACGACGCCGCGGCGGATGAGCTTCAGCGCCCGTCCCAGCGCCTGGCCGCCGGACGCGCAGGCGGTGTGCTCGGCCGACGCGAAGCCGCGAATGCCGTGCTGGCGCGTGATCAGCGATAGTCCCTCCGCGCAATTGCTGCGGCAGAACGCGAGCGGATCGTTGGCAGGACCATCGCGACAGCAGCTGGTCGGCGTGCAGCTCGCCATCGGCGGCCGAATGCGCCTGCGTGCCGGCCAGATCCGGAGAATTCCACGCCCATCATGCCGGCGCCGAGCGTGCAGCCCCAGCGCGTCGCGTCGGCGTCGCTCGGACGGATGCCGGCGTCGCGCAGCGCCTGCTCCGCGGCGGCGAGCGCGAAGCGGTGCGAACTGTTGGTGAGCTTCAGCACCTTGCGGTCGCCGATCTGCGCGAGCGCGTCGAAGTTCTTCACCTCGGCCGCGATGTGCACGGGAAAGCCGCTGGCGTCGAAGCTCGCGATCCGGGCGCCGCCGCTCCTGCCGTGCAGGACTGCGTCCCACGTCGTCGCGACGTCGTTGCCGACCGGCGTGACCAGGCCCAACCCCGTGATGGCTACCCGCTTGCGCGCGCTCATGCTGCGGCAGCTCCGGCGTCGGCGAATTCGATCTGGCACGTCGCGATGGGCCTGCGCACCGCCGTCGTGCGCCGAGCAGCGCGATGCGCGTGATCGCGTCGCGCGTGTCGCGGAACTCCACCGCGCAGTTCGACGTCCTGGCCGGGCACGATGAACGAGCGCATCTTGACGCGGGTCATTCGCACGGGGACGGGGTCTCGCCGCGTCCCGGTTCGTGGCTGACTTCCCGGGCAAGGCGCGTGGCGAGCACGATCTGTGTGTGCAGCAGCAGCGTCGCCGGAAACACCGGACGGCGCGGGAAGTGGTCGGCGAAGAACGGCGCGGACGCGGGAACCTTGATCTTCGCGCGCAGCAACTGTCCCGGAACGTGCTCCACGATTTCCGCGTCCGGCGCATCGACGCCGTGGAAGCGGTCGGGCGTCGCGCCCGCGCCGCGCAGCAGCGCAAAGCGTCCGCGGAGCGCGTCCGGCGCGTCGAAATCCGTCACCGGCAGCATGGGGCCAAGGCAATCGCTCAGCTCGATCAGGCGCGTCACCGTTGACGTCGGCCCAACCGCGATACGACACCGCGTCGTCGTCGACGTCGTCGATGTCGACGGTGAGCTGCAACGTGTCACCGGGTTTGACGTTGCCGAAAAAGCGCGTCTCGCCCGCGAGCGCGGCAACCGGCCGCCCGCGATAGTCTATGTGCTCCATCGAAACCCAGGCGGCGAGCTGGCCCACCGCCTCCGCGACCAGGCATCCCGGAAACGCGCGCACCGCTGCAGGCACGTGAAAGACGCCGCGCGCGCTCTTCCCCGGGACAAAGTCCAGGATGCGGTCGACAAACGAGAACGCGGCGAAATGGGCGGCACTGTCCGTCATGGGCCGAAACCGCCCTTCAGGCCGCCGCCTTGGCTTCGCGCTGCGCCTGGACGACGAGCTTGCAGAACGTCTCCGGCGTGAACAGGCGCGGAATGTCCTTGACCTTCATCGGGTCGGCGAAGCGGTCCGCCGGAATTTCCGACAGGTAGGAGCGCAGCTGCGCCAGCCCCGTCGGCGTCAGCACGCCTTTCTGCTCGAACTCGGCTTCGCTCAAGGCACCGCGCGCGTTGTCGATGATCTTGCCGCGCGGGATCTTGATCTTGAACGCGCGTTCCAGGCGGAACACCATGTCGAGGAAGTCGATCGACTCGGCATCGAGCCCTTCGATCAGCGACACGTCGAGCTTGATGTCGTCGACATCGCAGCCAAGCGCATCGGCCATCGTTTCCGCCACGGTCGGAAACACCGCGTTGATTTCATCCTTGGTGATTTCGGTTGCCATCGTTGCCTCACTCCATTTTGAAGCCGCCATCGATATTGATGATCTGGCCGGTGACGTAATCGGCAAAGCGCGAGGCCAGGAACCATACCGCGTAGGCCACTTCCTCCGGCTTGCCATACCGCTTGAGCAGGATGCGGGCCTTGACCGCGTCGCCCGCCATCTCGCGCACTTCCTGCGACATTTCCGTTTCGATCACGCCGGGCGCGACCGCGTTGACCGTGATCTTGCGCGCCGCCAGTTCGACCGCCAGCGAGCGCGTGAACGCGTTGATCGCGCCCTTGCTCGCCGCGTAGTTGGTCTGGCCGCGCCCGCCCTTCTCGCCGGCGACGGAACTCAAGTTGATGATCTTGCCGCCGCGCTGGACGATCATGTGCGGCGCCACCGCGCGCACCACGTTGAAGACGCCGCCGACATTGGTGTCGAGCACCAGCTTCACGTCGTCGTCGTCCATCGCCGCCAGCTGGTTGTCGCGAATCATCCCGGCGTTGTTGACGAGGATGTCGACGCGGCCGCAGCGTTCCACGACGCGGTCGACCGCAGCCGCGCAGGCGGCCGAATCGCGAATGTCCACCTGTTCCGCCGCGACGCGGCCCTCGCCGCCGGCGTTGCCCTCGGCCACGGCTTCCGCCGCGGCGACGGCGTTGTCGCGGTAGAAGAACGTGACGTCGACGCCTTCGCTGGCCAGCAGCGCGACGATGGCGCGGCCGATGCCCCGGCTGCCGCCGGTCACGATGGCCACCTTGCCGGAAAGGCCGGAATCCATGGTCATGTCGGCATCGTCATCTGGCTCATCGGCCTCATCATCCCGAGATCGCAAAGCCGCCGTCGACGACCAGCGTGTGGCCGTTGATCATGCCGGCCTCGGGCAGGCAAAGCAGGAACACCGCGCCGGCGACATCCTGCGGCGTGAGCACGGGTCCCGCGGGGGTCCGCCGCGAAAAATCGGCAATCAATTCCTCGCGGTTGGGAAAGTACTTGAGCGCATCCGTGTCCACCACGCCGGCGCTGACCGTGTTGACGCGGATGCCGCGCGGTCCCAGCTCCTGCGCGAGCGCGCGCACCAGCGCTTCCAGCGCCGCCTTGGATGCGCCGATGAAGCCGTAGCCCGGCATCGCGCGCTGCGCGCCCAGGCTCGACATCGCGATGATCCGCGCTCCCGGCGCCATCAGCGGCAAGCCGCGCTGCGTCAGCAGGTTCAACGCAAGCGCGTTGGTCTCCATGCACCAGCGCCAGTGCTTCAGCGTCATGTCCACCGTGGGCTTGAGCACGCCGCTGGCGGCGTTGCTGACCAGGATATCGAGGCGGTCGAAGTGCTTGCCGAATTCCGCGAAGATTTCGTCGACGCTGTCCGGGATGCCGACGCTGCCGGCGATGGCGTATGCGCGCCGTCCCAGCGCGCGGATCTCCATGCACAGCGCTTCGGCCTCGTCGGCGCTGTTGTAGTAGTTGGCGGCAACGTCGCAGCCCTCGCGCGCGAGCTTCAGCGCAATCGCGCGCCCGATGCCCCGCGCCGCGCCGCTGACGAGCGCCACTTTGCCGGTCAATGCGCCTGCCATGATGTCGGTACTCTTGCCCCGCCCGCCTTCGCCTCCGGCAACCGTTGCCGGCCAAGGACAGGCAAAACCGCTATTCTACCGTGCCGACCTCCGCCGATCGGCCCAGCGCGATCAGACACTCGCGCGCCTCGGACGGCAATCCGGTCCGCGGTCCCTTCCTCGAACGCCGCGGTGCGATAGGAGATCCCGGCCTCCAGCGCGCCCCCGGCCGTGGTGACGGCAACGACCATGGGCGCAAGCGGGCCCGTCGACACGCCGCGCGCGTACGCGGGCGCCGGCCCGGCGGCGCCGCCTTCCCGCCACAGCGCATCCACGTTGAGCATGGTGACGCCGACCCAGACCGGCCAGTTCTTGACGTGGAAGCGCTGCCGCTGCGGAAGGCCCGAGGAAGCGCCAGACGATGCTGCTGTAGAACATGACGACCAGCGTCTGCAGGTAGAGGCGGCGGCGCTTCCACTCGGCGGACTGCGCGTGGATGTCCTGCGCCAGTTCGCGCAACCCGATGCCCGGCGGCACCCGGTGCGTCGACGCGGAAGGAACTCAGGAACTGGCCGAACCAGTCGCGCACGCCCGCCCCCACCTCGCCGCGAATGTTGATGATCGACGCGGCGGCCAGATACACGCGCCGACGCGCCGTCTGCCGCTTCTCGGCCAGCGGCGAGAGTGTCTGCAGCATGACCGCGATGAGCAGGTCGTTGAGCGTCACGTTCCACGCCTTCGCGGTGCGCAGTATCGCGGCGAATTGCGGAGGCGACAGCTGAAAGCCGGTGAAGCCGTTGGTGGGATCGGGCCAGCGAAGATAACGCGGCCGGTGCGAATGCCGGCAGTTCAGGGCCAACCGGGGCAGGCTGGGCATGCCGCGCAAAACGGCCAAAGCGTGCCGCCGCAGAAGCGGCAGGAACGTTTCCGGATACAGGCCGGGCACGGCCCCGGCGGGCGGCGCGTCCCCTTTGCCTTCGTAGCGGGCGACGATCGCCTGCAGCAGCAGCACGATCGAGTCGCCGCCGGCGACGAAATGGTCGTAGGCCAGCGCGAATTCGAACGTCGCCCTCGGCGTCGACGGCGAAGAACCGGAACGGATCGATGGCGCCGTCCGCTGGAAAAGGCAGGTTCAGCTGGCGCGCGAACTCGGCGCGCAGGACCGCGCGCGGATCGGCGCCGCCGGCCAGCACGGCCGGCACCGCGAGCGACTCGCCGCCGCCATAGTCGAACCGGTCCGCGCGCGGCATCCAGCGTCAGGTTGGTCAGGCCCCGCGCTTCCAGCTCCTGCCGGATCGCCGCTTCCAGGCGCCGGACATCGAGCGGCATCGCGACGTGGACGGCGTGCACGGCGCTGTACGGATGCAGCTCGCGCCAGCGCAGCATCGTCGCCTGGAACAGGTTCAGCCTGCCGCGCATCAGTGAACCTCGGGCGCCAGCGCCTGCTGCGCCGATTGGCACCAGCGCTGCTTCACGCTGTACCAGATGTCGGCGGCATGCACGATGTTCGTGGTGTCGACGCCCGGACCGTCCGGCGCGGGCGCGGTGCTCTCCGGCGTCCATTCGTCGATCCAGCGGCGCGTGACTTCGCTGGTTGCCAGATGCAGCGTTTCCGGAATGCGCACGTGGCTCGTTCCCGCAGGCAGCGTCACGTTGCGCACGCGCGCGGTGCCGACGGCCACATACGGTTCGGGTTCGCCCAGCGTCCCCGCGATGACGTCCCAGGGTATGGAGAAGCCGGTGAAATCCTCGGCCGTGTCGGGAATTCTGCGCAGCTTCGCGATCATGTCCCATTGGCCCAGCAAGATGCGCGGCAGCTTGCCGGTCGCGATCGCTGCCGAATAGCCCACCTTGAGCCCTTTCACCGGCCTCGTTTCGCCCGTGCGTGGATCGCGGATCGTCGTGCGGGCAAGCGCCACATCCGCCACCGGATCCCAGACCGGAATGGCGTCGTGGAAGGCCCCGTCCAATTCATAGAGAATGCGAATCGCCATCATCCCGCCCTGGCTGTGGCCGATCAGCATCGGCATCGTCCCCTCGGATTCGTAGTACCACGCCAGCGTGCCCGCCCACCTCTGGCTGCCTTCGAAACTCGGCTGCGACGTACGGCCGTCGCGCGGGTCGCGGATCCGCTGCTGCGGGATAGCCCATGGCGACGAGGAACTCCGCGAACGATTCCATGTTCAACGGTGCCAGGCTGCCCTGCAGCAGGATGATTCGCGGCGTCACGCCCGCCGCCTGCAGCCGCGACACGCCGTCGGCATCGACACGCCGGCAGTCGAGCGCAAGGACGGCGCGAGCCAGGTCCGGATCGACTCCGCGTGCCGCCATCGGGACCGCCGCCTGCGCACGCAATTCGCCGGCCTGCGCAAGGACGCCAGGCGGCGCGCAGAGCAGCGCAGCGCAAATCAAGGCGGACAGTGCATGACGTTGCCGCAAGCGCGGATTCCAAACATCGGGGATTATCCCAAAGCGCGGGGAATCGCCGGCTGACCACGGTCAATATCAGCGGGGAAAGAACCTTCCGGTGCGCTGCACGTACTGCGAATAGTCGTCCGGCTGCGTCTGCAGCAGGTAGCGCTCCTCGCTGCGCGCCTTGACGTTCATCACGGTGAAATGCACCAACGCGATCAGCAGCATCGGCAGCGTCGGAACCACGATCAGCGTGCAGATCATGAGCAGGATCTGGAAGGCGTAGATCGGATGCCGGATGCGCTGGAACGGCCCATCGGTGATGACGTTGGTTTTCTCGCCGACGGCGATGGCCATCCTCCAATCCTTGCCCATGCGCGCCCAGCAACGTGCCGTCATGACCAGGCAAAGGACGGCGATCAGCGCGGCCAGCCAGCGACACGACGCATAGGCGGGCGACGTCAGCGCAAACTCGGGCATCGCCAGCAGCGGCTGGCTGCTCGTTTGCGCAACCCAGGGCAGGATGATCCACAGCGCCACCATCGGAACGAAGACCACGCCCATGAAACGCTCCAGCGGCAGCTTCGGGGACAGGATGGGTATGGCACGGGAATGCCGCTTCACCCGGACGATCATGACGCCGACGCCGAACCAGTAAGCGCAGATCGTCGCGGTGGTGATGATGGCAGGCAAGTCGGACATGAGATATTCGCAACCGGTCTTCGGCAAGGGAGTGAGTCGAGTGCCTCGCAGGGTACGTCAGTGCACGGCAGGAGGGCAACTTGCCAGGTTCGCGCAACTGTGCCATGGCGCCCGAGCCGGAGTCGCGGGTTTATGCTTGCGGCCATGCGCCTTTCGTCCGGTTTCCTGGCCTTGACGCTCGCTCTCCTGCTCGCAGGGTGCGACGCGGTGACGTCGACCGCCGCCAAGTACAACCCGTTTCCGTCGTTCGAGACGCGATGCGAACAATTGCCTGCGTCGCGCGTCGAGGTCCGGCAACAGGCCATCCGGCCGGTGACGAACGACACGCTGCCCCTATCGCGAACTGACCCGGCTGGGTGAGGAAAACCCGGCGACGCACCGGACGCTGGGCCTCACCAAGACGGAGTTCCGGCAGGAGGTGGCACTCGAGGTCAAGGGAATCGCCGACTCGGGCGGCGGGCGATCCTGCTCGCGGCCCCGCATCGTGCTCGATCTGACGATGGCGCCGATGACCGTCTATGTCGCCAGCGAACTCGCCAACGACGCCTGTGGCCATGCGGCCGTGCTCGCGCACGAGATGAAGCACGTCGCCGCATTCCGCGAGCACATGGCCGACACGGCCAGGACGCTCGAGGCGGAGTTGCCGCAACTCTTCGGGCAGCGGATCATCACGGCCCGCGATGCCGAAGCCGGAGAGGCGCAGATCCGGGAGGCGCTGCGGGCGTTCCTCGGGGAATTCATCGCCGCCAATACGGCGGAGCTGAAGGAGCGGCATGCAGCCGTCGATTCCGCGGAAGAATACGCCCGGGTCAACGGCGCATGCGGAGGAATCACGGTCGACCAGGCGCCGCCCGCATCGTGACGGGCGCGACGGAATCCTTGCGCGCGGGCGGCAGGCAGTAGAATTGCCGCGACATGTCCTTGCCCGCCGTTTCCAGCGCCTTCGATTCCGACAGCGCGTCGCCGCTGCGCCCGGCCGACGCGCAGGCGCTGCTGCGCGTCGGCTTCGAGCGCTTCCAGAAGAAGCTCCAGGAGCTGGTCGCGACGGCCATCGAAGGCACGGACGACCTGTTCGAGACGACGAGCCACATCCCGGACGGCGAAGTCGCCGCCTTTCGCCAGAAGCATGGCGAATGGCTGGCCCGGTTCCAGACGACGCTCGGTGAACTGTTCGAGAAGCGGCTGGCCGGCCAACGCCGGAAAGGCCTGAGGCCGGACGCCGACGCCACCGCCGCCGCGCTGCGGGTTCTCACCCCCTTCGACCACGACAGGCAGGCGGCGCTGACCCATGCCGCGCGCTTCCTGACCCGATTCACGCAGCGGGAACTGGCCGCGCTGGACCTGCGCGTGGGCTTGCTGCTCGACGCCGGCTCGACGCGCGACCTGGACAACCCGTTCGCGGTTCCCTACATCCTCGACGCGCTCGGCTCCACGTCGCGCGCCGTGCATCCCGATCCCCGCGTATGGCGGCCGTTGATGGAACGGCTGCTGGCCGACCTCACGCCCAATTTCAACGGGCTCTACATCGCGCTCAACCGGCTGCTGGCCGATCACGGCGTGCTGCCGGAGATCAAGGCCGCGCTGCGCGCGCGCAGCGAACATCGCCCTGCCGACGACCGCGACCTGCTCGCGACGTTCACGCACATGCTGCACGCCGTCGACCAGCCGATCCCGGCGAACGTCGTCGTGCCGGAACTCTCGGCGCCGCCCGGCGCGGCGCCGGTGTTGAATTTCGACCGCAGCGCGCGCAGCGCCACCGCCGCGCCGGATGCCGCCGTTCCGCCGGCGCAGCCGCAGATGATCCCGGCCGACATTCTCAAGGGACTGGCGGCGCTGGCCGCGATCGGCAACCGGCGGCTGCCTCCGCCGACGCGCGCGGACCTGCCGGCACGGAACCGGCCAGCAGGCGACGCCGACTTTCCGAGCCTCGATCCGCTGATGGCGCTGGGCACGTCGTCGCCGCTGTTCGCCACGCTGGCGTCATGGCAGAAGGTCGACCTTCGCGACGCGATCGCGCGCCTCGCATCGCCTCCGGCCGAAGACGGCACGGCCGCCGCCATCGTTCCGCAGAACCTGATCCCGCACATCCGCGCGGCGGTCGCCGCGCAGATCTCCAACCCTGCCGACGCCATCTCGGTGGACGTGATCGGGCTCCTGTTCGACTACATCTTCCGCGACCCGACCATTCCCGAGTCCACGCGCGCGCTGTTCGGGCGGCTGCAGGTGCCGATCGTCAAGGCGGCGCTGCTCGACCGCGCGTTCTTCGCGGACAAGAAGCATCCGGCGCGGATGCTGCTCGACCACCTTGCGGACGCCGCGGTCGGTGCGGCGAACGACGACGCCTATCGCGCGGAATTCGAGGCCATCGCGCGGAAGGCGATCGACCAGGTCTGCGCGGATTTCGACATCGACGTGACGGTGTTCCGCGAGGCCGACCGCTCGCTGCAGGCATTCTCCGAGCAGGAGCGGCAGCACTCGGCGTCCGCGCTGGAAGGCGACGTGGCGCAAGCGCTGCACGCCGAGGAGGACGAAGCGGACCGCGCCATCGTGCGCGCGCTGCTGCGCGACCGGCTCGCCGGTCTCGACATTCCGTTCGAGGTGCGCTCCTTCGTCGAGACGATCTGGGCCGATTACCTGGCCGGCCTGCGCCGCGAGCATGGCGTCGACAGTCCGCCGTGGAATGCGGCGCTGGCGACGCTCGACGACATGCTGTGGTCCATTACCGCCAAGGAGCGCACATCGCAAAAGGCGCGCCTGACCAAGATGATCCCTTCGCTGATCGGCGGCCTGCGCGCCGGATGCAAGTACCTGGACGTCCCGGCCGAACGCTCGAAGGCGTTCTTCGAGGCGCTCTACGAGCTGCACATGGCCGCGATCAAGCCGGCGCCGGCCGCGCCCGCGCCGCTGCCGCGGGTGCCGGCGCCGCCGAGGCGGACGACGCCGAGGAAGCCGAGGAAACCGCGCCGCTGCCGCAGGTGAACGTCCACGACTACGTCGGCGAGATGGTCGTCGGCACGTGGGTGCGCTTCGATCGCGCCGAGGGAGCGATCGACGCGCGCCTCACGTGGGTCAGCCCGCTGCGCGCGAAGTACATCTTCACCAGCCGCTCGCGCTCGCACGCTTTCATTCTGACGCCGGAAGAGCTTGCCTGGCAGTTGGGCAGCGGCACGGCCAGGCTGGTGGTCGGAGCCCGTGCCGCTGTGGGACCGCGCGGTCAGTTCCGCGCTCGACATGCTCGCCGCGCGCGCGCCGGCCGGCGAGCCGGCCCCGGGACGCCCGCTCCCGTTCCCGCGTGAACGGACCGCGCCGCACGTGCCAGACGCCGGCGCCGCTGCCGCGAACCCGCATGCCGCTGATCACCCTTTCGCGCGCCAGCCTGGCGTTCGGCCACCATCCGCTGCTCGACGCCACCGATTTCCAGCTCGATGCCCGCGAACGCATCGGGCTCATCGGCCGCAACGGCACCGGCAAGTCGTCGCTGCTGCGCGTCCTGGCCGGAATCACCGACCTGGATGCCGGCGACTCCTGGGTCGCGCCCGGCACGCGCATCGCCTGCGTGGTGCAGGAGCCGGCGTTCGATGCGGATCTCTCGGTCTTCGATGCCGTGGCGCTCGGACTCGGGGACGAAGGCCGGCTGCTGACGGACTACCATCACGCATTGACGTTGCTTGCGGACGGCGATGGCGCCGCGCGCCTGGCCCGCGTGGATGCGCTGCAAAGCCGGCTCGACGAAAGCGGCGGCTGGGCGCTGTCGCACCGCGTCGACACCGTGCTGGGAAAGCTCGGACTGCCGCCGGACCGGCCGGTGGGCGACTTGTCCGGAGGCTGGCAAAAGCGCGTGGCGCTGGCGCAGGCGCTGGTCGGCGCGCCCGACGTGCTGCTGCTGGACGAGCCCACCAACCATCTCGACTTCGCCGCCATCGCATGGCTCGAGCAGCTGCTGCAGAACTTCGATGGCGCCGTCGTGTGCATCAGCCACGATCGGCGCTTCCTCGACACCGTCGCCACGCGCATCGTCGAGCTCGACCGCGGCCGGCTGCTCGTCCTATCCGGGCAATTTCGCGGCGTACCAGGAGCGCAAGGCGCGCCAGCTGGAAGACGAGGCCGTGGTCAACGCCAAGGCCGACAAGGTGCTGGCGCAGGAGGAGGCGTGGATCCGCCAGGGCGTCGAGGCGCGCCGGACGCGCAACGAAGGCCGCGTGCTGCGGCTCGAAGCGCTGCGGCGCGAGCGGGCGGCGCGGCGCGAACGCTTGGGCCGCGTGAACCTGCAACTGGCCGCCGGCGAGCGCTCGGGCCAGCTGGTGGCCGAACTGCTGGCCGTCAGCAAGGATTACGGCGACGGCCCGCTGATCCGCGATTTCTCGACGCGCGTGATCCGCGGCGACAGGATCGGCCTCATCGGACCCAACGGCGCGGGCAAGAGCACGCTGCTGAAGCTCATCCTGGGCGAAATCGAGCCCGACCGGGGAACCGTGCGCCGCGGCGTCAACCTCCACGTCGCGTACTTCGACCAGCTGCGCGCGCAGCTCGACCCGCTGGCGACGCTGATCGACACCATCAATCCCGGCGCCGAATTCGTGGAGATCGGCGGCAAGCGCACGCACGTGATCACCTATCTCGGCGACTTCCTGTTCCCGCCGGAGCGCGCGCGCTCGCCGGTGGCGTCGCTGTCCGGCGGCGAGCGCAACCGGCTGCTGCTCGCGCGGCTGTTCGCGCAGCCGGCGAACGTGCTGGTGCTGGACGAGCCGACCAACGACCTCGACATCGATACGCTGGAACTGCTCGAGGCGCGTGTTGCAGGACTATGCGCGGCACGCTGTTCCTGGTCAGCCACGACCGCACGTTCCTCGACAACGTCGTCACGCAGACGATCGCGTTCGAGGGCGACGGCCTGCTGCGCGAGTATGCGGGCGGCTTCAGCGACTGGGCCGACTACCACGCACGGCGGAATGCGCAGCTCGCGGAGGAAACGCAGCGGCACGCGCGCGAAGCGGCGCCCGCCGCGCCTGCCCGGCCGGCGCGGACGAACGCGCTTCGCCTCAACTTCAACGAGCAGCGCGAACTCGCCGCATTGCCGGCAAAGATCGAGTCGCTCGAAGTCGCGGCCACGGGCCTGCGCGACCGTTTCGCCGACGGCGCCGTCTATCGCGAAGGCGCGGCGGCGGTCAAGGCATTGCAGGACCAGCTTGCCGCAGCGCGAAGCCGAACTCGCCGCGGCCTACGCCCGATGGGAGGCGCTCGAGACACGCAACAGCGCCTCCGCCGCGTCCGGTGAACATTGAAGGAAACGCCATGCAGGAACTTGAAGTCACGCCAACCGGCGAATTCATCGAATTGCACCAGCTCCTCAAGGTCTCGGGCCTTTGCGACAGCGGCGGCGCGGGCAAGGCACTGGTCGCCTCCGGTCAGGTAAAAGTCGATGGCCGGCAGGAACTGCGCAAGACCGCCAAGATCCGCGCAGGACAAGTCGTGACGCTGGGCGACGTGCGCATCCGCGTGCTGGGCTGAGCATTCGCCTCCGTCGCCGTTTCCGCACTGCTTCCCGATTGAATCCGCATCCGACGCCCGACGCCGAGAGGCTGTCGCAGCATCGTCCGTTCATCTACTTCTGGTTTACCCGGGTCACCACGATCATCGGGTACCAGATGCTGACCGTGGCCGTCGGCTGGCAGATGTATGCGTTGACTGGGAGCGCGTTCGAACTTGGGCTCGTCGGACTCGTGCAGTTCCTGCCTGCCGTGCTGCTGCTGTTGCTGGCCGGACATGTCGCGGACCGGCACGACCGCCGGCGCATCGCGAGCCTGTGCCAATCCGTCGAGGCGCTGGTCGCGTTGCTGCTGGCGGCCGGAAGCGCCATGGGCTGGATCACGCAGTACGCGATCCTTGCACTTGTCTTCGTGATCGGCGGCGTGCGAGCCTTCGAGACGCCCTCGCTGCAGGCAATGCTGCCCGCGCTGGTTCCGCCGCGCATGCTGCCCCGCGCCGTGGCGTCGAGCGCCACGGCCGTGCAGACGGCCATCGTCGTCGGCCCGGCCTTCGGGGGCCTTCTGTACATCGCCGGCCCGGCGTGGACCTACGGCGCCTGCGCGGCGATGTTTGTCACTGCGTCGCTGCTGACCCGGCGGATCCGCTATGAGCACGTCGCGCGTGCGCGCGAACCGGCGACGCTGCAGTCGGTATTCGCCGGCCTGGCGTTCATCCGCAGCCGCCAGGCAATGCTGGGCGCAATCACACTGGACATGGTCGCGGTGCTGCTGGGCGGCGTGACGGCGCTGCTGCCCATCTACGCCAGCGACATCCTGCATACCGGACCGTTGGGCCTCGGCATCCTGCGCTCCGCGCCGGCATTGGGCGCGCTGGCCGTGGCGATCTGGCTGTCCCGGCGTCCGCTGCGGCGCCACGCGGGGCGCACGATGTTTGCCGCCGTTGCCGTCTTCGGCGCGGTGACGATCGTATTCGGGCTGTCGCGCTGGTTTCCGCTCTCCTTCGCCGCGCTGGTCCTGCTCGGCGCCTCGGACATGATCAGCGTGGTCGTGCGCGCGTCGCTGATCCAGCTCGGCACGCCGGATGCGATGCGCGGCCGCGTGTCCGCGGTGAACGCCATGTTCATCGGCACATCCAACCAGCTCGGCGAATTCGAGTCCGGCGTCACCGCGGCCTGGCTGGGCACGGTGCCGTCCGTGGTGGTCGGCGGAATCGGCACGATGCTCGCCGTGCTGCTCGGCCTGCGCCTGTTCCCGCAGCTCGCGCGAATCGATCGTTTGGAGTCCGTGCGTCACGTATAGGACAATGTCACCTTTGGCCACCCGGGATGACCCCGGCTGCCGCCGCTTACCCAGGATCCCATGCTGCCTCTCCGTTCGCCTGCATTCCCTTCCGTTCGCCTTGTCCGGCCGCTTCCTTGTGGCCGTCGTCATGGCGCTGTGTTCGCCGTTCGCGCCGGCGCAAAACGCCGCCACGCCCCGGCCCGATCCCCTGGCCATCCTGGACGCCGCGAAAGCGGCGAGCGGAGGTTCCGCGTGGGATTCGCTGCGCACGCAGCACAGTACGGTCAGCATCGGTACCGCCGGAGTCAAGGGCACGGCGGAACGCTGGGCCGACATCGGCACCGGCCGCTCGCTGATCAAGTACAGCATCGGTCCGGTTTCCGGCGCCGCGGGCTACGACGGCAAGACGGCCTGGTCGCAGGATGGCTCCGGACAGTCCCGCGTCGAATCCTCCGTCGCCGCGCGCGAGCTGGCGGTGAATGCCGCGTACCGCGACAAGCTCGCCTTCTGGTTTCCGAACCGCGGGGCCGCGCAGATCGCGTTCATGGACCGCGTCAGCGACGAGGGCGCGCAGTTCGACGTCGTGCGCATCCTTCCGGAGGGGGGCCGTCCGTTCCAGTTCTGGATCAACAGCGACACTCACCTCATCGAAAGGCTGGTCGAACGCGAAGCGCAGGAGACGCGGACCGAGTACCTGATGGACATGCGCGACGTCGAAGGCGTGAAGGTTCCGCATCGCGTGCGCGCGACGCGTGGCGACCCGCGCCAGGACGAGATCATCACCGTCGATAAGCTCGACTACAACTGGCCGCTGGCGGGCGTCGTGTTCGCGCAGCCCGCGGCCACGCGGCCGGACTTCGAGATCGCCGGCGGAGCGCCGACCGCGGAAGTGCCCATCGAAGTGCGCGACGGCCACATCTTCGTGACGGCGATGCTGAATGGCAAGGGGCCGTACCGGATGCTTTTCGACACCGATCGCGGCAACATCATTTCACCCAAGGTGCTGGCGGCGATCGGCGTAAAACCTGAGGGAAGCTTCGGCTCCGCGGTCGTGGGTGACGACAAGCAGGAAATCGGCATCGCGCGCATCGACCGCCTGGAACTGGGCGGCGTGGGCATCGACGGCATGCTGTTCACGACGATCGACGTGGCCGAGTTCATGTCCCGCGTCGAAGGCGTCGAAAACGTCGCCGGAGTCATCGGGTACGAATTGTTGAAGCGCTTCCCCATCAAGCTGGACTTCCAGCGCTCCCGCGCCGTGTTCTACGACCCTTCGCGGTTCACGTACGCGGGCACCGGCGTGGGTGTCCCGGTAAGGGTGCGCGAGCACGTCGCCCAGGTCGACGGCAGCATCGACGGCATCAAGGGCGTATTCGCCATTGACACCAGCGGCCGCGGCTCGCTGTTCCTGACCGCGCCGTTCGTGGAAGCCAACGGCCTGGTCAAGCGCTTCGGCGCCACGCAGACGTTCGTGGCCGGCGCAAGCTCGGATGGCCTCCAGCATGCGCTGCTGGGTCGTGCCAGCGTACTGAAGCTGGGTGCCGTGACGTTCGACAAGCCGATCGTCGCGCTGTCGACGCAGGCGGCAATCGCAGCCAACGCCGACGTCGCAGGCAGCGTCGGGCACGGCATCCTGCGCCAGTTCAACATCACGTTCGACTATGCCAACGGATTCCTGTATTTCGAAAGGAACACGAATTACGGCCAACCGGACGTGTTCGATCGCGCCGGCATGTGGATCGAGCGCGGCGCCTCCGGCTTCGAGGTCGTCGAACTGGTCAAGGACGGTCCGGCGGCCAAGGCGGGGCTCGCGCCCGGCAACGTGATCGTCGCGGTCGATGGCAAGCCGTGGTCCGCACTTGGGTTGAATGCGGTGCGCCAGGACTTCAAGGCCGCCCCGGGCACCAAGGTCAAAGTGAAACTCGGCAACGGACAGGAACGCGTCATCACGTTGCGCGACCTGATCTAGGCCTTTCGCAACCGAAACGTCACCAGAGGAGTTCCGCATCATGACCAAAGCCAAAGGCGGCATCCATTTTCCCGTTCCCAAAGGCAAGCACGGCGCGCCGCTGGTGCCCGGGCAGGACGCGAGGAAGCAGAAGGCCGCCCCGGTGCCGCGGGTGGCGCCACGGACCAAGGCCAGCACCAAGGGGCGCTAGCGCTTGCCGAAAAGCGCCATCGTCGCAGGCGCGACCGGATTGGTCGGATCGCGGCTGGTTGCCGTGCTGCTCGCCGATCCCGACTACGACACGATCCATGCGCTGGTCCGGCACCCACTGGGAATCACCGACGCCAAGCTGCGCGAGCATTCGGTCGACTTTTCGCGCCTCACCGATTTCGCCTGGCCGGTCGGCGATGACGTGTATTGCTGCCTGGGCACGACGATCCGTGTCGCTGGCTCGCAGGCGGCCTTTCGCGAAGTCGATTACGATTACCCGCTCGCCATCGCGCGCGGCGCGCAGGCGCACGGCGCGAAGCAATTCCTTTTTGTGTCGGCGATGGGCGCGGATGCGCGCTCGTCCGTGTTCTATTCCCGGGTGAAGGGTGAACTCGAGGTGGCGATTGCCGCACTCGAGTATCGTGCAGCCATTGCGTTCCGGCCTTCGCTGCTGGCGGGCGACCGCCGCGAGAAGCGTCTTGGCGAGCGCGTCGCATTGATGGTGATGCAGCCGCTGCGCTGGCTCGTGCCGCGCAAATACCGCCCCGTGACGGACGTGGCCGTGGCGCGCGCCATGGCCGACTACGCCAAGCGCGGCCTCGCGGGATTCCACATCGTCCCGTCCGACGCGATCCAGACGTTCGCGCCGGGTTAAGCGGAACGCGCGTTGGCCGCCTTCTGGCACCTGCTGGCGCTGACCGCGCCGCTGTTCCTGCTGGTCCTCCTCGGCTACGCGCTGTCGCACTGGGGCCAGTGGCCCGCCGAGGCTTCGGAAGCGTTGACGCGCTTTGTCTTTTCCGTCGCCATCCCCGCGTTCCTGTTTCACCTGATGGCCGATTTCTCGAGCCTGCCGGCCGTCGACGCGCGGCTGCTGATCGCGTACTTCGGCGGCTGCCTGATCGTATTCGCGGTGGGACGGGTGATCGCGGCGACGGTGTTCCGGCTGGACGGCGTGTCGCAGTCGGTGTTCGCGATGGGCGGAATCTTCGCCAACAACGTGCTGCTCGGCCTGCCGCTGGCGAAGGTCACGCTGGGCGACATCGCGATGCCCACCGTGTCGCTCGTGCTCGTGTTCAATTCGCTGCTGCTGTGGACGCTGATCACGATTTCCGTCGAATGGGCGCGCCATCGCGAGCTGTCGGTGCGCGGCATTGCCAGGACGACGCTGTCGGTCGTCACCAATCCCGTGGTGGCCGGCATCCTGATCGGCACGGCGTTCGGGTTCACGGGTCTCACGCCTCCCCCGCATGGTCGACGAAACGGTCCATATGATCGGCGAAGCCGCAATACCGATGTCGCTCATCGTGCTAGGCATGGGACTGTCGGAGTACGGCATCCGCGCGGGCTGGCGGCAGAGCCTGGCGATCGCCGTCCTCAAGCTGGCCGTTACACCCTTCGTCGTGTACCTGCTCGCGCGCGCACTGGCGCTGCCGCCGGTCGAGAGCGTGGTGGTCGTCGTGATGGCGTCGCTGCCGGTGGGCGCCAACGTGTACCTGATGGCGCGCGAATTCAATGCGATGGAAGGTCCGGTGGCCTCCAGTCTCGTGCTGACCACGGCGCTGGCAGCGGTGACGACGCCGCTGCTGCTCGCGCTACTTGGCGTGCTGCCGGTGAAGTGATGGCGCAGAAAGCGACGATCTTCAAGGCCGAACTGGCGGTTGCCGACATGGACCGCGGCCACTTCGCGACGCATGCGCTGACGCTGGCGCGGCACCCTTCCGAGACCGACGAGCGGATGATGATCCGGTTGCTCGCCTATGCGCTGAATGCGGACGATGCGCTCGAGTTCGGCCGGGGACTGTCCACCGAAGACGAAGGCGACCTGATGCAGCGCGACCTGACCGGCGCCATTCAGCGCTGGATCGACGTCGGCCTGCCGGACGAGAAATCGCTGCGCAAGGCGTCCGGCCGGGCCGAGCGCGTCATCGTCTATGCGTATGGCGGGCGCGCGGTCGACCTGTGGTGGACGAAGAATCGCGATGCGCTGGAACGCCTGCCGAACTTTTCCGCGTTCGCGGTCCCGCTGGAGGCGAGCCAGGCGCTGGCGCGGCTCGCACAGCGCACGATGCAACTCTCGTGCACGGTGCAGGACGGCCATCTCTGGTTCTCGAATGCGACGGAGACCGTCGCGGTCGAATGCAGCGTCCTCGCGCAACAACCGGTATAATCGCGCCACGCGGCAATTGGCCAGTCCCCCCTGCCGCTGTCGGTTCCGACGTATCCGTTTCCTCTTTTGCCTGCGACTGGTGTCCTCTTCCCGGGCAGCGGGCCGATCTTCTCCCGAAAGCAGTCATGTCCTTTTCCAAGCTCGGCTTGTCCGAGGCGCTTGTGCGTGCCGTCACCGAACACGGCTATACCCAACCCACGCCGGTGCAGGCGCAGGCGATTCCCGCCGTGCTCGCCGGCGGCGACCTGCTGGCCGGCGCGCAGACCGGCACCGGCAAGACCGCGGGCTTCGTGCTGCCGATGCTGCAGCGGCTTGCCACTTCGGCAGGCGCAGCGCGCCAGGGTCCCAAGGCCATCCGCGCGCTGATCCTCACGCCGACGCGCGAACTTGCCGCGCAGGTCGAGGAATCGGTGCGCACGTACGGCAAATACGCGAAGCTCACGTCGACCGTCATCTTCGGCGGGGTCGGCATCCATCCGCAGATCGCGCAATTCAAGCGCGGCGTCGACATCCTCGTCGCCACGCCGGGCCGGCTGCTCGACCACATGGGCCAGGGCACGGTGAGCTTGAGCCACGTCGAGATCCTGGTGCTGGACGAAGCCGACCGCATGCTCGACATGGGCTTCATCCGCGACATCAAGCGCATCCTCGCCGTGCTGCCGAAGCGGCGGCAGAACCTGCTGTTCTCCGCGACGTTCTCGGAGGAGATCAAGGCGCTGGCCGACAATCTGCTCAACGCGCCGGCGATGATCGAAGTCGCGCGGCGCAACTCGACGGTCGAGATCATCACGCAGAAGGTCCACCCGGTGGACCGCGACCGGAAGCGCGAGCTGCTGTCGCACCTCATCAAGACGCAGAACTGGCACCAGGTGCTGGTGTTCACGCGCACCAAGCATGGCGCGAACAAGCTCGCCGAACAGTTGAACGACGACGGCATCACCGCGCTGGCGATCCACGGCAACAAGAGCCAGTCGGCGCGCACGCGGGCGCTGGCGGAATTCAAGGACGGCGACCTGCAGGTGCTGGTGGCCACCGACATCGCCGCGCGCGGCATCGACATCGACCAGTTGCCGCACGTGGTGAACTACGACCTGCCGAACGTGCCCGAGGATTACGTGCACCGCATCGGCCGCACCGGCCGCGCCGGCGCGACCGGCGAGGCGATCTCGCTGGTCTGCGTCGACGAGCGCGCCTTCCTGCACGACATCGAGCGGCTGATCAAGCGCGAGATCCCGTCCGTCGTCGTGCCGGGCTTCACGCCCGACCCCAATGCGCGCGCGCAGCCGATCCTGCAGCGTCAGCAACGCGGCGGCGCCGGGCAGAGCCGCGGCGGCGGTGGCGGTCAGAGGCGCGCGGGAGCGGCCAGGCGCAAGGCAAGGGCCGAGGAGGCAGCTCGGGACGCGGCGGCCAGGCACAGCCGAAGGCTCGCACGCAAGCCGCGTCAGCGGCGACGGGTAAGCCCGCCGGCGCCAAGCCAGCATCGGGCGCGAGGCCTGTGGCGACGCGCCGCTTCGCGCCGAAAGGGCGATGAGGGTCGCTAGACTTCGAGGTGCGAGAACAGCACCGTGGACAGGTAGCGCTCGCCGAACGACGGGATGATCACGACGATCAGCTTGCCGGCATTTTGCGGCCGCTTCGCCACTTCCAGCGCGGCCCACGTCGCCGCACCGGACGAGATGCCGACCAGCAGGCCCTCCTCGGTCGCCATGCGCCGCGCGATCGCCAGCGCGTCGTCGTTCTTGACCCGGATCACCTCGTCGTAGATCTTCGTGTTGAGAATGGCCGGCACGAAGCCGGCGCCGATGCCCTGAATGGGATGCGGCCCCTTGACGCCGCCCGACAGCACCGGCGATGCGTCCGGCTCGACGGCCACGACCTGCACGCCCGGCTTGCGCGCCTTCAGCACCTCGCCCACGCCGGTGATCGTGCCGCCGGTGCCGATGCCCGACACGAAGATGTCGATCTTGCCGTCCGTGTCGCGCCAGATCTCCTCCGCCGTGGTCGTGCGGTGGATTTCCGGATTGGCGGGATTCTCGAACTGCTGCGGAATGAAATAGCGCGAATCGGCGGCGGCCAGTTCGTGTTGCCTTCCTGATGGCGCCGGTCATGCCGTCCGGTCCCGGCGTGAGGATGAGCTCCGCGCCATACGCCTTGAGCAGCAGGCGCCGTTCGCGGCTCATCGTTTCCGGCATGACGAACGCGCATTTGATGCCGCGCGCCGCGCAGACCATGGCCAATCCGATGCCGGTGTTGCCGGACGTCGGTTCCAGCACGATCGTGTCGGGCTTGATCTTGCCGGCCTTCTGCGCGGCGTCGATCATCGCCATCCCGATGCGATCCTTGACGCTGTGCGCCGGATTCTGGAATTCCAGCTTGCCCACGACCTGCGCGCTCATGCCCGCGGTGAGGCGGTTGATGCGTACGAGGGGCGTGTTGCCGATCAGTTCGGTGACGTTCTGGGCTATGCGCATGGAGCGACTCCGGGGCGTGTGGTGGGCTTGAGTCGCCAAGTATAGCGGCCGGGTGGCGACGAAAACTCGTCGCCGCGACCTGCCATCGCCGGCAACGTGGTTCAAGCGTGTATCGTCAAGCCGCGCGACGTGCGAAAATTCGGCAATCCATCAACCACGTCGACTCATGGCCGCAACTCCAACGAAGAAACCCTACCTCGTCCGCAATTCAGGCATCCACGGCCGTGGCGTGTTCGCCACGGAAACGATCCGCAGGGGCACCGTCATCGTCGAATACAAGGGCCAGCGCGCGTCGTGGGACGAAGCCATGACGCGTCCCGACAGCGATCCCGACGACACGGCGCACACGTTCCTGTTCCAGCTCGATGACGGCCGCGTCATCGACGCCCGCGTCCGCGGAAACGCGGCGCGCTGGATCAATCATTCCTGCGATCCCAATTGCCGGACGTTCGAGGACGAGGATGGCCGCGTGTTCATCGAGTCGAGACGCAAGATCCGACCCGGCGAAGAGCTGTCCTATGACTATCGCTTGCATATCGACGGCCGGTTGAGCAAGCGCGAGCGTGCGCAGTACGCCTGCCGCTGCGGCGCCGGCAAATGCCGGGGATCGCTGCTCGACAAAGGCCGCTGACGGGGTAGCCCGGCCGGCGGGCGATAATGGCGGCCGTGCCTGCGAAGCCCACCGCCATGTCGCGCCTCCTTCGTGTCGCACCACCGGGCGAAGCAGTACCGCCGCTGCGTGACCTGGTCGTCGCGCTGCGCGCTTGCGCCAACCGCTTTGGCCCCGAGTACGCCGCACGCAAGGCCACGCTGCTGCGCGAATGCGGCCGCTGCGCGCTGATCGATCCAGTATCTCTGCTCGCCTATCACGACTGCCTGCTGTTCCTGCTCGCCTATCCGGAGTCGTCCCGTCTCCACGCCGCCGCGCGGCGCGAACTGGTCCGCGTCGCGGCAGCCGCGCGCGTCGATGCTCGAAGGAGGATCCGCGCGCATGCGCTCGCGCCTGGCCAATAGCGGCGTGGCCTGGGCACCGATGACCATCGCCTTCGGCTACGACATCGCGCGCTGGCTGGCGGAAGAACATCCGCGCCACGCCGAAATCGACTCCTTCGACGAAGATGGCGCGTCGTTGCCGGAGTTGCTGCGGCACGCGCTGCCCGCGATGGAATTCGAATTGGTGTCGGACGAGGCGGATGCGGACGAATTCCTGCGCGGGGCAAGCCGCGGGCACCGCGGCACCCGGCTGCAGTGGCTGATCGAGCAATTCTCCGCGTTGCCCTGCACCGACAATATCCGCGAGCATCTGTTCGATTCGCTGAAGGCGTTCATCCGGATCAGTCCGGGCGCCACCGCGCTGTCGCGCACCTTCGTACGCGGTCCCGCCGAACGAACCCATTACCATCGCGTCGAGCTCAAGCGCGGCGGCGACCCGCGCACGCTCATAAACCGAAACCCTTGCGTCCCCCGCGGCGCTCACGCGCGCACAGCGCCGGCAGGTGCTCGACGCGGGCCGCGCGATGCTGGCAAGCCTTGGTCGCGAAACCGATGCGCTCGCCGCCGCGGAACCGGATGGCGTCGAGTATCACGTGCTCGGGCGCGGCGTGGCCATCGCGCTGTACACGATGGCCCCCGGCCGCCGGCTGCCGCTCGACTCGCACGTGGGGTTCATGCTGTTCAAGAATTCGCTGCCCGTCGGCTATGGAGGCGCGTGGCCCTTTCTCGGCACGGCGAAAATCGGCGTCAACATCTTCGCGCCGTATCGCGGCGGCGAATCCGCCCACCTGTTCTGCCAGGTGCTTCGCGTTTACAGCCAGCGCTTCGGCATCGAGCATTTCATTGCCGAGCCCTCGCAGTTCGGCGGCGGCAATCGCGAAGGCCTCGAGTCGGGCGCGTTCTGGTTCTACTACCGGCTGGGGTTCCGGCCCGTCGACGCCGCACTCGCCGCGCTGGCGGCACAGGAGTTCCAGCGGATGCGCAGCACACCGGGATACCGGCCGCCATTGAATGTGCTGCGACGATTCACGCGGTCCGACATCGAATTGCAGTTGAAGCCAGGCTCGTCCGTTTCGGCGGCATGCGACCCGGCGGATCTGTCGCTTGCCGTATCCGCATGGATCGCCAAGCGCTTTCATGGCAACCGCGCCAACGCGATGGCAGCCGCGACGCGCATCGCAACAACGGCGCTGGGCGTCGCGGAAACCACCGGCTGGCCGGAGAGCCGAGCGCGCCGCGTTCCAGTCGTACTGCCTGTTACTGTGCCGGATACCGGACCTCGAACGATGGCCGGCCACGGACAAAGCCCGCGCAATCGCGGTTGCGCGCGCCAAGGGCGGCAATGAATTCCGCTACTTCGACCTGCTGCGGCGACATGGGCGCTTGCAGGCCGCTCTGCGGGAACTGGCGACGCACGACGCCTGACAGCCGAACGACTGCGCGTGGCCGATACCCGTCGCCTGGCGCAGCCGGTTACAATTCCCGCGACGTCGCATTGGCGCGACTCGCTGCCTTTTCCCTGGACAAAGCAATGGCCCGCAAGCAATCCCTGAAGAGTACCGGCAAGCTTGTCGTGCTCGACCACGAGTCGAGGATCCTGGCGGACAACCCCTTCGACGACCCGACGCTGCGCAAGCTGGCCGTGTGGCTGCCTCCCGGGTACGACGACGGCACGGCGCGCGGCAAGAGCAGCGGGCGGGGCAGGCGTTATCCGGTGCTGTGGGACCTCGTGGGCTATACCGGCTCGGGCCTGGCGCACGTCGGCTGGCGGCCGTTCGACGAAAACGTGCCGGAGCGCGCCGCCCGCCTCATGCACGAGCGCAGGATGGGGCCGTGCATCATCGTGTTTCCGGATTGCTTCAATTGCCTCGGCGGCAACCAGTACATCAACTCGTCGGCGCTGGGCGCGTATGCTGACTACCTGACCCACGAACTGATTCCGTTCGTCGACCGCGAATTCCGCACGCTGGCCTCGCGCGACCACCGCGGCTGCTTCGGCAAGTCATCGGGCGGCTACGGCGCGATGATTCACGGCATGAAGTACGCGAAGTACTGGGGCGCCATCGCGAATCATTCCGGCGACGCCTATTTCGACTACTGCTACCTCACGGATTGGCCGCGCACGCTGAACGAGCTCGACCGGTATCGCCGCCCTCGCCGGCAGCCGGGCAGGATCGACGTCGTCAAGGATGCCGACGGCACCGGCGAAGGCTACGACGACGGCCGCATCCGGCGCTTCCTCGACGCCATCTGGAGCAAGGAAAAGCTGAACGACGCGGAAGGGCATGCGCTGATGGAAATATGCATGGCCGCGTCCTACGATCCGGATCCCGACGCGCCGCTTGGGTTTTCGGCTGCCGATCGACCTGGAAACCGGACAGCTGCTTCCGGCGCGCTGGAAGCAATGGCAGAAGCACGACCCGATCCATCTCGTCGGCAAGTACCGGGACAACCTGCGCACGCTGCGCGGCATCTACATGGATTGCGGCTGGCGCGACCAGTATCATCTGCATTTCGGCGCGCGCATACTTTCCCGGGAACTGGCCCTGAACGGGATCAAGCACACGTACGAGGAGTTCGACGACACACACTCGTCGGTCGATTACCGCATGGATGTCAGCCTGCCGTTTCTCTACCGGGCGCTGAAGCCTTGAGGAGTGCCGCGATGACGCTGCCCGCTTGTCGCCGTCGTCCGGAGGCGCGCCTCGTCCGGGCGCTGCTGCTGGCGTCGCTGCTGCTGTTCGGCGCGTCCGCCGCCGGCAACGGCACCGAGGAGTCCGCGCCTTCGCAGAACCTCGATTACCAGGCCGGACTGGAAGCCATCAAGGTCAGCGACTGGAAGCGCGCGATCGACAATCTCAACGTCGCGCTGGTCGCCGAACCGACGAACGCCGACCTGCGCAACTGGCTGGGCTACGCCTACCGGCACGAGGGCCGCTACGACGAGGCCTTCGAGCAGTATCGCGCGGCGCTGCAACTCGAGCCCAAGCACCGCGGCGCGCACGAGTACATCGGCGAGACTTACCTGCTCACCGGCAACAAGGCCAAGGCGCGCGAGCACCTGGCCGCGCTCGAGCGCATCTGCGGCACGAAGTGCGACGAGTACCGCGACCTGCAAAAAGCCATCGCCTCGGCGAAATGAACGGGAGGAACTGACATGCGCTGGGGAGACATGCGTCGCAGCGACAACGTCGAGGACGTGACCGGAGGTCAGCCGTCCGGCGGCGGCGGTTCCCTTCGGCGGGGGAATGAAGCTGGGTGGCGGCGCGATGATCCTGATCGTGATCGTCAGCCTGCTGTTCGGCGTCAATCCGCTGCAGTTCCTCGGCATGATGGAAGGCGGCGCGCCTCCGGCCCCGGCGCCGGCCCCCGCGCCTCAGTCCGCGCCTCCGGGCTATGGTCCGCAGGTCCAGGCCCCGCAAGCTGCCAAGGTGCAGAGGATCCGGACAAAGGGCTTTCCGTCCGCGTGCTGGGCGACACCGAGGACGTGTGGACGGCGCTGTTCCAGGCGATGGGGTCGCGCTATGAGCCACCCAAGCTCGTCCTTTTCCGCAGGTCCGTCGTGTCGATGTGCGGAAGGGCGAGCTCGGCCTCCGGGCCCTTCTATTGTCCCGCCGACCGCAAGCTCTATCTCGACACCGCGTTCTTCCAGGAATTGCAGAACCGGTTCGGCGCGCCCGGCGATTTCGCGCAGGCGTACGTGATCGCGCATGAAGTCGGCCACCACGTGCAGAACCTGATGGGAACGATGCGCGAATTCGACCAGGCGGCGGGCCGGGTCGACGAGCGCCAGCGCAACGCGCTGTCGGTGCGCCTGGAATTGCAGGCCGACTGCTATGCGGGCGTGTGGGGCTTCTACGCAGCCAAGCGCAACCTGCTCGAACCCGGCGACGCCGAAGAGGGTCTGCGCGCGGCCTCGGCCGTCGGCGACGACGCGATCCAGAAGCGGACGCAGGGGTACGTCGTGCCCGACGCATTCACGCACGGCAAGGCCGAACAGCGCATGAAATGGTTCCAGACCGGATTGCGGTCGGGCGACCCGCGCACGTGCAATACCTTTTCGGCGAAGGCGCTGTAGCCGTCCGATGCCTGCCGTACTCAGCTGTCCCGGGTGCCGCAACCCCATGCAGGCGCTCGACGTCGAACGGCGCGCGGCAGGCACGCAGGTCGTCGATCTCTGCGATCTCTGCCAGGCGCTGTGGTTCGATCCGATGGAGAGTCCGCAGCTGTCGCCCAAGGCAACGCTGGAGCTCTTTCGCGCGATCCACGCCGCGCGTCCCGAGACGCGCCGCGCATTGCCGCGGCACATGACGTGCCCACGGTGCGATACGCCGCTGGCCGAGACCCAGGACCTGCAGCACACCACCCGGTTTTCGTACTACCGCTGCGTGCGCGGCCACGGCCGCTTCACTCCGTTCTTCCAGTTTCTCAGGGAAAAGAATTTCATCCGGCCGATTCCGAAAGAAGAGCTGGAGCGGCTGAAGTCGCTGGTCAAAGTCATCCGCTGCTCGAGCTGCGGCGCGCCGATCGACCTGGCGACGTCCACCGCCTGCGAATTCTGCCGCGCCCCCATCGCCATCCTCGACCCGGAAGCTGCCGGCCGGGCGGTACGCGAACTCAACGCCGCCGATCGGGCCACCACCCCGCCGCCCATGGACGACGCCGAGCGGGCCGCGGCCGGCATCATGGCCGCCGCGCAGTTCCAGCGTGCGCTGGCCCGCGAGCAGGCGCAGCGGACGGACGGCTTTGCCGTGGACCTCATCTCGATCGGGCTGTCGGCGCTGGCCGCCGTGCTGCTGCCGCGCAACTGAACGACCTGTCCGGGCGACGGGCTTCGCCCCTGCGTTGTCCTGGGCATGCCCGGCGGTTTAGAATTGCGGTCTTTCCCCCAACAACCGCCTCCCACCATGACCTCCATTCGCCTGCTGTCCGCCCTGTTCATCACCGTCGGCGCCGCGAGCGCCCTCGCGCAAACCCCTGCCCCGGCAACCCCCGCGCCCGCCGCTGCGGCGCCGGCCGCGGCCCCGGCCGCGTCGACATGCGTCAAGCCCGGCCATTACCCGGGCAAGAAGGCCAGCGACGTCCGCAAGGAAGCGTGGATGAACGAAATGAAGGCCTATGGAACCTGCACCACCGCCTTTGTCAACGAGATGCGCGCCCAGATCGAAGCCCGGCAAAAGCTCGCCAACAGCACGGTCGAGGACTACAACGCCAACCTGAAGGTGCTGCAGGAAGAACAGCGGGAAGCCGAGCAAGGTCCGGCCCCAAAGTGATCGGGTGAGTCCCGCGCGCGCCACGGCGCATCTCGCAGCGGTTCCCACCGCCGCCGAAGATATCGCGCGCGCCGTCGCCGTCGTGCTGCGCGACGGATTCGACCGCCACTACGCGCTGTTCCGCGATTGCGCGCGCGCGGCCAAGCATCATTTCGAAACCGCCAACTGGCGGGCGATCCGGCACGTGGCCCGCGACCGCATCGATTTCTACGATCGCCGCGTCGAGGAGACCGCCGCGCGCATCCGGACCGAATTCCGCACTGCCGGGCTGGACGGCGCCGGCGCCGACGCGCTGTGGGAGCGCACCAAGCTCCACTTCATCGGCCTGCTGATCGACCACAAGCAGCCGGAATGCGCGGAAACGTTCTTCAACTCGGTGTCGTGCAAGATCCTGCACCGCGCGTATTTCCACAACCGGTTCATCTTCGTCCGGCCGGCGATGTCCACCGAGCACATCGACGCCGACCCGCCGACCTACCGCAGCTATTACCCGCTGGAGAAGGGTCCGCGCAACGCGCTGATCGACATCGTTCTCGATTTTCGCCTGGACCGCGGGTTCTCCGATTTCCGGCGCGATCTGCGCAACGTGCTGGCGGAGTTCCGGCAACGCGTTCCGCGACCCTTCCTGACCGAGGCCAATCACCAGATCCAGGTGCTGTCGACGCTGTTCTACCGCGACCAGACGGCCTATATGGTCGGGCGCGTCGTCAACGGCAACAATTTCTATCCGTTCGCCATTGCGCTGAAGCACGCGCCGGATGGCCTGCTGTACGTCGACGCGCTGCTGCTGGACGACGTCGAGCTGGCGCTGCTGTTTTCCGCGAACCGCTCGTATTTCCTGGTCGACATGGAGGTGCCGTCGGCCTACATCGCATTTCTCCGCGCGATGCTTCCGGACAAGACGGCCGCCGAGCTCTACACGATGGTCGGGCTGCAGAAGGCGGGCAAGAATCTCTTCTACCGCGACTTCCTGCACCACCTTGCGCACTCGCGCGACCGCTTCATCATCGCGCCGGGGATCAAGGGCCTGGTGATGAGCGTGTTCACGCTGCCGTCCTATCCGTACGTGTTCAAGGTGATCAAGGACCGCATCGCCGCGTCCAAGGACACCGACCGCAGCAAGGTCATGCGCAAGTACGCGCTGGTCAAGCATCACGACCGCGCGGGCCGGATGACGGACATCCTCGAATATTCCGACGTCGCGTTTCCGCGCAGCCGCTTTTCGCCGGAATTGCTGGCGGAGTTGAAGGATGTCGCGCCGTCGCAGGTCGAGGAGGAAGGCGACCGGATCATCGTGCGGCACGTCTACATCGAGCGGCGGATGACGCCGCTCAACCTGTATCTCGAAGGCGCCGACGATGCGCAGCGCATCCACGCGGTCCGCGAGTACGGCGACGCCATCCGCGAGCTGGCCACCGTCAACATCTTCGCCGGCGACCTGCTGTTCAAGAATTTCGGCGTGACGCGCTACGGCCGCGTCGTGTTCTACGACTACGATGAAATCGAATACCTGGCCGACTGCAAGTTTCGCCGGATACCGAACCCTCCTCCCGGATACGACGAAATGGCGAGCGACGTCTGGTACCCCGTGGGGCCGCTCGACGTCTTTCCGGAAGAGTTCGCCACGTTCCTCCTTACCGACGTGCGGGTACGCGAGGCGTTCATGGCCTTTCATCGCGACCTGCTCGACGCGTCCTGGTGGCAGGAAGTACAGCGAGGGATTGCGAGCGGACAGGAGGCGGAGGTGCTCTCCTACGCGCGGGCGCATCGCTTCGCCCCGGCCAGGCGAAGCGCGGCGGCCTGACCGCTTGCGGATCGGCGGACCGTCTGGCAGCGACTAACGCGCGGTGCTATCCTCGTCGCCACCTCCCCCAAGCGGTAAACCAACGCATGACACCCCTGCCCGCACGCAACCGCATCCTGCTCATCGCCTTCGCCGCGCTGGCCGTGGCCGCCTGCGAGAACCCGATGAAGAAGAAGGAAGAGGAGATCGCCAAGAGCACCTTCGCCTGTTCCTACAACGGCGAGCGCTTCGTGGTCCGGTTCGCGGAAGGCGAGGCACGCATGCTGCTGGACGGCGTGCAGCGCGTGACGCTGTACCAGTTGCCGGCGGCTTCCGGCGTGCGCTACAGCAACGGCACGATGGAACTGCGCGGCAAAGGCACCGAGCTGCAACTGATCCGCGACGGCGTGGTGACACCGCTCAAGGACTGCGAACCCTACGCCATCATGCCGCCGGCCAAGTAGGCGTCGCGATAACCCGATGAGCGCCGAAGGGCCTCGGCCTCTTTTGAGTTCCGAACGAATTCGTTGCGGCGAGAGTCGGCCTCGCGTGCCGACTCGCAGTTGCCGTCGATCCCCGCTTCGCGAGGCCCCTCGTCGGCTGCTCGCGTCACCGCCCCGAGGCGCGAATTGCGCCCCCTCTGGGGGCAGCGCAGTGGCTTCAGCCACAAGCGTGGGGGTCCAACCATGAACGCGCTGCGCCCGGCCGTCGGCGTCATCGGCATCGGCGCCATGGGCATGGGCGTGCTGGCCAGCCTGTTGCGCGGCCATTTCCCCGCGCATGCGCGCGACATCCGTCCCGAGGCCCACGCCGAAGCCGAGTCTCTGGGCGCCACCTGCCATCCCAGTGCCGCATCGCTGGCACGCGCTTGCGACATCGCGATCGTGCTGGTCGTCGACTCGGTACAGGCGGACGATGTCCTCTTCGGCGCCGACGGCGCGGCAGCGGCATTTCGGCCCGGCGCGATCGTCATGCTCTCGTCGACGGTGGCGCCCGACTACACCTGCGCGCTGGCGGACCGCCTCGCCTCGCACGATGTCCTTCTCGTCGACGCGCCGGTCTCCGGCGGTCCGCGCCGCGCCGCCGACGGCACCATGACCATGATGGTCGCCGGCGCGCCGGCGGCGATGGCGCGCTGCGAGCCTGTGTTGGATGCCGTTGCCGGACGCGTGTTCCGCGTGGGCGATGCGCCCGGCACTGCCGCCAAGTTCAAGATCGTCAACAACCTGCTTGCCGCCGTGAATCTCGCCGCGGGCGCGGAGGCGCTTGCGCTGGCTGTCCGCGCGGGCCTCGATCCGCAGCAATTCGTGGACGTCGTCAATGCGAGTTCCGGCGCCAGCTGGATGTTCGCGGACCGCCTGCCGCGCGCGCTGGCCGGCGATTTCGCGCCGCGCGCCGCGGCGAAGATCCTCGCCAAGGATGCAGGCATCGCGGCGGAGTTCGCGGCGCGCCTGGGGCAGGACGCGACATTCGCGAGCGCCGCCCACGCGGCATTCCAGCGCCTGGTCGACGCGGGCTACGGCGAGATGGACGACGCGGCGATCTGCAAATTCATGGCCGAACGGGACCGCAGCTGAGGTCCCGCAATTCCCACTTCCGCTCATCTTCTCTTTGCGCGCGCTGCGCCTCGTCCACGTCCATGTACATCCACCCTTCGTTGCGCATCGGATGCGGAACGTAGTTGCGAACCCAGCCGTTGGCCAGCGTGTCCTCGATGTCGTTGATCCGCACGCGCCACGGCGCGTAGGCGACGACCAGCTCGGTCATCTTGTCGAACAGCGCGGTTCGCGCCGGTGAGTCGGGCAGCGTGCGCGCCTCGTCGAACAGCTTGTTGAATTCCGGCAGGTTGAAGCGCGAATAGTTGGCCTGCCCGACCGACGGGCCATACAGCAGCTGCATGAAGTTCTCGGCGTCGGGATAGTCGGCGTTCCAGCCGTCGTCGCGCATCGGGATCTGGCCCTTGCGTCCCATCTTGCGCAATTCCGGCGTCTTGTCGTACTTGAACGTGACGCGGATGCCGATCGCGTCCAGGTTCTTCTTCCACAGCTCGTCGCGTTCGCGCGCGATGGTGGTCGGCGGCGACCAGCGCTCGACGACCAGCGGCTTGCCTTCCGGCGTTTCGCGGTAGCCGTCGCCATCGCGATCCTTGTAGCCGAACTTGTCCAGCAGCGCCTTGGCCGCCGCCGGATCGAACAACTGCGCCGCGGTCTTGAGCTTGGGGTTGTAGCCGGCGATGTCCGGCGGAATGGGGCCGCTCGCGGGAAGCGCGCGCCCCGAGAACAGCACGCGGATCGCCTCGTCGTTGTTGTAGGCCATGCCCATCGCGCGCCGCAGCGCGATTCGCGCCGGTTCGTACCCGCCGACGACCGGGTCCTCCATGTTGAAGTACGTGAAGGCGACGCTCGGGCGCACCAGCGGCTGGTGCACGATGCCTTTCGCGACGAATTCAGGCTTGAGCTTGCCGTCGACGAGCGCCTGGCCGATGAGGTTTACCGGCAACAGGTTCAGGTAATCGATTTCGCCGCTGAGGAACGCGAGCCAGCGCGCCTGTCCTTCCTCCGTGATGCTGACCTCGATGCGCGGGACCAGCGGCAGCCGCTTGCCCTTGAGACTCGCCGCGACCGCCTCCGATGACGCCGGGATGGGGCCGGTTGGCGCGTACGTGACCGTGCGGTAGCCGGGGTTGGCCAGCAGCTCGATGCGCGAACTGCGCTTGTACTGGCCGAGCACGTACGGCCCGGTGCCGACCGGGATGCGCGCCGATGTCGTTGCCGTAGGCCTCCACCACTTCGCGCGCCATCGCCGCGGTGTTGGGAACGGCCAGGACGTAGAGAAAGCGCAGGTCCGCCGCGTTGAGCCGGATCTTCAGCGTATGACGGTCGACGAGCGTGAGGCCGGCGACAGGCGCGTCGTAGTCGAACTTGCCCGACTTCTTCGCCTTCTCGCGCACGTCGTCGAGACCCACGATCTTGCCCTCGAGCATCCACAGCCACGGCGACTGCACCGCCGGGTCCATGATCCGCTTCAGCGCGTAGGCGTGATCGGCCGCGGTCAGTTCGCGCGGCTTGCCCTTGAAGGCCGGGTCGGGCGTGAAGAAAATTCCCTTCTTCACCTTCATCGTGAAGACCTTGCCGCCCTCCTCCATGACCGGCAGCGCCTCCAGCGTGCGCGGCACGAGCTTCACCGGCCGCGCCAGGTAGTCGTAGTCGAGCATCGCCTCCATGATGCAGGCGATGACGTCGTCGGACGCCGCGTCCGAGGCGAACGCGGGATCGAAGCTCGTTTCCGCGATGGCCAGCATCACGCGCAGCGTCTTGCCGCCGTCCGCCGCCTCCGCCGCTGGCAGCGCAAGCGAAGCGACAAGGACGACAGCCCGCAGTGCGCGGCTTAGGATGCTGGATGGTCAAGGGAACCCCGACGGAAATGCGGCGTGGCTATAATCGTAGCATCAGCGCATTCAGGATGCGGCCACGTGGGAGCGCGCGATGGAAATGAAGCGAATGAATGGCGGCAGCCTGCGCGCCGCCGGCTACGACGCCCGCGAGCAGAAGCTGGTCGTGGAGCTGACGGCCGGGACGTTCGAGTACACCGGCGTCACGCCCGAAATGTGGCGGCGCTTCGCGAGCGCATCGTCGCCGTGGAGCTATTTCAGGGACAACATCGAGGAGGAATTTCCGGCCAGGCGCGTGCGCTGACGCCGGACGCGGCAACGCGCGCGGAGGCATGCCCCGCGCGCGTCGACCGGAATCAACGAGATGCTTACTGAATCGTCAGCTTGCGGCCCGCAACCGCGGCCTTTTTGGCCAGCTTCAGTTCCAGGACGCCGTTCTCGTACTTGGCCGCGCTCGCTTCCTCGTCGAGTTCAACGGGGAGCACGAAGCTGCGGTATACGGCTCCGTAGTAGCGCTCGCTGCGCAGCACGCGCTCGTCGTTACCTTCGTCCTTGCCATTGCCGTCCTTCGCCTCGACGGTGCGCTTCACTTCCGCCGCGATCGTGACCTGGCTGCCTTCAATGGTGACCTGTATGTCCTCGCGGTTCACGCCCGGGATTTCCGCGTGGACGACATAGCCGTTGTCCTTTTCGGTCACGTCGACCTTGATGGCGACGGCGGCATCCCTGGCCACCTGGACAGGCTTGAACAGGCCGCGGAAAAGATCCTCGAGTCCGGCGCTGGCGAACGGGTCGTACAATTGCACGGTTTGCATGTTTTCACTCCTCTCAAGGATTCAATGTTGGTGCGCGGGCGACGTCCTTGACATAACGCAAGGCGGTCGGCCGCTCGCAATGCCAATCTGAGGCCATGCGCGGCGGATTCAAGGCCCGTAACGAAGCCCGTTCAGCGCGGCCGCCCTGGGCAATGCGTCGGGGTCCGCGCAACTGGCGCCCGCGCGCGCTTCACGGAACCCCTTCGAGGGAGCATCCCATGTCTGCCGCCCCATCCCCACTGAACGCCTCCCAACGCAGCGCCCTGCAGGCGAAGCTCGTCGCCCGGCGCCTGGCCCTGCGCGCGGAGATCGAGACCAAGCTCAACACCCAGGACAACCCGGCGCTGTTGGGGATGCGCAATCGCATGGAGGAAACCGACGACTGGGCGGTCGCCGACCTTGAGTCCGCACTCGACGTCGCCGAGGTCTCCCGCGACGCCGCCGAACTTCAGGAAGTGGAGGCGGCCCTGTCGCGCATCAAGAACAACACCTACGGCATTTGTCTCGAATGCGGAAAGCCGATTCCCATCGCTCGGCTCGACATCTCCCCGATGTCCGCGCGCTGCGTCGGCTGCCAGGAACTTCTCGAGACGGCCATGCGCCGCACCGGGGCCGGTACGCTGTAGCCCAGCGCTATTTCGACGCCGGCCGGATCGGCCCGGCTTTCGCGTACTTCTCGATCCACGCGAAGAATTCGCCGTACCAGAGCCGCGAATTCTGCGGCTTCAGGATCCAGTGGTTTTCGTCCGGAAACCAGACCAGGCGCGTCGGCACCTTCTTCGCATGCAGCGTGTTGTAGTACTGCAGCGCCTGCGTCGCGGGCACGCGGTAATCCTGCTCGCCATGGATCACCAGCGTGGGCGTCTTCGCGGCCTTCACGTAATGGTGCGGCGACTGGCGCATCACCTGCGGCGCGTTTTCCCAGTGGAACGCGCCCAGCTCCTTGGCGAAGAACTGGAACGCGTCGGTCGCCATCATGCTGACCCAGTCGTAGCAGCCGGCGTGGCACACATAGGCCTTGTAGCGGTCCGTGTGGCCGTTCATGAAGGCGACCATGTAGCCGCCGTAGCTGCCGCCGGTGGCGACCATGCGCGTGCGGTCGATGTAGCCCTGCTTCAGCATGAAGTCGGTCGCGGCTTCGGTGTCGGCGAATTCCTTCTCGCCATACCGCGTCGTGATCGTCTCCAGGAATTTCTGTCCGAACCCGGTCGAGCCGTGATAGTTGACGCACACGACCACATAGCCGCGCGCGGCAAAGGCCTGCGTATTCCAGCGAAAGTGCCAGCCGTCGTGATGCGCGGCGTGCGGGCCGCCGTGGATCGAATGCAGCAGCGGCCACTTCCTGTTCGGGTCGAAATTGGGCGGATAGATGACGAAGATCTGCACCGGCTCGCCATGCCACCCCTTGACCGTGAATTCGCGCACGTCGCCAAGCGCATGCCGGGCGAGCAGCGCGCGATTCATCGACTCGATGCCGCGCGCCGCCGTTCCGTCGCCGCGAGCCGCGAACAGCGCCGTCGGGTGGCTCGCCGTGGCGCGCGCGAAAGCCAGGACTCCGCCGCTGCGCGAGCGGGCGAAACCCGCGATGTCGCCGCCCGGCACGAGCAGGTCCGGCTGGGCCGCGGCAAGCGGCAAGCGGTACAGTCCGACGCGCCCGCGGTCCTCGGCCACGAACAGGAGGGCGCCGGAATCGGGACTCCATTGCACGTGCATCGCGGCGCGGTCGAATTTCGGCGCCAGCGCGCGCAGCGACCCGCCGCGGCGCGCGCACAGCGTGAGATGCCCCTGGTCGTTGAATGCGCGCTTGGTGTCGAAGGAGCTGAACGACGAGCCACCGGCCGTCCGGCGAATAGACCGGCGACGCGTCGTCGGTGCCCGTTGCCGCGGTCACCACGTGCTTGCGGCGCGTGGCCAGCTCGATGGTCACGATGTCGCGCCGGTTCATGAGGTCGGGCTCGGGTGCCAGGTCGGCGGTGATTGCGAGCTGCCGACCGTCCGGAGAGATGTCGAAGTCCTCCGCCGACGGCTCCCATGGCGGCAGCGCGACCGTCGAGGCCCGCCAGCAGATCCTCGCTGTGTCCGGTGCGCATGTCGCACGCAAACACGTGGGGTTCGCGTCCGTCCGTCACCCAGTGATCCCAGTAGCGCGTGGCCGCGCGCTCGGTCACGTGCGCCTTCACTTTCGAGTCCTTGCGTTCCTTCAGCCGTTTGGCCTGCGCCGCGTCCGACTTCAAATCCGGCCAGACGCTGGACACGAAGGCGATGCGCTTGCCGTCGGGAAACCATTTCAGAGCGGCCGCCCCGGTGGCGATCTTCGTCACCCGCTCCGCCTCGCCGCCATCGGGCGCGATGCGATACACCTGTGGTTCGGCGTCGTCCTTGCGCTTGGCGGTGAACGCGATCCACTTGCCGTCCGGCGACCAGCGCGGCTCGCTGTCCTTGTCGCCGGCGGTGAGTCGGCGCGGCCGATTGATGGCGGCCGTTCCCTTTTCCGCGACATCGCCGTCGGCGAGGCCCGTGGGGAACAGCCACAACTCGGTGCTCGATTCGTTGGTGTCCATCGCGAACGATGTGACCGGCGCGCACGCGACGCGGCCGTCCGGCGACAGCGTCGGATTGCCGATGCGCTTGATTTGCCAAAGCGCCGCGACATCGAGCGGCGCCAGAGTGCGGGTACGGCCGGTGCGTCGGGAAGGCATGCGAATGGCCTTAAGTTAGAATGACGACGACGGATTCTAGCGCGCGTCCCGATCCCGGGGCCGCCTTTGCAACCCAAAAAGACCCTCCATGACCGCAATGAAATATCGCCGGCTCGGGCGTTCCGGCCTCAAGGTAAGCGAATTGTCCTTTGGCTCCTGGGTCACGTACGGCAACCAGATGGGCAGCGGCGAGGCGCGCGAATGCATGGCCGCCGCCTACGACGCCGGCGTCAACTTCTTCGACAACGCGGAGATCTACGCCAAGGGCCAGTCCGAGACCATCATGGGCGAAGTGCTGGCGAAGTCAGGCTGGCGCCGCGCGTCCTACATCGTCTCGACCAAGTTCTTCTGGGGGCTCCACGACGGCCCCAACGAAAAGAACACGCTGAACCGGAAGTACCTGATGCAGGCGATCGACGGTTCGCTTGCCCGCCTCAAGCTCGACTACGTCGACCTCGTCTATTGCCACCGCCCCGATCCCGACACGCCGCTCGAGGAGACGGTGCGCGCGATGTCCGACATGATCGTCGCGGGCAAGGCCAACTACTGGGGCACGTCGGAGTGGAGCGCGACCGAGATCGCCGCGGCGTGGCACATCGCGGACCGCCATCACTGGCACAAGCCGGTGACGGAACAGCCGCAGTACAACCTCCTGCATCGCGAACGCGTCGAGGACGAGTATGCGCGGCTGTATGACGATCTCGGCCTGGGCACGACGATCTGGAGCCCGCTGGCGTCCGGGCTGTTGACCGGCAAATACAGCGACGGCATCCCCAAGGACTCGCGCGCCGCTCTCAAGGGTTACGAGTGGCTGGCCGAAAGCATCGTCGATCCGGTGAAGATCGCGACGGTCAAGCGGCTGGCGCCGATCGCCGCATCGCTCGGGTGCACGCTGGCGCAGATGTCCCTCGCGTGGTGCCTCAAGAATCCGCGGGTCTCGACGGTCATCACCGGCGCCAGCCGTCCGTCGCAGGTCGTGGAAAACATGAAGGCGCTGGAGGTCGTGCCCAAGCTCTCGCCCGAGGTGATGGCGCGCATCGACGCCGTCGTGAACGCGGCAAGACCCGCCGAGTGATTCCAGCCGCTGCCATGAATCCTCTCGAGAGCTGGGGCGAGGAGCAACGATCCGCCTATCTCTATCGCGCGTGCGCCGAAGCCGAGTCCGGCACGCCGCGCGCCGCGCTGTTCGCACGGCTCGCGATCGAAGCCGAAGCGCAGGCCGCGATCTGGCGCGCGCAGCTGACCGCGAGGGGCCACCCGCCACCCGGGCCTTATGTTCCGGACGAGCGCGCGAAACTCGTCGCCCGGCTGGTGCATTGGCTGGGACCGCGGCGTCTGCGCGCGGTATTGGCCGCGATGAAGGTTCGCGGCATGGCGATCTACGGCAGCGCCGTGGGCGACCAGGGCGGCCATGCCGTGCCCGACCGCGGGCAGCGGCGTCGAGCATCGCCACCGCAACCTGGGTGGCGGCGGCAACCTGCGCGCTGCCGTGTTCGGCATCAGCGACGGTCTCGTATCCAACGCGAGCCTCATCCTCGGCGTGTCGGGCGCCAGCCCCGATGCGCACATGGTGCTTCTTTCCGGCGTGGCCGGTCTCGCCGCGGGCGCGTTTGCGATGGCGGCCGGCGAATACGTCTCGGTGCGGTCGCAGCGCGAATTGTACGAGTACCAG
Organism: uncultured beta proteobacterium; assembly: GCA_963834045.1. Classification (GTDB taxonomy): domain Bacteria; phylum Pseudomonadota; class Gammaproteobacteria; order Burkholderiales; family Casimicrobiaceae; genus VBCG01. Next base: position 203,773 of record CAWIAK010000001.1, on the reverse strand, counting down.
ATCGCACTGGAACGCGACGAGCTGAACGAATATCCGGAGGCGGAAGCGCAGGAACTCGCGCTCATCTATGTCGCCAAGGGGCTTGCCGCAGGCCGAGGCGGACAAACTCGCGCAACGCCTGATCGGCGATCCGGAGCACGCGCTCGACACGCTCGCGCGCGAGGAGTTGGGACTCAATCCCGGCGAATTGGGTTCGCCGATTGGAGCGGCCGCCAGTTCGTTCGGCGCGTTCGCCGCGGGAGCGGCCGTGCCGCTGGCGCCATTCGTGTTCGCCACGGGCAGCGCGGCGTTGCCCATCGCGATCGCCATCACGGCAGTGGCGCTGTTCGGCGTCGGTGCTTTGCTGTCGCTCTTTACCGGCCGCAGCGCGTGGCTGTCGGGCTTGCGCACGCTGGCGCTCGGCGCGCTGGCGGGAGGCGTGACGTTCGCCATCGGGCGCCTGGTCGGCGTGAACGTCGCTTGAAGGCGCACACCGCCGCGAAAGTCGACCGCCGCCAATCGCATCGCGCGCCGCGCGAGGAGCGCGTCGTCGCGCGCGTCCCCGATGCCGGCAAGGGAATCGGACCGGCGCTGGTGTTGGCCCCCGGGCGCGAAAAATCGTCGCGGTTGCGCCATCCGTGGATTTTCTCCGGCGCGGTCGAGCGCGTCGAGGGCGATCCCGCGTCCGGCGACACCGTCGCCGTCGTCGCCGCGGACGGAACTTTCCTCGCGTCGGCCGCCTACTCGCCGGCATCGCAGATTCGCGCGCGCGTGTGGTCGTTCGATCCGCGGCTGGCGATCGACACGACGTTCTTCGCCACGACGATCGCCCGCGCCGTCACATGCACGCGCCGCGCTCTTCGACCGCGATCACACGGCGGGCCGCCTGTTGCACGGCGAATCGGACGGGCTTCCCGGCGTCATCGCCGATCGCTACGATGATGTCGTCGTGCTGCAATGCCTTTCGGCGGGCGCGGAACGATGGCGCGACGTGATCGCGGCCGCGCTGCAGGAAGCTACCGGCGTCCATTGCGTGTTCGAGCGTTCGGACGCGGAAGTACGGTCGCTCGAAGGGCTGCCGGCGCGCACCGGGACGCTTCGTGGCGCCCTGCCCGACATCGTGACCATCGTCGAGGACGGCATCGCCTACCGCGTCGACGTCGTGCACGGCCAGAAGACCGGCTTCTACCTCGACCAGCGCGACAACCGGCGAATCGTCCGCGGGCACGCGGCAGGCAGGCGTGTGCTCAATGCCTTTTGCTATACCGGTGGATTCTCGCTGGCGGCGCTCGCGGGAGGAGCGGCGTCGGTGCTTTCCGTCGACAGTTCCGCCGACGCGTTGAACCTCGCGCGCGACAATCTCGCGCGCAATGCGACCCTCGATTCCGCGCGCGCGCAATGGCGCGAGGCGACGTGTTCGAGGAACTGCGCAGGATGCGCGACTCGGGCGCGGCCTTCGACATGATCGTGCTCGACCCACCGAAATTCGCGCCCACGGCGGCGCACGCCGAACGCGCGGCGCGCGCGTACAAGGACATCAACCTGCTCGCGTTCAAGTTGCTGGCGCCGGGTGGACTGCTCGCGACGTTTTCGTGCTCGGGCGGGATTTCCGCCGAACTGTTCCAGAAGATCGTTGCCGGCGCGGCGCTCGACGCGCATGCCGACGGGCAGATCATCGGACACCTGACCGCCAGCAGCGACCATCCGGTGGCGCTGAATTTCCCTGAGGGCGACTACCTCAAGGGGCTGCTCATTCGCAGGGCGTGAAGATGTCCGCGGTCACGCGGCCACGCATTCCCACGTCTCGCGGCGCATGCGAACCCGCCTCCTCCATCAGGAAGCGGCGAACCCCTTCGATTTCCCGCCGTGATGCCGGTGCCTCGTCGCCGAGCAGCATCAACCGCCTGATCGGCGTGCCGGCTTGCCTGGCCAGGTGCTGGCCGAGCATTCCGCCGAGCGAGGTCCCGATCCAATCCACTTCCTCGACGTCGAGACGCGCCAGCAGCACATTGAGATCGGCGAGCAGTTGCGGAAAGTCGAGGCGCAGGTCGGTGCCAAGCCATTCGCCTTCACGACGCCCGGCGAGATCGGGACATATCACGCGATAGTCTGCTGCCAGGCCGCGCGCCAGGATGTCGAAGTCGCGCGCATTGCCGCCCGACCCGTGCACGCAGACCACGACGCGGAGATTGTCGGCCTTTCCCCACTCGCAGTAATGCAGCCGGTGAAAGCCGGCCTTGCCCAGTCCGCGGTAGGTGCGGTGTACGGGCACGACAAGTCTTTCGACCGGACGCGCGGCGCACGCCGACCACAACGCCCGGCTTCAATGGTGGGGGGCCGGGACCGACAGGTTCCCCCGGCTTCCATGCGCCAGGGAGCGGATGCCTTTCCACGCCCATGCAGCGGCTTGCGTCAACCCTGATCCGATCTTGACGAACAGAGCGCGGATGTATGCGCTGCGCATCTCCTCCGCCTGCCGGATATACCGGGCGCGGACATCCGACTCGATGTAGTACTCGTTCATGGCTATCTCCGTCATGGTGAGCGGTCGTTTCAGCAGCGGCGGCAGGTTTGCTGCGCTGCACCATGACAAGATAGTGAGGGATGGCGCTGTTTACCAATCGTACTTTCGGATAGTGTCGATCCGTTCCAGCAATAGCGACCCTAACCCATTGTATTAATTCACCTTTATCAAAAAACAAGGCCGCATTCGGTTACCCGATGCGGCCTTGTCAGCCTCGGCCGGATGGACAGGAGGTCACCCGGCCGTGTTCAGTAACTCGTCTCTACATGCGACCCTTCGATGGCAACGTCAACGATCTCAGATCGCCGTTCACGGTGCCTTGGCCGGAGCGGCGGCAGCTTTGGCCGGCGCCGCAGCGGTGGCCGGACCCTTCATGCATTCGGACTGCGCCTTGGAGCGCGCGTCGCCGGACAAGCCCGCCGTCTGCTTGTTGCACATGGCCATCTTGCTTTCCGGCTTGGCTGGCTCGGCCGGCTTGGCGGACAGGCATTCACTCATGAATTTCTTGCGCTCGTCGCCCGTCTTGCCCTCGGACTTGGTGTTGCAGGCCGCCATCTTGTCCTGCTGCGCCTTTTGCGCCGGCGTGGGGTCGGCGGCGTAAGCGGGCAGACTGGCAGCCAGCATGCAGGCGGCTGCCAGGGTCATTAGCTTGTTCATGGGAATACCTCCAAAGAGATCTGCAATTCGGCTCGCGGACCATGCTTTCTGCCTGCGTGAGCGCGTGGCCCCGTTTTCGAGTTCAGTCTACGGCATCCTGCTGGCTCCTTAACGCGCCGAACCGTGAATTCGCCGACCGCGCCGTCCAACTGTTGCTTCCTTGCCATCCTGCGCCGCAACACGGGTCGTGGCACAATAGCGTTCCCGCCGGTGGGATGCCGGTAATATATTGTTTTGGCTGCAGAAACCTTCAGGAACCCGTTCCGTGCCGACCTCCACCACCCGCCGCCACCCCGCCCCCATCGCCGGACCGGCGACCAGTCCCAAGCCCATCGACGACACCCGGATCAAGGAGATCACCGAACTCGCTCCACCGTCGCATCTGCTGCGCGAATTTCCGGCGTCGGAACGCCCGGCGTCGACCACGTTCGAGGCGCGCCAGGCCATTCATCGCGTGCTGCACGGCGCGGACGATCGTCTGCTGGTGGTCGTCGGTCCCTGCTCGATCCACGACTACGACGCAGCGATCGACTACGCGACGCGGTTGGCGGCGATCAAGACGGAACTCGCCGAATCGCTGATCGTGGTGATGCGCGTCTATTTCGAAAAGCCGCGCACGACGGTGGGCTGGAAGGGTCTCATCAACGACCCGCGGCTCGACGACAGCTTCCGCATCAACGAAGGCCTGCGGCTGGCGCGGCGCATCCTGCTCGAAATCAACGAGCTCGACCTGCCGGCGGGAACGGAATACCTGGACATGATCACGCCGCAATACATCGCCGACCTGATCGCGTGGGGCGCCATCGGCGCGCGCACGACGGAGAGCCAGGTGCACCGGCAGCTTGCCTCGGGCCTGTCGTGTCCGGTCGGTTTCAAGAACGGCACCAACGGCGACGTGCGCATTGCCGTCGATGCCATCAAGGCCGCGTCCGCGCCCGCACCACTTCCTGTCCGTCACCAAGGGCGGCCACTCGGCCATCGTGCACACGGCGGGCAACGAGGACTGCCACATCATCCTGCGCGGCGGCAAGTCGACCAATTACGACGCCGCGAGCGTGGACGCGACCTGCAACGAACTCGCGCACGCCGGACTCGCCGCGCGGGTGATGATCGACTGCTCGCACGCGAACAGCCAGAAGCAGCACCAGCGGCAGGTCGACGTCGCGCGCGATGTCGCGGGCCAGGTGGCGGGAGGCGATGCGCGCATCTTCGGCGTCATGATCGAGAGCCATCTCAATGCCGGCCGCCAGGACCTCGTGCCCGGCAAGCCGCTGGAATATGGCGTGTCGATCACCGACGCATGCATCGGCTGGGATGCGACGGAAGGCCTGCTGCGGGAGCTGGCGCAGGCCGTTCGCGCGCGCCGGCTCGTCCTGACCGATTCGGCGTGAACGCGCCGGGGCGCCGTTCCCCGGGGCCGGTAGAGCCGGTGGAAACGGAACTGAAGCTGGCAATCGCGCCGGATGCGATGGCCCGGCTGGCCCGCCATCCGCTGCTGCGGCCGCTTCGCCGCGGGCCCGCCCGCAAGTCGCGCGTCGCATCGACCTACTACGATACCGATGACCTCGTGCTCGCCAAAGCCGGCGTCGCGCTGCGGCTGCGGCGCGATGGCCGCAAGTGGCTGCAGACGGTGAAGGGCCCGGCAGCGAACGATGCGGCCGGCGGCATGACGGCGCGCAGCGAGTTCGAATGGCCCGTCGCGGGCGCACGGCTCGATCCGCTGCGCTTCGCCACGACTCCGTTTCGGCGCAAGCTGGGCAAGGCCGAACGGCACGGCCTGGTTCCGCAATTCACGACCGACGTCATGCGCACGACCATCCCGCTCGCGTTCGCCGACAGCACGATGGCGTCGCTGTGCATCGACACGGGCGAAGTGCGCGCCGACGTGGACGGCAAGCGCGCTGCACGCGCCGATCAACGAAATCGAACTCGAGCTCGAGGCGGGCGACCCGACTCGGCTCTTCGAACTCGCGTACGCGCTCGCGGCCGATTTCCCGCTGGCGCTGGAGCCGCAGTCCAAGGCGGCGCGCGGCTACGCGCTCCGCCATCCGGCCGTGCCGGCGCCGGTGCATGCCGAGGATCCCGTGCTTGCGTCGCGCGCAAGTGCCGCGGAAGGCTTCGCCGCGATCATTCGCGTCTGCCTGAAGCAGATCGAAGGCAACGCGGACGGCGTGCTGACGCAGACGGACCCGGAGTGGCTGCACCAGATGCGCATCGGCATCCGCCGGCTGCGCGCGAGCCTCGCGCTCGCGGCCAGGTATACGGCGCCGGCCCGCGTCGAACCGCTGCGCGTCGAATTGCGCTGGCTCGCGCAGGCGCTCGGAACCGCGCGCGACAACGACGTGTTCTCGCTCGAAACGCTGCCGGCATTCTCGGCCGCCGTCGCGCGAGGCGCCAATGCGGCCGCCATGAAGCCGGCGCTGCGCGCGCTGGCCACCCGGGCCGCCGCCCGGCGCGCCGAGACCGGCGACGCGGCGCGCGCGGCCGTCGGTTCCGCGAGGTTCCTGCGCTTGGTGCTCGTGGCATCGGCGCTGGCCGCCTCGCCGGCAACGGGCAGCCCGGACCCCGCCGCGCTCGCGGCAAACGCGCGCGACGTCGCACGGCCGCAGCTCAAGCGGCGCCATCGCGCGCTGCTGGCGCTGGGATCGGATCTCGTCGCACGCAGCGCCGGAAATCCGGCATGCGGCCAGGCTCGCCGCGAAGAAGCTGCGGTATGCAACGGAATTCTTTGCGCCGCTGTTCGCGAAAAAGCGCACGCGCGCGTATCGCCAGCGCGCTGACCGCGCTGCAGGAGGAACTCGGCGCCTGGAACGACGCCGCCGTCGCCGCGCGTCTCGCCGGAGAACTGGCCGGCGCCACGTCCGCGGCCGCGGCGGCCTTCAGCGGATGGGCCGCGGCCCAGGGCCTCGCGCGAAGCGCCGCGCTCGACAGCGCCTGGGACGCGTTCGCGCGCGCCGCGCCGTTCTGGACGCGCGACTAGCGATTTCCGGTCAACGGTTCGCTTTGGAGAGACAAAGCATGCTCGAATCGGCAGAAGTCGGTCACACGATCGCCAAGGCCACATATCGCGCGCGAGGAGACCCGGCTGCGCGAAGCGCTGCTCGAACGGGCAATTCGAGATCGGCGAAGCGCGGCGGGGCCCGATCCTCGTCGTCATCAGCGGGCTGGAAGGCGGCGGCCGCGGCGAAACGGCGAACAAGCTGAACGAATGGATGGACCCCAGGTTCATCCGCACGCACGCGTTCGGTCCCGGCGCGCCGGAGGAGGAAGCGCGGCCGCTGGCGTGGCGCTACTGGCGCGCGCTGCCTCCGCGCGGACGAATCGGCATCTTCATGAACGCGTGGTACCGCCAGCTGGTCAACGCGCACGTGCGGCGCGAGGTGAGCGACGCGCAGTTCGACGCGCGCCTGCAGGAGGTGCGGCAATACGAGCAGATGCTCACCGACGAGGGCATCGTCCTGCTCAAGTTCTGGATCCACCTGTCGCGCGACGCCCAGAAGCAGCGGCTGCACGAGCTGGAATCCAATCCCAAGACGCGCTGGCGCGTGACCGCGGTCGACAAGGCAGCGCTCCGCCACTACAACAAGTACCACGACAAGTGGGAGCAGATGCTGCGCGAGACGTCGATCGGCCCGGCGCCGTGGTACGTCGTCGAAGGCGCCGACTCCAACTACCGCAACCTCACCGTGGGCAAGATCCTCCAGGAGGCGATGGTCAAGATCAACGCGGGCGCGAAACCGGCGCCGCGGACCGTGGTGGCGCCGGCGCCGTCGGTCATCGGCAACGTGGCGCTGATTCGCCGCCTCGACCTCACGCAAAAGCTCGACGAAAAGTCCTACGACCGCGAACTCCCGAAGTGGCAGGCCAGGCTCGCGCGGCTGACCCAGCGCAAGCGGTTTCGCGACCGCTCGATGATCCTGGCCTTCGAGGGCTCGGATGCCGCCGGCAAGGGCGGCGCCATCCGGCGCGTGGCGACATCGCTCGACGCGCGCCAATACGTGATCGTCCCGATCGCGGCGCCGAGCGAAGAGGAACTGGCGCACCCTTTCCTGTGGCGCTTCTGGCAGCAGATACCTGCGCGCGGCGGCATCACGATATTCGATCGCACGTGGTACGGCCGCGTGCTGGTGGAGCGCGTCGAAGGCTATTGCGGAGTCGCGGACTGGATGCGCGCCTACGACGAGATCAACCAGTTCGAGGAGCAGCTGGTTCGCGCCGGAACGATCGTCTGCAAATTCTGGCTGCAGATCAGCAAGGAGGAGCAGCTGAAGCGCTTCGCGGAGCGCCAGAAGACGGCATTCAAGAGGTTCAAGATCACCAAGGACGACTGGCGCAACCGGAAGAAGTGGGCGGCCTATGAACAGGCCGTCGCCGACATGGTCGACCGCACGTCGACCGAACTCGCGCCGTGGACGCTGGTCGAGGCGGAGGACAAGTATTTCGCGCGCGTGAAGATCGTGAAGACGATCGTCAGGCAGCTCGAGCGCGCGCTTGATTGAGCCGACGCGATGCGACGCGCCGATCGCCGATGCTCCCGCCGCCTACGCGGCGCCGGCATGGCTGCCCGGCGGCCACGCGCAGACCATCTACCCGGTGCTGCTGCGACCGTCGGCGGTTGCGTACCGGCGCGAACGCGTCGACACGCCGGACGGCGACTTCTGGCTGTTCGACTGGCTGGTCGACGCGGCGCCGCCGCTCGGACGACGCGCCGCTGGTGGTGCTGTTCCATGGACTCGAAGGCAGCTCGCGAATCGCATTACGCGCTGGCGTTGATGGCGCGGCTGGCGGAATCGGGCTGGCGCGGCGTGGTCGCGCACTTCCGCGGCTGCGGCGGCGAAACCAATCGCATGCCCCGCGCCTATCACTCCGGCGATCACGCCGAGATCGGCGCGATATTGGCCGCGGTGCGCGCGCGCGTCGATCCGGGCGCTCCCGTGTTCGCCTTCGGCGTTTCGCTGGGCGGCAGCGCGTTGCTCAACTGGGTGGGACGCGCAGGAGCGGATGCCGCCCGCACGATTTCCGCGGCGGCGGCGGCCTCCACGCCGCTGGACCTCATGGCGTCCGGCCTCGCCATCGACCAGGGCTTGAACCGGCTGATCTACGTGCAGGCGTTCCTGCGCACGCTGAAACCCAAGGCGCTGGCCATGGAACGCCGCTTTCCGGGTCTCGTCGACGCGCGGCGCGTCGCCAGGGCCAGGACGCTGTGGGAATTCGACGACGCGTTCACCGCGCCGGTGCACGGCTTCGCGGGAACCGACGACTACTGGACGCGCGCGTCGTCCAAGCCCTGGCTGCGCGAAGTCGCGCTGCCCACGCTCGTGCTCAACGCGAGGAACGATCCGTTCGTTCCCGACGCTTCGCTGCCGGATGCGCGGCAGGTGAGCGCGGCGGTCGTGCTCGAGCAGCCCGACCACGGCGGTCACGCCGGCTTCGCGACGCCGCCGCTTCCCGGCGACATCCGCTGGATGGCGCAGCGGGTCGTGACCTTCTTCGCCGAAGGCCGCTGAACACGATTCGCCGTCGCAGGCATGCCCCGGCATGCGAAACTACGCGGCGCACGATCAACCGTCACGTTGACCCGACCATGACCACCCTCCCCCGCGAAATCTTCAAGGCCTACGACATCCGCGGCATCGTCGGCCGCACACTGACGCCTGCCATCGTCCGCGCCGTCGGCCAGGCCGTGGGCTCGCTGGCGCGCGAGCGCGGCAGCGACACGTTCGCCATCGGCCGCGACGGCAGGCTGTCCGGCCCGGAGTTGCTGTCGGCACTGTCCGACGGCATACGCGCCGCCGGCGTCAACGTCATCGACGTCGGCATGGTGGCCACGCCCATGACGTATTTCGCCGCGCACCACCTGCGCACCGGCTGCAGCGTCATGGTCACGGGCAGCCACAATCCGCCCGACTACAACGGCCTCAAGATGGTCGTCGCAGGCGACACGCTGTCCGGCGACGACATCCAGGCGCTGCGCGCGCGCATCGAAGGCGGACGACTGCTGAGCGGACAGGGGCGAATACCGCACGGTGGACATCGCGCCGGCGTATCTCGACCGCATCGTCGCGGACGTCAAGCTGTCGCGGCCGCTGAAGATCGCCGTGGATTGCGGCAACGGCGTGGCGGGCGCGTTCGCCCCCGAGCTGTACACGCGAATGGGCTGCACCGTGGTGCCGCTGTACTGCGATGTGGACGGCACCTTTCCCAATCACCATCCCGATCCGTCGCAGCCTGCCAACCTGCGCGACCTGATCGCGCGCCTCGGACAAGGCGATTGCGACCTCGGACTGGCATTCGACGGCGACGGCGACCGCCTGGGCGTGGTCACGCGCGAGGGCCACGTCATCTACCCGGATCGCCAGCTGATGCTGTTCGCCGCCGACCTGCTCGAACGCCAGCCCGGCGCAACGGTCATCTACGACGTCAAGTCGACGCGCAACCTGAAGCCCTGGATCGTGCAGCACGGCGGCGTGCCGCTGCTGTGGAAAACCGGCCACTCGCTGATCAAGGGCAAGATGAAGGAGATCCACGCGGCGCTGGCCGGCGAGATGAGCGGCCACACGTTCTTCGGCGAACGCTGGTACGGCTTCGACGACGGCCTGTACGCCGGCGCGCGGCTGCTCGAGATCCTGTCGCGCCACGCCAATCCCTCGGCGGTGCTCGACGGCCTGCCCGATGCGCTGTCGACGCCGGAGCTGAACGTGCAATGCGCCGAAGGCGAGGCGCATGCGCTGATCGACAGGATGGCGGCGACCGAGACGTTTCCGGGATCGAGCGAAGTGATCCGCATCGACGGCCTGCGCGTCGAGTACGCCGACGGCTTCGGCCTGGCCCGCGCGTCCAACACCACGCCCGTCATCGTGCTGCGCTTCGAAGCCGACAACGCCGCGCGCCCTCGCGCGAATCCAGAGCGAATTCCGCGCCGTCCTCGCCCGCGCCAAGCCCGGCGCCGTGCTCCCCTTCTGACCATGAGCGACGCAATCACGCTGGCCGACATCGAGGCCGCGCGCGAGCGGATCGCCGGCGGCATCTACGTGTCGCCGTGCGTCGAGTCGATCCCGCTGTCGCAGCTCACCGGCGCGCACGTCTTCTGCAAGCTGGACTACCTGCAGCGCACCGGCAGCTTCAAGGAGCGCGGCGCGCGCAACGCGCTGCTGCTGCTCAACGACGAGCAGCGCAAGCGCGGCGTCATCGCGGCGTCGGCGGGCAACCACGCGCAGGGCATTGCCTACCATGGCAGCCTGCTCGGCATTCCCGTGACCGTGGTGATGCCCAAGTTCGCGGCGCTCGATCAAGGTCACCAATTGCCGGCATCTCGGCGCCAACGTCATCCTGCACGGCGCCGACCTGGGCGAAGCGCGCGCACGCGCGGAGGAAATCGCGCAGGAACAAGGGCTCACGTTCATCCATCCGTTCGACAACGCCAACGTGATGGCCGGACAGGGCACGATGGCGCTGGAAATCCTCGAGCAGACGCCGGACGTGGAGGCGATCGTCGTGCCGGTGGGCGGCGGCGGTCTGCTCGCGGGCATCGGCACCGTGTTCAAGGCGCTGCGGCCGCAGGCGCGCGTCGTCGGCGTCGAACCGGAACACGCCGCCTGCCTCACCGCGGCGCGCGCCGCCGGGCATCCGGTCCCCGTGACATTGTCACCGACGCTGGCCGATGGCCTCGCCGTGCCGCTGCTGGGCAAGCTTCCCTTCGCGGTGCTGCGAGCGCGTGGTGGATCAGGTCGTGACGGTGGACGAGGCGCATATCGCGCTCGCGATCCTGCGCCTGATCGAACTGGAGAAGAGCGTCGTCGAGGGCGGCGGCGCCGCGCCGCTCGCCGCCTTCCTTTCGGGCAAGCTCGACAACCTCAAGGGCAAGCGAGTCGTCCTCACGCTGTGCGGCGGCAACATCGACCTCACGATGCTCGGTCGCGTCATGGAAGTGGGCCTGGTCGCGGACGGCCGGCTATCGCGGTTCACGGTTTCGATCAGCGACCGGCCGGGCGGCCTTGCGCGCCTCGCGGAACTGATCGCGTCGACCGGCGCGTCGATCCAGGAAATCCTGCACGACCGCGCGTTTTCCGGACCGGACCTGACCGCGGTGCGTGTCGTCTGCGTGGTGGAGACCACCGGACACGCGCACGTCCGCGAACTTCACGCCGCGCTGGCCGCTGCCGGGATGCAGGTCACCGGTCAATAGCGGATGCCGGCGCGCCGGTAGACGAATCCCAGCAGCCACGCGGGTCCGACCAGCAGGAATTTCACGTCCTCGAAGAACGACGGCTTCCTGCCTTCGATCATGTGACCGACGAACTGCCCGATCCAGGCCAGCACGAACACGATCGCCGGCCACGGCGAGCACGTGGGTTCCCAGCAGCGTCAACGGATACACCATCACCGCGAGCACCGCGAGCATCCCGACCGCGAGCGACGGCGACAGCCACGCATAGAACGCCAGCGCGAGCGCGATGCCGGCATAGGCGGCCACCGGCGACCACGCCCACAGCGCCGCAAGCACGCTCCACGTGATGAGCGGCACGCACACCCAGTGGATGGCCTTGTTGGCCGGATTGCGATGCGATTCGCCGTAGCGCGCGAACAGCTCGGTCGACCTTGCGCATGGTCAGCCGCGTGGCTCACGCGCGCCTGGCCGTTGCGCGCGCCGAATTTCTGCCACAGGACCACCACGACGACGCCCGCGATGCCGATCCAGTCGGCCATCGGCGCCGGATAGATGAGCAACAGCCCGGAGGCCACCAGGACCCAGCGCTCCACCTGGCTGCACGCGCGCAGCAGCCACTTCTGCACGCCCGCCGCCAACGCGGCGATGCCCAGGATGGCGGTGACCGGCGATCCATGCGACGTGCACCCACGACGCGTTCGGCGGCACCTTCAGCAGCAGCGCGATGCCCGCCGGGATCGAGCACGAAGATGAACGGCACGACGAACGCCGGCAGCGTGTATTTCCACGATTGCAGCGTCGTCTTGTACGGGATCGCCGCCGGTGATCGCGGCCGCCGCGAACGGCGACAGCGCGGTCGGCGGCGACACCTCGGACAGCACCGCGTAGTAGAAGATGAACATGTGCGCGGCGAAGTCGGGCACGCCGAGCTTGGTCAGCGCGGGCGCGGCGATCACCGCGCAGATGATGTAGCTGGCCGTCACCGGAACGGCGAGGCCGATGACCCACACGATCAGCGCCGTGTACAGCGTGGTCAGCGCGAGGCTGCCGCCCGCGTAGCCGATGATGATCGCGCTGAACTTGAGGCCGAGCCCGGTCTTGGCGACCACGCCGACGATGATTCCGGCGGCGGCGCACGTCGCCGCCACGTTCAGCATCTGGCCGGAGCCGTCCTTCAGCGCCAGCAGCAGCTTCTTCACGCCCATCGCGGTGTCGCGGCGCAGGAACGACACGAGCCTAGGTCACGAGCGTCGCGTAGAAGACCGACAGGATCGGCGAAAAGCCCCAGCACCATGAACACGACGATCGAGGCCAGCGACAGGAAGTGATACCAGTACTTGCGCGTCAGTTCGCCGAGCGCGAACTCCGCCTTGGCCGCGATCTCGGGCATGCCGAACTTGCGCGCGTCGATCTCGACCATCAGCAGCAGCGAAAAGTAATAGAGCATCGTCGGGATCGTCGCCATCAGCAGCACGTCGAGGTAGCTGATCTTCAGGAATTCGGCGATCAGGAACGCCGCGGCGCCCAGCACCGGCGGCGAAATGATCGCGCCCAGTCCGCCGGCTGCGAGCAGCCCGCCGGCCGCGTCCTTGCCATAGCCCGCCCGCTCCAGCATCGGGTACGCCACCGAGCCGATGGTCACGGTCGTCGCCACGCCCGAACCGGACGGCCCGCCCAGCAGGAACGACGCCAGCACCACCGTGCGGCCCGCGCCCGTGTGCTTGCCGCCCATCGCGGCGAAGCTCCAGTCGAGGAAGAATTTGCCGGCGCCCGACTGCTGCAGGAACGCGCCGTAGATGGTGAACAGGATGATGAGCCTCGACGACACGTCCACCGCCGTGCCGAAGATGCCTTCGAGCGTCTGGTACAGGAAGCCCGTCATGCTCGACGACGTCGTAGCCGCGGTGCTGCCACGAGCCCGGCAGCCACGGCCCGACGAACGCGTAGACGCAGGAACATCGAGATCACGCCGACCATGATCCAGCCGGACGTGCGCCGGCACGGCCTCGAGCACCAGCACCACGAACATGACGCCGAACAACGTGTCGGTGGTGCTGGGCAGCGTGTTGCGGTCCCAGAAATCGTCGCCGCCGACCAGCAGGTAGGCGATGGTCGCGACGCCCAGCGCCGCGCCGACGACGTCCCACCACATGAGCCGGTTGCGGAAGCGCTTGGCGATCGGGAACAGCAGGAACACCAGCAGCAGCATGAATCCCACGTGCACGGGCCGCAGGACCTGCGCGGTGACGATGTCCACCGCCGCGTAGAGGTGGAACAGCGACATCGCGATCAGCAGCCCGGCGTCAACGCGGCCGAGCCAGCCTCGGTAGCGGCTGGTGGCGCCCTCCTCTTCCTCGATGAACTCCTCGGCCTTCTTCAGCCGCGTCGTCATCGATGACGACGGTGATGGGTGCATCGCCCGCGGCGGGAGCCGTCGGCCAAGGGAACTCCTCTCGCTTACGGAGGGATCAAGCTGCGCGGACGCCGGACGCAAGTCGCTCAGAACTTGACGCCGCGCTCCTCGAAATACTTCTTGGCACCCGGGTGAAACGGAATCGGCGACCCGGTCTTCTGGTTCTTGAGGTCGATGTTCTCCGCCTCCTTGTGCACCGCGACCAGGTCCGGCTTCTTCTCGATCAGCGTCTTGACGATGTTGTACGCCATCTGGTCGGTCATCTTGTCGTTGGTGACCAGGATGTTCCAGACGTCGATGTTGTCGACCGGCTTGTCCATGCCCTGATAGGCGTTGGCCGCGATCGTGCCCTTCATGTACAGCGGCCCGTATTTCTTGTTCATCGCGTCGACGGCTTCCGCGTGGTCGATCATCTTCATCTTGATGCCCGGCGTCGCGGCCAGGTCCGTCAGCGCCGCCGTGGGCACGCCACCCACCCAGAAGAACGCATCGATCTTGCGGTCCTTGATCGCATTGACCGATTCCGCGGCGCCCAGGCGCTCCTGCTTGATGTCCTTCTTGGGGTCGAGGCCCATCGCCTCGAGCACGCGCAGCGTCATGACTTCGACGCCGCTGCCCGGCGATCCCGTGGACACGCGCTTGCCCTTCAGGTCCGACAGCTTGGTGATGCCTGTGCCGTCGATGGTCACGACCTGCATCTTGTTGGGGTACAGCACCATCAGCGTCCGTGCGTTGACCTTGTTGTCCTTGAACTTGTCGAGGCCCTGCGAGGCCTCCCACGCAGCATCCACCATCGCGAATCCGACTTCGGACTTGCCGGCCCCGATCAGCTTCAGGTTGTCGACGGATCCGCCCGTCACCTCCGCCGTGGCCTGCAGGCCCGGGACGTTCTTCGAGAGCACGTTGGCCATGCCGCCGCCCATCGGGTAGTAGACGCCCCCCGTACCGCCGGTCGTGATCGAAATGCGATTGCCTTGCTGGGCCAGCGCGGGAAGCGCCGAGCCAACGGCAACGGCGGCCAGCACCACGGACGCGGTACGCAACAATTTCGAAACCATGCACTCCTCCATTCGATAACGCCACGGGATATCCGCGGCGGCGACAGTTTGACGTGCGGCAGGTTCGGCTTGCGCCATCCGCCGTTCTCGTGGCCGCAGTGTAACGAAATTTGCTGCGCCCCGCTCTCGCGTCTGGCGGAATGTGTGGCTGGACTCGCCGGACGCCGGACGCGTTCCCCCGGGCGGCCGCGGTCAGCCCGCGGCGAGCAGGTCCGGCGGCAACGGCGGCCGCCGTTCAAGCGAACTGACGCGCACGGGAAACGCACCGTTGCCGGCGATCGAGAAAGTAGTTGCGCAATGTCCGGGTGATCGTCCGGAATGCCAGCGACTCCCACGGAATGTCCGCCTCCTCGTAGAGCTTCACCTCGAGGCTTTCGGCGCCGGGGCCGAAATCGAGATCCAGCAGGCGCGCGCGGAACATCATGTAGACCTGGTTGATCTGCGGCAGGCTGATCACCGTGTACAGGTCGCCCGGCTCGACCCGCGCGTGCGCCTCCTCGAGCGTCTCCCGCAGCGCGCCCGCGACGATGGTTTCCCCATTCTCGAGGAAGCCGGCAGGCAGCGTCCAAAGCCCGTAACGCGGTTCGATCGCGCGCTTGCACAGCAGCACGCGGCCCTCCCATTCCGGCAGGCAGCCGACGACGATCTTGGGATTCTGGTAATGGATCGTGCCGCATTCGGCGCAGACGAAGCGCGGCAGGTTGTCGCCGTCCGGAACGCGCAGTTCGATGCGCGGCGAACCGCAATGGCTGCAGAACTTCATGACCGCGTGCGCCGGGCCACCCGGGTGGCTTGGCGATGATGTGTGCATAATTGACTCCTATTGCCTCACCATGGAGATGTCCGACCATGAGCCATCGATCATTGCTGCCGGACGCGGTGGACTCCTACCTGCACAGCGTGGCGCACGAAGAGACGCCGCTGCAGCGCCGCCTCCGCGAGGAAACCGCAAAGCTGCCGATGGGGATGATGCAGATCGGCGCGGACCAGGGCGCGTTCCTGGCCTTGCTGGTTCGGCTCGTCGGCGCGCGGCGCGCCGCTCGAGATCGGCACGTTCACCGGCTACAGCGCGCTCGCCGTCGCCACCGCCCTTCCTGCCGACGGGCGGCTGGTGTGCTGCGACATCAGCGACGAGTGGACGCGCATCGCGCGGCGCTACTGGAACGAGGCCGGCGTGGCCGAACGCATCGACCTGCGCCTGGCGCCGGCTGCGGACACGCTGCGCGAACTGCTTCGCGATCCCGGTCCGGGCAGCTTCGACTTCGCGTTCATCGATGCCGACAAGACCGGCTACGACGGCTATTACGAAGCCTGCATGACGCTGCTGCGTCCCGGCGGGCTGATGGCTGTCGACAACACGCTGTGGAGTGGCGCGGTGGCCGATCCGGCGAAGACCGACGCAGACACGACGGCATTGCGGGCGCTGAATCTCAAGGCGCGCGATGATCCGCGCGTGACGAGCTGCCTCGTCTCCATCGGCGACGGCGTGCTCCTCGCGCTCAAGCACTGACCCCGCGCGACGCGCGCCCGCAACCTGCTCGAGGCTCATGCGCCGGCCGCGCGCGAAGCGCTCATGGGCGCAGGAAATTGGCGCGATAGTATTTCAATTCCTCGATCGACTCGTAGACGTCGGCGAGCGCCTCGTGGCGACCCTCCTTGGGGATGCCTTTCATCAGTTCGGGCTTCCAGCGCCGGCACAGTTCCTTCAGCGTCGACACATCGAGATTGCGGTAATGAAACCAGTTTTCGAGCGCGGGCATCCAGCGCGCGAGAAAGCGGCGATCCTGGCAAATGGAATTGCCGCACATCGGCGACGCCTTGGCCGGCACGTGCTCGTTCAGGAATGCCAGCGCCTGCTGCTCCACCGCGCCATCGGTCAGCGTCGACGCTTTCACCTTGTCGATCAGGCCGGAGCGGCCATGCGTGCCCGTGTTCCACGCGTCCATGCCGCTCAAGACCGCGTCATCCTGATGCACGACCCACACCGGCGCTTCGGCGACGACGTTGAGCGCGCCATCGGTGACCACCAGCGCGACTTCGATGATCCGGTCGGCGTCCGGATTGAGGCCGGTCATCTCCATGTCGATCCAGATGAGGTGGTTCGCGTCTTGGGTCATTTTGATTTGGCGTAAAATGCGACGTTCATTCTCGCACAAAGCGCCGGCGTACCCGCCCGGCCACATCGCCACGTCGACCTGGAGCGACCACTAGTGACCTCCACCACCTTTTCCGCGCTGTTCATTGCCGCGTTGGCGGCCTCGCTGGCCGTCCGCGTCTGGCTGTCGCGGCGCCAGATGGCCCATGTCGTCGCGCACCGGGATGCCGTGCCCGCGGCGTTCGCATCCAGCATCGGTCTCGCCGCACACCAGAAGGCCGCCGACTACACGGTGGCGAAGCAGCGGCTCGGCATGCTGCATACGTTCGTCGACGCGGCGATGCTGGTCGTTATGACGCTCGGCGGGGGCTTGGCCGTCATCGTCGGATGGACCGAAGGCATCGCGGTGCCGGCGCTGTGGCGAGACGTGCTGCTGGTTGCCGCGACGGGGATTCTCTACGGCATCGTCAGCCTGCCGTTTTCGTGGTGGCAGACCTTTCGCATCGAGGAGCGGTTCGGATTCAACCGGATGACGCTGGGACTTTGGCTCACCGATATTGCCAAGGGCTTGGCGGTGGCCGTTGTCCTGGGCCTGCCGCTGCTGGTGCTCGTGCTGTGGCTGATGCGCACCGCCGGCGCCCTGTGGTGGCTGTGGGCATGGGGGGCGTGGATGGCCTTCCAACTGCTGATCCTGGTGCTGTATCCGACGCTGATCGCGCCGCTGTTCAACAAGTTCACGCCGCTCGCAGCCGGCCCGGCGCGCGAGCGCATCGAGGCGCTGCTCAAGCGTTGCGGTTTTGCCCAGGCCGGGTTGTTCGTGATGGACGGCTCGAAACGCTCCGGTCATGGCAATGCGTATTTCACCGGCTTCGGACGCGCCAAGAGGATCGTGTTCTTCGACACGCTGCTGACCCGGCTGGTCCCCGACGAGGTCGAAGCCGTGCTGGCGCACGAACTCGGCCACTACAAATTGAAGCATGTCGCCAAGCGCGTCGCCTGGTCGGCCGCCATGTCGCTCGTCGTCCTGGCGCTGCTCGCGTGGTTCGCCCGCGAGCCCTGGTTCTATACCGGCCTGGGCATTCCCGACTCGCTGCTCGCGGTGAGCATGGAGCGGCCCGGCGTGGCGCTCGAGCTGTTCCTCCTCGCGCTGCCGGTGTTCACGTTCGTCCTCGAGCCGCTGAGCGCGCTTTATTCGCGCAAGCACGAGTTCGAGGCCGACGCCTATGCGACGCGCAATGCGGATGCGGTCGCGCTTACACGGGCGCTGGTCAAGCTGTACGAGGACAACGCGTCCACGCTGACACCGGATCCGCTGCATTCGGCGTTCTACGATTCCCATCCGCCGGCGGCGTTGCGGATTGCGCATATCGAGGCATTGGCGCGGGGCACCCCGTCGATGCAGGCCGCATGAGGACGGTGCACAACACGCTCGACACCCGGCTGCTCGCGCTGGCATCGATGCATTGCCGCGAAGGCGCGCCGGGTCTCGGCGCGGACGAGCTCGCCGCGCACGCTGCGGCGCTGCAGGGCTGGCTCTGCGCCAACGGCCGCATCGAAAAGGCCTTTCTGTTCGCGAACTACACGGAAACGATGGCCTTCGTCAACGCGCTGGCCTGGATCGCCCATCACGAAGACCACCATCCCGACCTGCAGGTCCAATACAACCGCTGCGTGGTCGTGTTCACGACCCACAGCGCAGGGGGCGTCACGCTGAACGACGTCATCTGCGCGGCCAAGGCGGAACGCCTGCTCGCTTGACCGCCGATCCGCGGCGCCGCTGGTCGAGGCAGCATCGTGGAAGGGCTGGTCGTCGCCACCTATCGGCGCCACTACGCCGTGACATTGGCGGACGGCGAAACGGTCGAGTGCGTGCAGAAAGGCCGCTCGCTGCAGATCGCATGCGGCGACCGGGTCGGCATCGTGCGCATGGCCGGCGGCGGCGCCATCGAGTCCGTCTCTCCTCGCACGAGCCTGCTTTACCGCTCGGACGCTTTCCGCGAAAAGCTCATCGCCGCCAACGTCACGCAGATCGTGGGCGTCGTGGCGCCGGGACTGGGCCTGGACGAGGAACTCATCAACCGCTGGATGATCGCCGCCGAATCCCAAGGCTGCCGCTTCGTGCTCGCCGCCAACAAGTCGGACCTGCCGCAATACGCGGAGTTGCGGCAGCGCCTGGCGCCGTTCGCGGCACTCGGCTATTCCATCGTCGAGTTGTCCGCGCTGCGCGATGCCGCTCCGATCAACGCGTGGCTCGCCGGCAATCACTCCGTGCTCGTCGGCCAGTCGGGAATGGGCAAGTCGACGATCGTCAATTCGCTGATTCCCTCCGCGGCGATTCGAGTAAGCGAGGTCTCGGCGGCGCTGGCGACCGGACGCCACACGACGACCGCGACGACGCTCTACCCGCTGCCGGCGCTGGGCGCGGACACGTGGATCGTCGATTCCCCCGGGATGAAGGCGTTCGGGCTCGCGCACCTCGAGCCGGGGACCATTGCGGAGGCCTTCGTCGAACTGCGTCCGCTGCTCGGGCACTGCCGCTTTCGCGACTGCCACCACGATGCCGAACCCGGATGCGCGATCCAGGCGGCGGTGGCCGAGGGACGGGTCGCGACGCATCGAGTCGCGCTGCTGCACTCCATGATCCGCGAATCGCGCGCGATCAGGGATCCCGCCCGCTAGGCACGACGCGCGGCCCGCGCGCTCAGGGAACGATGTTCGCGACGGTGATCAGCAGGATCACCAGCAGCCAAAGAATCAGCGCGCGCCAGACCAGTCCCACCGCGGAGGGCAGCATGTCCGGCCCGGCCGGCTCGCCGGTGCCCAGTTCCGCCCGCACGTCCGGGTCGCCGACCAGCACCGGCAGCGGCCCACCCAGTTGCGCGCCCAGCGCGCCGGCGCCGCTCGCCAGCAGAACGCCGATGGCGAGGCCGCCGTCCTGCCGTGCCCACAGGTGCGCCTGCGTGCGCCAGCAGGCCACGGCGTCCTCGAAATCGCCGACGATCGCGAATGACAGCGCCGTGAGCCGCACGGGAATCCAGTCGAGCAGCGCCAGCAGCATTCGCGCCGGGCGCCCGAATTCGTCGCGCGCCTGCGTGAGCGGCGTGGGTTCGATGCCCGACGGCAGCGCTCCCCATTCCTCGGCGAGCAGGGCCGCCGCGCGGTAGAGCACCGCGCCCGCGGGACCGGGCAGGATCACGAACCAGAAGATCACGGCAAAGACCTGGCGATAGGCGTCGACCAGGCCGCGCTCGATGGCCAGGCGCGCCACGTCGTCGCTCGACAATTCGCTCACGCCACCGCCGCGCCACGACGCAAGCGCGCGCCGCGCCTCCGCAAGGTCGTTCGCCTTGAACGCATTGATGATGGCGGACACCGCGTGGCTGAAGCGGCGGAATCCCATCATGAAATACAGGACGACCACGTTCAGGACCAGGCCGACCAGCGGATGCTCGAGCCAGCCGGCCAGGAACGCGCCCTCGACGACCATGACCGGCAGCGCGATCGCCACGATCAGGGCAAGCCAGCCGTGCTGCGTCGTGCCGCCGTTCCACTTCCGCTCGATCCATCGCGCGTAACGCACGAACGCGCGCTCGACGCTCGCGCGCCACGAAAATGCCCGCCATTGCTCGAGACCCAGCGCGGCAAGGAGCGCCAAGAAGCTCATGACCGCACTTTCCGCGGCGCCCTCATGTCAAGCTCAAACTCATTTAAAGAACTCCCGGTTGATCTCGCCGAACAGCGGCGTTCCCGCCACGGCCAGCCATTCGAAGGCGACCATCTCCCGCGTCACGATGCGGATGCCCTCTTCGCGCATGCGCACGAATCGCCACGTCGCGGTCGGCAGCGCGGCGCGACGCGATCGCATCGGCCACCACGTACACTTCCTTGCCGTCCTCGAGCAACTCCAGCGACGTCTGCATCACGCACACGTGCGCCTCGGCGCCGACGACTACGACCTGCGCCCGGTCGTGGCCGGGCAATGCCGCGAGGCATTGCGCCGCCACCGCGGAGAAGTGGTTCTTGACGCCGATCGCCGCGGCCGGAATCAGCTTGCGTACCTTGGGCACCAGCGGTCCCGAGCCCCTTGGGGTATTGCTCCGTGGCGGCGACGGGCACGCCGATTTTCTGCGCGATCCGGATCAGCCATGCAGCATTGGCGACTACCTGCTCATGCTCGGCAAGCACGGGAACCAGCTTTGCCTGCAGGTCGATGACCAGCAGCATGGAGCGTTCGGCATCGATCAGCATGGCGCGATGGTCTCTGTGATGGCGGGGGCGCGGGTCGTCACGGACGGAACGCGGTCAATGCTTCAGCGCTTCCAGGTCGCGATACTGGGCAAGCGCCTCGGGATTCGCCAGCGCCTCGATGTTGCGCACGTCCCGGCCGTGCACGACATCGCTTACGGCCAGCTCCACGATCTTGCCGCTGCGCGTGCGTGGAATGTCGCTGACCTGCACGATCTTCGCGGGCACGTGGCGCGGCGTGGTGTTCGCCCCGATCGTGCGCCGGATGCGCTCGGTCAGCGCCTCGTCGAGCGTCAGGCCTTCCTGCAGCTTCACGAACAGGACGACGCGCGCATCGGTGCATTCGCCCGGGGGCCACGCCTGGCCGATGGCAAGGCATTCGACGATTTCCGGCATCGGCTCGACCTGATGGTAGATCTCCGCGGTGCCCATGCGCACGCCGCCGGGATTGAGCGTCGCGTCCGAGCGTCCGTAGATCACCACGCCTCCATGTTCGGTCAACTCGGCCCAGTCGCCCTGACGCCACACGCCCGGATAGCGCTCGAAGTACGTCGCGCGGTACTCCGCGCCGTCCGTGTCCCCCCAGAACCCGGCCGGCATCGCGGGAAACGGCGACTTGCAGACAAGCTCGCCCTTGGTGCCTCTGATCGGCACGCCGTCGTCGTCGAAGATGTCGACGTCCATGCCCAGGCCGCGGCACTGCAGTTCGCCGCGCCACACCGGCAGCGTGGGCGATCCAAGCACAAAACACGACGCGATGTCGGTACCGCCGGAAATCGACGCGAGGCAGACGTCCTCCTTCACGCACTGGTAGACGTAATCGAAGCTCTCCGGACTCAACGGGCTGCCCGTCGAGAACATGACGCGCAGCGGCGCGAGGTCGAAATCCTTGCGCGGCACCTGCGCGATCTTCTTCTGCGCGTCGATGAACTTTGCCGACGTGCCGAAGTGCGTCATCCGCTCGAGTGCGGCGTACTTCCACAGGATGCGGCCCTGCTCGACGAACGGCGAGCCGTCGTAGAGCAGCAATGTCGCGCCGGAGGCCAGCCCTGAGACGAGCCAGTTCCACATCATCCATCCGCAGGTGGTGAAATAGAACATCCGGTCGCCGGGCTTCACGTCGCCGTGCAGCCGGTGTTCCTTCAGATGCTGCAGCAGCACGCCGCCGGCCGTGTGCACGATGCACTTCGGCACGCCGGTGGTGCCCGACGAATAGAGGATGTAGAGAGGGTGCGCGAACGGCAACGCGACATAGTCGATGGGACCGGGCAGGAAAGGCGCGAGCCAGGCATCCCACGCTACGGCGCCGCGCACGTGGCCGAGATGGTCCGATGCGCCCGTCGTTTGCTGCAGGTAGGGAATCACGACGACCTTTTCCACCGACGGCAGGCCGGCCGCGATGGCGGCAACTTTGTCGAGGATCGGGATCACCTTGCCGTTGTAGCAGTAGCCGTCGACGGTGACGAGGATCCTGGGCTCGATCTGGCCAAAGCGGTCCAGAACGCCCTGCACGCCGAACTCCGGCGAGCACGACGACCAGGTCGCGCCGCGGGATGTGGCGCCAAGCATCGCAATCACAGCTTCCGGGATGTTGGGCAC
The DNA here is from genome assembly GCA_963834045.1 of uncultured beta proteobacterium. Classification (GTDB taxonomy): domain Bacteria; phylum Pseudomonadota; class Gammaproteobacteria; order Burkholderiales; family Casimicrobiaceae; genus VBCG01. Next base: position 181,036 of record CAWIAK010000001.1, on the reverse strand, counting down.
GTAAGCCGCGACGCGATCTCCCGGCGCGATTCCTGCGGCTGCGAAGGCGGCAGAAGCACGCGCTGCCAGCGCATGCAGCTCGAGGTGCGACAACCGTTGCCGCATCTTCTCTTCGCCCCAGAACACCAGGGCATCGGACGTGTCGTCGGCGCGCTTGCGCTCGAGCAGATTCTGCGCAAAGTTCAGGCTGGCCCGAGGGAACCATTCGGCGCCCGGCATCCGGTCTTCGTGCGCCACCACGACGTCGCCGGGCGTTCCTATGACGCCGGCGTCGTCCCATACCTCGCGCCAGAAGAGGGCCTTGTGCGCGACCGACCAGCGCCACAGCGCGTCGTATGCCGCGACGTCGACGCCGTGGCGGGCGGCCACCTTCGCCGCGAAAGCGGTGAGATTGGCCGCCGCGATGCGTTGCGGCGTCGGGATCCAGAGCGGGCCGGCGGTCGTCATCGCGTCAGCCGTTGCCGGTGTGAAGCAAGGCTTTGATGGCGTCAGGAAGCGGCGTCGAGCGCCCCGTGCTGCGCTTGATCCAGACAATGCGCGATGCACCCTCGGCAAACTTGCGCCCGTCGTGCCAGATTTCGTAGAACGTGGCGATGCTGGTGCGGCCCGGCTTGCCCACGAACATCCGCACTTCGAGTTCGCCGGGGTACACGAGCGGAAGCAGGAAATCGCAGCTGGCGTTGGCGATCACGCTGCTTTCTTCGCCGTCGGTTGCCATGTATTGCGGGTCCTGCGCCTCGAGCCACTCGAGCCGTGCCTGCTCCATGTAGCGGAAATAGACCGTGTTGTTGACGTGCCCGAACGCATCCATGTCGCCCCAGCGAATAGACTGTCGGGAGACATGCACAAGGTGGCGGGATGCGGTCACGGATGAGCGGCGGCGGAGGAGCCAGCAATTATAATGGCGCGTCGGGGTCGTCCCGGCAATTTCCCGCATCCTAGAGGATAAGCCGCATGGCACGCGAAGCGATGGAATACGACGTGGTGATCGTCGGCGGCGGCCCGTCGGGCCTCGCCGCGGCGATCCGGCTGAAACAGCTCGCCGCGACGCAGAGCCGCGAATTATCCGTCTGCATACTCGAGAAGGGATCGGAAATCGGCGCGCATACCCTGTCCGGCGCCGTCATCGACCCCAAAGCATTGAACGAACTGTTGCCCGATTGGCAGCAGCAAGGCGCGCCGATCACCACGCCGGTGACCGAGGACCGCTTCCTCATACTGACCGAGAAGAAGTCCTATCGCATTCCGAACTGGGCACTGCCGCCGCTCATGGACAACCACGGCTGCTACATCGTCAGTCTTGGCAACGTCTGCCGCTGGCTGGGGACACAGGCCGAAGCGCTCGGCGTCGAGATCTACCCCGGCTTTGCGGCCGCGGAGATCCTCTACGACGAACACGGTGCCGTGCGCGGAGTGGCCACCGGCGACATGGGCGTGGCGCGCGATGGGTCGCACAACCCAGGCTACGCGCCGGGCATGGAACTGCTGGCGAAATACACGCTGTTCGCCGAAGGCTGCCGCGGATCGCTGTCGCAGGAACTGATGCAGAAGTTCAACCTGCGCGATGGGATCGACCCGCAAAAATACGGCATTGGCCTCAAGGAGCTGTGGCAGGTCGCCCCGGGCAAGCACCAGAAGGGACTGGTCATGCACAGCCAGGGGTGGCCGCTCGATGCGAACACCGGCGGCGGGTCGTTCTTGTACCACCTCGACGACGATCTCGTGGCCGTCGGATTCGTCGTGCACCTCAATTACGAGAACCCCTACCTTTCGCCGTTCGAGGAGTTCCAGCGCTTCAAGACGCATCCGGCGATCCGCGAGACGTTCGAGGGCGGCAAGCGCCTGGGCTACGGCGCGCGCGCGATCAACGAAGGCGGCCTGCAATCCGTCCCGAAGCTCGCGTTTCCCGGCGGCGCGCTGATCGGCTGTTCCGCCGGATTCGTGAACCTGCCGCGGATCAAGGGCAGTCACAATGCAATGAAGACCGGCATGCTCGCGGCGGAATCGGCGTTTGCCGCGCTGGGCACGGGCCGCGCTCACGACGAACTCGCCGGCTATCCCGAGGCATGGCGCAAGTCATGGGTCTACGAGGACCTGTACAAGGTTCGCAATGTCAAGCCGGGCCTCAACTGGGGAATGTGGGCGGGGTCTGCCCATGGCGGCATCCACATGTGGCTGAACGATCTCGGACTCGGCGCGCTGGTGCCGTGGACGCTGCGCCACGACAAGCCCGACAACGAGTCGTTGCGACCCGCCGCGGAGGCGACGGAAATCGCCTATCCCAAGCCGGACGGCGTGCTCACGTTCGACAGGCTTTCATCCGTGTTCGTGTCCAATACCAATCACGAGGAAGACCAGCCCGTCCATTTGCAGCTGCGCAATGCGAGCGTCCCGGTCGACGTGAATCTCGCGCGTTACGACGGTCCGGAGCAGCGCTACTGCCCGGCCGGCGTGTACGAGTTCGTCCCGGTCGAAGGCGGCGCGCCGGGTGCGCAAAGGCTGCAGATCAATGCGCAGAACTGCGTGCACTGCAAGACCTGCGACATCAAGGACCCGCGCCAGAACATCCACTGGGTGACGCCCGAGGGTGGCGGCGGACCGAACTACACCGGAATGTGACGCTGTACCGCGTTCAGTTCCACAGCCATGCGGCTCCGCGCACGCCGCTCGAATCGCCGTGCGCATGCTTTGCGAGCCGCGTGTCGACGCGGTCGGAGAAAATCCACTCGCCCCATTGCCGTGGAACGTTGACGTAGAGGCGCTCGACATTCGACATGCCGCCGCCCAGCACGATCACGTCGGGGTCGACGATGTTGATGACGTGTGCCAGCGAACGGGCCAACCGCGCCTCGTAGCGCGCCAGGGTGGCCTCGCACGCCGTATCGCCGGCGGCAGCCGCGGCGGCAATGTCGGGAGCGGCCAAGGCCTGACCGGTCACGTGCTGATGATCGGCAGCGATACCTGGACCCGAAAGCCACGTCTCGATGCAGCCGGCGTGTCCGCAATAGCATTCGCGTCCGGGCCGCTCATCGTCGCGGGGCCATGGCACCGGATTGTGCCCCCACTCCCCCGCGATTGCGTTCGCGCCATCGAGCACGCGGCCGTGCACGACGATGCCGGCCCCCACACCGGTGCCGAGGATGACGCCGAACACGACATCGGCGCCGCGGCCCGCGCCATCGGTCGCCTCGGAAAGCGCGAAGCAATTCGCGTCGTTGCTGATCCGCACTTCGCGACCGAGAAGCGCGGCCAGGTCTTCACGCAGCGGCCGTCCGTTCAGCGCCACTGAGTTGGATCCGCGCAGCAGTCCCGTGGCGCGAGAGATGGAACCCGGCGTCCCTACGCCCACGGGCGACGCGTTCGGCGGCAATCCAAGCTCGAGTTCGACTTCGCGCACCAGGTCCGCCATCGCGGAAAGCGTCGCGTCGTAGCCCGCGACCGGCGTGGCGACGCGACGACGCAGGCACTCGCGCCCCTGCATGTCGAGCGCAATGATCTCGATCTTGGTGCCGCCCAGGTCCAGCCCCAGGCGGATGGCCTTCGGCATGGGTGTCCTCTCCGTTTCGACCGCGGGTCGCCGGCGCAGGTTGACCCTCTCCGCGCGATGAACGAATATTACCTTTCGTCGCTTGTCGCGCCCAGGCGCCGACGCGCATCGGGGAGAAATGCATGCCTGCAATATCGAACACCTTGTCCGTTGCCTGCGCTGGCACTGCTGGCGGCGCTGTCGCCGTTTGCTTCGGCCCAACAGCTGAACGTCATCTGTCCGGTGCAGGCGGAATGGTGCAGCCTCGCGGCAACGGAATTCGAACGGGAAACAGGCATCAAGGTCGCAATGACGCTGAAGGGCTCCGGCGAATCGTTCGCGCAGATTGCCGCGGAAAAAGCCAACCCGAAACTCGACCTCTGGTTCGGCGGCACCGGCGACCCGCACTTGCAGGCGGCCGAGCAGGGCCTGACCGAAGAATACCGGTCGCCGATGCTCGCGCAGTTGCAGCCGTGGGCGCAGAAGCAGGCCGAGCAGGCAAAGTACCGCACGGTGGGCCTCTACTTAGGCGTCCTCGGGCTGGGATACAACACCGAGCTGCTCGCACGGAAAAAGATTGCCGCGCCGGCCTGCTGGCGTGATCTGGTCAAGCCGGAATTCGCCGGCGAAGTGCAGATGGCCAATCCCAATGCCTCGGGCACCGCCTATACCGCGATCGCCACGATCGTGCAGGTCTTCGGCGAGGAGGAGGCGTTCAAGTATCTCAAGGCCCTGCACCGGAACATCAACAGCTATCCTCGGTCAGGCGTGGGGCCGATCAAGGCCGTTGCCCGTGGCGAAACGCTCGCCAGCATTTCGTTCGTTCACGACGTCGTGACCGAGGCGCAGGCCGGCTTCCCGGTCCGCAGCGCCGCGCCCTGCGAAGGCACCGGTTACGAGATCGGATCGATGTCGATCGTCAAGGGCGCGCGCAACCTCGACAATGCGAAGAAATTCTACGACTGGGCGTTGACGCCCAAGGCCCAGGCGCTGGCAGCGCAGGCCAAGCAGTTCCAGCTTCCGTCGAACGTGAACACGCCGGTGTCGCCCCTGTCGCCGAAGACGGCCGACATCAAGCTGATCAACTACGATTTCGCGAAATACGGCGCCTCCGCGGAACGCAAGCGATTGCTCGAACGATGGGACAAGGACGTGGGCGCGCAGGCGAAGTGACGCAACTGAGTGACACATAGCGGCGAATCTCCCGAAGCAGCTGCCTGCAGGAACTTGAACACATGAAATACCGCGGACCGATTCGGACCCTGCTCGTGCTCGCGCTGCTGCTGGCGCCGTCGCTTGGCCGGGCACAGCTCAACCTGTATTGCAGCTCGCCCAACACCGCGTGGTGCCAGGGCATGGCCATCGGCTTCGAGAAGGCCACCGGCACCCATGTCTTCGTCATCCAGAAGGCCACCGGCGAAATGTTCGCGCAGATCAAGGCCGAGCGCGCCAACCCCAAGGGCGATGTCTGGTGGGCCGGCCCCGCGGATTCCTATCTTCAGGCCGCCGATGACGGCCTCCTCGAGGAATACCGCTCGGCCAATCTCGTCGAACTCCATGACTGGGCCCGGCAGATCACGAAGGCATCCGCCGGCCGCGTCGCCGGTGTCTACGGCGGCATCCTGGCGCTCGGATACAACTCGGAAATCGGCGACAAGAAGAAACTGCCGGCGCCGAAATGCTGGAGAGATCTCACCAACGCCGTGTACAAGAACGAAGTGATGCTGGGCAACCCGTCGACGTCGGGTACCGCCTACCTCATGCTGGCGACGCTGGTGCAGGTGTTCGGCGAAGACGACGCGTTCAAGCTCATGGCGGAAATCAACCGCAACGTGACGAGCTATGCGCGTTCCGGCATCGGGCCGATGACGGCGATCACCCGCGGCGAGGTGTACGTGGGAAGCACCGTTCTGCACGGCGTGATCAACGAGATCGTGCGCGGCTTCCCGGTGGTTCCCGTCCTGCCCTGCGAAGGCGTGGGGTACGAGGTGGCCGGCGTCGCCATCATCAAGGGCGCGCGCAACCTGGAAGGCGCGAAGAAATTCTACGACTGGGCGCTGACCGCCGACGCGCAGAAGATCGGGCTGGAACTGAAGGAATATGCGATTCCCACCAACCGCAACGTGGTGCTGCCCAAGATGGTTCCGAAGCTTACCGACGTCAAGGTGATCGATTACGACTTTGCGAGGTTCGGTGCAGCCGACACCCGCAGGCGGCTGCTCGAACGGTGGGAGAAGGAAATCAATTCGGCGCCGAAGTAGCGCGCGATGACGCCGCACCGCCGCGCCCTCGTAGCCTGGCTGATCGTCGGCGCGACGGGTCTTCTCCTTCTGCCGTGGTACGCGCTGCAGGACACGGTGCTCGGTGTGGCCTGGCTGCGCAATTGGTCGCACAGCGACAACGCGCCGGCGTTGCTGCAGGCGCTTCGGCACGGTCGCTCCTGGCTGCTCCCCCTGTTCGTGCTGCTGGCCGCCGCCGCGCGGCGTTGCTGGCGCCGCGCCTCGGACGTGCCGCCCGGGCCAACGGCCTGATCGCAATCGGTGCCGCGGGATTTGCCTGGCTTCCTGGCGCAGGGCTTCGCGATCGGCCCGGCGGGCTGGAACTTTGCCGTGCTCGCCGACGTGTTCGGCCCGCTTTCCGCCCGGCAATATGGCATGGGTCTCGGCGCGTGCCTCACCGCCACCGCTTTCGCCATGATCCTGTCGCTGGGTCTTGCCGAACGAGGCCTCTTCAAAGGCGACGCCTTCGTCGCCGGGACGGTGGTGGCAATCGCCATCCTCATCGCCGTATTCACGTTCTTTCCGGTCTTCAAGATCCTCGTGCAAGCCATCCAGGACAACGATGGCGAGTTCGCCCTTGCCGCGCTGCCGGCGCGCCTGTTCACCGAAAAGATCTGGGGGCTGGGCTGCATCGCCGGCACGACGCGCTGCGGCGTGGCCTGGAACACGCTGCTGCTGGCGATGGCGTGCGCGATCGGCTGCACGGCGCTCGGTCTTGCGTTCGCGCTGGTCGTGACGCGCACGCAATTCCGGTACAAGAAGTTCCTGCGCGTGCTGTCGGTGCTGCCGATCATCACGCCGCCGTTTGTCGTCGGCCTGGGACTGATCCTGCTCTTCGGCCGCTCCGGACTCGTCAACCAGCTGCTGGAGTGGGGGTTGGGCATCACGCCGACGCGCTGGATCTACGGCCTGCAGGGCGTGCTCGTCGCGCAAATCTTCGCGTTCACGCCGATCGCCTTCCTGGTCCTGATCGGCGTCGTCGAAGGCGTTTCGCCCGCGCTGGAGGAAGCCGCGCAGACGTTGCGCGCGGGGCGGTGGCGCACGTTCGCCGACATTTCCCTGCCGTTGATGCGACCGGGGATCGCCAATGCCTTCCTGATCACGTTCATCGAGTCCATCGCGGATTTCGGCAATCCGATCCTGCTCGGCGGCAACTTCGGCGTGCTGTCCACCGAGATCTTCTTCTCGGTCGTCGGCGCGCAACTGGACCAGGGCCGCGCCGCGACGCTGGGGCTGGTGCTGCTGCTGTTCGCGCTGGGCGCCTTCTTCCTGCAACGTCGCGCGCTCGGCAACAAGGTCTATGCCACGCTGTCCGGCAAGGGCGATTCCGGCGTGCCCACGCCGCTTGCCCGCCGGCGCGCGGCGGCTGTGCTACGGCGTGGTGCTGCCCTGGGTGTTCCTCACGATCGTGATCTACGGCATGGCGCTCGCCGGCGGCTTCGTGGAGACCTGGGGCCGCGACTATACGTTCACGTTCCGGCACTACGTCAAGGCATTCGGCATCGAATGGGGACCGCACGGCCTGCTCTGGACCGGCGCGGCGTGGAACTCGTTCTGGACGACGGTCGAGCTGTCGGCGATCGCGGCGCCGCTTACCGCGGCGATCGGCATCCTCGCGGCCTGGCTGCTCACCCGCCAGAAATTCGCGGGACAGGCGCTGTTCGAGTTCGGCACGATGCTCTCGTTCGCCATTCCCGGCACCGTCATCGGCGTTTCCTACATTCTCGCGTTCAACGTGCCGCCGATCGAGATCACCGGCACGGCGATCATCCTGGTCGTCTGCAACATCTTCCGCAACATGCCGGTCGGCGTGCGCGCCGGCATGGCGTCGATGGCGCAGATCGACCCCAGCCTGGACGAGGCGTCGACGACGCTCGGCGCGCGCAGCGCGACGACGCTGCGCCGCATCCTGCTTCCCCTGCTCAAGCCCGCCGTGGTCGCGGCGCTGGTCTACAGCTTCGTCCGCGCCATGACCACGGTCTCGGCCGTGATCTTCCTGGTGTCCGCGCAATACGAGTGGGCGACGACCTACATCATCAATCGCGTCGTCAACGGCGATTACGGCGTCGCGATCGCGTACAGTTCCGTGTTGATCGTCCTCATGCTGATCATCATCTGGATCATCCAGTGGGCCGTGGGCGAGCGCAGGCTGGGCCGGCGCAGCGCCGCGACCCCCGAGGTCGGCTCGCTGGCCGGCTCCGCCGCGTGATCATCCGTCCGCAACCATGACCGCCGCCTCGATCGAATTCCGCTCCGTCAGCAAGATGTACGGCGACGTCGCCGCGGTTCGCAATCTGTCCTTTACCATTGCCGCGGGGACGCTGGTCACGCTGCTGGGACCGTCGGGCTGCGGCAAGACCACCACGCTGCGCCTGATCGCCGGCCTCGAACTGCCCAGCGACGGCGCGATCCTCATCGGCGGCAGCGACGTATCCAGAGTGTCCGCCGCCGACCGCGACGTGTCGATGGTGTTCCAGAGCTATGCGTTGTTCCCGCACATGTCCGTGCTGGAAAACGTGCGCTACGGGCTGGTCGTGACCGGCGTGCCCGCGCCGCGCGCGGACGAACGGGCGCGCGTCGCGCTGGCAACCGTCGGCCTCACCGGCTTCGATCGGCGCCTGCCCTCGGAACTGTCGGGCGGGCAGCAGCAGCGCGTGGCGGTCGCGCGCGCGCTCGTGCTCGAACCCGGCGTGCTGCTCTTCGACGAACCGCTGTCCAATCTCGACGCGCGGCTGCGCCGGCAGATGCGCGAGGAGATCCGCGACCTGCAGCAGCGGTTGGCGCTGACGGTCGTGTACGTCACGCACGACCAGGCGGAAGCGATGGCCGTGTCCGACCGCATCATCGTGATGAACAAGGGCGGAATCGCGCAGGCCGGCACGCCGCGCGAGCTCTACGAGCAGCCGCGCGATCCCTTCGTCGCCGGCTTCATGGGCGACGCCAACCGTGTCCGCGGCATTCTGGCCCGGCGCGATGCCACGCAAGGCGAGGTCCGCGTCGGTGGAATGACCCTCGAGCTTCCGCATCGCGGCCTGCCGGACGGCGAAGTCGACCTGTCGATCCGTCCCGAAGCGATCACGATCGTGCCGCAGGAGAACGCGCCAGTTGAAGGCGACCGTGCGCAAGGCGGCGTACCTGGGCGGCCTCATCGAATACACGCTCGAATCGCCGATCGGCGAATTGTTCGTGATCTCCATCGCGGTGGACCATCCGATCGCGGTCGGCACCGATGTCGGCGTGGCGTTCGCCCGCCACGGCGTCGTCGTCATTCCGCAGGAGACCTGACGCAGGCGAGCGGCGCGGCGTGTTCAGGGAATCGCGCAGAACACGACGCCCTCGACCATCCATCCGCGCTGCACCATCTCGCGCACTTCGCTGTGGCTGGTGACGAAGCGATGGCTGGCCTGCCCGCCCATGCCGTTGTTATAGAGTCGAACGACGGGAACGCGATCAGCCGCGCACACCTCGGCCACCGGCGCGTCGGAATTGAAGGCGATGCCCTCGTAGAGCCAGTAAGGATTGGCCTTGGTCAACCAGCACTCGTAGTCGCTGATCGTATAGAAGTGCGAATTGGGACCGATGCCGGGCGTGCCGAAGAAGCGGCATGCCGGAAGGCCGTGCGGATCGTCCCTCGCCCATTCCTTGAAGTTGAATCCCGTGCGTTGCCATCCGGGGATGACGACGCCGGCATCCAGCAACGCCGCCTCGTCCGGCTCGGCGGTGATGAAATAGTGGTTGAGCGCGTCGTTGCGGAATTCCACGACGATGCGCTCGCCGGCTTGCGCGGGCGACGGCGCGATGTAGTCGGTCTTCAGCACATCCTCGCCGCCGCCGGCCACCGACGTCATGCGCGCGCTCGTCGCGCGCGCCACCGGGTCGCCCGACAACTGGCCCGCGAGAAATGCCAGCGACCACGTGAAGATCTCGTCGGAAAAGGCCGGATTGAATCCGTGCTCGACATCGGTCAACGCGACCAGTTGGCGGGTATTGGTCAGGAAGCCGAAGCCCTTTTCGGTTGCGGCGATGGGCGCGGTGGTGTCGGCCGTGCCGCTGATCGCGAGCAATGGCAGCGTGATGCCCTGCAATCCGTTCTGGTCGCGGCCGAACGCCGGAAAGACTGACCTGCCCGAAATACGGAACGTACGTCGCGGCGGCCTTGAGGCGCGGATCGAACGTGACCTGCTTGTACGCCTGGCCCACGCGTGGTCGTCAGCTGCGCGCCGGCCATCAACAGCAACGACTCGCCACCCAGGCTGGCGCCGAAGCCGCCGACCTTCGCGGCATCCACGTGATCGGCGAACTGCGGTGCCCGCCAGCACCGCGTCGAGGCTCAACGACAGGGACAGCGGCCGCACCGCTTGCATGGCGACGAAATCCTTGATGTTCAGCGAGCGCGTAGAAATAGTCGCTGAAACTGTCGAGCTTGATGTCGGCGAAGCGAAGGTCGCCGTGGAAAGGCGCGACGACGACATAGCCCCAGCTCGCGAAAAGCCTCACCGCGTTGATGTAGTCGCCCGACAGCGGGCTGCCGGTGAGTCCATGCGAGAACAGCAGGATCGGATAGCGTGCCGCGGCATCCGCAAAGATGGGCGCTTCGCCGCCGCGCTGCATGTGCGGCACCACGTCGCCGGTCGGCAACGGATAGTCCGGGCGCGCATTGGCATTCGACGTGGGGTAGCAGACCAGGACGACATAGGGGAACGACTGCTGCGCGTACCGTCCATAGAGGCCGCCGTCGTTCGGGATGGCCAGATTGACGGTCAGCGTATTGGCCGGATCCGCCAGAAGGTCGGTGATGTACCGGTGCGTGTTGCCGGCAGGCTTGCCTTCCCAGTAGTCCTGCGCCGAATCGCCCATGGGAACGCGCGTGAAGTCCTGCACGACGTTGCTGCAGCCGACCGGATTGGGGCCGGGACCGAATGGCGGAATCGGATCCGCCCGGGCGTCGGATGCGATGACGGCAACGATCGCCAGAGCGGCGAGGACATGCTTCATGAAGGAATTCCTGGTGGTGCGTCCGTGGAGATTCGCGAAAGCGAGATCATTTGACGCGCCGCGTTGGGCGCGGTCCATCGGCGCTCCGGGCAATGCGCTGTAGGACAAGCCCGACGGTAGCACCACCCGCGCCGGGGTGTCCGTGGCCCACCGCACAAAGCGCGCGTGGCGCGACGGTATCGCGCGTCAGTATGCCTCGACGGGCAGCGCCAGCACGCTGTCGCCGCCGTGAGTCACCGCGTGCGCGTAGCCCGACGACTGCGGCAGCAGGCAATCCGCGTAGAAGCGCGCGGTGACGATCTTCGCGCGCAGGAAATCGGCGTTGCCGATCTCCGTTGGCGAGCTGCTCGTGCGCGATCAGCGCTGCGCGGCCCATTTGCCATCCGCCGGCGACGAGTCCCCACAGCTTGAGGTAGGGCACCGCACCCGCATGCGCGGCGCGCGTGTGCTGCGCAAAAGCGGGCACGAGCCAGTCGATCGCCGATTGCAGATCCGCCGTGCTCGAAGCGAGCTGCAGGCCGATGGCGTTGAGCACCGGATCCGCGTGCGACGCGAGTTTGGCCGCGACCTTGTCGATCTCGGCCGCCACGGTCGTGGCGACGGCGCCGGCATCGCGCGCCGTCTTGCGGCCGATGAGGTCGTTCGCCTGAATTCCCGTGGTGCCTTCGTAGATGGTGATGATGCGGGCGTCGCGATAGTGCTGCGCCGCGCCCGTCTCCTCGATGAAACCCATGCCGCCGTGAACCTGCACGCCGAGCGACGTCACTTCCTGCGCGATTTCGGTCGACCAGCCCTTGACGATCGGAATCATGAAATCGGCGAACGCCTGATGCCGCTTGCGCGCTTCCGCATCGGGATGGGCGTGCCCGTTGTCGAGCGCGGCGGCCGTGACATAAGCGACGGCGCGGATCGCTTCCGTGTGCGCGCGCATCGTCATCAGCATGCGCCGGATGTCCGGATGGTCGATGATCGGGCCCGCCTTGGCGGCCTTGTCCATGCCCACCGCCTTGCCCTGCACGCGATCCTTGCGCGTAGGCCACAGCGCGCTGGTACGCGCGATCGCAAAGCCCAACGCCTTCCATGCCCACCGAAAAGCGCGCGAGGTTCATCATGATGAACATGTATTCGAGGCCGCGGTTCTCCTCGCCCACCACGTAGCCGATCGCGCCGTCCTTCTCGCCGTACACCATCACCGCCGTCGGGCTCGCGTGGATGCCGAGCTTGTGCTCGAGCGACACGCAATGCACGTCGTTGCGCGCGCCGAGCGAGCCGTCGTCGTTGACCAGGAACTTGGGCACGACGAAGAGCGAGATTCCCTTCACGCCCTCGGGCGCGTCAGGCGTGCGCGCGAGCACGAGGTGGATGATGTTCTCGGTGTAGTCGTGCTCGCCGAACGTGATGAAGATCTTCTGGCCGCTCAGCTTGTAGGTGCCGTCGCCCTGCGGCACGGCGCGCGTGCGCACGGCGGCGAGGTCGGAACCGGCCTGCGGTTCGGTCAGGTTCATCGTGCCGGTCCACGTGCCGGCAACCATGTTGGGCAGGTACTTGTGCTTGAGCGCTTCCGAGCCTTTGAGCTGAATCGCCTCGACCGCGCCTTGCGTGAGCAGCGGGCACAGGTCGAAGGCCAGGTTCGACGCGTGCCACATTTCCTCGACGGCCGTCTGCACCAGCTGCGGCAGGCCCTGCCCGCCGTATTCCGGATTCTTGGTGAGCCCGTTCCAGCCGTTGTCGCAGAACTGCTTGTACGCCTCCTTGAATCCCGCCGGCGTCCTGACGGTGCCGTCCGGCAGAAGCTTCGAACCTTCGCGGTCCCCCGAAACGTTGAGCGGATCGAGGACGTTGGTCGCGAATTTCGCGGCTTCGTCGAGAATGGCCGCGACGGTGTCGGGCGTCGCGTCTTCGAACCCGGGGAGCTTCGAGACCTGCTGCAGGCCGGCCAGTTCGTTCAGGACGAATTGCAGTTCGGCGAGGGGGGCGTGATAGGTGCTCATGCGTGTGATCCGCGTTGGACGTTGGGATGCGACGATGCGAGCTTAACGCCGCGCCTCTGGACGAAAAGCTCTAAACTGCGAACGCCGGCTGGAGCGCAGGTGGAGGGAGTTCAGCCCAGCGCGGCGGTCAGTTCCGGAACCAGCACGAACAGGTCGCCGACGAGACCATAATCGGCGATCTGGAAGATCGGCGCTTCGGCATCCTTGTTGATCGCGACGATGACCTTGCTGTCCTTCATGCCGGCGAGATGCTGGATCGCGCCGGAAATGCCAATGGCAATGTACAGGTCCGGCGCGACGATCTTCCCGGTCTGCCCGACCTGGTAGTCATTGGGAACGTAGCCGGCATCGACCGCCGCGCGCGATGCGCCGAGCGCGGCATTGAGCTTGTCCGCCAGCGCTTCGAGCATCTTGAAATTCTCGCCGCTGCCCAGGCCCCGTCCGCCGGAGATCACGATTCGCGCGCTGGTCAGCTCGGGGCGCTCCGATTCGGTGAGTTCCTGCCCGGTCACCACGGCGTGGCCGCTGTCGGCCGGCACGGCGATCGCCTCCACCGCCCCGCTGCCGCCGGTTGCCGCGGCCGCTTCAAACGCCGTTGCCCGCACCGTGATCACCTTGACCGGGTCCTTCGACTGCACGGTCGCGAATGCGTTGCCCGCGTAGATCGGCCGCACGAACGTATCGGGCGATACCACGGTGGTGATCTCGGAAATCTGCGCGACATCGAGCTTGGCCGCCACCCTGGGCAACAGGTTCTTGCCATAGCCCGTGGCCCCGGCAAGCACGTGCGTATACGGCCCCGGAAACAGGCTCAACGCGATGGCCGCGATGTTTTCGGCCGTGGGCATCGCCAGATGGGGGGCATCGGCGTGCAGGACTTTCGCCACGCCCGCGACGCTTGCGGCCGCCTGCGCAGCGCCACCGGCGTTGTGGCCGGCAACGAGGACGTGAACGTCGGACTTCATCTCCGCGCCCAACTGCAGCGCGGCGGTGATCGTGTGCAGCGTCGCGGACTTGAGCGACGCGTGGTCGTGTTCGGCGATGACGAGGACGGACATGTGAGCTCTTTAGCTGATGACTTTGGCTTCGTTGCGCAACTTGGCGACGAGTTCCTGCACGTCGGCCACCCGGCCGCCGCCCTTGCGCTTGGGCGGCTCCACCACTTTCAGCGTCGTGAGACGCGGCGTCACGTCCACGCCGAGCGCGGCGGGATTGGTCGTCTCCAGCGGCTTCTTCTTCGCCTTCATGATGTTCGGGAGTGTTGCGTAGCGCGGCTCGTTCAGGCGCAGGTCGGCGGTCACGACCGCCGGCAATTTCACCTGGATGGTCTCCAGGCCGCCGTCGACCTCCCGCTTGACGGTCGCCCGGCCATCGGCGATTTCCAGCTTCGACGCAAACGCCGCCTGCGGCCAGTCGAGCAGCGCCGCCAGCATCTGTCCGGTCTGGTTCGCGTCGTCGTCGATGGCCTGCTTGCCCAGGATCACCAGTTGCGGTTGCTCCTTGCCGACGATCGCGGCCAACAGCTTGGCCACGGCCAGCGGCTGCAACTCGACATCGGTTTCCACGAGGATCGCCCGGTCGGCGCCGAGCGCCAGCCCGGTGCGCAGCGTCTCCTGGCTGGCCGCCGTGCCGCACGTCACCGCCACGATCTCGGTCGCGATGCCCTTTTCCTTCAGCCGCACCGCTTCTTCGACGGCGATTTCGTCGAAGGGATTCATCGACATCTTCACGTTTGCCGTGTCCACCCCCGAGCCATCCGGCTTGACGCGGACCTTGACGTTGAAATCGACGACTCGCTTGATCGGGACCAGGATTTTCATGGCGGGGACTGTTGGGAATGCGCTGGGGAAAGGGAGATTATATCGTTGCCGGCAGCCGCGCCGCGGGCGATTTGACCGTTTCGGTCCAGGTTGCGAGACGACCGACCAAACCGTACGATGGGCCTCCGCCCCACCGAATCCGCCATTTTCGAGGTACCCGTGACGACCGCCACGCTGCTTCCCCCTTCGGACATTTCCGAGATCCTGAAGCACATTCCCCACCGCTATCCGTTCCTGCTCATCGACCGGATGGAAGCGTGCGAGCCCAACCAATGGGTTCGGGTGATCAAGAACGTCAGCCATAACGACGAATTCTTCGACGGGCTGCCGTTCGCCGGACGCGTGATGCCGCAAATGCTGCTGCTGGAGTCGTTGGCGCAGGCGGCAGGCGTCCTGTGCCATTACTCCGGAATGATGAGCCGGATCGGCAAGACCATCTTCTTCTTCGCCGGATTCGACAAATGCCATTTCGGCTGCGACGTCGTCCCGGGGGACCAGCTGCTCCTCGAATGCACGATGAAGCGCGCATCGCGCGGCGTGGCCAAGATCCATGGCCGGGCAAGCGTCGACGGCAAAATGGCTGTCGAATCCGACCTGACGGCCGTGATCCGCGACATGGTGGACGAGGCGGCCAAGCGCAGCGACGCCGCCGCGACCGCATGAAGCGTGGCGCTCGCGGCAGCGCGGGAGACGGATTAGCGGATCAGCGGCGTGTGAGCGCCGCCGCCAGGTCGTCCAGGAAGCGTGCCGCGGCCGCGCCGTTGATGAGGCGATGATCGAACGTCACCGCGATGCGCACCTTGCCCGAGGGCTGTTGCGGCGCCCCGAGGAAGAAGATCGAGCTGGCCGGCGCCACCAGCGTCGGCACCGAATCCACGATTCCGAATTCGCCCAGGTGCGTGAGCAGGATTTGCGTGTCCGCCGCGGCTTCGGCGCCGTCGCGGATCGCCGCCCGCATGCCGCGCGAGCATGCGCGTGTGAATTCGGGGAGGTCCATGTTCTCCGCCTTGCGCACCACCGCGATGATCAGCTCGTCATTCGGCCGCGCCAGCGCGATGCCGACGTTGACGTGATCGTATTCGCGAATGCGATCGTCCCCGACCATCACTGAGCGGAACTTGGCATGCGACCGCGCCACGCGCGCGACGGCGTGCCCGAACACCTGAAATTGCGTCGCCCGCGAACCGCCATCCGTCGCGGCGGATGCTTCCAGCGCGGACCAGGGAACGTCGATGGCAAGCGTTCCCGGAATGACCAGCGTGGCACTGCGTCGCAGCCTGAAGATCAACGCTCGATGGCCGCCGGTCACCCTGATCTCGCGCATCCCTTCGCTGTCGGGTGATTCCGCGGCCCGCGCGGCCAGATACCGGTCGATGTCTTCGGGCAGCAGCTTGTTCGAAGCCGACGGAATGACCGCGAGCGCATGGTCGTCGAGTCCGCGCTCGTGCGCATGCGCCCGTGTGCGCGGCGGCACGATGCGTTCCGCCTTGGGCGACGCGGCCGGCACCTTGGTGCCCGCGGGGGCGACCAGCGCTACCGTGGAGTCGATTTCCACGACGTCGCCGACGGCGACCCGCCATTCGAGAAGCGTGCCATCGAAAGGCGCCTCGAGTTCGACGGTGGTCTTGTCGGTCTCGATGACGTACAGCGAGTCGCCACGGCGCAGCGGCGCGCCGGGAGCGCGCAGCAGCTCCACGATCCGCGCTTCCCGCAACCCTTCGCCCAGCTGCGGGACGCGAATCTCCCGCGCACCGTGCTCGGTCACGGCCCCCCACGCTTGCGGCCAAACAGATGTGGGCCGCTGCGCTGCCCCCCCAGTCGTGCACGCAATTCGCGCCTTGGGACGGCCCGGCGGCGCTCATGACCCTCATTGCATCACTTCGGCGAGTGCCGCGTGCACTCGCGTGGCGTCAGGCAGGACGGCATATTCCAGGACGGGATTGAACGGGATGTGTCCATCTTCGCGCGCCACCAGAAGCGGCGGCGACAGGAACCGGTTGAAGCGCGCCTGCGAGCTCACGGCCTCGGTGATGATCGCCTGCCCGAAACTCCCGGTGCGCGCATCCTCCGTCACCACGACCAAGCGCCCGGTACGCGCGACCGACGCGTCGATCGCGGCCCAGTCGCACGGCACAAGGCTCACCAGGTCGATGACTTCGATCGACCAGCGGTCCGCGTGATGCGCGGCGGCCTTTTGCACGACCTCGAGGCAATTGCCCCATGTCACGACGGTGATGTCGCTGCCGGTCTGCACGACGCGCGCGCGCCCGAAGCCGCGAGCCTGCTTCGGCACCGGTTCATGGCGGACACGCATGATGTGCTTGGGAACGAGCAGCAGCGTGGGATCGGATTCCTGCATGGCGCTCCACAGCAGGCCCGCCAGATCGGCAGGCGTACTCGGCACCGCGACGCGCAAGCCGGGAATGTGCGTCCAGAATCCTTCGTTGGATTGGCTGTGCCAGGTGCTGCCGGCCGGCAGATACGCGCCGTAGGGTGCGTAGAACACCGCCGGACATGTCCAGTCGCCATTGGAACGCCAGCGCAGCGTCGCGGCCTGATTGAGTAACTGATTGAATGCCGGCGCGATGAAATCGATGAACTGCATTTCCAGGATGGGCCGGAATCCGGTCGCCGCCAGGCCGATCCCCATGCCGGCAATCGTCGCCTCCGCCAACGCGGAATTGACAACGCGACCCGGATAGCGCGTCGACAAGCCCTTGGTGAAGCCGAACACGCCTCCCTTCGGATCTTCCACGTCCTCGCCCAGCAGCACGGCATTGGGGATGCGGGACAGCACCTCGCGCAGCGTCGAGTTGAGCGCACCGGCCATGGTATTGGCCGACTCCTCCAGCTCGAAAGGCGGAACATAGCCGCCGGGATCGCACGGGCCGAAGAGCCTGGTGTTGGCCGACGCCGCGGCCGGCGCAGGCTCGATTTCCGCGGCGGCATACGCAGCGTCCGCCTCCATGGTGGCCTCGTCCCGCAAGGCGCGCACCTGCGCGTCGTCGAGCGCGCCGCTGGCGATCAATGATGCTGCATAGCTCGTGACGGGATCGCGCTCCTTCATCAGCGCGATCTCGGCCGCGGAGCGATAGATACGATGGTCGTCGCTGTTCGTGTGCGAAGTCATCCGGTCGAGTTCAACCCACAATAGGGTCGGCCCGTCGCCGCGGCGTGCGGCGGCGATGGCCTCGCTACCTGCGACAGCGACCGCGTCCACCGAACGGCCGTCGACATGGCGGACAAATTCCGGATTGAAGATGCCGAGGCGAAATGGCAATTGATCGAGTGTCGACGTGCTGATCCCGTAACCGTTGTCCTCGACCACGAAGACGATCGGCAAGCGGTCTTGCACGGCCTGGACTACGGCCTCGTAGAATTCTCCTTGCCGGGTGGACGCATCGCCAATCGTGCACAGCACGACGCGCGGCTCGCCCGCGAGCTTGATTCCCCATGCGGCGCCAACGGCGGGCAGGCACTGCGAGGCGGTGGGCGTGGCGGGAGGATAGATGCCGAGGCGCCGGTAGGAGCCATGCACCGGCATCTGGCGGCCACCCGACGACGAATGGGCGGTAGCCAGATATTCCCGCGCCATTTCGAGCGGCGTCACGCCGCGCGCCTGCATCAATGCGCGATCGCGGTAATAGAGAAACAGCAGGTCATTCCCATGCAGCGATGCGGCCAGCGCGGCCAGCGCTTCGTGCCCCTGCCCCGGAATATGGATCCAGCCGCGGCCTTGGCGCAGCAGGCGCTCTTCGCGCAGATCACCGGCGCGAATGAGAAAGAGTTGACGGAGTTGGTCGACTCGCGCGCGGAAGGGAGTGTCTGTGATCAGCACGGGCAAAGAATATCAAATGCCAGTCGGTGCCGTTCCAAACGCAACTCGTCCTTTGCTTCGAACAACATAATTCAGCCGCGCTTGACCAATTTCCATTGACGTCAAACCTTTTGCGACTGTTTTATTGCGTCGCAAGAATTGCGTCGCGCACGCGGCCGGTCTTCCCATGGACCTTTGGAAGGCCATTTGATTGTTAAGTTCGCATTGTACGCTACATTTAGTCATAGTTCGGGTAAATGACCATTGCGTAAATGCTCATGGCATGTAATCACTCGGCACAAGTTCTTTATTTTTTCCATTATTTTTCCTTAAGTTATACGAGATTTATCAACTTACTTCTGCGCTTTGGTAGTCACAATCAGGCGCGAACCAGAGTCAATATTCCGGCCAGACTTTCGGAACGACACTCACGTAATTTGAGCAGCCACCGTTGTAACCCTTTGAAGCGTGCGATAGAGTGGCCTTGTAGGTAACAGAAAAGCTTATACAACCGCCCAAAAGAGCGACAAATTGAGCAACAGATCGTTTCAAACAGAAATATCGGGTTCAACCTTAGAGGGGTAAAAATGAACGCCATTGTCGACGCATCGGTTCTCGCCCATCGCAGTGCCAGTCACGTTGTGGAACATCCAAATGGCACAGTGGACATCGATGTATCCAGCCAGTTTTCGTGCAAGTACGATCGCGATGCGGGAGCACTATGGTCCACTTGGTCGCCCAAAGGCATACCTTGTTTCAACCTTGAATTGCTGCATGACCTTGAGCGAGGCAGCCAGCTGATCGAAAGTCATTTTTCGGCGAATTCGGAAACCTCCCCGCTGCACTACATTGTGTTGCACTCGGCCATTCCGCAAGTCTTCAACGTCGGTGGTGACCTTGGTTATTTCCAGCGCCTGATATCGGTTCGGGATCGAGCTGGGCTGACTGAATATGCGCGCGCCGCAATCGACGTCCAATATCGCAATTACACGGCGCACGGCCTGCGCGGCGTAACCACATTCGCGTTACTCGAAGGCGACGCGCTTGGCGGCGGTTTCGAGTCCGCACTTTCGTGCGAGATCATAGTTGCGGAAAAGCACGTTAAGGCTGGCTTCCCGGAAGTTCTGTTCAACATGTTTCCCGGCATGGGTGGTATGAGCTTCCTGGCTCGCCGCGTCGGACGGCGTGTCGCGAATGACCTGGTGCGAAGTGGGCGCATGTATTCCGCGGTCGAACTCTTTGACCTTGGCCTAGTCGACCACTTGGTCGACTCCGGCAGCGGACGCGACGAAATCAGGAAAATCATGCGCCAGCGCGAAAATCAGCGCGCCGCACACAACGCAATGAACGCGGTGGATCGCATGATCCATCCGGTCGGGCTGCAAGAACTCCATGACATCGTAAAGCTCTGGGTCGACTGCGCGCTTGGCCTGGACACACGCAGCTTGGAGTGGATGCAACGCCTGTTCCAACGTCAACTGGCCATCTTCGGTCAGCCGCTCTCCGTTGCAGTAGACGAAAGGGCGCCGATGGCTCTTGCTGCATGACCAAACGCCGTGTCGTTATCACGGGCATCGGCGTCACTTCACCGCATGGCTGTAATGCCGATGCGATGTTCGACGCCCTGCTGCGAGGTGAATCCGCGGTGCGCAAGATCCGACTGGAGTCCGATGTTGGAAGCTACGAAACTATAGGTGCAGCCGTTCCCGGTGAGCCGTGGGCCGCGTTGACTCGCGCGCAACGCGTCACGACCGATCGCATTAGTCAATACGCGTTGCTCGCTGCAGACGCAGCGGTGCGAGATTCTGGCTTGGATATCGACAGCTTGGACAAGACGCGAATTGGTGCCGCCGTCGGCACTTCGCTGGGTGGGACAATCAGCCAGGAAGCAGCGTACGCCGAGATCTTCCGCAAAGGGGCGAACCGCCTCGCACCATTTACGCTGGTTAAGATCATGTACAACGGACCCGCGGCGCACTTGGGCCTTGCGTACAAGCTTGCCGGCCCAACGCTCACCTATACAACGACATGTTCGAGTTCGGCGGTGTCGATCGGCGAGGCGATGCGGAGTATTCGGCACGGCTATGCGGACGTGATGATCGCCGGCGGCGCAGAGGCGCTTTTCGCATACGTATCGATCAAGGCCTGGCAAGCACTGCAGGTGCTTGCTCCCGAACGTTCCGAAAACATTGCGGCGACGTGCCGACCGTTTAGCCGCGATCGCAATGGAACCGTATTGGGAGACGGAGCCGCGATGGTGATATTGGAGGAACTCGAGAGCGCGACCGCGCGCGGCGCTAAGATCTATGGCGAACTATCTGGCTATGGAATATGCAACGACGCGAGCCATATCACCCAGCCCGCCATTGCCGCGCAATCGCTGGCCATGCGGCAGGCAATTGCCGACGCCGGATTGACACCCGAAGACATCGATTACGTCAACGCGCATGGCACAGGCACGAAACTCAACGATGCGACCGAGACACAGGCAATAAAGGACGTATTCGGTACACGGGCGAAGTCGATTGCGGTGAGTTCGACCAAGTCCATGCACGGTCACCTGGTCGGTGCAGCGGGTGCCCTGGAACTGGTGATCTGTACTCTTGCGATTCAGCGACAGCAGGTCCCCCCGACGGCGCACCTGGACGTGCCTGACCCGCAATGCGATCTCGACTATGTTCCGCACAGCGGTCGGACCGCGCGCGTGCGAGCAGCACTGTCGAATTCATTTGCGGTCGGCGGGACCGCGGGCGTGCTTGTGGTACAGCAACTATAGCGCTGATGGGACGCCGGAATTCGCGGGCGGTGCTTCGAACTCCAGCCGATGGGCGATTACCCGTAGGACATCACCGACCGTCTTAACCTCGAGGCCCTCGATTGGAATCTTGATATGGAATTCCTCTTCGGCGAGGAATACCAGCTCGATCAGGGAAAAGGAATCGATTCCAATGTCGGCAAGGCGAGCCTCTGGGACGAGCATCTCGGGGTCAACGGCAACCTTGTTGGGAACGACGCTGCGCAGCCGCTGAAGAATATAAGAGTAATCATTGTCGGGCTTCATTACGGCATTTTATCAGCCTTGGCGCCGGTTCGCGAAGCACTCTCGCGCGGAGAATGCAGACTTGCCAGAACCGTCGATTTGGTCAGCGTGTAGGTAGTCGAGAGTTCGGCCAGCGCGCTCGCCCGATCCGGGTCGTCCGGAACGTCGATGTACTCGCGAATGGACTTGCAATTCGCAACCAGTGCGACGGCTCCTACCGACGCTCCCGTGCCTTCGATGATGTGCAGAGAGTCGCGTGCGGCCCGGGAATCCTTCCTGCGAACGGCCAAGCGAAGGTCGTCGATCGCCTGTTCCAGTTCCGAGAACGCCGCATTTACATAGGTATCGAGGAACTTGACATCACCGCGTGCGATTCGGCGCACAGCCGCAATGCGGTCCGTGTCGACGAGCATCGATGTTGCCGACTGTATCGCGTGCGGTGCTTCGACGTGCGGCTTCGCCGATACAGCCCTTACCGTGTTATGGATATTCTTTGCCGGTTCACCACGCGCGGCAGCACCGGCCATCATGCGCTCGATCGTCGCGAGCAGCGTCGCCGTTGTAACAGGCTTGGTAACAAATTCGTCGGCGCCCGCGTCGAAGCTTTCCTGTTTGGCAACCGGCGTCGCATCAGCCGACAAGACCATGATCGGCAATCGATTGGCGCCTATCGAGCTGGCCCGGAAGAGCTTTATCACGTCCGGTCCGCTCATGTCCGGCATGTTGAGATCGAGAATGGCGAGGTCGATCTTCTCCGCGACCATGATGTCGAAGGCCGCACCGCCACTCTCCGCGAGGGTGACGTTGTGTCCGGCGTCCCTAAGTATCTTAGAGAGGAGAAGTTGGTTGCTCCGATTGTCGTCGGCGAGCAGGATTTCGAGTGGGTTGACGATGCCAGTTCCGGGCGTCGTATCCTGCGCCGAGTCAGGCAGATCAAGGCGATTGCGCAATCCTCCAAGAGTGACCAGCAGCGATTCGGGGCGGTTCGGCGCGTCAAGTATTGCCGCGCACCCAGTGCGCACGAGTGCCGCGCGTTGGCCTTCGCCGCAACCATCGGCGATGACGATCCATGGACATGTCACGCTACCTGAAGGCAAGACCTCCTCGGAATAGCTGATGGCGTCACTGGGCGACATCACGAACAATGCCGCTAAAAGTCCCCCAGCGTTTCTTGACAGCAATTCGCGAACGTCGTGGACATCGTCGCCACCAAGCACAACTTCCAGGCCGGCCCTCTGCAGCGCGGGAATGGCCAATGCTCCTAACTCGCTTTCGTGGCCAACGATGAGCACCTTGCGCCGCGTTCCCCATTCTGCGTCGGGTTGTTGCGTGACCTGGACCAGCGGCAATTCGACCCAGAACGTGCTGCCCTTCCCCGGCGCGCTGATCACGCCAATCTTTCCCCCCATTAATTCGACGAGGTCCCGGGCAATGGAAGTACCCAATCCGGTGCCGCCATATCGCCGGGTGGACGAATTGTCGACTTGGACGAAACGCTCGAACAAATGCTCTTGGTGATTGAGCGAAATGCCGATGCCAGTGTCGGTTACTTCGAACCGGACACGCCCGCCCGCCGTGCCAAACGCCCGCAGAGTGACCCCCCCATGATGCGTGAACTTGAATGCGTTGTTGAGCAGATTGCCGAGCGCATGGCTTAGGTGGCTGACATCGCCAGAAACCGTAACCGGGACTCCAGGGTGCACCTCAATGGTCCATGCCAAGCCTTTGGCGGCACTTTGCGGTCGCACCAGCGCAGCCACTTGATGGAGCAAGTACCAGAGGTTGAAGGGCTTGTTTTCAGCGCGCTCCGACCCGGCCTCAAGCTTGGACATCTGCAACACCGCATCGACCGAAGCCTTGAGCGTGCTGATCGAACTACCCAACATACCGATGAGTTGGCGGTCGTCTGGCACCATCTTGCGGTTTCGCAGGATGTCGTAGACGGCGAAGACCCCTGTGAGTGGCGTGCGCAATTCGTGGCTCACATTGGCCACGAACCGGCTCTTGGCGTTCGACAGCTGTTCCGCCGCGTCCTTTTGTGCTGTCAACCGAATCAGCAGGACTAGGACGTACAGCGGCACGACGGCGCCGGCGAGCATCAACCCAACACCAATTGCTTGGTGTTGCGCCCAGAATGGTACAAACAGTAGCTGCAAACCGAAGCCAAGAATGGAGGCCCAGTACGACGCCATCAGGAAGCGCGGTCCGAAGCGGAAACCGTTACCGATGGTCACCCAGAGATAGACCCCAATCATCGCCACACCGCTCTCGCCCGCCCCAGCCATGCCGAGGGTAAGTGCCGTGTTGTCGCTTACGATGCCAAGGTATCGCAGTGGGACCCTGTGCAGTTTGTGTCCGCGCATCCACCAGATCATTCCGGCGCCGACCAGTGCATCGCCGACGCTTGCCGCGAACCCCATAGTCAGAGCCGGGTGTAAAGGCGCCTTCGGAAATGACCAAGATACCAGAGGTAACCAAATGAAATTACGCAGACAATAACCCGCAGCCATGCTTGTTCAATGTCGGGATCCCGGACGCTTGCGCCGACGATCTGCCGGAACTTTGGTGCAATGATGGAGACCATTTCATGGTCGGATTGGGCGCGTACTCAAAGGGTTAGCGGGCAACTGAGTCACCATTCATGGTTTTTGGAGAGGCAGCTTTCCGCGACGATACGCCTTTGCTGGAGATTGCCATATCCCCTGTCCTGCAATATCCATGCCGAAATGCGTTTCCAGAAGTATTCCCCTGAAACGGGCCGAAGAAAACCGAAATGGCTCAAGGCGTCTTCGACCCAAATCAGCGGGCGAAATGGACTCCTGGCGCGGCGAGACTCCCGGAAGGCAGCCCAATAGCCTCCGACCGGCCTGCGGGGCCGAACGCGTCGTCCAATGGAATTGCACGCGTCGGACAGCGGACCCTATCAAATATTGCGCGGATCGGCCCAAATCGCCGCTTGTCGTCGGCGGAAACCAAAATCCTGGCTGCTGCGCGGTCATTCTCCAGGGCGAATCCCTTGCGTCAGGTCTTCGCCCGGTCCCATTGCCCGGCCGGGAAGAATCTCGACGATTTTCGTCCATACCGGCATCAGTCCATGCCATGTCATGGAGCAGCGTCGCATGAGGTCACATGTGCGGACTGACAAACCCTAGCTGAATGCCCTTCGCAACAGCTTCTTGGCGATTGGCGGCTCCGAGCTTTGTTCGCACCGCATCGAGATGAAACCGGACCGTCCGCTCGCTGAATGCTCAAGTTTGCAAGCAATATCGTCTGTCGTCAGCCCGCGGGCGACCATCCGCAATACGCCCTGTTCTCGGCCGGAAAGCGGCGCGCCCTTGAGCCTCGACGGAATCCCTTTTCGACGACCGATTTCATGAACCATTCGTGAAAATAGTGGCCGAATGACAAGAGGTCAGGGAGATTCCTCTGAATCATCTAACGCGAGCCGCATCCACATGGGAATTCTGAGAGTTGTATACCATCATGATGCCACCGTGACCGACGTCGTGGAGCGTGAATACAATACCGCTTTGCGTGCCATATCGCGCGGCATCGTCGAGAAATTCGTCGCCGCGCGCGCACTTTCCACGCAAGTCCGTTTGGTCCCACATCAACGGCATCGTGCTGTCAAAGACTAGTTGCACGCGTGGATCCACTTCAACATACGCCTTCTGATCATAAATCACCATCCATTCCGCCGGCATCGTCGTGAAAACGAATAGCTGGGCTTCCTTGTCTGGGCGGGTTTGGTGCTCAGCGCATACGCGAAACTATCGAATCCTAAGGCTTGGACGATGTCGCGCACGACCGGAACGAGTTCCCTGCCTTGCGCATCCGCCTCGACCAGGGGCAGAAAGATGTGTGGGAAGACGCGGGTCTGAGGGATTGCGACCCGACTTCAGGTCCAACAGTCGCATTGGCATGAACTCCCGCCCCCAGCCTCTGCCACGCCCCCCCCACCAGCCCCTCTATCGGCCTGAAGGTCGCCTTGTAGGCCATCTTCCGGCTCTCGGCGATGAAGTAGCCCAGGTAAAGGTAGGGCAATCCCAGCGACTTGCAGCGTTCGATCTGCCAAAGCACGTTGTAAGTGCCGTAGGACATGCCGGCAACGCCCGGATCGAAGAACGTGTAGACCGAGGATAAGCCGTCCCCCAATTGGTCGACGAGGCTGACCATGCGCAAGCCGCCTTCATCGCGGAATTCGTAGAGGTCGGTCATCACGTTGCTGTGAAGCAGGAAATGCTGGTACTGCTCCCGGCTGTCCTGGTCCATCCCACCGCCCGGATGGCGATACCGCTGGTAGGCCAAATACAGGGCGTAATGTTCGTTATCGTAGGCTAAATCACGCCTAACTGCCGTTAACTTCGCGTGACTTCGTTGAATTCTCCTTTGGGTCCGGCTAGGCTCGAATTCGGCCACGGGCACCCGCACCGGCACGCACGCCCGGCAATGGTCGCAATAGGGCCGGTAAGTGAACGCCCCGCTGCGGCGAAAGCCCAGCCGGACGAGTTCGCTGTAGACCCGCGAGTCGATCAGATGGCTGGGAGTCGCGACCTGCGAGCGCGCGGCGCGGTCGGGCAGATAGCTGCACGGATATGGCGCCGTCGCGTAGAACTGCAGCGACGTCAGGGGAAGGTCGTTTAGCTTGCTCACCGCAGCTCGATCTCGGATGCCTCGAAGACCCCCGCGCGCCACCCGGCGACCGGTTCGGTCGAGTGTATCAATTCGCTCAGACGTGCTGCAAACATCGCCCGGGGTATCGGACGCGCGCCGAACGAACCCAGGTGCGCCGTTTCCTGCTGGCAGTCGACAAGCGGCACGCCCTGCCGCCGCAGCAACGCCACCAGATGAACGAGCGCGACCTTGGAAGCGTCGGTTTCGCGCGCGAACATGGATTCCCCGAAAAAGACGCGCCCGATGGCCATGCCATAGAGTCCGCCGCATAGCCTGCCGTCGCGCCAGCTTTCCACCGAATGGGCAATGCCGCGCTCGTGCAATTCGCAATACGCGTCCACCATCTCCGGCGTGATCCACGTGCCGCGCTGGCCCTCGCGGGGCGCCGCCGCGCAGCTGTCGATGACGTCGCGAAACGCCGTGTCGATCCGGATTTCGAAGTCGCGGTGGCGCACGCGCCTTGCCAGCGAACGCGACACGCGGAACTCGTCGACATGCAGCACCATGCGCGGATCCGGACTCCACCACAGGATGGGTTGGCCGGCGGAGAACCAGGGGAATATGCCGCGACGGTAGGCCGCGACCAGTCGTTCCGGCGACAGGTCGCCGCCGGCGGCGAGCAGGCCATTGGGCTCCGTCAGTGCCGCAGAGAGCGGAGGAAATGGCGCATCCGGGCGGAGCCAGGCGAGCATGGCGGGCGGATTCCTAGTGCGCCCGCGCACGCCGCGCCGCCACCGGGAACGCATGTCGCCCGCGCACGGTCACATGGCGTTGGCTGAATCCTTCGAGAATTTGCGTGTCCATGGCCAATCCGGCGTTTCTCCGGGAAGTTTAGGCGCAGATGCGCGTTCCGGTAAAATCCGCGTTCGCCTCATGCAGCCTTCGCCCCGGTAGCTCAGTGGATAGAGCAGCCCCCTCCTAAGGGGCAGGTCGGACGTTCGATTCGTCTCCGGGGCGCCACCCTCTTCCCGCAGGATTCCGCTCTTCGCCCATGACCGCCCCGTCCGCCCCGACGCAGTACCACATCGTGCCGCTCGATCCGCACGCCCACCTGTACCAAGTCAGCGTGACGGTGGTCGATCCTGATCCGGCAGGGCAGCGCTTCCGGCTGCCGACGTGGATTCCGGGCAGCTACCTCATCCGGGAGTTCGCGCGGCACTTCGTGCACGTGCGCGCCGAAGCGGAACGCGGCGAAATCCGCATCACCAAGGAAGCAAAGGACCTCTGGCGCGCGGCGCCATGCTTCGGACCGCTGACCGTCGTCGCGCAGGTCTACGCCTACGACCTGTCCGTGCGCACGGCGTACCTCGATGGAACTCGCGGTTACTTCAACGGTTCGGCCGTGTTCCTGTGTCCCGAAGGCCGCGAGGACGCGCCGTGCATCGTGGACATCGCGCCGCCGGACCCGGCATTCGGCGAATGGCGGGTCGCGACGACGTTGCCGGCCGTGTTGGCGGCGCCGTACGGGTTCGGCCGTTATCGCGCGGAGAATTACGACGCACTGATCGACCATCCGGTGGAAACCGGAACGTTCGCCACGGCAACGTTCATGGCCGGCGGCGCGCAGCACGACATCGCGGTCACCGGCCACGTCCGCGCCGACCTGCCGCGATTGGCGCAGGACCTGGCTCGCATCTGCCAGTGGCACATCGACCTCTTCGGTGGAGCGCCTGGCAGCCCCGCACCGGTCGATCGCTACCTGTTCCAGGTGCTGGCGGTCGGCGATGGCTACGGCGGCCTCGAACATCGCGCGAGCACCAGTCTCGTGTGCCGGCGCGATGAATTGCCGCAGCCGGGCGTGGCGGAAATCGGCGACGAATACCTCAATTTCCTGGGGCTGGCCAGCCACGAATATTTCCACACCTGGAACGTCAAGCGCATCAAGCCCGAAGTGTTTGCGCCCTACGACCTCGCGCGCGAGAACTACACGCGCCAGCTGTGGGCGTTCGAAGGCATCACTTCGTATTACGACGACCTGGCGCTGGTGCGGTGCGGACTCATTCCGGCTGCGCGGTATCTCGAGCTGGTCGGGCGCACGCTAACCACCGTGCTGCGCACGCCCGGCCGCCAGACGCAAAGCGTGGCCGAGTCCAGCTTCGACGCGTGGATCAAGCATTACCGGCAGGACGAGAATTCGCCGAATGCCGGCGTCAGCTATTACACGAAGGGGTCGCTCGTCGCGCTGGCGCTGGACCTGACGCTGCGTTTCGTGGGCCGCGCGTCGCTCGACGACCTGATGCGGGCGTTGTGGATTCGCCATGGACACCCCGGCATCGGCGTGCCTGAGGACGCGATCGAAAAACTCGCCAGCGAATTGGCGGGTCGCGATCTCGGCGACTTTTTCGCACGCTACGTGTTCGGCACGGAGGACCCGCCGCTGGCTCGATTGCTCGAGGAATTCGGCGTCACGCTGCACCTGCGAGCGGCAACGGGTCCCAAGGACCGCGGCGGCAAGCCGGCGCGAGGCGAGGCGCCGGCAAGCACGCTCGGCGCGCGCGTCGGCCCCGACTTGAAGCTGACCCACGTCACGCGCGGCGGGCCCGCGAGCCGCGCCGGGCTTTCGGCCGGCGACACGCTGGTCGCCATCGATGGCATCAAGGCCACTCCGGATCTGCTCGCGGCGCACCTCAAGCGTCCGCGAGGCGCAGAGCCGTTGGCCATTCACGCGTTCAGGCGCGACGAGCTGCGCTCGTTCGAACTGGAATTGCAACCGTCCGCCCTCGACACCGCCTGGCTGACGCTCGACGCGGATGCCGGCTCCTCCGCGATCCTGCGCCGCGACGCGTGGCTGGGCACGTCCGGATGACGGGTGGTCGGCGTACGACGGTACGCGCGCTCGCGTTTGCTGTCGCGTTCCTGCTCGCGCTTGCCGCGGGCCAGCGCTGCGCATCCGCGCTCGACCTCTCTCCTCCCGATACCCTTGTCGGTTTCACCGTCGAGTCGTTGTTCGGGCGCAGCATCCACGACCCGTATCGCTGGCTGGAGGAGACGGGCTCGCCCGACGTCATCGCATGGTTTCGTGCGCAGAACGACTACACGCGACGCATCCTCGACGCATTGCCGGGACGCGCGGCGCTGCAGGCGCGCCTGCTGCAAGTAGTGGACTCCGACACGAGCATGCGCGACGTGCAGTCCGCGGGGGAGGCGCTCGTGTATTTGAAGCGCCTGCCGGAGGACCTGATCTTCAAGCTCTACATTCGCGACGGCGTCGGCGGCGCCGAGCGGCTGCTGCTCGATCCGGCCCAGTACGACCAGGATGGCCAGCGCGCGGCGATCGAGTATTTCAGCGTCTCGCCCAATGGCAAGCGGTTGGCGGTCGGCGTGGCGCTGGGCGGAAGTGAAGACGTCACGCTACGGGTCATCGATGTCGCCACGCGCAAGCAGGTCGGCGCGCCCATTCCCCGCGCGCGCGGTGCCGGCCCGGCGTGGCGCTACGACGGCGAATTGCTCTTCTACACACAGCAACGCGCGCTCGCGGCCGGCGAACCGGCGTCCGAGCAATTCCGCAACAGTCGCGCCTTCATGCGTACCTTCGTGCCGGGTGGGCCGGAACGCGATACCGCCGTATTGGGCAGCGGTCTGGATCCGGCCATCGTCATCGACAAGGACGACACTCCGGCCGTCTACGTCTCGCCGGTGTCGCCATTCGCCATCGGCGTCGTCAGCCATGGCGTGCAGGACGAATTCACGCTGTACGTCGCACCGTTGACGCAGCTCCGCGGCGCGGCGACGCCGTGGCGCAAACTCGCCACCACGGACCAGGGCATCACGGATTTCGATCTGCGCGGGGAATGGATCTACCTGCTGACGCACGAGAACGCGGATCGCTCCCAGGTCGTGCGCTGGTCATTGCGCGATTCGCGGCCCTATGCGCTCGCGGAAGCCGAAGTCGTCGTCGCGGCCTCGGACCGCGTGCTGCGCGGCGTGCACGTGGCCAAGGACGCGCTTTACGTGCACGAGACCGAAGGCGGGTACGACGCGTTGCGACGTCTCGAGTACAACGTGAAGCTCAAGCGCGTCGCGGCGCCGGCCGCCCGCGGCGGCACGCGGGCACGCGCTCCCAAGGCCGCAGCCGCGCTGCCCAAGACCGCGGGCATCGCGCGCGGCACCGAATTGAAACTGCCGTTCCGCGGCGCCATCGAGGAACTCGTCACCGACCCGCAGCGAGCGGGCGCGCTGGTGCGCGTAGCCGGCTGGACCGAGGCTCCGGCCTATTACACCATCGACGGCAAGACCGGCGCCTTTGCGCGAACCGGGCTGCTGCCGCGTTCCGTCGTGGACTGGAGCGCATACGCCGCTACCGATGTGACCGTGAAGAGCCACGATGGCGTGGACGTTCCGCTCACGATAATCAGCGGGAAAAACGTCCCGCGCGACGGCAGCGCGCCGTTGCTGCTCGAAGCGTATGGCGCGTATGGCGTCAGCCAGGCACCGCAATTCTGGCCATCGCTGGCCGTCTGGCTGGAACGCGGCGGTGTCTATGCGGTTGCCCACGTGCGCGGCGGCGGCGAACTGGGCGACGCATGGCATCGGAGCGGATACCGGGAGACCAAGTCCAACTCCTGGCGGGACGTGATTGCCGCGGCGCAATGGCTGATCGGCGAACGCTGGACCACACCGAGCCGCCTTGCGCTCATTGGCGGCAGCGCTGGCGGCCTGACGGTAAGCAACGCGATGATCGAGCGGCCGGACCTGTTCGCAGCGATGGTCAGCCAATCCGGATTCCACGACACGCTGCGCAGCGAAACGGGCGCGGCCGGACCGGCCAACGTGCCGGAATTCGGGACCGTCGCGACCGAACGCGGCCTGGCCGACCTGCTGGCGATGAGCAGCTACGCGCGCGCGGCGGAAGGCGTCGCCTATCCTGCGGCGCTGCTGACGATCGGCTTTCGCGACGCGCGGGTGGACCCGTGGGATCCCGGGAAGATGGCGGCGCGGTTGCAGGCGATCAGCGCGTCGCTCGGCGAACAGGGCAACCCGGTGCTGCTGCGCGTGGATTTCGACGCCGGTCACGGCACCAGTTCCGCGCACACGTCCGACGAGACCACCGACCTGTTCGCGTTCCTGCTGTGGCGGACCGGCGCCCCGGATTTCGCGTTGCCCTGACCGCCATTCAGGCGGGCGGCGTCTTCCAGTGCGGCGGAGTGGTCCTGTCGAAATTCGGCAACGCCTCGATCCGCTTCTTCCATGCGAGCAGTTGCGGCGAGAGCATTCCCGCCGCATCGAGGTCCGGCAATTTCATCTCGGCGCGCCATAGCCCGGCAACCAGCGGATAGAGCGTGAAGTCCGCGGCGGAAAGCGGTCCGGCCAGAAAATCGCCGCGCATCGCACGCGTGAACAGCGCGATCTCGTCGACGACCGCCTTGCGCCCCGCGGCGATCTTGTCGGCTTCGCGCTCCTCCGGCTTCTTCCAGAACGCCTGCGTCGAGACCTGGCTGGTGGCCTCGTAGATAGTAGTTGTCGATTTCCTCGATAAGCCTGCGCACCAGTGCCCGTTGCCGGGCGTCGCCGGGAAACAGCGGCGCCCCTCGTCCGGGATAGGCTTCGTCCAGATATTCGACGATCGCGTTCGATTCGTAGAGCACGAAATCGCCGTCGACCAGGACCGGCACCTGATGGCGGGGATTCAACGCAATGAATTCCGGCTTCAGCGTGTCGCGCGCCGAAAACGAGAGCATCTTCAGTTCGTAAGGAAGCGCCTTGTGCTCCAGCGCCAGCTGCACTCGCCACGCAAACGGCGAACCCGATCCCGCGTACAACGTCAAAGCCATGCGCCTGCTCCCGGTTGGTTGATGAAGTCGATCATTTCTGCGCGCCACCCATCGAGCCACGCATGGCCTCGAGCGACGCCTTCTGCAATTCCATCGTCTTGATGCTCATCTGCATCATCGACGCGCTCATCGTGAGCCAGTTCTCGATGACCCGAAGCTCGGCGATCTTGCGATCGATTTCCACCGGGTCGAGCACCGCGAACATCGCCGCGGGATTCGGGAACGGCATCGCGCCCGGCATCGCCGGCGCAGCCGCGGCCGGCATCCCGAAGCCGGGCATCGTCACCCCCAACGGATTCCACATCTTCTGCATGAACTCCATCGCGTCCTGCGGCGAGAACGGAGTCCCACCCCCTCCGGCCGCCGGACCGGGGTTCTTCTTGTCGGCGCTCATGGTTCCTCCTGTCGTGGGACTGCCGCGGGGCGTTTCGCCTCATTTGTTAATATTCCCCCATGGCGGATATTGGCGCAACCATGCACGCCCGGCTCAAGGCAATCGTCGGCGACGCCAATGTGCTTTCCGAGATCGACGACGTGGCACCCTACCTCACCGATTGGCGCGACCGCTTTCATGGCGCGGCGCTCGCCGTGGTCAGGCCCGGCCAACACGGCCGAAGTCGCTGCGGTTGTGGCCCTGTGCGCGGAGCATCGCGTGGGCATCGTGCCGCAAGGCGGCAACACCGGCATGTGCGGCGGCGCGACGCCGCATCCGTCCGGGACGGAAATCGTGCTCTCGCTCGCGCGCATGAACCGCGTTCGCGAACTGGATGTGGCCAACGCGACGATCACCGCGGAAGCAGGCGTTCCGCTGGCCGCCGTGCAGCAGGCGGCCGCGGACGCGGGGCTCATGTTTCCACTGTCGCTGGCCTCCGAAGGCAGTTGCACGATCGGCGGCAACGTATCGACCAACGCCGGAGGAACCGCGGTGCTGCGCTTCGGCAATGCCCGCGACCTCACGCTGGGCATCGAGGTCGTGCTCGCCGATGGCCGCATCTGGGACGGGTTGCGCGGCTTGCGCAAGGACAACACCGGCTACGACCTGAAGCAACTCTTCATCGGCGGCGAAGGCACGCTGGGCATCGTGACGGCGGCGACGCTGAAGCTTTTCCCCGCGCCGCGCACGCGGACCACCGCGCTGTGCGCGGTTCCTTCCGTACGCGCAGCCGTCGACCTTCTCGCACAGTTCAAGGCGGCGCTCGGCGATCGCCTGACCGGCTTCGAACTGGTCAGCGGATTCGCGCTGGCACTGTCGGTCAAGCACCATGCGGGCGTGCCCGATCCGTTGCCCGGCCACCCATGGTATGTGCTGGTGCAGGCGGACGACAGCGCCGCCGACACTCCGCTGATGGCGTTGCTCGAAGGCGCGCTGGAGACCGCCGCAGGCGACGCCCTTGTGCTGGATGCCGTCGTGGCGCAGTCGGTCGAGCAGGCCGCGAAACTGTGGTCGCTGCGCGAGAACATCAGCGAGGCGCAGCGCCGGGAAGGGCCCAACATCAAGCACGACATTTCGTTGCCGGTATCCGGCATTCCGGATTTCCTGGCCGAATGCGACGCCGCCCTCGCCGCCGCGTTCCCGAGGTCGCGGCTGGTCGTCTTCGGCCATCTGGGCGACGGCAACCTCCACTACAACCTGTCGGCGCCGGAAGGCGTCGCGGCGGACGCGTTCCTGGCGAATGCCGGCGCCGCCAACCGGATCGTCCACGATTGCGTCGCGCGCCGTCACGGAAGCTTCAGCGCGGAGCACGGCGTGGGACAATTGAAGCGGACCGAACTCGCGCGCTACAAGTCCGCCGTCGAACTCGAGCTGATGCGCGCAGTGAAGGCCGCCATCGATCCGGGCAACCTCATGAACCCCGGCAAGATCCTCTAGAGGGGCCCATGGGCAAAGTCATATTCTGGCTGGTCATCGTGTTTGCCGTGTTGTTCGGACTGCGGCTGTTGAATGCTTCGAAGCTGCGCAATCGCCGCGACGGCGCATCCGGGCCGGCGAATTCGCGCACGCCGCCGGCCACGCCGATGATTCGTTGCGTGGAGTGCGGGGTATTTCTTCCTGCGCCCGACGCCACGACCGCGCCGGACGGGTATCGTTGCGGTGACCCGGCCTGTCCCAACCGCAAGCGCACGCCTGTCTGACCGCGCGGGGCGCCTTCCAATCCCATGCCCATGCAGCCCGCCCCCGCGATTCCGCCGTTCGAGCCGCCGCCGCTGCCGCTGTCCTTGAGCGACTCGGGCCGGCGCATCCTGTGGATCGTCAGCCTCTATCGCGCGGTGTGCGCCGCCTTTCTGCTGGGAACGGCGCTGCTGATCGACCCCAAGCTCCTCAACATCGCCACGCCCAACGCGTTCATCACCGGCGTCGGCCTGTATTTTCTGTTTGGGCTGGCATCGTTCTGGTGGGTCCAGCAGGAACGGCTGCCGATGCCGCTGCCGCACATGCTGTTCGGCCTGCTCTTCGGCGACGTGTTCTTCCTGGGCCTCATCATGTTCGCCGGCGGCGGCTTCGGCGCCCCGTTGCCGATCCTGCTGTTCCCGCAGCTCGCCGCGGCCGGATGGTTGCTGCGCCAGGAGACGGCATTCTTCCAGGCCGGATTCGCGTCGATCGCGCTGCTGGGCCTCGATGCGTTCCGCGTATGGAACGGCCAGGCGGGCGGCGCGCAGCTATTCCAGACCGGCATCATCGGATTCGGCTATTTCACCACCGTCGGCATTGCCGTCGCGCTGGGCCGGTACACGAAGCAGTCGGAGGACCTGGCGGCGCAACGCGGCATCGACGTCGCCAACCTCGAGCAGGTCAACCGGCTCATCATCCAGGACATGCAGGACGGCGTGCTGGTGGTCGACTTGAACGGCATCGTCCGCGGCCACAATGCGCAGGTGACCCGCCTTCTGGGCGGCTTCGGCAGGATGCGCGGCGGCATGCGCCTGGCCGAATTCAGCACCACGCTGCACGACTACTGGCGACGCTGGCAGGAGGACTTCAGCGAGACGCTCGAGCCTTTCAAGGTGGACACCACCCAGCGCCTGCTGCGCGTCCGCCTCGTGCGCATCGGGTCGGGCTTGAACGGCGGCACGTTGATCTATCTGGAGGACCTTGGGCGCGCCCAGACCGAGGCGCAGCAGATGAAGCTCGCCGCGATGGGCCGGCTGACCGCATCGATCGCGCACGAGGTCCGCAATCCCTTGTCCGCGATCAACCAGGCGGCGCAGCTGCTGGAGGAGGATGGCGCTGTGGCGCCCGAGGGCTCGCGGCTGTTGGGCATGATCCGCAACAACGCCAAGCGCATCGACCGCATCGTCGGCGAAGTGCTGCAGCTCAACCGGCGCGATCGCCAGCAGCCCGAGGTCGTGCATTTCGGCGAATTCATGCACTCGCTGATCGACGAGATCGTGCCGGCGGAGAACATGCCCGCGGGCGGCGTGCAGATGCAGATTCCCGACGATCTCCTCATTATCTTCGACCGCGGGCACTTGAACCAGATCGTGTGGAACCTGGTGCGCAACGCGTGGCAGCATTGCCAGAAGAAGGAAGGCAGCATCCGCATCGTGGCGCGCGCCGGATACATGGGCGATGCGGTGATTTGCGAACTGAACGACGACGGCCCGGGCATCCCGGCGGAACTGCGCCCGCAGATCTTCGAGCCGTTCTTCACGACCCGGCCGGGTGGCACCGGCCTCGGCCTGTACATTGCGCGGGAACTCGCCGACGCCAACGGTGCGGCGCTCGAATTGCTGCCCAAGGGCCCCGGCGCGCATTTCCGTATGACGTTGAAGCGGGCATTGACGCCGGGCCAGCCAGCCTGACGCCCAAGGTGATGTGAGGGAGAAGAAACATGGCAAGAAAAATACGCGGCCAACCCAGGATCCTGGTCGTCGACGACGAACCGGACCTGCTCGAGCTGCTGGAGCTGACGCTGTCGCGGATGGGGCTGGACACCGTTTGCGCGCAGACCGTCGGCGAGGCGGTGGCCCTGCTCGACAAGGAGCCCTTCGACCTGTGCCTCACCGACATGCGGCTGCCGGACGGTGAGGGCCTGCGCGTCGTCGAGCACATCACGCAAAAGGGCCTCGACGTGCCGGTCGCGGTGATCACCGCCTTCGGCAGCGCGGAAAACGCCGTCGCCGCGCTGAAGGCCGGCGCCTTCGACTATCTGGCCAAACCAGTGGCGCTGGAGCAATTGCGCGCGCTCGTGAAGCAGGCGCTGAAGGTGCCGGAGAAGACGCAGCCGGCAAGCTCCTACCGGCTGCTCGGGGAATCGCAGGCAATCGAGCAGGTCCGCGGACTCATCGAGCGTCTCGCGAAAAGCCAGGCGCCGGTCTTCGTCAACGGCGAGTCGGGCAGCGGCAAGGAGCTTGCGGCGCGGACGATCCACCTGAACGGCCCGCGCGGCGAACAGCCGTTTGTCGCGGTGAACTGCGGCGCGATTCCCGAAAACCTGATGGAGAGCGAGTTCTTCGGCTACCGCAAGGGCGCGTTCACCGGCGCCGAGGCCGACCGCGACGGCTTCTTCCAGGCCGCCAACGGCGGCACGCTGTTCCTAGACGAGGTTGCCGACCTGCCGCTGGCCATGCAGGTCAAGCTGCTGCGCGCGATCCAGGAAAAGAAGGTCCGCAAGGTGGGGGCCACGCAGGAGGACCCGGTCGACGTGCGCATCATCAGCGCCACGCACAAGAAGCTCGCCGGATTGGTGGAGTCCGGCGACTTCCGCCAGGATCTGTACTACCGGCTGCACGTCATCGAGCTGGCGATGCCCAGCCTGCGCGAAATGCGCGAGGACATCCCGCTCATCGCCAACGCCATCCTCGCCAAGCTGTCGCGCGGCGTCGTCGCGCAACTCGATCCGGAAGCGATCGCCGCTTTGGAACGCTATCCGTTCCCGGGCAACGTGCGCGAACTCGAGAACATCCTGGAGCGCGGCCTGTCTCTCGCCGCCGACCCGCAGCGCATTTCAGCGGAAGACCTGCACCTGACGCCGCTGGCCGAGGAATCGGATGCCGCCATGCCGCCCGGCGACAAGTGGCCGCTGCAGGACTACCTCGACCGGGTCGAACGCGCCGCGATCAACGAGGCGCTGGAAAAGACGCGTTACAACCGGACCGCGGCGGCAAAACTTCTCGGCATCACCTTCCGGGCGATGCGCTACCGGATGGAGCGGCTCGGCATCAAGTGAGATTGGCGCACTGCGGACTCTTCCTGGGCCGGCGAAGGAAGCCCTGTGCGCTGTCGATGTTCACCTGAGCACTGCGCGGGGTTTGCGATGCGTGAGATGGTCCCGGGTTCAGTTCAGCCAACCAATCGCTGCCCTGCAATCACGAAGCCTGCCAGGAACACGGCTTCGAAGCCAAGCAGCGCGAATGCGCGCGCGCCGACTTTCTTCAGTTCGAGCGGTGAGGTCTTGAGACCCACGGCGGCGATGGCGATGACGAGGCAACCGCGGGCGACGTCGTTGAGCGCCTCGCCGATCGGCTTGGGGATGAGCCCCAAGCTGCCCACGATCACCAGTCCGACGAAAGCGAGCAGGAATGGCGGCAGCAGCGGATCGCCGGTACGGGTTTCCCCTTTGCGCTGCAGGCGATGCCGCACGGCGAGGGAAATGACAGTCACCACCGGCAGCAGCATCGCGACGCGCAAGAGCTTGGTCAGGACGGCGTAATCGCCGACCTCGGGCGAGATGCTGTAGCCCGCGCCGACCACCTGCGCCACGTCGTGGATCGTTCCACCAAGGAAGACCCCGGTCTGGTGCGCGTCCAGGCCGATCATCTTGGCGAGCACCGGGTAGACAATCATCGCCAGCGTCGACAGCACGGTCACGCCGGCAATGGTGAAGACCAGCTCGCGTTCGGAACGCTCGTCGCGCGGCAGCATGGTCGCGATCGCGATCGCCGCCGACGCGCCGCAGATTGCCGTCGCCCCGCCCGTCAGAACGCCGAGGCGGCGGGAGAGCCCGAGCGCTTTCGCGGCGCCGATTCCGAAGCCAATGGTCAGGACGACGCCGGCGACCATGAGCCCGCCATTGAACCAGCCGAGGCCGCCGATCTGCTCGAACGTGATCCGTGCTCCAAGTAGCGCCACGCCCACGCGCAGGATCCGCCGAGCGGCGATATCCACGCCCGGCTTGGCCCGGCCCTCGGTGGCCACCGAATTGAGCGCCATGCCGAGCAGCAGCGCGTAGAGCAGAGTCGGCCCGCCGCGATGGTCGGCGATGAACGTCGCGGCGACGGCGATGACCACGCTCATCAGCACGCCGGGCCAGCCTTGGTTGAAATCGCCGCGCCAGCGCGAGGCAACGACCGGAATCGAGGCGAAGGGGGAAAGCATAGTCAATTCGCTTTGGTCGCCAATCGCGTTCGCGCGTCAGGCCAGGTCGCTGCGATGGTCCGGCAACTGTACCAGCTCGCCGATGAATTCTCCCGGCCCGGGGCCATTCGCCATAGCCAGCCGCGGGATTGAGATGACCGACCGCGCCGACGTCGACGAGACGGCTGCCCCAGGCTCGAGCGAGCATGGCGACACGATCAAAGCGGCCCAGCGGATCGTTGGTGCTCGCTGCCACGATGCTCGGGAAAGGCAAAGGCGCGGAAGGCGTGGGCAGCCAGCCGTTCTCACGCAGCGCGTCCTGCGTCGGATAACCCTGCGGCAATGGCGACTCGAGATCGGCGGGCGCTGCGAGCAGCGCGCCCCTGATCGCGCGACAATGCTCTTGCGCCCAGTGCACGAGGATCATGACCCCTGCGCTGTGCGCGACGACGATGACCGGCCCCTCGATTCTGCCTAACGACTGGTCAAGCTGCGCGACCCATGCCGCGCAGGATAGCTTGTCGCGCTGCATGCGCGGGACGGAAACCGCGTTGGGCCATTGCTGCTCGAGAATCGTTTGCCAATGGTCTGCCACATGATCACGCAGGCCGGGGACGATGAGAATCGTCGGAGCGACCGGCGAGGGTTCGCTCGGCTGAATCGCGTTTGCACGCATTTCGCGAGCGTCCATTGGACTTGGCAAGCCGAAATCGCCGAGCGGACTCTGTCAGGCCAACGCGGCGGCGAGATTCGCGCGAATCACCTTCTTGTCGAGCTTGCCCACGCTGGTCTTGGGAATTGCGTCGACGAAGTGGACCTGGTCGGGAACCGCGTACCGGGAGATTGCGCCGCGTTCGGCATGTTCCGCGACGTGGCGGCGAATCGCCTCCGCGGTCGGCGCGCTGCCGCCGCTCCTGGCCACCACGAGCGCGATCGGGCGCTCGCCCCACTTCGCATCCGGCACGCCGACGACGGCAACCTCGGCGACGCCGGGGGCGCGCAGGATGATGTCCTCCAGGTCGAGCGACGACACCCACTCGCCGCCGGTCTTCACGACATCCTTGATGCGATCGACGATCTTGAGATACCCGTGGCTGTCGATCGTGCCGACGTCGCCGGTATGGAGCCAGCCGCCATGCCACAGCTCCTCGGAACGCTTGGGCTCGCCCAGGTAGCCTTGGGTCAGCCACGGCGCACGCACCACAACCTCACCCTGGCTCGTACCGTCGTGCGCGACATCGTTCATGCCGGTATCGACGATGCGCAGTTGCACGAACGGAATCGGCCGCCCTGCCCTGCACCGGTACGGCAGGCTTTGCTCGGCATCCCAATCGCGCATTGCCGGCACGAGATGCGCGAGCGTGAGGATCGGGCAGGTTTCCGACATGCCGTAGCCGGCGATGATGTCGACGCCACGCTCGACCGCCGCGCGCGCGAGCGGCAGCGGCAGTGCCGATCCGCCAATGATGACCTTCCAGGCCGAAAGATCGACGCTATTCACGGCGGGGCTGCCAAGCATCATCTGCAGGATCGTCGGCACGCAGTGCGAGAACGTCACGCGCTCGCGGTCGATGAGTCCGAGCAAGACCTCCGGCACGTAGCGGCCCGGATAGACCTGCTTGACCCCGAGCATCGTCGCCACATACGGGAGGCCCCAGGCGTGCACATGGAACATCGGCGTGATCGGCATGTAGACGTCGCCCGTCGCGAACGTCGCGTGCGGCGCATGCGCCAGCGTGTGGCTCACGCCTAGCGTATGCAGGACGAGTTGGCGATGGCTGTAATAGACGCCCTTGGGCAGGCCGGTCGTGCCGGTCGTGTAGAACGTCGTCGCGCGCGTATCTTCGTCGAGCTCCGGAAATGCATACTCGACCGACGCGCGCCCGAGCATCGATTCGTATTCCGCCGCGAACGCGATCTCGCCCTGCGGCGGCGATGATCCGTCGTTGATCAAGACGAATTTCACGCCCGGCCGGATCCGGTCGTGGATCGCGGCGAGCAGCGGCAGGAATTCGGCATTGACGAGGATCACGTCGTCCGCGGCATGATTGATCGTGTAGAGCACCTGCTCCGGCGAGATGCGGACGTTCACCGTGTGCAGGACCGCGCCCATCATCGGCACGGCGAAGAAGCACTCGAGGTAGCGGTGGCTGTCCCAGTCCATGATCGCCACGGTCGAGCCGCGGGTCACGCCCAATGCCGCGAGGCTCGATGCCAGGCGGCGCACGCGCTCGGCGAGTGTGGCGTAGGTGTAGCGCAGGCGGTCGCCATAGACGATCTCCTGCGTTGGCGCCTTCGCGACGCCCTGCTCGAGGATTTGTCCGATGGACAGCGGCGAATCGTGCGCCGACGGGGTCCGGGTGATGGTGTTCATTGCATGTTCCTTGAAGAGTAAGGCCTGCGCATCAGGCGGGCGCCAGGTGACCGCCTCGCACGCGCCGCTTGCGGACCACGGAAGTCGGCAACAGGAAATGGGACAGCGCGGGAATCAGCACCAGCGCGCCGACCATGTTCCACACGAACATGAACGTCAGCAGGATCCCCATGTCGGCCTGGAACTTGATCGGCGAGAACGCCCAGGTAATGACGCCGGCCGCAAGCGTAATGCCCACCAGAGCGACGACCTTGCCCGTGAACTGGACAGCCTTCCTGTAAGCCTCGGTCAACGGAACGCCTGCCCGCTGCTGCGCGAGCTGCACCGAAAGCAAGTACAGCGCGTAGTCCACGCCGATGCCCACGCCAAGAGCGATGACCGGCAGCGTTGCCACCTTGACGCCGATTCCCAGTGCGACCATCAGCGCTTCGCACAGGATCGACGTCAGCATCAGCGGGACGACCGCGACGACGACCGCGCGCCAGCTGCGGAACGTGACGAAGCAAAGCAGGATCACCGCGCCATAGACGTAGAGGAGCATCGTGCGGTTGGCGTCCCGGACGACCAGGTTTGTCGCGGCCTCGATGCCGGCGCTGCCGGCGGCAAGCAGGAACTCGCGCTCCTTGTCGCTGTGCTCGGCGGAGAACTGCGCCGCAGCCTGCACAACGCGGTCGAGCGTCTCAGCCTTGTGATCGGCCAGGTACGCGATGACCGGCATCACCGAGCACGCCGTATTGAAAAGGTCGGGATTGTTCACCGATGCCTGCTGCGCCGCGTAGTTGAGCACGTCCTGATTGCGGTTGATCGTCAGCCACTTCGGATTGCCCTCGAACGTACCGGCGGTGATCTGGCGCACCGCGTCCGGCAGCGATACCGTGGCCTGCACGCCCGGAACCTGCCGCAACTGCCACGCGAGCCGGTCGGCTTCGACCAGCGTCGGATATCGAAGGCATCCCTCCTTGTCCGTCTTCACGATCACCGCGAACTGGTCGGAGGACAGCGCATAGTTCGCCGTGATGTAGGCGTTGTCGCGGTTGTAGCGCGAGTCGCGGCGCAACTCGGGCGCACCCGGGTCGAGATCGCCAATCCGGAGGTGCGAGCTCACGATCAGTCCGGCGATCGCGAGGACGGCGGAGGCGCCGATCGCGCCGAGCGCCCAGCGCCGTGTCGTGAAGAGGTCGAGCATTCGCCAGAGCGCGCCCAGCCCCTTGCCCGCCGTCTCTTCGCGCTCTTCGCGCAAGCTGCGCTGCGCCGCCGCCACGCTGACTCCGGTGTAGGAGAGCAGCACCGGCAGCAAGAGCAGGTTGGTGAAGATCAGCACGGCGACGCCGATGCTCGCCGTAAGCGCCAGCTCCTTGATGACCGGGATGTCAATCACCATCAAGACGGCGAAGCCCACTGCATCGGCGAGGAGCGCAGTCAGTCCGGCGAGGAACAGGCGGCGGAACGTGTAGCGAGCCGCCACGAGCCGGTGCGTGCCACGGCCGATGTCCTGCATGATGCCGTTCATCTTCTGTGCGCCGTGCGAGACGCCTATCGCGAACACGAGGAATGGCACCAGGATCGAGAACGGGTCGAGCTCGAAACCCAGGAGCGCGATGAGCCCGAGCTGCCAGATCACGGCGACGATCGAGCAGGCGACGACCAGCGCGGTGCTCCGGATGCAGCGGGTGTAGGCGTAGATGATGGCGGTGGCGATCAGCGCGGCGGCGCCGAAGAACGCCATCACCTTGAGCAGGCCGTCGATCAGATCGCCGATCAGCTTGGCGAACCCGATCACGTGGATCCGGACCGTCGGCGACTGCTTGCTCTTGACTGTGCTGTCGAGCGACTTCGC
Source organism: uncultured beta proteobacterium (assembly GCA_963834045.1). Lineage (GTDB taxonomy): Bacteria > Pseudomonadota > Gammaproteobacteria > Burkholderiales > Casimicrobiaceae > VBCG01. Next base: position 138,617 of record CAWIAK010000001.1, on the reverse strand, counting down.
GAGCTCGTATTTGGCGCGGATCTTGTCCTCGAGCACGCGCGAGAGCCCGTGGTAGTCCATCCGCTTGCCCGTGCCCGTCTCCTTGTCGAGGAGTGGAACGAAGATCATCGTCGACTTGAAGTTGTTGCCGACGAGGCTGCCGACGATCCCCGAGCGGGCGATGTTCTGCTTCAGCTGCTCGACGCTCTGCGCCGAGCCGTCGTACGAATCCGGCATCACCGGGCCGCCACGGAAGCCCTCCTCCGTGACCTCGGTCCAGCGCACGTTGGCCGTCCACAGCGATTTGACCCAGGCGCGATCCACACCCGGCGTCAGGATCAGCTCGTCGTTGATCTGCCGCAACGCGTCGAGATACTGGGGATCGAAGATGTCGCCGTCGACGTTCTCGACCACCACGCGAATGGCGTTGCCGAGCCCGCGCAGGTCCTTCTGATAGGTGAGGTAATTCTTGATGTACGGCTGGCTCTGCGGAATCATCTTCTCGAAGCTCGCGTCCAGCACGAGCCTCGTCGCCGCGAAGTAGCCCAGCACGATCGTGACGAGCGTGCAGACGATGACCATCGCCAGCCGGTGGTTGAACACGAGGCGCTCGAGCCTGTTGCCGGAGCGCGGGTTGAATTCCGCGAGGTCGCGGACGACCGGCATCGCGTCGAGATTGGTAAGGGCAGTGGCCATGGTTTGTGCGTTCGGGTATCGACGTCAGCGGGCGGCCGGATCGGTCACGGCGATTCCGCGCGGACCCGCCAGCACGAATCGCCCGTCGCCTAAGTCGGCGAAGCTGGTGACTGGCATCGATGGCTTGACCGCGATTGAAGTAAAGGAACGCCCGCCGTCGCTGCTCGCGGCGATCCGGCCGCCGGCGTCGGCCAGGAGGATCGCGCCCGCTGCGGTGGACGCCGCGCCCACAATCGCCGCCGGAAGACCGGCCTCGACCTTGGTCCACGCGATGCCGCCGTTGTCGCTACGCCAGACGTTGCCGCGCAGACCGAAGGCGAGCACGGCGTTGCCCGCGGCGGCGACTCCGAAAAAGCTCCCCTTGTAGGGAACCGCAAGGGACTTGAACCGTTGTGCGGTCGTGTCGAGCTTCAGCACGAGCCCCGCCTCGCCCGCGATGTAGACATCTCCCGCCACGGGACGGATCGAATACAGATTGAAGAATTTGGGATTGTCGGTGCGGTCGAACCACGGCTCCCACGTCTTCCCGCCGTCGGCGGTGCGGAAGATGAGGTTGTACGCGCCGACGACGTAGCCATTCCGCGCATCGGCAAACCAGACGTCGAGGAACGGCTTGTCGGCGCCCTGCTCCTTGTAGCGCTTCGCTTCGGCGAGCAGCGCCTTCGCGCTCTCGGACGCGGGTTCGGCCGCGACTTTGCGCTCCATCGCGCCCACCAGCATGTCGTTGGCCTTGCGGCCATCGAGCTGCAGCTGCCACGATTCACCGCCGTCCGCCGTATGGAGGACGACGCCATCGTGGCCGACCGCCCAGCCATCCTTGGCGTCGACGAAGTACACGGCCGTCAGGTCCGAGCTGACGGAGACCATCGACTGCTTCCAGGTCTTGCCTTCGTCCGTCGAAACGACGACGTGGCCGCGCTGGCCGACCGCAACAAGCCGATTCCCGGCGCGCGCGACCGATTGCATCAGGCCGCGGCTCGCAAGAGTCGAGGCCTGCACCGGCGTGTCCAGCACGTCAGCGAAGCCGGCGCCGGCCACGGGCCCGGCGAGCGGGACAGCGACAGCGGCGACGAACAGCGTCACGACGGCGAGGCGTGCATTCATGATCTTGGATGTCCGGTTCGGATCTCCCCGGCGCAGCGCGACGTGCGCCCCGCACCGGGGATCCGGATGGATTTCGGTCTTTAGCGCAATCCCGCTCCGGCCAGCGCTTCCGGCGACCAGAAGGTGTCCTTCGGCAGTTCGGTCATGTACTTGAGGCCATGGTGCGGACCGAACAGTCCGGTGATGTTGTACGCACCGGAATTGAAGTCGTAGATCGCGAACGTGTCGCCGAACGGCGCCTGCGCGTCGTAGCTGTATGACTGGAACGCGAAGCTCGACCGATACAGCTTGCCGTTCGCGTCGTACTGGTCGGAGGCGACCGCCATCCAGCTGTCCTCGTCGAGGAAGAAGACGCGCTTGTTGTAGATGTGGCGCTTGCCCGGCTTGAGCGTCGCTTCGACGACCCACACGCGATGCAGCTCCCAGCGCACGAGATCCGGATTGATGTGGTTGGGCTTCGTGATGTCGGCAGTATCCTTGTGGTAGGTCAGCCGGTAGCTGCTGTACGGGACGTACATTTCCTTCTTGCCGACGAGCTTCCAGTCGAAGCGATCGATCGCGCCCTGGAACACGGACACGTCGTCCCACGTTCCCGCACCGGCGGCACCCGGGTTCGGTGTGTCGCAGCAGAGGTCCGGCGCGAGCTTCACGCGCCGTTGTCCGGGCAGGTACTGCCACGCGCGGCGCGGCTGCTTCAGCGGATTGACCGCATCGACGATGAGGACCGCCTCGCCGTTGCGCCGGGCAGGGCCGACGTAGAGCAGCTTGCTGTAGAAATACGGGTCGGCAGCGCTCAGCACGCCCGACTTCTTCGGGTCGTAGATGGGCCACGCCCAGAATGCGTCGGCGGTCACCGCGAGCGTCGCGACACCGGCCGAGTCGACGTTGTAGTTGCTGTAGCGCGGGCCGTCGTATCCCAGCCCGCTGTAGCGCAGCAGGTGATTCCAGATCGCTTCGGAGCCGGTCTTGGGTATCGGAAACGGATAACCGGGCAGGACGTTCTCGAGCGCAACGCCGTCTTCGACGGTCTTTGCCCCGGTCGCGTTCTTGAGCGCGTTGTCGAGGATTCGCTGCGGAACTGCGACGGTGCGATGCGTCGGATAGACGTCAACGCGCATCGTCGGATAGCGCTTGAGCAGCTCCTTGGTGCCTTCGGTGAGCTTGTCGGCTTGCGCCCCGGCATCCTTCCCCGTGATCGTCAGCCGCGGCTTCTCGCTGGCGAACGGGTCCGGCCTCACGGTGGTTCCGGCCTGGAAGCCGGCCGGCGCCTTGATGCCGCCCGTGTATTCGGGAATGGTGCCGTCCTTGTTGCCCGCCTTCTCGGCGCCCACGGGCGTCAGAGAGGTTCCCAACTGCTTGGCCTCGTCGGCCGACACCGCCGCGAGTGCTGATCCGGCGACCAGCGACGCGATGGCGAATGCCAGTATTGACTTTCGATGCATGATTGCGTTCCTCTTAGAATGTGGTCTTGAACGTGAGCGAAACCCAGCCGCGGTCGGACAACGCAGCGTTGACGCCGTTGGCAACGCCCAGGACGCCACCCGTCGGCGTCAGTCGCGTCGGGTCCGTCGAATAGTCGCCGTAGTAGCCGGTGTACTTGAGGTCGATCCGGTACTTCTGGTAGATGTCTGCCGCGATACCCGCGCTGTAGTTGCCGCCGCCTTCATTGCCACCGAAGAGCACGGCCGCGTTGCCGGACAGGCCTCCGCTCCAGCTGATCGGCGCCAGCATGTCGACGCCCGGGAGGACCTGAAACCAGGTCGGCGTGAAGTTCAGCGCAAGCCCGAAGAAGTTCCTGCTCACCTTGTCGATCGCGGTGTAGTTGTCGCGGCCGCGGAACACCGCTTCGTTCTGGGTCACCTTGAGCCACTGCATCCAGGTCAGTTCGCCCTGTACCGTCGCCGTGTCGAACAGCGCGGTCCTGGGGAAGATGTTGATCGCATTGACGACGCCGTGCATCGTATTGCCGAGCGCTCCCGGCGTGCCGTGGGTCGGGACCGCTGTCGTCGCGATGGCACCGGGGGTGGTCGCCACCAGCGGCGCCGGAAGCACGATCACCGGGTCGCTGTTGAGCGGCATGTTTTCGCGATAGGACAACTCGGCACCGACCGAGACGCCGCCGAACTCCTTCGACAGCGTGACGCCGGCAATGTGGATGTCGTCGCCGTAGGCCAGGCTGTAGGTTCCGAGCTTGCCCCGTTTCGTGAGGTCGTCCGGCGTCGTGGCATTCTTGTTCACCACGCAGGCACCCGGCACGACCGTGCCGCCGATTGCCGTGCAGGTCGCTGCCGGCACGCCGGTCACGGCGCCCAGCGTCGCCACGACTTGCGGCGCGATGTCGGTCGTATTGCGATAGTAGAAGCCCAGCGTTCCGTCGAGCCATTGCGGGCTCCACCGCGCGGAAATGCCCCAGTCGCCCAGGCTCGACGAGTAACGCGACGCCGGCGTCGTGTTCTCGTTCCAGAGTCGAAGGTAGGCGGGAGCGCCCGGAACCAGCGCGGCATACGGGTTGGGACTGAAGAGCGTCGAATCGCCGCCGAACTGCAGTCCGTCGTTCACCGTCAGGTAGCTGCCGGATTCCGGCACGCGGATCGCCTGCCAGTTGTAGAACCATTGACCCGCAACCGACAGTTCCTTCATGGGCTGCGCCTGCAGCGTGAGTCCGCCACGGGGCCGGAACAGTTCCTTGGCCTCGGAGCCAGGCGTGGCGAAGCCCTTCCAGACGTCGATCGAGTTCTGCGAGTAGGACACGCCATGGATGGCGCCGCCCAGCAGCAGGCTGTCGCCCCAGAACACGGTGTGCTGGCCCGCCTTGACGTTGAAGGGAATGTCGACGATGTCGAAGTTCGCGAATCCGAATGCGTCAAGCCATTCGCCGGACGCGCCCTTGGCGTAGCGCTTCGTATAGGGAGACAACACGCCGGCCACCGGCAGTCCGTTGACGAGCGTGTTCGCCGTTGCCGTGTTCGTGTTGTCAAGACTGTTGTAAGCGCTGTCCCACCATCCCGCGCCGCTCACCCGGAAGCCCAGTTTCCTCTTCCAGACGAAGTCGAATTCCGACAGTGCGTCGACGCGATTGGTGACGATGGAGCCGTTGCTGAAATTGCGGTCGCCGTCATCGAAGTTCGGGTTGCCCACGATCTGGCTGTTCTGATCCTGCACGCGCGCGCCCAGGTTGTAGCGAACGGTGTTGTCCCACCGCAGCGCGATATCCGGATTGCCGGTGTCGATCTCGAACGCCTGCGCGCTGCCCATCGCCGCCAATATGGAGGCGACCGCGACTGCCGCAGCCCGCCGCCGGAATGTTGTGCAGCCGATGGCCGCCTTCATGTGATGCTGCATGGATGCTTCCCCTAAAAATTGAAAATGGAACCAATGTTCATTGCTGAAAACTTCATCCTGTCCTGCCACGATTGCGTCCCCGTCGCGGTACGCCAGGCGCGACTTCCTCCGCAGCCCGGTGCTTACGCCCCTGGCCCGCCAATCTCTTCGCTTGAGTAGCGCCGGGACTCAGCCCGGATTCGTGTCGCCGATCAACTTCGCGGCGCAAGGTTGACGATCCGCGCAAACAGCTGGCGGAATTCCTCGTCGTTGTCGACCGAGAATTGCGGGTCGCTGTTTCCGGCGAAGGCGGCGCCGATCTCCGCCCAATCCGTATCCGTCAGGTGCTTCCGGGCCGCGGGCAGCACAACCTTGGTCTCGAGATTCATGTGTTCCCATTGCGCCGTCGCGTAGCGTTCGACCGCCGCCGCGAACGCGGCAAGCCCGCCCACCGGGTCGGCCTCGTAGCCGTCCAGGCTCCGTTCGAGTTCGACGACGAGCTGGTGTCCTGCCACGTGCTGGCGCTCGAGCTCGTCGAGCGTGTCGTCGAATTCCCTCGTGCGCTCGCGCAGCCTGCGAAACAGGTACGCGTCTTCCTTCGGGTGGTGCAGCTTCTCGGGAAAGACGTTGATGTAGTACAGCATCGCCCGCAGCAACGGAATGCGAGGCGTAACGACGCCGTCGCGCGCTTCGCGCACCAGATGCTGGAGCCCGTGGATCACCGCGGCGAGCGAGCGATGCTCGTCGCGGATGATCGAGGCCGGCAGGCCATACGCTGGCGTAGCGAGGTTGCTCTCCACGGCCGACACCAGGACCGGAATGGTCGTGTGCTGGAGCACGCGCTGCGTCTGCGAGCCGAGCATCAGGTTCTGCACGCCGCGGCGACCGTGGGAAGCCATGAAGATCAGGTCGCAGCCACGGGCTTCCGCGGCATCCAGGATCGCCTCGTGCGGCCGGTCGCTGGTCACCACGAGCGAGTCGTAGGCCACGCCCGCGTCGCGCGCGACCACTTCGGCCTTGGCCAGCACCGCCCTCGCCTCACCCGCCACGTTCTCGTTGAACGCCGCCGGCGACATCACGCGCTCGAGCGCGCCCAGGCTGGAAGCGCCGTAGTCGGACTGGGCGTGAAGGAACGTCACTTTCGCGCCGAGAGCCCGGGCCAGCTGGGCGGCCTGGTGAACGGTCTCGGCGGACAGCGTCGAGTCATCGAGCGGAACCATCAAATGGCGGTACATGCGGGTGCTCCTTGGCCAAAAGGCCGCGATTGCTTGGTCTGCACTTCGTGCCTCGGGCGATCAGAAAGGAAGGTCGCCGATGATGCCGGCGCGTTCCATCTTGCGATGGCATGGCGGGTAGTCCATCACCGCGTAATGCTGCGTGCTGCGGTTGTCCCACATCGCCACGCTGTTCGGCTTCCACCGGAAACGCACCTGGTACTCGGGGATGAACGCCTGGCTGATGAGGTAATTGAGGAGCTGCGACGCGCCCGGGCTGTAGTCCTGGCCGTAGCGCACGTTCGCGGCCGTGTGGTAGTTCGTGAAGTGCGTCGTGAACCCGTTGACGAAGAGGACCTTTTCGCCGGTCTCCGGATGCGTGCGCACGACCGGATGCTCCGCGTCGGGATACTGTGCCTTCAGCGCGAGGCGCTTCTCGACCGGCATGGCGGCGCCGAACGAAGCTTCGATGCTGTGGCGGGCGCGCAGGCTTGCGATCTTCGCCTTGACATCGTCGGGCAGCTTCTCGTAGGCGAGCACCATGTTCGCCCACATCGTGTCGCCGCCGACAGGCGGGCACTCGACGCAGCGCAGGACACACCCGAATGGCGGCTTTTCGCGCCACGTCGCGTCGGTGTGCCACGCGTTTTCGTAGCGGTCGGCCGGCGCGTCGGGCGACTTGTAGATGCGCACGAGGCCCGGGTTGTCCGGATCGCTGCCGGCGACCGGATGGTCCTCGAGTTCGCCGAAGTACCGCGCGAAGGCGACGTGCTCCGCGCGCGTGATGTCCTGGTCGCGGAAGAACAGGACGCGGTGCTTAAGCAGCAGTGCGCGAATCTCCGCGACCAGCCCCGCGTCGCGTGATGCCGCGGCCAGACTGACGTTGGACACCTCGGCGCCAATGGCGCAGGTCAGCTGCTCGGCCTTGAGGGAGCCGTGCGTGGCAATAATTGCCGGGGAATGGGTGGAGGCAACGGTCATTCGCATGCTCCTCAGATGACGAAGATCGACGAACCGGTCGTCTTGCGCGATTCGAGGTCGCGGTGAGCCTGCGCTGCGTCCTGCAGGCTGTAGCGTTGGTTGATCTCGATCTTGATCCGGCCGGCGGCGACGTGGCCGAAGAGCTCCTTCGCGAGCGCGTTCTTCTCGACCGGGTCGGCGATGTAGTCGGCGAGCGCCGGGCGCGTCACGTAGACGGAGCCCTTCACCGCGAGCTGGGTGGCGTCGATCGGAGGGACGGGACCCGACGCCGTGCCGACACACACGAGCAGGCCGCGCCGCTTGAGCGAGTCGATGGAACCCGCGAAGGTGTCCTTGCCCACGCTGTCGTAAACGACCGATGCGCCGACGCCGTTGGTGATCTCCCGCACGCGCTTGGCCACGTCCTCGCGCCCGTACAGGATCACGTGGTCGCAGCCATGGGCGCGCGCGACGGCGGCCTTGGCCTCCGTCGATACCGTGCCGATCACGTTGAGGCCGAGGAATTTCGCCCACTGCGAGACGATGAGGCCCACGCCGCCGGCGGCGGCATGAAGCAGGATCGTGTCGCCGGTGCGCAGCGGCCAGATGCGGCGAAGCAGGTACGAGGAGGTCAAGCCGCGCATGGTCATCGCCGCGGCGGTCTCGCAGGAGATCTCGGGAGGCAGCTTGATCAACGGTGCCGCGGGGATGACGCGCTCGGTGCTGTAGGCGCCGAGCGTGTTGAGGAATCCGGTGTAGGTCACCCGATCTCCCGGTGCGACGTTCGTCACGCCTTCGCCGACCGCCTCGACGATGCCGGCCGCCTCGACACCGATGCCGTTCGGCATCGGCACCGGATAGATCCCAGCGCGAAAGTAGGTGTCGGCGAAGTTGAGGCCGACGGCGACGTGGCGCAGCCGCGCCTGACCGGGGCCGGGGTTGCCGACGGCGACTTCTTCCCAGCGCAACGTGTCAGGCCCGCCGGGCGCGTGCATGCGGATTGCGTGTGCCATGGTCATCACCTCACGCGACCTTGCGCAGGAAGCCCTGCTGCCGGCCCTTGGCGTTCGGCGCGAAGCCGTTGGCGGCCAGCGTCTCTTCCACCGTGTCGTAGAACACGCCGATCTTGCAGATCGCGCGCGCCTCCTTGCCCGTGGCGACGTCGCGGCCGAACTCGCGGGAGATGCGCACCAGCTGCTCGATCTGTTGCACGGTCGTCATCTTTCCCGGTGCGCGACTGGTTCCAGAGGTTGTCCTCGATGCCGCAGCGCACGTGCAGGCCCATCGCGATACCCATCATGTTGATCGGCAGCACGTTGCGCATGCTGCTCTCGACCGTCAGCATCGAGCCGTCGGGGATGGCGCGCAGGAAGTTGGACAGGCTGTAGATCGTGGGCTGGTCCATGCCGCCGCCGATCGCCACCCAGTTCATCACCAGCGGGCCCTTGTAGACGCCGCGGCGGATCAGGCGCTCGACCGTTTCGTAGCTGTTGATGTTGTAGAACTGGAAGGCGCTCTGGATGCCGGCCGCGCTCAGGCGGCGTACGTGCTCTTCGACCCAGCTTGGGCTGGAGGGAACGATCATCTCGCGGTAGGCCTGGTAGTTCTGCGGCTCGGCCAGCGACGTGCCGGCGAGGTCGTCGATTTCCATCTGCTCGACGACATTCATCTGCGTCGTGTTGACGGTGACGGTGACCTGATCCGGCTTGGGATCGAGCTCGGCCAGCATGTGGCGCGTGTCGTCGGACAGCCACTTGGCGCTGGCGCCTTCAGTTTCGGGCGCGAACGAGATCGAGCCGCCGACCTGGATAACCATGTCCGGCACGGCCTTGCGCACGCCGGCGATCAGTTCGTTGAACTTGGACAGGCGCTTGGAACCCTTGCCATCGAGCTCGCGCACGTGCAGGTGCAGCACGGTGGCGCCCGCGTTGTAGCAGTCCACCGCCTTCTGGACCTGCGCTTCCATCGTGACGGGAATGTCCTCGGGAAAATCCGACGGGACCCACTCGGGACCGTACGGCGCGGCGGTGATGACGAGCTTTTCCTGGTTTTCCGGGAACAACGATCCGTCGAGAAAGTTCATGGTGTTACCTTTTTAAATATGGTTGAAGCGGTCAGGCCCGGCTTGGTTCATGCGCGTCGAGTTCTTCGAGCAGGATCGGCGCGCCGAGACACATGCTGTGCAGGCCCTGCAGCGTCGCAAGTTGCAGGACCGCGGTTATTTCTGCCTTCGTCGCGCCCGCTTTCAGCGCGCGCTGGATATGCCGACGAACGCCTGGCGCGTACATGTGCGTGCACGAGGCGTCGAGTGCGATGCCGATCAGTTCGATCGTCTTGGCGTCGAGGGCCCCGGCGATTGCCGGCGCGATCGCCATCGCGATCACCTTCTCGGTCCAGGCGGGGTCGAGCTTGGCGAAGGGCTCCCAATCCGGATTCCAATTGCCGCTCGCCTTCTTGACGACGCGCGCGGGGCGGGCAGGATTCGTGGGCTTGTTCATTTTCATGGCAGCGATGACTTGGGCTCCGGCGTCAGGCGGGATGGGCAGTCGAGTTCGTTCGCGTCGAGCTCGGGCTCGACACCGCCCACGCTCCTGCGGTCGGCTTGGTAGGTCCGCGCCGCGAGCAGGAATACGGCTGCGGCCGCAAGGCAAATCAGCGGCACCACCGACATCGCGAACTGCAATCCATACGCATCGGAAAGCACGCCGGCGAGCAGCGGCCCGCCCGCGAGTCCGAACAGGTTCCGCGTGAGCGACAGGATCGAGGCCGCCGTAGCCCGCAGGCCGGGATGGATGACGTCGATGACGACCGCGTCCGTCGGGCCGATGCTGCCGGCCATGACAAAGCCGCCTGCAACGATGAGGAGGAACTGCGCGTTGCCCGGTGGCAGGCCCGCGAAGGCGACGCACATGAACAGCGTGGTCAGCACCGCGGCAACCGCGGGCACGATCAATCGGGCATTCGGAATCCGTGAACTCAGTCGATCGGCGACCGTGCTCCAGACGAGCGCGCCGACGCCGCCGACCAGCACGACGATTCCCGTCTTGAGCCCTGCCTGATCCGTGGCAAGGCCGTAGTAGCGGTTGAGGTAGCTCGGCAGCCATGCCCAGATCGTCGACACCACCAGCAGAGTTGAGGCCGGCGCCGATGCATGTGACAAGCGCCGTGCGCGGCCGCAACAGTTCGTTCACCACCGCGCGTGCGGAAAGTGGTTGGGCGCCCACCGTCGAGTCGCCGGAAGGCAGCGCAACCGTCTTGTAATCGCGCACGACCAGCAGGAACACGACGCACAGCACGAGTCCTGGAATGCCGACGGCCCCGAATCCCGCCTGCCAGCCCCAACGCTGGGAGATGTAGCCGCCGAGCACGACGCCCAGCACCGATCCGATCATCCCGGCCGCAAGGAAGGCGCCCGAGCACGGTGCTGCGCATCCGCGCCGGAAACAGGCTCGCAAGCAAAGCGGCGCCCACGGTGCCGTACGCGGCCTCGCCCACGCCGATCAAGGCGCGCGCAGCCAGCAGGTGTCCGTAGCTCGTTGCAAACGCGCAAGCAATCGTCGCGAGGCTCCAGACGAGCGCCATCAGAAATACGCTCTTGACGCGGCTCCACCGGTCAGCGAGCAGCGACAGCGGAACCGCGCCAAGTGCGACGGTGATCGAGACGATGGAGACGAGCCCGCCCAATTGGCTGTCGGTCAGATTCCACTGCGCCTTGAGGTGCGGAAACATCGACACCACGACCTGGCGGTCGATGTAGTCGACGACCATGAGCCCGAAAAGGACCGCGAACACCGACCACGCGTAACGCCGCGGCGCGGGACGATGGTCCGCCGGGTCGAAGGCAACGTGGCGCGCCGTGAAGGCCATGGACAACTCTCTCCTGAGTGCGGGAGCTGCATTGGCTCCGCGGATTTCGAGGCTCCTTGTGGAAGCACTCGCAGGCGTGGATTCTGCCCGCCGACCCCTCTTTCCGATTGACCTCGCGTGACATAAACTTATCCATCCGGGACAACCTGCGGGCGATCGATGATCGGACTCATTCGCGGCGCGAGTCTCACCCATTACGCCGACGTCGCCGCGGCATGCCGGCCTCGATGCGTTGGGGATGCTGCGTGAGTTCGGCCTGCCGCCGCGTTGCCTGAAGGAGCCCGAACTGTTGATCCCGATCGACGCGGTGCGGGGTCTTCTCGAGGCGTCTGCCGAGAGGAGCGGCATCGAAGGTTTCGGCTTGTTGATGGCCGAGGCGCGCCGGCTGTCGAATCTCGGCCCGCTGGGTCTCCTGATCCGGGAGCAGCCGACCATGCGACTCGCGCTCGAGGCGTTGGTGCGCTACAGCAACCGTCTCAACGAAGCGCTCTTCCTGACGCTCGAGGAAAGCCAGGAAGTCGTCGTCCTGCGCGAAGAGTTGATCGTCGGCGGTTCAGGATCCGTGCGCCAGTCGACCGAGCTCGCGATCGGCGTGGCGTTCCGGATGTTGCGCACGTTCCTGGGTTCCGAGTGGCGACCGCGCCGCGTTTGCTTCGCCCACGACGCACCCGCCGACCGCTCGATCCACGAACGGGTATTCGGCCGCAACGTCGAGTTCGGTCACGACTTCAACGGCATCGTCTGCGCCCGCGCCGATCTCGACGTGGTCAATCCGGACGCCGATCCGGTGGTCGCGCGCCTCGCGCGGCAAATGCTCGAGGCCAACCCTGCCAGCAAGGCCGCGAACATGTCGACGCGCGTGCGCGAGCTGGTCGTGATGTTGATCGGCACGGGAACGTGCACGATCGATCGTGTCGCCCAGCATCTTGGCATCGACCGGCGAACGGTCCACCGCCGCCTGGCGAATGAGGGGGCGACCTTTTCCGAACTGGTCGAGGCGGTGCGGCGGGAACTCGCGCAGCGGTATGTCAAGGATCCGCATCGTTCACTGGCTGAGGTTTCGCTGCTTCTTGGCTTCTCGGCGCCAAGCGGGTTCTCGCGCTGGTACCGCCAGCGGTTCAAGACGAAGCCGTCGGAGCAGCGCGCGCGCGCCCGGCGGAGATGAACTACGATTGCCGCATGCGTCCTCCCCTTCTGCTCGCACTGTTCGCAACGCCGGCCATGGCGCAGATCGTGTCGCCCTACTCGTTGCCTGCCGAGCCCGCCGCCCCCTCAACCCGATCGACCACGAGCATCCTGTTCGACCTGAAGGCGGCGGAAAACCTGCGGCTGCGACAGCAACCGATCTACGTGGAGTCGATCACCGTCTTCGGACATCGGGCGGAACCGCCGAAGATTCCGCTCGAGCAACGCTTCGCGAATGCGCTCAACGCGCCGGCCGCGGCGGGAGTCATGGAAATGCGTGCGATGGACACCACGCCTTGCATGTCCATGGCGTCGACCTGGAACAACATCGGAAGCTCGTTTGCGCCACTCACCGGATGTCCACGATGACGAGTCGGCGCGCGATCCCGTCGGTTCGCGACATGAGTAGCGCAGGCACGCCACGGCGGCTCGTGGTCGACGCGCAAGGCATTGCCGCCGCGGCCGCGCAGGTTGCCTCGCCCAACCAGGACGACCGGCCCCAAGGGTCGACGATTTCGCTGATCGTAGTCCACGGCATTTCGCTGCCGCCGGGCCGGTTCGGCGGCGATGGCGTCGCCAGACTCTTCACCAACACGCTCGACGCCGCCGCCGATCCCTACTATCGGGGAATCGCCCACCTCAGGGTCTCGTCGCACTTCTTCATCCGGCGGAACGGCGAGCTGGTGCAATTCGTGGCCTGCCGGCGCCGCGCATGGCATGCCGGCGTCTCGTCGTGGCGCGGACGTGCCGCCTGCAACGACTACTCGGTGGGCATCGAACTGGAGGGGACCGACGCCCTGCCCTATGCGCCGGCGCAGTACCGGATGCTGGCGCGCCTTGCCCGCGCGCTGCGGCGTCGCTATCCCATCAGGGACATGGTGGGCCACAGCGACGTGGCCCCCGGCCGCAAGACCGATCCGGGCGCCGCGTTCGACTGGCCGAGGCTGGGCCGGATGCTCGGCGCCACGCCGACCGACGGCCACGCGGACTGACGCCCGGCAAAACGCGCGCCGAGGAGTCGCCGGGCGCATCGGTTATAATGGGCGGTTGCCCACTATGGGCTATTGCCGGCTTGCCGGGCGCCAGGACGCTCCCCCCGGGAAAGACTAAGGCGTCCTTAAGGCGGACCGGCGCATCCTTCGATCCCATGCAGTTACTGGCGGACTACTTCCCGCTCCTGCTTTTCTTCATTGCCTTCAAGTGGCAGGGGATTTATTTCGCGACCGCGGTGGCCATGATCGCGTCGGTGGCGCAGATCGCCTGGTTCAAATGGAAGGGCAAGCTCTCGGCCATCCACTGGATGTCGTTCGCGATCATCGCGGTGTTCGGCGGCGCGACGCTCTGGCTCAAGGACGACGTGTTCATCCGCTGGAAGCCTTCGGTGCTCTACGGCCTGTTCGGCACCATCCTGGCGGTCGGCAAGCTCGCATTCGGGCGCGACTTGATCGGCGCCTTGCTCAAGGACATCACGCTGCCGCCCGCCGTGTGGTCGCGGGTGACGTGGTCGTGGACCGCCTTTCTTTTTGCCATGGCGGTGCTCAACTGGTACGTCGCATTCCACTTCCCGCTGGAAACCTGGGTCAACTTCAAGGTCTGGGGTGGTATCGGGCTTTTCCTGGTGTTCGCTCTGGCACAGGGGCTGATGCTCGCGCGCCATATCGAGGAACCGAAGGAGGAGCCGCAATGAGCGCGCAGCCGGCCAGTGTCGCGGGCACGCTCGAGGCTCGCCTCGCCGCGCTGGCGCCCAGCGTCTTCGAGCTGGCCGACGACAGCGCGGAGCATGCCGGACATGCCGGTGCCGCAGGCGGCGGCGGGCATTTTTCGCTGTTGATCGTTTCGCAACAATTTTCGGGGCTCACGCGGCTCGCGCGGCATCGCGCGGTGCTGGATCGCGTGGGCGACCTCATCCCCCATCCAGTGCATGCGCTTGCCATTCGCGCCTACGCTCCGGACGAATTCCCTTCCTGATGAAAGGATGTACGCAATGACCAGAAAGCCAATCCTCGTCGCGATTCTCGCCACATCGATCGCCGCGTCCCTTGCCATGGGTGCAGCCCAGGCACAAACCGCCGCCCCCAAGGCCGCAGCCGCACCCGCGCCCGCTTCGACGGGCAAGGCGCTGTACCCGCAGCCGATGTTCGACACGATGCTGAAGCAGCGCCTGCAGCAAGGCCAGCCCGATTCCCCCGAACTTCGCAACGCCGTCCGCGAGGAGCTGAACACGCGCGAACTGCTGGCAAGGGAGGCGAAGAAGGCCAACCTCGACAAGAACGCCGACATCAAGACGCAGATGGACCTGGCGTCGCAGACGGTGCTGGTCAGCGCGTTCGTCGCCGACTGGGTCAAGAAGAACCCGATTCCCGAAGCCGAATTGCGCAAGGAATACGACGTGATCAAGACGCAGATCGGCGACAAGGAATATCACGTCAAGCACATCCTGGTCGAGAAGGAAGACGAGGCCAAGGACATCATCGTGCAGCTGCAGAAGGGCGCCAAGTTCGACGAGCTCGCCAAGGCGCGCTCCAAGGATCCGGGTTCGAAGGACAAGGGCGGCGACCTGGACTGGAACGCCCCCGCCGGCTTCGTCAAGCCGTTCTCGGACGCCATGGTCGCCACGCCGAAGGGCAAGTTCTCGACGGTGCCGGTGCAGACGCAGTTCGGCTACCACGTGATCATGGTCGACGAAATCCGCGAAGCCAAGGTGCCCCCGTTCGACGAAGTCAAGCCGCAACTGCAACAGCGGATGCAGGCCGCGCACCTGGACAAGTACTTCAAGGAACTGCGCGCCAAGAACGGCGTGTAAAGCACGCGCAGCAAGCATCTCCGGAAGGGCGGGCCACGCGGCCCGCCCTTTTTTCTTGCGCGGGACGGGTAGGTGATATCCTTGCGCCCAAAGCGAAAACGCCAACCGGGGGAGCAGTGTCGCGCATCCGCAATCCGAAGGACTTCTGGGCGGGGTTCCTGTTCGTGCTGGTCGGCATCGCCGCGCTCGTCCTGGGCTCGCGCTACAACCTGGGCACCGCGGCGCGCATGGGGCCGGGCTACTTCCCGCGCATCCTCGGGCTGCTGCTGATCGCGCTGGGCGGGGTCATTGCGCTGCGCGGGTTGCGCACGCAAGGCGTCGCGATTCCCGCCTGGCGTTGGCGGCCGACGATCGTCGTGCTGTTCAGCGTCGTGCTGTTCGGGCTCATCGTGACCTCGGCCGGGCTCGCGCTGTCGACGGTGATCCTGATCGTCATCGCGAGCACCGCCAGTTCCGAGTTCCGCTGGAAGGAGGCGCTGATCAGCGGCGTCCTGCTGGCGGCGCTGGCGGTCGGCGTGTTCATCGTCGGCCTGAAGCTGCAGTTGCCGATCTGGCCCACCTTCCTGACCGGCTGACGCGATGGAACTGTTCAATCATCTGGCGCTCGGCTTCTCGGTTGCGCTGACGCCGATCAACATGATGTACGCGCTGATCGGGCACGCTGCTGGGAACGCTGATCGGCGTGCTGCCCGGTATCGGACCGGTTGCGACCATCGCGATGCTGCTGCCGACGACCTACGCGCTGCAGCCGGTGTCCGCGCTGATCATGCTGGCGGGCATCTATTACGGCGCGCAGTACGGCGGATCCACGACGTCGATCCTCATCAACATGCCCGGCGAGACGTCCTCGGCCGTGACCTGCCTCGACGGCCACCAGATGGCGCGCAATGGCGAGGCCGGCGCAGCGCTGGCGACCGCCGCCCTCGCCTCCTTCTTCGCAGGATGCGTCGCGACGGTATTCATTGCAGCGGTTTCGATTCCGCTGTCCGAACTCGCGCTCAAGTTCGGGCCGGCCGAGTATTTCTCGCTGATGGTCCTGGGATTGATCGGCGCGGTCGTGCTCGCGCACGGCTCGCTGCTCAAGGCCATCGCGATGATCGTTCTCGGGCTGCTGCTCGGCATCGTCGGCACCGACGTCAATTCCGGCGTGGCGCGCTTCGACTTCGGCATTCCGCAAATGACCGACGGCATAGGCGTGGTCAGCGTGGCGATGGGCCTCTTCGGATTCGCCGAGATCATCACCAATCTCGAGTCGCAGGAAAAGCGCGAGCGGCTGTCGAGCAAGGTCAAGGGACTGTGGCTGTCCAAGGAACAGTTCAAGGCGGCATGGCCGGCGGCGCTGCGCGGAACGGGCCTGGGCTCGTTCCTCGGCCTGCTGCCGGGCGGCGGCGCGATGCTCGCCTCGTTCGCGTCCTATGCGGTCGAGAAGAAAGTGGCCGACGACCCGTCGCGATTCGGCAAGGGCGCGATCCAGGGCGTCGCCGGACCGGAAGCGGCCAACAACGCCGGCGCGCAGACGTCGTTCATCCCGCTGCTCACGCTGGGCATTCCGGAGAACGCGGTGATGGCGATGATGGTCGGCGCAATGACCATTCACAACATCCAGCCCGGACCGCAGGTGATGACCAGCAATCCCGGATTGTTCTGGGGACTGATCGCGTCGATGTGGGTCGGCAACCTGATGCTGGTCGTGCTCAACCTGCCGATGATCGGCATCTGGATCAAGCTGCTTGACGGTACCCTATCGGCTGCTCTACCCCGCGATCCTGCTGTTCTGCGCCATTGGCGTGTACACGATCAACAACGCCAGTTTCGACGTCATGCAGACCGCCTTCTTCGGCTTTCTCGGCGTGCTGTTCGTCAAGCTCGAATGCGAGCCGGCGCCGCTTCTGCTGGGTTTCGTGCTCGGGCCCGATGATGGAGGAGAACCTGCGTCGCGCCATGCTGCTGTCGCGCGGCGATCCCACCGTCTTCCTGACCCGGCCGCTGTCCGCGGTGATGCTCGCCGCCGCGGTCCTGCTGATCGTCGTCATCGCGCTGCCCAACATTCGCCGCAAGCGCGAGGAAGCATTCCAGGAAGAGTGATGCCTTTCGACTGGTCGAACGCCTACGCGTCGCGCCGCCAACCCGTTCTCGCCCGCAACGCCGTCGCGACGTCGCAGCCGCTGGCGGCGCAGGCCGGCCTTGCCATGCTGGCGCGCGGCGGCAACGCGGTGGATGCCGCGCTGGCCACGGCCATCACGCTCACCGTGGTCGAGCCCTGCAGCAATGGCATCGGCTCGGATCTCTTCGCCATCCTGTGGAGCGGCGACGAACTGGTCGGCCTGAATGCCTCGGGCCGCGCCCCGATGGCGTGGTCGCCGAACCGATTCGCGGGCAGGGCCGCCATGCCGGAACGCGGCTGGGAATCGGTGACGATACCCGGCGCCGTGTCCGGATGGGTCGCGCTGTCCAAGCGCTTCGGCAAATTGCCTTTCGCGGACCTGTTCGAGCCCGCCATCCGCTATGCGCGCGACGGCTGGCACGTGTCGCCGGTGGTAGCTGAAAAATGGGCGCTGGCGGTGCCGGCGCTGCCGAAGGACCTGGGCTGGCCCGACGTCTTCATGCCGCGCGGCCGCGCGCCGCGCGTCGGCGAGTTGTTCGCGTGCCGCGCCATGGCCGACACGCTGGAAATGATCGCGACGACGCAGGGCGAGGCCTTCTATCGCGGCCCGCTCGCCGCAACCATGGTGGCGCACGCGCAGTCCGCAGGCGGCGCTCACACGCTCGCGGACTTCGCCGCGCACGAAGCCGATTGGGTCACCCCGCTCGCGCAGGACTATCGCGGCTATACCGTGCACGAGATTCCTCCCAACGGCCAGGGTGTCTCCGCGCTGATGGCGCTGGCGATGCTCGGCAAGGTCGACCTCGCGCGCCACGCCTGCGATTCCGTCGCCGCGCAGCATTTGCAGGTCGAGGCGATGAAACTCGCGTTTGCCGACGCCTACCGATACGTGAGCGACCCGCGCACGATGCCGTTCCCGGCGGCGGCGTTGCTGGATCCCGACTACATCGCCAGCCGCGCGCGGCTCATCGATCCGAACCGTGCGCAGGATTTCGGTCCGGGCGAGCCACCGCGCGGCGGGACCGTCTACCTGTGCGCCGCCGACGCGAACGGAATGATGGTGTCGCTGATCCAGTCGAATTACATGGGCTTCGGATCCGGCGTGGTCGTGCCCGGCACCGGCATCAGCCTGCAGAACCGTGGCGCGGGATTCGTGCTGCAGCCCGATCACCCCAACCAGGTCGCCGGCGGCAAGCGTCCGTACCACACGATCATTCCGGGATTCGTCACCCGCGACGGCCGGCCGCACGCGGCGTTTGGCGTGATGGGCGGCCCGATCCAGCCGCCGGGACACGTGCAGACGCTGGTGCGCCTGATCGATTACGGCATGAACCCGCAGGCCGTGCTCGACGCGCCAAGGTGGAAGGTCAACGCCGACGGGTCACTCGACCTCGAGGCATCCGCGCCATCCGAACTTCGCGCGGGCCTGATCGCGCTCGGCCACAAGATGGAATCGGTGCCGGATTCCTACATGGATTTTGGCGCGGGCCAGTTCATCGTCAAGGCGGACGACGGCTACGTCGCCGCGTCGGATTCCCGCCGCGACGGCCACGCTGTCGGCTTCTAGCCCTTCGTTCCGGCTTTCAGCTCGGACAGCGGCAGCAATTCGCCGAGCACGAGCCGCTTGCGGCCTGGCTCCGGCGCAGCCAACGGCGATGTCGCCGTCATCGTCGCCAGGCTGCGCCGCGTGAGTTCCTGGTAGCTGCGCGTGCCTTCGACTTTCCACGCCATCTCCTGCTCCGTGAGTTCGCGCACGATCCGGGCGGGGATGCCTGCGACCAGCGTGCGCGGCGGCACCACGAATCCCGCCTTGACGAACGCCATTGCCGCGACGATCGCCGATTCGCCGACGACGGCGTTGTCGTTGACGACGGCATTCATCCCCACCAACGCGTTGCGCTTCACGACGCAGCCGTGCAAGACGGCGGCATGGCCGATGTGCCCGTCCTCCTCGACGATCGTGTCGGTGCCGGGAAAGCCGTGCATGATGCACGAGTCCTGCAGGTTGGCGCCCGCGCGAACTTCGAGGCGCCCGAAATCGCCACGCAGGCTGGCGCACGGCCCGACATAGCAACGCTGGCCCGACGATGACGTCGCCGATCAGAACCGCGGACGGATGAACGTAGGCGGTCGGGTCGACGACCGGCGTGATGCCGTCGATGGCGTACACGGTCAGCGCCATGCAGAGTCTCCGGCGTTGCCCGTCACATTCATCCGAGCCACACCCGCGCGTTGCGGAACATGCGCATCCACGGCGACGCGTCGCCCCATCCGTCCGGATGCCAGGACATCTGCGCGCTGCGATGCACGCGCTCCGGATGCGGCATCAGGATCGTGAAGCGGCCATCCGCCGTGGTCAACCCCGTGATGCCCTGTGGCGAACCGTTGCAATTGTAGGGATAGGATTCGGTCGTGGGCCCCGCGATGGTCGACGAACCGCAACGCGACGAACGGCTGCGCGGCCGCGAGCTGTGCCGCATCGTGGAATTCCGCATAGCCTTCCCCATGCGCCGTCGCCACCGGCAGGCGGCTGCCTTCCATGCCGGCAAAGAACAGCGACGGCGACCGCGGCACCTCCACCAGCACCAGCCGCGACTCGAACTGTTCCGATGCATTGCGCACGAAATGCGGCCAATGCGAAGCGCCGGGCACGATCCCGCGCAGGTTGCTCAGCATCTGGCAGCCATTGCACACGCCCAGCGCGAACGAGTCGCCGCGCGCGAAGAACGCTTCGAATTGTTCACGCACCGGAGGATTGAACAGGATCGACTTCGCCCAGCCTTCGCCGGCGCCGAGCACGTCTCCGTACGAGAATCCGCCACCGGCGACGAAGCCCTTGAATTCGGCGAGCGACCGGCGGCCGGCGGCGAGGTCGCTCATGTGCACGTCGTAGGCATCGAACCCGGCACGGTCGAACGCGGCCGCCATTTCCACGTGGCCGTTGACGCCCTGCTCGCGCAGTATCGCGACCTTCGGCCGCGCGCCGGTCGCAACGAATGGCGCCGCGACATCCAGATCGGGATCGAAGGTCAGGCGCGGCGCCAGTCCCGGGTCATCGGCGTCGAGGATGCGCGCGTACTCTGCGTCCGCGACAACCGGATTGTCGCGCAGCCGCTGCATCGCGTGCGTCGTCGCCGACCATGCGCGGTGAAGGTCGATGCGCGACTCGTCCAGCACCACGGCGCCGCGGCACGCGATGACGACGTTGCCGGAACGCTGTCGGCGCGCCAACGCTCGCGGCGCGCAGGCCGACCTCGCGTGCGGCGGCGATGACGGCAGCGACATCCCCGGACTTGACCTGCACGACCGCGCCCAACTCCTCGGCGAATAGCGCGGCGAGACATGCATCCGGCGCGGCATCGAGCGCGATGGCCAGGCCGCAGCGCGACGCGAACGCCATTTCCGCCAACGTCGCGAACAGTCCGCCGTCGCCGATGTCGTGATACGCGAGCAGCCTGCCTTCGGCGTGCAGCCGCTGGACCAGCGCGAAGAATGCCGCCAGCCGCCGCGGATCGTCCAGGTCCGGCGCGTCGTTGCCGAGCTGCCCGTACACCTGCGCCAGCGCCGATGCGCCCAGGCGATGCCTGCCCTCCGCCGAGATCGATGTGCACCAAGTTCGGTTTCGCCGGCATCGAGTCGCAGCAGCGGCGTCAGCGTGCTGCGCGCATCCGCCACCGGCGCGAAAGCAGAGACGATCAGCGACACGGGCGCCGTCACGGCCTTGGCGACGCCATTGTCGGTCCATGTCGTGCGCATCGACATCGAGTCCTTGCCGACCGGAATCGACAATCCGATCGCGACGCAGGTGTCGATCGCCACGGCGCGCACGGTGTCGTACAGCGCGGCGTCCTCGCCCGGATGCCCTGCCGGCGCCATCCAGTTGGCGGAAAGCTTCACGTCGCCCAGATCGCGGATGCCGGCAGCGGCGAGATTGGTGA
Source organism: uncultured beta proteobacterium (assembly GCA_963834045.1). GTDB lineage: Bacteria > Pseudomonadota > Gammaproteobacteria > Burkholderiales > Casimicrobiaceae > VBCG01. The sequence continues at coordinate 117,446 of CAWIAK010000001.1, read as the reverse complement.
TCGCTTCGCCGACCGCCATGCGCCCGGACGCGGGTGCATCGATGAGCGCGAGCGGCGTGCGTTCGCCCATGGCCATCGCCTCGCCGGCGTAGCCTTCGAAATCCATCAGCGTGACGGCGACGTCCGCCACCGGCACCTGCCACGGGCCAACCATCGGATCGCGCGAACACAAACCGCCGACGGTGCGGTCGCCGATGGTCACCAGGAACGTCTTGTCGGCGACGGCGGGAAACTGCAGCACGCGATACGCCGCGTCCTTGACCGTGACGCCGGGCAGGTCGAGCGGCGGCAACTGCCGCGGGACGTGCACCACGTCGCGCGTCATCATCGGCGGCTTGCCGAGAATCACGTCCAGCGGCACGTCGACGGGGCTGTTGCCGAAATGCGCGTCGGCGACGACGAGGCGCCCTTCCGCGTTGGCGCGTCCGACCACCGCGAACGGGCAGCGTTCGCGCTTGCACATCGCTTCGAACGCCGGCAACGAATCGGGCAGGATCGCGAGCACATAACGCTCCTGGGCTTCGTTGCACCAGATTTCGCGCGGCGACATGCCGGGCTCCTCCGACGGCACCGCGCGCAGCTCGAACGTCCCGCCCGCGCCGCCGCCGTGCACCAGCTCCGGCAATGCGTTGGACAAGCCGCCGGCGCCGACGTCGTGCAGGGACAGGATGGGATTGCGGTCGCCCAGCTGCCAGCAGCGGTCGATGACTTCCTGCGCGCGGCGTTCGATCTCCGCGTTGCCGCGCTGCACCGAATCGAAGTCGAGGTCGGCCGTGTTCACACCGGTGGCCATCGACGACGCGGCGCCGCCGCCCATGCCGATCAGCAGCCCGGGCCCGCCCAGCTGGATCAGCAGCGCGCCCTCGGGCAACGCGTGCTTGTGCGTATGCTCGGCGCGGATGTTGCCCAGGCCGCCGGCGATCATGATGGGCTTGTGGTAGCCGCGCACCTCGCCCGCGACCCGCTGCTCGAACGTGCGGAAGTAGCCGGCGAGGTTGGGCCGTCCGAATTCGTTGTTGAATGCCGCCGCGCCGATCGGGCCTTCGAGCATGATCGACAGCGCGGATGCGATGCGGTCCGGCTTGCCGTAGTCGGCTTCCCAAGGCTGCACCAGCCCCGGGATACGCAGATCCGAAACGGTGAATCCGACCAGCCCCGCTTTCGGCTTGCCGCCGATACCCGTCGCGCCTTCGTCGCGAATCTCGCCGCCGGAACCCGTCGCGGCGCCCGGAAACGGCGCGATGGCGGTCGGGTGGTTGTGGGTCTCCACCTTCATCAGGATGTGCGTGGATTCGGCGCGCGCGCCGTAACGCCCGTCATCGCGCGGATAGAACCGCGCCGCGACCGCGCCCTCCATGACTGCCGAGTTGTCGGCATAGGCGACGACGGTTCCCTGCGGATGCGCCTTGTGCGTTTCGCGGATCATGCCGAACAGGCTGCGCTGCTGCCGCACGCCATCGATGATGTATTGCGCATTGAATATCTTGTGCCGGCAGTGTTCCGAATTGGCCTGCGCGAACATCATCAACTCGACGTCGGTGGGGTCGCGGCCAAGCGCCCGGAAACTGGCGTCCAGATAGTCGATCTCGTCGGGCGCGAGCGCCAGGCCCAGCGCCCTGTCGGCGCGCTCCAGCGCCGCGCGGCCTTCCTTCATCAGCGCGATGGTCGTCATCGGCTTGGCCGGAAAATGCGCAAACAGTTCCTTCGCGCCGGCCATGTCGTCGCAGACAGCCTCGACCATCCGGTCGTGCAGCAGCGGCAGCAGTGACGCGCGGTCGCCGGCATCGAGCGGCTTGCCATCCGTCGTGGCGATGTCGTAGACCACGCCGCGTTCCATCCGCGTGACGGCAGACAGGCCGCAGTTCTTCGCGATGTCGGTGGCCTTGGACGACCATGGCGAAACGGTGCCGGGGCGCGGCACCACGAGGAGCGTGCTGCTCGACGCATGGACCGCAGCCTGTGTCTCCGGCCCATAGGTCAGCAGGCGTTCGAGCGTCGTGCGTTCAGTCGACGCCGAGCGGGCGCGAGATCTCGACGAAATGCCTGAAGGTTGCGGTGATCGCGGCGACGCGATGCGCGGGGCGGACGGACGAGAGGCCTTGCAGGAGCTTGGCCAGGCGGAAATTCGACAACGCCGGCCGGCCGGCCAGCGAGAGGATTTCGGACATCGCTTTGGGGATGCGCGTAAAGCCGGATTATACGCTGTCGCGAGGGGACCGCAGGGACGCCGCCAAGCGTTGACGGTATGCCGACGCGCGTCCACACTGCCCCACGCAGATGCATCGATTCATCTGGGATGCTGAACCTGTTCGCCCACCGGGGGTGTCGCTCATGGCGATCTGATGCGCCCGCTGCCGCCACCGTAATCGAAAGGACGATGAAGTGAAATCACCGTTGCGTATCACCGGACTCGCCTTGCTCGTCGCGACCGTCGCCCAGATCGGCATCTCCGCCGCCAACGCGCAGCCGTATCCGTCGAAGCCCATTCACATCATCGTGCCCTACCCGGCCGGCGGTACGTCCGATATCCTGGCGCGCGCCTGGGCCCGGGAATCACTGCCGCGCTGGGACAACCGGTCATCGTCGAGAACAAGCCGGGGTCGACCGGCAACGTCGGCGCCGACTTCGTCGCCAAGGCCCCCGCCGACGGCTACACGCTCCTGCTCGCCGACATCGGCTCGCTCGCGATCAGCCCGAGCATCTTCCCGACGCTTCCGTTCGATCCCGTCAAGGACTTCGCACCCGTCGTGATGGTCGCGTACTCGCCCCACCTGCTGGCCGTGAATGCCGCGCTGCCCGCCAAGGACGTGAAGGAACTCATCGCACTCGCGAAGGCGAAACCGGGCGCGCTCAATTTCGCGGTCTCGGGGATCGGCGGCGCCAATCACCTCGCGGGTGTGGACTTCGCGATGCGCACCGGCATCAAGTGGACCTACATACCGTACAAGGGCGGCGCGCAGGCCATAGCGGACGTGGCGGGCGGCCAGGCGGACGTGCTGTTCAACGGCATGCTCGCAACCTACCCGATGGTCAAGGGCGGCAAGTTGCGCGCCGCTCGCGATTTCCAGTACCAAACGCTTCGCGGCGGCACCCGACATACCCACAGTGGCCGAATCCGGGCTCCCGGGTTTCGAGACCGGGTCATTCCAGGGAATCGTGGCGCCTGCAGGAACGCCGCCGGAAATCGTCAACAAGCTGCATCAGACCGTGACCAAAGTTCTTGCCACGCCGGAAATGCAGGAGCGGCTGGTCACCGCCGGCGCCGAGACACGTCCCGGGTCGCCCGCGGACTTTGGCGCCTTCATCCGCGACGAGAAGGCGCGGTGGGCCAAGGTGGTCAAGGACTCCGGAGAGAAGTTCGAGTAAATTGCCTGCCGAGTTTTTCGACTACGCAGGTGCGGCTACTCGACCTTGCCGATGCGCTTCACCACGTCGGCCATCTTGCCGGCATCGGCATCGACGTAGCGCTGGAATTCCGGCGTGTCGAGGTACTGGATCGGACTGCCGGCCGTCGTCATGACCTGCTTCACGCGTTCGTCGTTGGCCGCCGCGCGCGCGGCGTCGCGCAACCGCTTGACTGACGGCGTCCGGCGTGCCGGCGGGAACGAACAATCCGGACCATTGCGCGTAATCGACATTGGTGCCGAGTTCGTGGAACGTCGGCACGTCGGGTAACGCGACCAGCCGGTTGTTGCCCCATTGCGCCAGCGCGCGCAGCTTGCCCGCGTTGACCTGCTGCACGATGGTCGCGGGGCCCGTGGCGACGGCATCGATGCTTCCGCCGAGCAGCCCGACGATCGCCGGGCCGGCCCCCGTGTACGGAACGTGCGTCATCTTGATGCCGGCCGCGGCGAGCAGCATCTCCATCGGCACGTGCATCGTCCCGTAGTTGCCGGACGAGCCGTACGTGTACTTTCCCGGATTGGCCCGCGCCGCCGCCGCGAATTCGGCCCAGGTCTTCCATGGAGAATCGGCGCGCACGACGAACACGGTCGGGTCGGCTGTGAAGCGCGCGATGGGCTTCAGCTGATCCAGCTGGTACAGCGGCGCGCGGCCGAGGATCTTGTCGGCCTCGGGCAGCACCGTGTACGACGACAGCGACAGCAGGACCGTGTAGCCGTCGGGCTTCGCCTTCGCCGCCTGCCCCATGCCGATGCCGCCGCCGGCGCCCGCCTTGTTCTCGATGATGACCGGCTGGCCAAGTTCGCGGCCCATTGCCTCCGCCACCGGCCGCGCGACCGTGTCCGCCACGCCGCCCGGCGGGAACGGCACGATCATCGTGATCGCGATGGTCGGGAAATTCCGCCGCGAACGCCGACAATGCGGCGCTCGCAAGTACCAGAAGTCCTAGCTTGGCGAACAATTCAGTGCTGCAGGATCTTGGCGAGGAATTGCTGGGCACGCTCGGAGCGCGGCTTGCCGAAGAAGTCGTCCTTGCTCGCGTCCTCGACGATCTCGCCGCGGTCCATGAAGATGACGCGGTGGCTCACCTTGCGCGCGAAGCCCATTTCGTGCGTGACGACCATCATCGTCATGCCCTCCTTCGCCAGCAGCACCATCACGTCGAGCACCTCGCCCACCATTTCCGGGTCGAGGGCGGACGTGGGCTCGTCGAAGAGCATCACGATCGGGTCCATCGACAGCGCGCGGGCGATGGCGACGCGCTGCTGCTGGCCGCCGGACAGCTGGCCCGGAAACTTGTCCTTGTGCACCATCAGGCCGACGCGGTCGAGCATCTTGAGGCCGCGCGTCATTGCCTCGTCCTTCGGCCGGCCGAGCACCTTGATCTGCGCCAGCGTCAGGTTTTCCGTCACCGTGAGATGCGGGAACAGCTCGAAATGCTGGAACACCATGCCGACGCGCGCGCGCAGCTTGGGCAGGTCCGTCTTCGGGTCGGCGATGGAAATGCCGTCGACGACGACATCGCCCTTCTGGAACGGCTCCAGCGCATTCACGCACTTGATCAGCGTCGACTTGCCCGAACCCGAGGGGCCGCACACCACGACGACCTCGCCCTTCTTGATGCTGGTCGTGCAGTTGGTCAGCACCTGGAAGCTGCCGTACCACTTGGAAATGTCCTTGATGTCGATCATGGCGCGTTCTCTCGTTCCCTCGCGGCTCTAGCGAATGATGGCGATCCTCTTCTGCAGCTGGCGCACGAGCATCGACAAGCTGAAGCAGATGACGAAATAGGTGATGGCGGCGAGCAGGTACATTTCGACCGGCCGGTTGAAATTCTTGCCCGCGACCTCGAAGCCCTTCAACAGGTCGTAGGCGCCGACAGCGTAGACCAGCGACGTGTCCTGGAACAGGATGATCGTCTGCGTCAGCAGCACCGGCAGCATGTTGCGGAATGCCTGCGGCAGCACGATCAGTTTCATGCACTGCGCGTAGGTCATGCCGACCGCGTAGCCGGCCGAGACCTGCCCGTGCGGCACCGACTGGATGCCCGCGCGCATGATCTCCGAGTAGTACGCCGCCTCGAACACGGTGAAAGTGATGATCGCCGACAGTTCCGCGCCCAGGGGCCGGCCGATCAGCAGCGGGATCAGCAGGAAGAACCACAGGATCACCATGACCAGCGGGATCGACCGCAGCGTATTGACGTAGAACGCGGCCGGCAGCACCAGCCATTTCTTGCCCGACAGGCGCATCAACGCGATCGCGGTGCCCAGCGCAATGCCGCCGACCATCGCAAACAGCGTCAGCTGCACCGAAAAAATGAAGCCCTTCAGGATAAAGCTGGAAACGACATTCCAGTCGAAGAAGGCGAAGGTCAGGTTCATCGCTTGCTCCCGATCATGCCGGGCACCTGGACGCGCTTCTCGATGAACGCCGCGACGCGGTTGACCGCGAACGCCGACACGAAATACAGCCCCGTGACGGCGAGGTAGATTTCCACGCCGCGCGACGTCTCCTCCTGCGCCTGCATTGCGAAGAACGTCAGTTCGGAAATGCTCACCGCGAACGCCACCGACGAGTTCTTGATGATGTTCATCGACTCGCTGGTCAGCGGCGGAATGACGATCCGGAACGCCATCGGCAGGATCACGTACCGGTATGTCTGCGGCAGCGTGAGGCCCATCGCCAGGCCCGCGTAACGCTGGCCCTTGGGCAGCGCCTGGATGCCCGCCTTCACCTGCTCGGCGATGCGCGCCGACGTGAAGAAGCCCAGCGCGATCACCACCGCCACGAAGTCAGGCACGCCCTGCAGCGTCTTCCAGATCGAGGGGATGACGTGGTACCAGAGGAAGATCTGGACCAGCAGCGGGATGTTGCGGAACAGCTCGGTCCACGCGTTGCCGATCCAGACGAACGCCTTGACGGGCGTCGTGCGCAGGATGCCCATCAGCGAGCCGACGGTCAGCGCCACCACCAGCGAGCACGCCGAGACCAGCAGCGTCCAGCCCCACGCCGACATCATCCAGCGAAAATAGGTCTGGCCGCCGCCGGTGTCCTGGAAGAAGACCTGCCAATCCCAGCTCATCTAAGCCGCCCCCTTGCCCGCCCGCACCGCGCCGGCGCGGCGCCTCCCCGCGCCGCCTCCCGTGTTCGCTTGCCTACTGTACGGCGTACTCTTCCATCGGCTTCGTGTTCGGGTTCATCCACGCTTGCTTGGTCGCGTCCGACAGCGGCAGGCCGACCTTGGTATTCGACGGCGGAATGGCCTGCACGAACCACTTGTCGTACATCTTGGCCAGGTCACCGCTCTTGACCATCGCCTGGATGCTGGCGTCGACCGCCTTCTGGAACGCGGGGTCATCCTTGCGCATCATGCAGGCGATGGGCTCCACGCTCAGCACTTCGCCCAGGATCTTGTAGTCGGCCGGGTCCTTCGACTTGGATACGAGGCCCGCGAGGATCTGTCCGTCCATCACGAACGCGTCGGCGCGGCCGGATTCGAGCAGCAGGAAGCTGTCGGCGTGGTCCTTGCCGAACACTTCCTTGAAGTCCATGTTCGAGGCCTTCTTGTTCTTGCGCAGCGTCTGCACGGACGTGGTCCCGGTGGTCGTGGCGACCGTCTTGCCGTTCAGGTCGGCGATACCCTTGATCGGCGAATTGGCCTTGACGACGATGCGCCCTTCCTCGACGTACGTGGTCATCGCGAACGCGACGTCCTTCTGCCGCGCGGCGTTGTTGGTGGTCGAGCCGCACTCCAGGTCGACCGTGCCGTTCTGCACCAGCGGGATGCGGTTCTGCGACGTCACCGGCTGGAACTTGACGTCGAGCTTGGCCATCTTGAGCTGCTTTGGCAGGTCGGCGGCGATCTTCTCGCTCATTTCGGTGTGGAAGCCGACGTACTTGCCGTCACCCAGCGTGTAGGCCAGCGCGCCCGACGACTCGCGCGCGCCTAGCGTAATCGTGCCGGTGTCCTTGATTTTCTTGAGCGTGCCGGTGAGATCCTGCGCCTGCGCGCCCAGCGCGAACACGGCGGCGGCCAGGACGAAAGCTGATTTGCGGAGAAGCTTCATTGCGACCTCCAATGGTGCACGGCGGATGCGTGCAAATCGTTGCAAAACGGGAAAGGAAACGGATTGGGCCGCGGAGGGAAGCTGACGGGGGCGCGGCATCGCGGCTAGTTTAGCGGCGCGGCCGCCCGTTTGTCTATGCGCGAACCGGCACCCTCGCCGCTACGGCCCGGCGCGGCCCCGGCCACCACCCCTATAATCGCCGCATGGACGCGACACTCGCCCCCGTCTATCGCGTCGCCGAAGTTCGCGCCATCGAGGCAGCACCATGGCCATCTGCCCCTCATGGAGAGCGCCGGACGCGCCGCGGCCGACGTCGCGCGGGCGATGGCGGGCGACCGTGGAGGCCGGGTCGTCGTCCTGGCGGGCCCCGGCAACAATGGCGGCGATGCCTTTGTCGTCGCCCGCTGGCTTCGGACATGGTATTTCGACATCGCCGTGGTCTTTCCGGGCGACGCGGCCAGGTTCCCGCCGGATGCCCGCGCGGCGCACGCCGCCTTCATCGACGCGGGGGGCACAACCGTGGCCGGACCCGCCGCCGAGCGACCCGCCCTCATCGTCGATGGCCTGTTCGGCATCGGACTTGCGCGGCCGACTGACCGACGACTACGCGGCGCTCGTGCATTGGGCCAACGATTCCGGCGCGCCCATCCTCGCGCTCGATGTTCCCACCGGATTGAACGCCGACACGGGGTCCGTCAGCACGCCGGCGATCCGCGCGATCCGCCACGGCGACGTTCATCGGACTCAAGCCCGGGCTGCTGACCGCGGACGGCCCCGATCATTGCGGTGTAGATTTCGGTTCACTCGCTCGGCATCGAGTGCGCGTCGCCGCGCAGGGGCATCGGCTCGATTGGCCGCCGATGGCGGCGGCGCTGCCGGCGGTGCTCGGACGCCGCACCCGCAACGTCAACAAGGGGACCTTCGGCACGCTGGGAATTCTCGGCGGCACCGAAGGCATGGGCGGCGCGCTGATCCTCGCCGGCCGCGCGGCGATGCGCACCGGCGCGGGCAAGGTCTGGCTGGGTTTCCTGATGGCGGACCCGCCCAAGATCGACGCCAGCATGCCCGAATTGATGCTGCGGCACGCCGGCGCCGGTGCTCGACGCGCATCCGGATGCGTTGGTCGTGGGGCCCGGCCTGGGCACCAGCGATGCCGCGCGGTCGCTGCTGCAGCGCGCGCTGGCGTTGCCGATACCCATCGCGCTCGACGCGGACGCGCTCAACCTCATCGCCCGCGATGCCGCGCTGCTGGCCGCGACCCGGTCCCGCAGCGCGCCGACACTGGCCACGCCCCATCCGGGCGAAGCCGCGCGCGTCCTGGCCACGGACGTCGAGAACGTCCAGAGCGACCGCATGAGTGCCGCGCGCGAGCTCGCGCAGCGACTTGCCGCCAACGTGGTGCTCAAGGGCGCCGGCAGCGTGCTCGCGCATCCGGACGGCACCTGGGACATCAACGCCAGCGGCGGACCGGCGCTCGCCACGGCCGGCAGCGGGGACGTCCTGTCGGGTCTGCTGGGCGCGCTGCTGGCGCAGGGACTGCCCGCGAAGACGGCGCTGCGTTACGCGGTATGCCTGCATGGCGCGACCGCGGACGCGCTCGTCGCGCAGGGCATCGGTCCGCTCGGACTCACCGCTTCCGAACTGCCCGACGCCGCGCGAGCGTTGCTCAACCAGCGCGGGACGCGCCGCGCTGATCGCAGGCCTAGGGCATCAGCACGGTGGCGCCGGTGGTGGCGCGCGACTCCAGCGCCCGATGCGCCGCCGCGGCATCCTTGAGCGCAAAACGCTGCCGCGCCTCGGACTTCAACTTGCCGGCGGCGACGAGCTTGAACATGTCGTCGGCCATCGCCAGCAGTTGCGGACGCGTCGCGGCGTAGGTGAACAGCGTCGGCCGCGTCGCGTACAGCGATCCCTTCTGCGCGAGCAGCATGATCGAGAAGTCCGGAACCGGTCCCGACGAACTGCCGTAGCTCACGAACATGCCGCGCGGCTGCAGCACGTCGAGCGATTTCGGAAACGTGTCCTTGCCGATCGCGTCGTAGACCACCGGCACGCCCTTGCCGCCGGTGAGTTCCTTCGTGCGCGCGACGAAGTCCTCGCGCGTGTACACGATCGTATGCGCGCAGCCGTTCGCCTTGGCCAGCGCCGCCTTGTCGTCGGAGCCGACGGTGCCGATCATCGTCACGCCGAGCGCGCGCGCCCATTGGCACGCCACCAGTCCGACGCCGCCCGCCGCGGCGTGAAACAGGATCGTCTCGCCGCCCTTCAGCGGAAACGTCTGCCGAAACAGATACTGGACCGTCAGGCCCTTGAGCATCAGCGTCGCCGCAGACTCGTCGCTGACGCCCGCGGGAATCGGGACCAGCCGATCGGCGGGCATGATCCGCTCGGTACTGTAGGAACCCGGGGACCCGCCGCTATAGGCGACGCGATCGCCGGCCTTCAGGTAGTCGACGCCGTCGCCCACCGCCTCGACCACGCCCGCGCCTTCGAGTCCGATGCCCGCAGGCAGCGGCTGCTTGTACTGCCCGGTCCGGTGGTAGGTGTCGATGTAGTTGACGCCGATGACGGTGTGGCGCACGCGGGCCTCGCCCGGTCCGGGCGAGCCGACGGCCACGTCCTCCAGCACCATGACGTCGGGTCCGCCTACTTCCTTGATGCGAATGGCTTGGGGCATGGTCAGATTTCCAGTTTGGTGTTGTTGCCGTGCAGTGGCCGCAAGCGCCGGGACGGCGACCGATGATTATCGCATCACGCCAGCACGCGAAACGTGGCGAAGCCTGCGGCGGTGAGCAGCAGCGATCCGAACAGGTGGACCGAGGCCAGCGCGATCCCGGCAGCATAGTCGCCGCGCGCGAGCAGTTCGGTGACCTCCGCCGAGAAGGTCGAGAACGTCGTCAGCCCGCCCAGGAATCCGGTGATGACGAACAGCCGCCACTCCGGCGACAGGTCGTGTCGCACCAGGAAATACGCGACCGCGAATCCCACCAGGTAGCCACCGATCAGGTTGGACGCCAGCGTGCCCAGCGGGAATTTCGGCACGCGCGCGTTGAGCCACGCCGACAGTCCCCAGCGCAGCCACGCGCCGAAGGCCGCGCCGGCGCCAACCGCGGCGAATTGACCGATCATGGAGCTTTCAATTCGTGCGCCTCACCGGATGAACTGTTCGACGTAGGATGCGCCGAGCCCGCACTTCGCGTAGTGATCGCGGCACATGTCGATCTTGCTCCAGACGTCCTCGTAGCCGTTCTGCCGGCCGTCCGCGTCGAGATAGATCATCGCGCCGCTGATGTTGAAGAACGTGATCATTTCCGGGCAGTCGTCCGGTACCGTCAGCGTATGGATCTCGCCGGGCGGCTCGTAGACGAAGCTGCCCTCCTCCGCCGTCCAGTCGTGCTCGAGATACTTCCAGCGGCCCTTGATCACGTAGCCGATGACCAGCATCGGGTGCCGGTGCCGCGACAGCACGCCGCTCTTGCGCACGCGCAGCAGGTTGCACCAGCCGCCGGACACGGTGTTGAGCAGCAGCGGACGGAACCAGACATCCTTGCCTGCGGCACCCACACGCGCTCGTCGTCGGGCAGCGCCGCGACGGCGATTTCCGGCCGGATGCCGGACGTGGGCAGGATCAACGGAGCATTCACTCCGTCCCTTCCTTGATGGCGCGCGCCAGCGCCGCGATCTCGGCAGCTTCGTCGTAGACCTTGGGAAAGTCGCGGTGCGCCTTGCGATACCAGTATCGCGCGTTGGCGACGTCGCCTTCCTGCATGTGCACGATGCCGTGCGCCCAGCACCCGAGCGTCGACGAATCTTCCTGCACGATCATGTGCGCCTTCTCCCAGTCGTGCTTCTTGAGGTAACGGACTGCAGTTCCAATCGGCATAGGCCCCCCTATGAAATCAGATAGCCGCCATCCACCGGCAACACGACGCCGGTGACGAAGCGGGCGGCGGGTGAACAGAGAAACACGGCGGCGCCGGCGATGTCCTCCGGCGCCGCCCAGCGCGCGAGCGGCGTGCGCGCCAGTATCGCGGCGCTGCGCTGCGGGTCGGCCTGCAGCGCCTGCGTCAATGGCGTGGTCACCCAGCCCGGCGCGATGGCGTTGACGCGAATGCCGTCGGACGCATACGCGATGGCCAGCGACTTGGTCAGTTGCGCCACGCCGCCCTTGCTCGCGCTGTACCCCGGCACCAGGCCGCCGCCGAGGAACGACAGCACGGAGGCCGTATTGACGATCGCGCCTCCCGCGCCTTTCAGCTTGTCGCGCGCCAGCGCGCAGCAGCGCATGGTGCCCGTGAGGTTGATCGCAAGGACCTCCGCGAATACGGCAACGTCGTGCTCGGCGCCGCGGCGGATGATCCCGGCGCAGTTCACAAGCACATCGAGCCGGGGCAGCGACGCAATCAACGCCGTGACCGCCGCGTCGTCGCGCACATCGAGCGCGACGGCGTCGCGGCAGCGGAAGCGCGGCGACGCGCGCGCGGCGTCGCATTCCTCGCGCGACGCGCCGGTGACGGTGACCACGGCGCCCAGCCCGGCGAAGGCATCGGCAATGGCCGCGCCGATTCCGCTCGTTCCGCCCACCACGAGCGCGACCTTGCCCGAATACAGGTCCGGGAGAAACGTCGTCGCGGTCACGCCGCGACCCTGCCCAGCGCGGCGCGCACGTCGGCGTCACGCGGCAGCGGAGCCACCGCACCGAATCCGGTCGTGGCAAGCGCCGCCGCGACATTGGCATACGCAGCGGCGGCGAACGGATCGTCGCCGGCGAGCAGGCGCGTAGCGAAGGCGCCATCGAAGCAGTCGCCCGCCCCCGTCGCGTCCACCGGCGTGACGCGGTGCGCGGGAACGTGCTGCTGACGCACGCCGTCGGAAACGATGCAGCCGTCGGCGCCCAGCTTCAATACCACCCCTCGCGCGCCGGCACGATGACAGGCCGTCACCGCTCCTGCCGCGTCGCCGCCGCCGAACAGCACCAATGCGTCGTCGAGGCTCGGCACGCACCAACTGCAGCGACCCATCGTCGCCAGTATCGTCGCGCGCGCCCGCGGCAGGGGCCAGAGCTTGAGCCTCAAGTTGGGATCGTAGGTCACGAGCGCGCCGGCCGCGCTGGCCTCGTCGATGGCGGCGAACACCGTATCGCATGCGCTGGCCGAGATCGCCTGGCTGATTCCGGATACGTGCAGCAGGCGCGCCGAGCGCACGACGTCGAGCGGCAGCGTTTCGGGCCGCATGCGGCTGGCCGCGGAGCCAGCGCGAAGGTACGAGAACTCGTGACCCTGCGCGCCGTGCGTGACGAAATAGACGCCGGTCGCCGCGTCGGCGTCGGTGGCCACGCCGCGCATGTCGACGCCTTCCTCGGCCCACAATTCGCGGAACAGGCGTCCGAAGGAGTCGCCACCCAGACGCGTCACATAGCCCGTGCGCGCGCCGAGCCGCGCCGCTGCGATGGCCATGTTCGACGTGTCGCCGCCGAAGCCCTGCACATAGGCGCGCGGATCCGCGGCGCGCGTCTGGTTGAACTCGATCAGCGGCTCACCCAGCGCGACGATGTCCAGCCTGTCGTGAACGATGGTCACGTGAGATCAGCTGCGCCGGAAATTGAAATGCCTGCCCGACGCGACGTCGCCCAGCATGACTCCCGGGCCCTCGCGGGCGATCCATGAGCGGCTGCCGTTGCTCCAGAATACCGAGCCGTCGCGGAAACTGCCCTGGCTGATGACCTGGCCCCGGTCATTGCGCAGGAACACCCTGCCGTCGCCGGCCACGTCCAGTATCACCGTGCTGCGCGCATCGGGATCCCAGGCTTGGAACGTGCCGACGGCCCAGGACGGCGGCCGCGCCGGTGCAACCATCGGCGGCGGCGGCGTGTTCGGTGGTTGCGAACCGCCGATCGCCGCGCCGATCGCGAACGCGCCCAGGATGCCGGCCGCGATCGCCGCATTGTTGTTATTGTTGTTGCGGGAGTTGTTCGAACTGCGCCCGAAGTCGAAATCCGCGCGGCATCCCCGATCGACCCAGATGCCGTTGCGGTCGAATCCCCAGGTGCGATTGCGCGTGCATGGCGCGTTCGACAGCTGCCTGCGCAGCGACACGTTGTTCTCGGTGTCCACGCGACAGAAATTTCGATTGTTGTTGCGGCTCTCGCAGCGAATCGTGCCGCGCGCCGCCCATGCCGGCGGAGCCGCCGGAACGACCAGCGCAAGCAGCGTCAGCGCCACGGCCGCGCGTGCAGGAAATCTCATCATCTTCCCCAATGGCGACGGACCTGCCGGCTATCTTACCGGCAACGCGCGGAATCCAGCAGCATAGGCCGCCGCCGCGGCGCGGACATCCTCGGCCCGCGCGCCCGGCGCATACAAGTTCGAGCCGGTGCCGAAGCCGGTCGCGCCGGCCGCCCAATACGGTGCCATGTTGTCCGGCCGGATGCCGCCGACGGCAAAGACCAGCGCATCGCGCGGCAGGACCGCGCGCCAGGCCTTGAGCGCCCCGGGCGGCAGCGCCTCGGCCGGAAACATCTTGAGGCCGTCGGCGCCCGCGGCGAGCGCGGCGAACGCCTCGGTCGGCGTCGCCACGCCGGGCACGCACACCATGCCGCGCGCCTTGGCTTCGCGGATCACCGCAGTATCCGCATGCGGCATCACCACCACCTTGCCGCCGGCATCGCGCACGCGCGCGACATCCGCCACGGCGAGTACGGTGCCGGCCCCCACCAGGCACTGCTCGCCGCACGCGTTCGCGAGCAGCCGGATCGATTCGAAAGGCCGCGGCGAATTGAGCGGCACCTCCAGGACACGGAAGCCTTCCGCGATCAGCGCTCCCGAAATCGCGGGAACTTCCTCGGGCGTGATCCCGCGCAGAACGGCGATCAACGGCAGCGGGTCGAGGTAGCGCAGCAATGGATTCATGCGATGGCCGGTTCAATGAGGAAGGGACAAGGGAAGCGACGCATGCTGCGCGATGCGCCACAGGCCGCGCGCGGCGGAGTCGGCCGGCGCGCGGGCGACGGCAATGCCTGCCAGCGTCATCGCGTCAGCATAACGCGCCATCAACGCGTCGGTGCCGACCAGCCGCACACTGGCGCCGTCGCAGCCTTTGCGCTGCGCCCATATGCGCCCGTTGCGCACCTCGCGGCCGATCAGCAGGCCGGACAGCCAGTCCGGAACTTCGGTCGGCGCCAATTCGCCCGTCAGCGCGAGCGTGCGTGCGCCGAACAGGTCGTGGCTGAATCCGCCGGTGCCCAGGCCGCGCGTCACGCCGCGCGCGAATGCCGGGCCCGGGTCCTGGCCCGAGGCTTGCGCCAGCCGGCCAAGGATGCTGTGACCGAGAAGGACGTCGTAGAGCTCTCCGGTCATGTAGGTCGAAAAATCGACGAGCTGTCCGCGTTCGACCAGCGCCCATTTGCAGTGGGTTCCGGGAAGGACGGCGAGAACGCGCTCCTCGTCTTCGTCCACGGCACCGGCAAGTTGGGTCTCCTCTCCGCGCAGCACGTCCGGAATGCCATTCGCATCGCGCGTGCGCACGCCCGGAACGATGGCCAGCGCGTCGCCGGGAACGCGCACGATTCCCGCGGCGAGGGTTGCCAGCGGCGCGGGACACTCGACGTAGGGCGCCTCCCGCCAGCCTTGCCGGCTGCCGACCATGCCGCACGCCAGCCGCGGCGCGGCCACGTCGTGCCAATCGCCCAGCAACGTGGCAAGCGCTTCGGGAAAGCATCCTTCCTGCACCTGCATGACCCCCAACGGCACCGCGCGCGTCGCGATGACGTCGCCGCCGGCGCCCAGGCAGTAGGCGCGCGCGGACGTCGTCCCCCAGTCGATGGCAATGAGCGCCGTGGCGGGCATGGTGGCGATGGGAAGATCAACGCTTCAGCGTGGTGGCGCCGAGGGCTTCGTCCCAGCGCGCCGCGGCCTCGTCGTCGCTGGCCCGCGCGTCGACCCAGCGCGTGCCCTGCGGCGTGGTTTCCTTCTTCCAGAACGGCGCGCGGGTCTTGAGGTAGTCCATCAGGAAGCGGCAGGCGTCGAAGGCGTCGCCGCGATGCGCGCTGGTCACGACGACCAGCACGATCTGGTCGGCAGGCGCCAGCGTGCCGACGCGATGGATGACGAGCGCATCGAGAATGTCGAAGCGGCCCTTGGCCTCGGCAACGATGGCTTCCAGCGCCTTCTCCGTCATCCCGGGGTAGTGCTCGAGCGTGAGCGTCGCCACGTGCGCCGCGTCGTTGACGTCGCGCACCGTGCCGATGAACGTCGCCACGGCCCCCACCCGCTTGTCTCCGCGCGCGCAGGCCGGCAATCTCGTGGCCCGCGTCGAAATCGGCGGTCTGGACGCGAACGGTCATGGCGCCCTGCGGGTTCGTTCAACCACCGGTCACCGGCGGCAGCAGCGCGACTTCGTCGCCATCGCGCACGGGCTCGTCGGACGCGACCAGCGCGTGGTTGACGGCAACGCGCACGGCGCGGCCGGGCGCCAACTCCGCCGCGAACGCGCCTCCCCGCGCGCGCAGCGCGGCAAGGATGGCGGCGACGGAGAATTCATCGCCGCTCAAAGTCAGCGCCTCGCCAGCGCGTCCGAAGGCTTCGCGCAAACGCGCGAGATAGACCAAGTGGACGGTAACGGCGGTAGCAGTCTGCGAATCGGACATAGGGGTCGCGGCGATGAGGTCCGCCGGATCGGCAGGACCGGAGCGCCCCGATTCTACGCGCAGCCGGGACTAAAGTTGCGCAGCCTCAAGTTGCGTGCTGCGTTGCGCACCGCATACATGTCAGTTGCGCAGGATCGACGGCGAGGATTCCGCCGCGAGGAAACCGACGCGGGAGAATCAGAACCGGAACTGCAGGCCGAACTGGACCCGGTCGGAGTCCGGCAGCACGCCGGGCATGGCCTCGGTCGCGAGTCGTCCGAAGCGTGCGTATTCGAGACGCAGGCCGAGGAGCGTGTTGATGTCGTACCGCAGGCCCACGCCGTAATTGACGCCATCGCGGTTGCGGCGGACGTCGCTGACGGCCAGGCTGCTGGGGTAAAGGACGACGGGTTCGCTCTGCACATAACCCAGCCGTCCGTACAGCGAGAATCTCTTCGCGAAGCCCCAGGTCGTGTACACGTCGGCGTTCCAGCTCTTGGCGACGGCATCGTTGGCATTCGCGAACGCGAATCCCATTCCACGTCGCGCCCGCGATGCCTTCCTGGTTGAGCGCAAATCGATCCGCGGACGCGACAGCTGCTTCCACCGCGACGTCGTTCGACCAGCGGTAGCCGCCATAGGCCAGCGTGCGCGCGCCATTGTCGTCGCTCGCCGGCAGCGTGAATTTGTTCCACGCCGAGGCCAAATGTCCGAACTGGAAGCCCTCGGATTCGGCGCCACGCTCGCGCATCGCAAGTCCGCCGTAGAACCCTGTCATGTCCGCGACCGGCACGACTTCATCCGCCATCGCCGGAAACGCGGCCGCAGCTCCGGTAATGGTTACGAAAATCGCTGCAAGTAGTTGATTTTTATTCATAACGGAATTGCAGACTTGCGGTGGAATTCCTTCCGCCCATGGGACAGGCTCGTGGGTCAGATGCTCAGGTCTTGGTCAGCCGGAAATGCCGCAAGTTCAAGCTACTCCTACGTGCCGCCCCAAGTCAATCGGGGGTTGGCCAGGCGTCCGCGCGGGTGTGGATAAATGTTGCGATCTCATCCAGCGCGTCGAGCGCAAACGCGGGAATGCGGCCGCCGGCAAAGGCCCCCGGATTGTCCGTCGCGATGGCCAGGATGTGGGAATCCTGTGGATGGAGCAACGGCTTGCCGACGGATTCGCGCCATATTTCGAGCTTGGGAATGGGGTACGCCTTGTATCCCTCGACCAGGGCCAGGTCGCACGGCGACAGGCGGCCAAGCGCCTCGGGCAGCGTCAACTCCGGGGCGCCGCGAAGCTCGTGGAGCAGGCCCCAGCGCACGCCCGATGTCACCAGCACCTCGCTGCAACCCGCGGTGCGGTGGCGATGCGAGTCCTTTCCCTGCTGGTCCAGGTCGAACGAATGGTGCGCGTGCTTGACCAGCGAAACGGCGAGACCCTTCGCGACGAGGCGCGGAATCACCTGCTCGATCAGCGTCGTCTTGCCGCTCCCCGACCATCCGGCAAATCCGAAAACTCGCATCGTCGCTAGCGTCCGCCGTCCGAGTTGAAACGCGTGGGGTACCTTCGCAGCGGAACGGTAGGCTTGCATGGGCGGGGCGTCAGGCGTTGAACGGAAGGCCGATTGTAACGTTGCCGCGTCGGCCCCATCTGTCCTGATTGCGAGGTCCCCGTACGCCGCCTATAGTGAGGATGCCGCTATTCGACCGCATTGCATATCGCTTCCCAACGCTTGCCGCGCCGATGAACCGAAGCAACGCTGCCTCCCCTCCCGCAACCATCGAGCCTCCCGGCCACGATGTCGGCGGCACCATTGAACGGGTGATCGCCGACGTGCCGCAGCCTCGCACGCGGCAGGTGCCGGACCCGGCGCGGGAAGCGGCCGCCATCGCCAAGCGCGCGGCAAAACAGGCGGCCGTGCTGTCGGGCTCGCTGGCGCTGCCGCCGGGACCGCTGGGGATGCTGACCGTGCTGCCGGACCTCTACGTCATCTGGAAGACGCAGCGGCAGATGGTCGCCGACATATTCGGACTGTACGGCCGCAGCGCGGAATTGACCCGGGTCCACATGCTGTACTGCCTGTTTCGCCATGCGGCCAGCCATGTGCTGCGCGACGTCGTGGTCCGTGCCGGCCAGCGCGTGATCGTCCAGCAACTGACCTCCGGCGCGTTGAAGGGCGTGCTGCAAAAGGTCGGCGTCACGGTCACCCGGCGCATCGTCGGCACGGCGGCAAGCCGCTGGGTACCCGTTGCCGGCGCCGCCGCCGTGGGCGCCTACGCGTATTGGGACACGCTGCAGGTCGCGCGGACGGCGCACCGGCTGCTGGCCGCGCCCGGCACCCTCGACCCGGAGTAGCGGGCGCTGGCATGTGCGGACGCTATGAACTGCATACGCAGCCCGCGGCGCTGGCGCTCGCGTTCGGCGTGCCGTTCCCGCCGCAGATGCGTCCGCGCTACAACATCGCGCCGATGCAGGACGTGCCGATCATCCGGCGCAACGCCGCGGGAGAACGCGAACTCGTCGACGTCCGGTGGGGCCTGGTGCCGCGCTGGGCCAAGGATCCGGCCATCGGCAACAGGATGATCAATGCGCGCGCGGAGACGCTGGCCGAAAAGCCATCGTTTCGAACGGCGTTGAAGAAGCATCGCTGCCTGCTGCCGGTGGACGGCTTCTACGAATGGAAGCAGACGGCCTCCGGCGCCAAGCAGCCGTTCCACATCGGCATGAAGGACGGCGCGCCGTTCGCGCTCGCCGGCTTGTTCGAACGCTGGCTGTCGCCGGCGGGCGAGGTGCTCGACACCTGCACGATCATCACGACGCGATCCAACGCGCTGGTGGCGCCGCTGCACGACCGCATGCCGGTGATCGTGGCACCGGTCGCGTTCGACCGCTGGCTCGACGTCGCCAACGAAGACACCGCTGAATTGTTCGCGCCCTATCCCGCCGACGCGATGACCTACTACCCCGTGTCCGTGCGCGTGAACAGCGTGCGCAACGACGACGCCAGGCTCATCGCGCGCGCGGAGGAAGGCGAACTGCATGCGGCCGCTGCCGAGTCCGAACCGCCGCCGCCGTTACCGGAACAGGACTCGCTGTTCTGAATCGCGCCGGTCCGCGGTAGGCTATATTGCGACACTCGACCGACAACGCCGGCCAATCCATGCACAAGTACCCCGAGGACATCTACACCGAAGCCGAAACCGACGTCGACACGCTCGCCAACTTGGGACCGCTGACGGCACTGGCGGGCATCTGGACCGGCACGCGTGGCGAGGACGTCAATCCCAAGGCCGACGGTCCCGAACGGAAGACGTTCATCGAGCATTACGAGTTGCAGCCGATCGACGCGCAGGTCAACGGGCCGCAGCTGTTCTACGGGTTGCGCTATCACACGCAGATCTTCGAGCCGGATGATCCGAACACGTTTCACGACCAGGTGGGCTACTGGCTATGGGAACCGGCCACCGGAGACCTGATCCAGACGCTGGCGATTCCGCGGGGGCAGGTCGCGATGTTCACCGGCCGCGCCGCGGCCGACGCAAAGTCGTTTCGCCTTGAGGCCGTGCGCGGGTCGCTGACCAACGGGATCGTTTCCGTGCCGTTCCTCGAGCACGCGTTCCGTACCGAAAGCTGCACGATCACGGTCACGGTCAACGCCGATGGGACCTGGTCCTACGAACAGGATACGGTGCTGATCATCCCCGGACAGGCGGAGCCGTTCCACCACACCGATCGCAACACGCTGCACAAGATCGGCGAACCCACGCTGAATTCCACGGCGCGGGCAGCGGCGAAGGAACGTTCCGGTCGCTAGCGCAAGCTGGCGTTGATCGACGCCAGCGCGGCATTCCCCGGCACGAGGTCGGCGTCGCCCAGCGAATTGAGCGGCACCGCGACCGTGTCCAGCGCGTCGTGCAGGTCCGCGCTGTCGGGATGCAGGTACAGGAGGCCGGTGACGACCTCGCCCGCGGCGCGATGCGCTTCCAGGTACGCCATGACGCCGACCTTGTCGGTGGGATCGTAGGTGGCATCGAGCTTGCGCAGGCGGATCGTGCCCCCGTCGTGCAGCTGCACATCCCGCGTTTCGCCCTCCGCGTAGTCCGTGGTGATCTCGTCGCGCGACGAGATGAAGTCGAGCCGGTTCACCGCGTCGTTGTGCTCGCGCACGTAGTCGAAGCTCTTGGTGGAGCCGACGTGATTGTTGAACGCGACGCAAGGACTGACGATGTCGATCAGCGCGGCGCCCCGGTGCTGGACGGCGGCCTTGATCAGCGGGACGAGCTGCACCTTGTCGCCCGAGAATCCGCGGGCCACGAACGTCGCGCCCAGCGTCAACGCCAGCATCGCGAGGTCGATCGACTCGTCGCGGTTGATCGCGCCTTTCTTGCTCTTGCTGCCGCGATCGGCGGTGGCGGAGAACTGGCCCTTGGTCAAGCCGTACACGCCGTTGTTCTCGACGATGTAGACCATGTTCACGCCGCGGCGCAGGCTGTGCGCGAACTGGCCCAATCCGATCGACGCCGAGTCGCCGTCGCCGGAAACGCCGAGGTAGATCAAGTCGCGGTTGGCGAGCGCGGCACCGGTCAGCACCGACGGCATCCGGCCGTGAACGCTGTTGAAACCGTGCGAGTTGCCCAGGAAATAGGTGGGCGTCTTCGACGAGCAGCCGATGCCCGACAGCTTGGCGACCCGGTGCGGCGCAACGTCGAGTTCGAAGAATGCCTGGATGATCGCGGCCGAGATCGAATCGTGGCCGCAGCCGGCGCACAGCGTCGATATGGCGCCCTCGTAATCGCGGCGGGTGAATCCCAGCGCGTTCTTCGGCAGCGACGGATGGTGGATCTTGGGCTTGGCTAAGTACGTCATGGCGCCACCTTTCGCATCGGCACTACGTTGAACAGGCGCGCCTTCTCGGCGATCTCGCGCGTGATGAACCGCGCGGTGACCGGCGTTCCGTCGTAGTGCAGGATCGAGATGAGCTTGGCCGGGTCGATGCCGCATTCGTTGACCAGCAGCGACTTCATCTGCGCGTCGCGATTCTGCTCGACGACGAAGACGTGCTCGTGCGCGTGGATGAAATCGGCGATGGCGTCCGCGAACGGAAATGCGCGGATGCGCAGGCAGTCGAGGCGAATGCCCTCGGCCTCCAATGCCACCAGCGATTCGCTCATGGCCGCGCCGGTGGAACCGAACCAGATGACGCCGGATTTCGCGGGCTTCGGGCCCCTGCTGGATCACCGGCGCGGGCACCACGTCCTTCGCCGTCTCGAACTTGCGCTGCAGCCGCTGCATGTTGTCGACGTACGCCGGCCCCTCCTCCGTGTACCGCGCGTAGCGGTCCTTGGTGGTGCCGCGTGTGAAGTAGCCTCCCTTGGACGCATGCGTGCCCGGATAGGTGCGGTAGGGCACGCCGTCGCCATCGGTGTCGAGGTAGCGGCCGAAGTCGCGTCCCGCGTCGAGCATCGCCGCCGTCATCACCTTGCCGCGGTCCATCCGGCGCGCGTCGTCCCACGCGAACGGCTCCGTCAGCCAGTCCTGCATGCCGATGTCCAGGTCCAGCATCACGAAGATCGGAGTCTGGAAGCGGTCCGCGAGGTCGAACGCCGTGGCCGCGAACTCGAACGACTCCGTCGGGTCCTCGGGAAACAGCAGGATGTGCTTGGTATCGCCGTGCGACGCGTAGGCGCAGCAGATGAGGTCCGCCTGCTGCGTGCGCGTCGGCATGCCGGTGGATGGACTGCCGCGCTGGACGTCGAACAGCACGGCGGGAATCTCGGCGAAATACGCGAGGCCCAGGAACTCCTGCATCAGCGATACGCCGGGGCCGGACGTCGCGGTGAACGCGCGCGCGCCATTCCACGCGGCGCCGATGACCATGCCGATCGACGCCAGCTCGTCCTCCGCCTGCACGATCGCGTAGCGCTTCTTGCCGGAGCCGACGTCGGTGCGCAGCTTGCGGCAATAGCTGCCGAATGCTTCGGCCAGCGACGACGACGGCGTGATCGGATACCACGCGGCCACCGTGGCGCCGCCGTAGACGCAACCCAGCGCCGACGCGGTGTTGCCGTCGATGAAGATGCGGTCGCCGACCTTGTCGCTGCGCTTCACGTGCACCGGCAGCGGGCACTCGAAGTTGGCGAGCACGTAATCGCGCCCGAGGTGCAGCGCCTTCCTGTTCGACTCGAGCAGCGCTTCCTTGCCCTTGTACTGCTCGCCGAACAGGCGCTCGATCTCTGTCGGGTCGATGTCGAGCAGCGCCGACAGCGCGCCCAGATAGATGATGTTCTTGAACAGCTGGCGCTGCCGGGGGTCGCTGTACGCGGCATTGCTGATCGCGGTGAGCGGCACGCCGATCGGCGTCACATCCGCGCGCAACTTCGACGGCGGCAACGGCTTGGTCGAGTCGTAGAAGACGTAACCGCCGGCATCCACTTCGGCCAGGTCCTTGTCCCAGGTTTGCGGATTCATCGCGACCGCCATGTCGACGCCGCCACGGCGCCCGCGCCAGCCGGCCTCGACCACGCGCACCTCGAACCACGTCGGCAGGCCCTGGATGTTGGACGGAAAGATGTTGCGCGCCGCGACCGGCACGCCCATGCGCAGGATCGCCTTGGCGAAGAGGCCGTTCGCGGACGCGGAGCCGGAGCCGTTGACGTTGGCGAACTTGACGACGAAGTCGTTGACGCGGGAGACCACGGGAGCGGGTGGGGTCATCGCGTCACTCCGCCGGCGTCGCCATCAGCGGCACGGACGGTCGATCCGCGCGCTTCGCCGACGTCGAACCCTGTTGCGGATGGCAGCGATCGTCCGCCTGCGCCATGTCGAGCAGGAACTTCTGCATGTCCCACGCGCCGGTCGGGCAGCGCTCGGCGCACAGGCCGCAATGCAGGCACATGTCCTCGTCCTTGACCATCACGCGGCCGGTCTTGAGCCCGCCCGCCACGTACAGGTCCTGCGCGAGATTCAGCGCAGGGGCATTGAGCCGCCCGCGCAGGTCGGCTTCCTCGCCATCCTGCGTGAAGGTGATGCAATCCATCGGGCAGATGTCGACGCAGGCGTCGCATTCGATGCACAGCTTGCCCGCGAACACCGTCTCGACGTCGCAGTTGAGACAGCGCTGCGCCTCGGCGTAGCCGACGCGGCGGTCGAAGCCCAGCTCGACCTCGGTCCGGATGTCGCGCAACGCGATGACGGTGTCCTTGAGCGGGACGCGATAGCGCTTGTCGTTGTGGATGGCGTTGTCGTAGCTCCACTCGTGGATGCCCATCTTCTGCGACAGCAGGTTCACGTGCGGCGCGGGCCGCTGCGACACCGGCACGCCCTGGCAATGATGGTCGATCGAAATCGCGGCGTCGTGGCCGTGCGCGACCGCCCAGATGATGTTCTTCGGGCCGAACGCCGCGTCGCCGCCGAAAAAGACGCCGGCGCGCGAAGAGGCCATCGTCGTCTTGTCGACGACCGGCATTCCCCATTCATCGAACGTGATGCCCACATCGCGCTCGATCCACGGAAACGCGTTTTCCTGGCCGACGGCGACCAGCACGTCGTCGCAGGGCATGTGCACGTCGGGCTCGCCGGTGGCGACGAGCTGCCGGCGTCCCTTGGCGTCCTTCTTCGGCGCGACCTTTTCGAACGTCACGCCGGTCAGCTTGCCGTTGTCGTGCGTGAACGCCTTGGGCACCAGGTAGTTGTGGATCGGGATGCCCTCGTGCATGGCATCTTCCTTCTCCCACGGTGACGCCTTCATTTCCTCGAACCCGGAGCGCACGACGACCTGCACCTGCTCACCGCCCAAGCGCCGCGACGAGCGGCAGCAGTCCATCGCCGTGTTGCCGCCACCGAGCACGATGACGCGCTTGCCGATCTTCGTCACGTGACCGAACGAGACCGACGACAGCCAGTCGATGCCGATGTGGATGTTCGCGGCGGCTTCGTGCGCGGCCGGGGATGTCGAGGTCGCGGCCGCGCGGGGCGCCGCTGCCCACGAACACCGCGTCCCACCCTTCCGCCAGCAGTTGCTTCATGCTGTCGATGCGCTGGCCGCTGCGAAATTCGACGCCCATGTCGAGCACGTAGCCGACCTCCTCGTCGATCACGGAATCGGGCAGGCGGAACTTGGGAATCTGCGATCGGATCATGCCGCCCGCGCGGGCATCGCCGTCGAACACGACGCATTCGTAGCCGAGCGGCGCCAGATCGCGCGCAACGGTCAACGACGCCGGCCCGGCGCCGACCAGCGCGACGCGCTTGCCGTTCTTCGTCTTTGCCGGCGGAGGCAGGCGGTCACGGATGTCTTCCTTGAAATCCGCCGCGACGCGCTTCAAGCGGCAGATCGCCACGGGTTCGGGCTTGGCCTTGGAGTTGGCGATTTCCGGCGAGCCTTCCTCCACGCGTCCGCGGCGGCACGCGGGTTCGCACGGCCGATCGCACGTGCGGCCCAGGATTCCGGGAAAGACGTTGGACTTCCAGTTGACGAGATATGCGTCGCCGTAATGGCCCGCGGCGATCAACCGGATGTATTCGGGGACGGGAGTATGGGCCGGGCAGGCCCACTGACAATCGACGACTTTGTGAAAATAATCCGGGTGTGCGATATCCGTCGGCTTCAAAGCCCTGCTCTCCAGTGGACCGCCAGGTCACATTGTGCGTGGCGTATATCCACTCCCTTGAAGCAGGATTCACGCCCGAACCTTGTCGGTGCCGCGATGCTACGCCTGCTGCTTGCACAAGGAAAGGAGTGTCCGGCGGCAAGGGCTTGTTAACGGTGGGGTTTTTGCAACGCAGCAACGCCGATTAGGCGGGACGCTAGAATGGGTATCCTTGCCGACGAAATCGTCGATTGACACCATGCGATGGATGTTGCCGTGAATGCACCCGATCCCGTTCCGTTGCGCCTGACATCGTTTTCGCACGGTGGCGGGTGCGGCTGCAAGATCGCGCCGGGCGTGCTGCAGGAAATCCTGGGCCGGGCCGCGCCGGGACTGCTGCCGAAGGCGCTGCTGGTCGGCGTCGAGACGTCCGACGACGCCGCGGTCTACCAGATCAATGAACACCAGGCGATCGTCGCGACGACGGACTTCTTCATGCCGATCGTCGACGACCCCTTCGACTTCGGCGCGATTGCCGCGACCAACGCCATTTCGGACGTCTACGCGATGGGCGCGACGCCATTGTTCGCGCTGGCATTGGTCGGCATGCCGGTCGACAAACTGCCGGTCGATACGATCCGCAAGATCCTGGCCGGCGGCGAGTCGATCTGCGCCAAGGCCGGCATCCCGATTGCGGGCGGCCACACGATCGACTCGGTGGAGCCGATTTACGGCCTCGTGGCGATCGGCGTCGTCGACCCGGCGAACATCAAGCGCAATGCCGGCGCGCAGCCCGGCGACGCGCTCATCCTCGGCAAGCCGCTTGGCGTCGGCATCTACAGCGCCGCGCTCAAGAAAGGACTGCTCGCGCCCGACGGCTACGCGGCCATGCTCGCCAGCACGACGCAACTGAACACGCCGGGTATCGCGCTGGGCGCCATGCCGGACGTCCACGCGCTGACCGACGTCACCGGATTCGGCCTGCTCGGCCACCTGATGGAGATCTGCCGCGGAAGCGGCGTGGCGGCGAAAGTGGAATTCGCGCGTTTGCCTTTGCATCCCGACGTGCTGCGGCTCGCGCGCGACGGCATCGTGACCGGCGCGTCGGCGCGCAACTGGGCCGGCGTCGACAAGCTCGTCGATCTCGCGCCGTCCATCGGCGCTGCCGAACGCGCGTTGCTCACCGATCCGCAGACGTCCGGCGGATTGCTCGTCGCCTGCGCGCCCGGCCGCGTCGAGGAAATCCTGGCGCGTCTTCCGCGCCGATGGATTCGCGCACGCGGCGGTCATCGGTTCGCTTGCGGCGGGGACGCCGCGCATCGTGGTCGAATGGAACCGGGCCGGGCCATGAAGACCGCGTTCGGCGTCACCCCGTGGCTGCGCGCCTAAGCCGCTGCGCGAGGCTGTTCGCGCCGACAATCGCCATGATGTTCTCCGCACTGGGCGGCGCCGCGCCCGCACTCCAGCCCGCGAACGCCGACGGCGCGTTCGGCCTCTACCCTGCGCAGCATTTCCGCCTGGTCACCGGCGAATGCCGCGATTGCCCGGTCATCCGCCAGGCGCTGTGGTACTTCCGCGACCAGACCATCGCCGTGCCGCTGGCCGGCCACCCGGTGTCCGGATTCACGCTAGGCGTGCACGCGGAGGACGACGTGCGCGCATGGGCGGCGGCACGCCCGCCCGGAACACCGATCGACTACCCGCCGCTGGTGTGGGTGGCCGCGCCCGACATCGTGCGCGGCGCGCGGTTTTCCGCCGACGGGTCGCAGCTGGTCACGAGCAGCGACGCGTTCCCGTTCCATCCCGCACCGAAGATCCCGCTCAATCGTTCCTACTACGACGCGTCGTCGGTACGGTTCTTCCAGCAGCGCACGATGTCGGTGCGCGGCACGCCGACCGCGGACGGCTTTGTCGCGCGCACGTTCTGGCCGGAAGACTTTCAAGTCGGCGGCGCCGCGCCCGCACCACGAACGTTGCCGGCCGGACTGCCTCCGGCCGAAGCATTGCGCAGCCTGATGCGCGAGGAGCCGCGCGGCGGCGCGCAAAGTCCCTACGCTGCGTCGACGCTGTGGCAGAAGGCCGGCATGCCGGCCGACTGGACGGGCCGGCCGGTGCTGGCGCTGATGGTCAACGGCGCGCAGGGCGACGACGACGAGGCGCATGGCGGGCACTTCGCGCTCGTCACCGGGCGCGTGCGCGCCGACGGCCAGATCGGCGACTGGCTGGTCAACAATTTCTATTCGCTGGATGTCGAGAGCGAAAAGGGCATCCTCGCGGCGCCGGTACCCCTCGACAACTACCTGGCCGACCTCAACTCCGGCCAGGGCTGGTACCGGCCCTCGTACATGGTCGTCGCCGTGCTGAAGGACGAGCGCGCCGCGGTGCTGGTGCAGTCCGCGCTCAACCGCGTCTACAACCAGTTCTGGCGTCACCAGCTGGTCTACTACCACCCGAACGAGAATTGCGCGAGCATCAGCATCGACGTGCTGCGCGCGCTCGGCTGGAACATTCCGCGGCGCGGCCCGACGTCGCGCACGCTGGCGTGGCTCGGGTTTCCGTTCATCGCGCTCAAGGAACTCTCCGTCGGCAAGGCCAAGCTCGCCTTCGATTACCTGCGCACCGACCAGACGCGGCTGATGCCGGCGGCGGCAATGGAAGAGGCGTTCGCCACGCTGCTCGCGTTCGGTCAGGGCACGGCTCCCGACGGCGACGGCTTGCTTGCGCGCATGCTGGCGGAGGATCTGGACGCGTTGGCGTTCGTGCGCTTTCCGCAGTTTCCGTCGAGCCGCGCGTTCGGCGATGCCCCCGCCGTGACGACGTGGGAATACAAGGCGCTGATTCCCAACGATCCTGCCATGGTGCAAATCGTGCCGGTCCCGCCGCGCCCGTTCCCGGAGGCGTTGCGCGATCCCGACCTGATTCCGCCGCCGTGGCGGCCCTCCGACTACGCCGTCCTTGTCTGGGGCGTGCTGACCGTGATCGGCATTCCGTTCGTGCTGTGGCGCCTGTGGCGCTGGCGGCGGACGCGTCGCGGGTAGCCTCCGCTCTGCCACTCTCGACACAGCAACACGGGCCTTGACAGTCGTTTTATATTTCGATATTCTTGGAACTATGAAATCGAATGCCGCTCTCAAAGCAGGTCAGGCCGACGCCGCGTCACGCCGTCAACGCACTCGCCGCGCTGGCCCAGGAAACGCGGCTCTCCATCTTCCGTCTGCTGGTCGAATTCGCGCCGACGGGCCTCACGCCCGGCGCCATTGCGCTCCGGCTGAAGCTCGCTCCCGCCACGCTGTCGTTCCATCTGAAGGAGCTGGCGAGCGCGGGGTTGATCACCGACCGCCGCGACGGCCGCTTCATCTGGTACCAGGCCGACGTGGCCGCGATGAATTCGCTGGTCGCCTATCTCACCGAGAATTGCTGCCGCGCCACGGGCAGCGCCGACTGCGGACCGGGCTGCGCGCCCGCGTCCTGCGGACCCTCCGTCAAACGCATGAAAGGAAAGTCATGAAACGGTTCCACGTGCATCTGGGCGTTCCCGATCTGTCCGCCAGCATCCGCTTCTATTCAGGACTGTTCGGCCAGGCGCCGACGATCCGGAAGGACGACTACGCGAAGTGGATGCTCGACGACCCGCGCGTCAATTTCGCGATCTCGCAGCGCGGACGCGCCGCCGGCCTCAACCACCTGGGATTGCAGGCCGAATCGGCGGAAGAACTCGCGGGGATTCGCGCGCAGTTCGAGGCCGCGGATGCGAAGGCCACGGTGGCCGAGCCCGGTGCGATGTGCTGCTACGTGAAATCGGACAAGCATTGGGTCACCGATCCTCAGGGCATCGCCTGGGAAGCGTTCCATACGCTGGATTCGATTCCGCTGTTCGGATCGGACACCGAGGAAGAAAAGGCTGCGGGAGGTTGCTGTTCGCCGAATTCGACGTGCGCATCGATGCCCGGCAAAGCGGCCAGCACCTCGGGCGCGTGCTGCTGACACGAGCCACGGTATGCCTGATCGCGTCTACAACGTGCTGTTCCTCTGCACCGGCAATTCCGCGCGCAGCATCATCGCGGAGTCGATCTTGACGAGCATCGGCGCGGGCCGCTTCCGCGCCTTCAGCGCAGGGTCGCAGCCGACCGGCACGGTGAATCCGCTGGCGCTGGATTTGCTGCGCGCGAGCCACATGCCGACCGAAGGCCTTGCCAGCAAGTCCTGGGAACGCTTCGCCGAACCCGGAGCGCCACCGCTGGATTTCGTCATCACCGTCTGCGACAACGCCGCCGGCGAGGTGTGCCCGGTGTGGCCGGGAAAGCCGATCACCGCGCATTGGGGCGTCCCCGATCCGGCCGCAGTGCGCGGCAACCCCGACGCAATGCGCAAGGCGTTTTCGGAAGCGGGCCGCGTCCTGGGGAATCGCATCCGCGATCTTCACCAGCCTGCCGCTGAATACGCTCGATCGCCTCAGCTTGCAGTACAAGCTGGACGAGCTGGGCAAGTCTCCGGCCAATGTCGACCTGACATGACTGCGCGGTTGCCCAGGACGATGAACCTGCGCCCGGCGATCACGTAGCCGAGCCGGCGGAAATCGTGGCATCGCTCTCGGCCAAGCTCGGCTTTCTCGACCGCTACCTCACGCTGTGGATCTTCCTCGGCATGTTCGCAGGCGTCGTGGTCGGTTTCCTTTTCCCGGGCGTCGCAGGATTCTGGGGCCGGTTTCAGAGCGGCACGACCAACATCCCGATCGCCGTCGGGCTGATCCTGATGATGTACCCGCCGCTGGCCAAGGTCCGCTACGAGGACTTGGGCGACGTATTCCGCAACCGCCGGGTGCTGACGTTGTCGCTGGTGCAGAACTGGGTGATCGGGCCGATCCTCATGTTCGTGCTGGCCGTCGTCTTCCTGCACGACCAGCCGCATTACATGGCCGGCCTGATCCTGATCGGCCTGGCGCGCTGCATCGCGATGGTCATCGTGTGGAACGAGCTCGCCCGGGGCGACACCGAATACGCGGCGGGACTCGTCGCGCTGAATTCGATCTTCCAGGTGCTGTTCTTTTCCCTTTACGCCTATGTTTTCCTGACGGTGATTCCGGGATGGCTCGGTCTGCAGACATTCAAGGTCGACATCACGATCGCGGACATCGCCAGCAGCGTGTTCATCTACCTCGGCATTCCGTTTCTCGCCGGCGCCGCCACGCGTTTCCTGCTGGTGCGCGCCAAGGGCAAGGCCTGGTACCACGAGCGCTTCGTGCCGAAGATCAGCCCGATCACGCTGATCGCCCTTGTCTTCACCATATTCGTGATGTTTTCGCTCAAGGGCGATTACATCGTCCGCATCCCGCTCGACGTGGTGCGCATCGCCATCCCGCTGGTCGTCTACTTCGTCATCATGTTTCTGGTGTCGTTCTGGCTGGGGCGCAGGATCGGGGCCGATTACGCGAAAACGACGACGCTCTCCTTTACCGCCGCCAGCAACAACTTCGAACTCGCCATTGCGGTAGCCATCGCCATGTTCGGCATCAACTCCGGCGAGGCGTTCGCGGCCGTCATTGGCCCGCTGGTCGAGGTGCCGGTGCTGATCATGCTGGTCAACGCAGCGCTGTACTTCCAGCGCAGGTATTTCGCGGAGCCGCAACCGGCAGGGGTACGCGCGCGCGACATTCGTCCGTGAGCGGATCGGGCTGCGCCGGAGGCGTTGGCAGCGTGCGTCGTCGTCACCTGTCCGAACTGCTTCGCTTCCCCGCGGCGGCGATCGCCATGCGGTACGCCATGAATGCCGCCACCGCGACCAGCAGCAACGCGTAGGGCGTCAACGTTTTCGCCGGGTCGATCGTGAAGAGCAGCGTCAGCGCCAGCGGCGCGCTGGACTTGAGGATGAACTGCGGCCGCGCCAGGCGCCCGAGCAACGCGCCATAGCCACGCGGACCGAACAGTTCCGCGGGAACCGTGCCGCGCACGATGGTCATGACGCCGTTGCTCCAGCCGTAGATCATCGCGAACGCCAGCGCGACGATCCAAATGCCGCGGACCTGCGTGAACACCGCCAGCGACGCGGCCATCAGCGCGAACGCGAGCGTTCCCACCGCCAACGCGCGAAGGTGCCGGCCGAACGCGAATTCCATCACGCGGCCGGCGACCTGCATCGGGCCGATCAGCGAACCGACCAGGACGGCGTCGCGCGCGCTCAATCCGGTCGCAGTGAGCAGGTCGATGACGTGCGCCGCCATCGCCGTGCCCATGAACGCCGCCAGCGCCAGCGCCGTGGCCAGCCACGCGAAGACGGCGCCGTCGCCTTCGCGCACCACGGATTGCGCGTGTGCCGCCTCCGCGGCCGGGCGCGCGGCATGCCTGCGTGGAACCAGCAGCAGGTGCAGCGGCAGGCACACGAAGAGATGCAATCCCGCATAGACAAGGAACGTCTGGCGCCAGCCGATTTCGTCGAGCAGATATTGCGAAAGCGGCCAGAACACCGTGCTGGCGAAGCCGCCGAAGAGCGTGAGCGCGGTCACCGCTCGCCGATACGACGTGCCGGAAACCTGGTGCAGCGTGGCGAACGCAGGGTCGTAGAGACTCGCGGACATGGCAACGCCGGCCAGCAGCCATCCTGCGAGCATCGTCACCGGCCCCTGCGCCGCAGCCAGCGCAGCCGTGGCCAGCGCGCCCAGCACCGATCCGGCGGCGAGCACACTGCGGCCGCCTCGCGCATCGATTTCCCGGCCGACGAGGGGCGACGCGACTCCCGACAGGAACAGTCCCGCGGTGAAGCTGCCGAACAGCACGACATCGGAGATGCCGAGGTCCCTGCGCATCGCGCTGCCGAGAACCGCGATGGTATAGAACAGCGAACCCCACGAAATGATTTGCGCCACGCCCAGCGCGCTGACCGTCCGCCCCAGGCGCGGGTCGCGCGGATCGTGGCGAGCGGTGCCGGTCCCCGTGGTGGTCATGCTTGCGCACGCGGGCTTCGCGTCATCGCGGCCTCACCACCGTGATTCATCGTTGTTGCGGGGCGAGCAGATCCGCCAATGCCAGCGCGACCACTTCGGTGGCGCGATGGAGATCCTCGAGCAGCAACTTCTCGTCGGCGCGATGGCCGTTGGCCTCGGCGAGCGTGCGCGGTCCCGCGCCATACAGAACCGCCGGGATGCCCGCGGTCGTGTAGAGGCGCGCGTCGGTATAGATCGGCAGGCCGTGCGTCGCGAGGTCCTCGCCCAGCACGGCCTTGCCATGGCGTTGCAACGCCGCGACAAGCTTTTCCTGTCCGGGAATCGGGACGAACGGCACCGCCAGCAGGATGCGCTTCACGCTCGACCTGGACAGCGGGCCACTTCGCCGCGAAGTCGTGAATCTGCCGGGTCAGCGCCGCCTCGACTTCCGCCGGGTTCTCCTCCGGGATGATCCGGCGATCGATGCGGAACGTCACGTGGTCCGGCACCACGTTGGTGTTGATGCCGCCCTCGATCAACCCGACGACGAGCGTCGGCGATCCGATGCCCGGGACGGACGATCTCGTCGCGGCAGTACGTCTTGCGCAGCGCATAGAGGTCGGACAGCATCCCTGTCGCCGCCTCGAGCGCGTCGATGCCCTTTTGCGGTTCCGCGGCATGGCCGGATTTGCCGGAGACGTCGACCTGCAAATGCAGGCAGCCGTTGTGCGCCGTCGTGATGCCATGGGAAAAGCCGGCGGAAATCACGAGGTCGGGCCGGCAGATTTGCTGTTGCAGCAGCCATTGCGGTCCGATCGCGCCGCCCACCTCCTCGTCGTAGGTGAAGTGCAACTCGACCGCGCCGGCCAGCGCCGTCCCCTCGGGCCGCGGCATCGCGCAGCGCGAGCAGCGCGAATGCATACGTCGCGAAGTCCGACTTCGACACGGCCACGCCGCGTCCGAACATGACGCCGTCGCGAATCTCCGCGCCGTAGGGATCCGTCGTCCAGCCGGTGCCGGGCGGAACGACGTCGCCATGCGCATTGAGCGCGATGACCGGTCCGTCGCCGGCGCCGAAGCGCACCCGTACCACCAGGTTCGTACAGCTGACCATGCCGTTGGCCTTGACCGCCGCGTCCGGCACGACATGCCGCTCGACGACGAAGCCCAGCGCCTCCAGCAACGCCGCCGCCTTCTCCGCGTGCGGCGCGCAATCCCCGGGCGGATTGTCGGAAGGCACCTCGAACCAACTCGGCCAGGAACCGCTCGGCGTCGCCGCGGTGCGCGGCGACGAACGCATGGATCGAGCCGGCGGTGTCGGTCAAGAAACCCCCATGGAATTGCGCGGCGGCGTGAACGACGCGATGAACCGCGCGAGGACGCGCGCGCCCGCGGCGACATCGGCGAGCGTGACCGCCTCCGCCGGATTGTGGCTGATCCCGCCCGTGCAGCGGACGAACAGCATGCCGATCGGCGCGATGGCGATGATCGCCATGCCGTCGTGACCCGCGCCCGAAGGCAGGCGATGCACGCGACCACCCTCCTTCTCGATCGCGGCGGCGAACTGGCGCTGCATGTCGGCATCGCACGGCGCCGTCTTCGCGTCCCACAACAGCGTGGTCGCCATGGCGACGTTGCGGCGAGCGGAGATCGCCTCGCAGGCAGCGCGCATTGCCGCGGCGGCCGCGTGCCGCAGGTCGTCGGTCGGCGCGCGCACGTCCAGCGAAAACCGGACCTGGCCCGGTATGACGTTCATCGCTCCGGGCAGCGCCTCGATGCGTCCCACGGTGGCGACGACCGCAGGCATCGAGGCGGCGATGCGCTCGATCGCCAGCACGCATTCGGATGCCGCGGCCAACGCATCGCGGCGCAGACCCATCGGCACCGTTCCCGCATGCCCGGCCATGCCGGTCAGTTCGATCTGGAGGCGGTTGCCGCCGTTGATGGCCGTGACCACGCCCGTCGCCAGACCTTCCGCTTCGAGCACGGGCCCCTGCTCGATGTGCAATTCGGCGTACGCCAGGACGTCCTCGGGCCGGCGCGCGACCGCCGCGATTTGCGCGGGATCGAGGCCGGCCTCGCGCAGCGCGGCGCGCATCGTCATGCCGCGCGCGTCGACGTTGTCGAGCACCGCGTGATCGAACGTGCCGGCCACCGCGCGGCTTCCGAGCAGCGTCGAGCCGAAGCGCACGCCCTCCTCGTCGCCGAAGCCCAGCACCTCGATCGCGAAGGGGAGGCGCGACCCGCAGGCATTCAGCGCGTGCACGCATTCGATGGCGGTGATCACGCCGAGCATGCCGTCGTACTTTCCGGCATCGCGAACGGTGTCGAGGTGCGAACCCAGCATCAGGCAAGGCTGCCCGGGACGCGTGCCCTCGTAGCGGCCGGCGCAGTTGCCGATGGCGTCGACGCGCGCCTCCATGCCGGCCTCGCGCATCCAGCCCAGCACGAGTTCGCTCGTCTGCCTTTGCTCGGCGGAGAGGAACACGCGGGTCAGCCCGCCCGGGAGTTCCGACAGGCGGCCGAGCGCATCGCAGCGATCCCAGATGCGCTGCGGCTGCAATGAGGAAAGTAGCGCGGAATCGCCGGACATGTCGCCTTGGAATTCGTGCACGTGACGCTTCGGTCGCGGCGATTCTAACCCGGGGCATGCTCGCGGCCGCCCTTGCGACCACGAGTCCGCGATCACGCTGCCCGCAGCCGATGCTAAAATGAATCATGAATCGAATGGCACTGCTGGGTTGCGCACTGGCCTTGGCGGCGACCGGCTGCCAGAACGTGCCGCAGGCGGGTCCGACACCGGCGACCATGCCGGCATACGTTCCCGCCAACGCGTCGCCTCCGGTCATCACCGCCGCGTCCGACGCGATCGTCGGCCCCGTCTGGCAATGGCAGCGCACTTATCTGGGCAGCGCGCCGGCCGTCGTGGCTGCCGCGCCGGAGCGGTATTCGCTGTCCTTCGACGGCGGAGGACGCGTCAACGTGCGCGCCGACTGCAATCGCGGCAGCGGCAGCTACGAGGTCAACGGCACACTGATCAAGTTCGGCGCAATCGCGCTCACCCGCATGGCGTGCCTGCCGGCGTCGCAGGACACCGAGTTCCTGCGCAGCCTCGTGCAGGCGACGTCATACGGCCTGGATCGCGGCGAACTCGTGCTGACGCTTGAGCGACGGCGCCGCGATGCGCTTCAAGCCCGCGCCCTAGCTCTGCCTTTCCCCGCGCTACTTCGCTCCGGCGATCAATCCGCGCAATTTCAGCTGGCCGATGATGAGATCGGCAAAGCCCGGCACTTCGCGCTGCACGTTCGACGGATTGATCGTCTGGGTATTGGCCGACCAGACGGGGCGCCCGGTGGCCACTTCGAACAGCGTGGTCTCGACGGTCGCCAGGTCGTATTGCGAGACTTCCTGCACCGGCACCATCGCCGGGCCGAACGCGCCGCCGCCGCCCCAGCCGCCACCCCAGCCGCCGCCCCAGCCCGGACCCCAGCCCGGGCCGCCCCACATCGGGCCCGTGGTCGGGACCATCGTCGTCGTCACCTGCGTGCGCGTGTCGACGCCCAGCAGCCGGACGACCAGAAGACCCTGCGCGCCGGTGCGCGTGACGGCGTCGGTGAACGGCTGCTGCGCAGCGCGCGCCTCGTCGGGGATCACGGTCCAGCCGGCAACGCCGTCGACGCCGGCGTCGCGCAGCTTCTGCGCGAAGATGTCCTCGGCCACGCGGCGGTTGGGGAGGTTGGTGCCCACGCGCCACGACGTCGATCTTCTTCATCGGGCCGCCCTTGAAATTCGGGTCGAACCACGCCGATTGGATCGACGTCGACTGGCACGCGGTCAGCACGACGGAAGCGGCGAGAAGCGAGAACAGCGAAACGAGTTTGCGCATGATCGGTTCCTGGTCGGGTGATGGCCGCAGCGTTCAGCGGTCGGTGAATGCGGGAGCGCGCTTTTCGAGGAAGGCGGCGATCCCTTCGTTCCTGTCGTGACTGGCGGCGAGCAGCGCAAAGGCCTGCTTTTCGGCGGCCAGTCCCTCGGTCAGCGGCGTTTCATAGGCGCGCAGCACCGCTTCCTTGGCGAGGCGCACGGCCAGCGCCGGCTTGGTGGCGATGATCGACGCGATTTCAACGGCGCGAGCGAGCGCGCTTTCCGGCTCGTCGACCTCGACGACCAGGCCGGCGGCGAGCGCCGCCTGCGCGCTGATCGGCTGCCCGGTGAGCACCATCTGCATCGTCAGCGCCTTGCCGATGGTGCGCGCAAGCCGCTGCGTGCCGCCGGCGCCCGGGATCATGCCGAGGTTCACTTCCGGCTGCCCGAACTTCGCGTTGTTGCCGGCGACGAGGATGTCGCAGCACATCGCCAGCTCGCACCCGCCTCCCAGCGCGTAGCCGCACACGGCACCGACGAGGGGTTTGGGAAACGTCGCGATCGTCCGCCAGTGCCGCTGGCGCTCGTGCGTCAGGATTTCCACGGGGCCCAGCGCCGCCATTTCGCGCACGTCGGCGCCCGCGGCGAAACAGTCGAGGCCGCCGGTGAGGACGACGACGCGCGTTGCCGGGTCGGCCTGCGCGGCGTCGAGCTGCGCCGCGATTTCGGCCAGCGTCTGCGTGCGCAGCGCGTTGCGGAAGTCCGGGCGATGCAGCGTAAGCCGCACGACGCCCTGCTCCGGCCGGTCGACGACGATGTCCTGCAGCGGGCGATCCATGTCCGGTAGTTTACCAATCTGCGCGGCCGGCGGCGCGCCGGCGTGCCGCCGTCGTCGCTAGCGGTGCTTGAACGTCGGCTTGCGCTTTTCGACGAACGCGCGCATGCCCTCCTTCTGGTCGTCGAGCGCGAACGTCGAGTGGAATTCGCGGCGCTCGAACTTGAGCCCTTCGGCCAGCGACGACTCGTAGGCGCGGTTGATCGCCTCCTTGACCTTGAGCACGACGGGCAGCGAGAACGACGCGATCTTGCCGGCGAAGGCCAGCGCCTCCTTCTCCAGATCCGCCGCCGGAACGATGCGCGCGACCAGCCCGGCGCGCTCCGCCTCCACGACGTCCACCATGCGTCCCGTCAGGCACCAGTCCATCGCCTTGGCCTTGCCGATGGCGCGCGGCAGGCGCTGCGTGCCGCCCATGCCGGGAATGGTGCCGATCGTGATTTCCGGCTGGCCGAATTTCGCGTTGTCCGCGGCGATGATCGTGTCGCAGGCCATCGCCAGTTCACACCCTCCGCCCAGCGCATAGCCGGCGACGGCGGCGATGACCGGCTTGCGGATGCGGATGACGTCCTCCCAGTCGCGCGTGATGTAGTCGTCGCGATGCACCTTGGCGTAGTCCCACTCGGCCATCGCGCCGATGTCCGCTCCGGCGGCGAACGCCTTCTCGTTGCCGGTGATGACGATGCAGCCGACGCCGTTGTCGGCGTCGAATGCATGCAGCGCGTGAGACAGTTCCTTGGCCAGCGCATCGTTGAGCGCGTTCATCCGCTGCGGCCGATTGAGGCGGACGATGCCGACCCGGTCGCGGGTCTCGACGAGAATGTTTTCGTAGGTCATGGCGTTTCCGTAAGATGGCGTCCGTCGGGTATTGGAGAAGACGGCTCGATGGGGCGGGTAGACTAACGCCGGGAGGGGTCGAAGTTCTTCTTGAGCCCCTCCCAGCACCGGAAATATTCGCTTTGCAGCTGCGCGGATTCGAGCGCCGCGCGCGTGGGCTGGATCACCGCCCGCGTCTCGAACATGAAGGCCATCGTGTCGCGGATGCGTGTCGGCTGCGACAGGTCGGCGGCGCTGGCCTTCTCGAAGGTCTCGGCGTCCGGTCCGTGACCGCTCATGCAGTTGTGCAGGCTCGCGCCGCCGGGCATGAAGCCCTCGGCCTTGGCATCGTACACGCCGTGGATCAGTCCCATGAATTCGCTGGCGACGTTGCGGTGGAACCATGGCGGCCGGAACGTGTCCTCCATCGCCAGGATGCGCGGCGGGAAGATCGCGAAGTCGATCGTGTCCACGCCGGGCGTGTCGCTTTGCGACTGCAGGACCAGGAAGATCGACGGGTCGGGGTGGTCGTAGCTGATCGATCCGATCGCATTGAAGCGCCGCAGGTCGTATTTGTACGGCGCGTAGTTGCCGTGCCACGCGACGACATCGAGCGGTGAGTGGCCGATCGGCGCCGCCCACAGGTTGCCCATGAATTTCGCGACCAGCTCGAACTTGCCTTCGCGATCCTCGTAGGCGGCGTGCGGCGTCAGGAAATCGCGCGGATTGGCGAGCCCGTTGGAACCGATCACGCCGAGGTCGGGAAGCCGGAAATGGGCGCCATAGTTCTCGCACACGTAGCCGCGCGCCGGGTTTGCCATAGTCGCGTCCGGAAGGTCGACGCGAAAGCGCACGCCGCGCGGGACGACCAC
Organism: uncultured beta proteobacterium; assembly: GCA_963834045.1. Taxonomy (GTDB): domain Bacteria; phylum Pseudomonadota; class Gammaproteobacteria; order Burkholderiales; family Casimicrobiaceae; genus VBCG01. The sequence continues at coordinate 79,465 of CAWIAK010000001.1, read as the reverse complement.
GATCTCCTGCGGCTCGGCGTCGATTCGCCCGAACTCGGTGTGCAGGCGCAGCCTCCCCTGCTGCGGCACGATCAGCAGTTCGCCGTCGGCGTCGTAGAAGTAACGATCCTGCATCGGCCGGTTGGCGGCGTACACATGAATGGCGCAGCCCGACATCGCGGCGGGATCGCCGTTGCCGGCCATCGTGACCAGCCCGTCGAGAAAGTCGGTCGGCGCGGTCGGGACAGGCAGCGGGTCCCAGCGCATCTGGTTGGGCGGCGTGGCCACGTCGCCGAAGCGGCTGACGATGCGGCCGTTGTCGATCCTGGCGAACGGCGCGTGCATCGCAGACGGACGGATCCGGTAGGTCCACGAGCGCCGGTTCGCGGCGCGCGGCGCCGTGAACGCCGAGCCCGACAGCTGCTCCGCGTACAGGCCGTAGGGCGCGCGCTGCGGCGAGTTGCGCCCGACCGGCAATGCGCCCGGCAGCGCTTCGGTGGCGAATTCGTTGCCGAATCCGGAATTGTATGTCGCGGCGGCCTCGTCGCTCGCCGCTGCATGGGGGCGCCCGGTGGGCGCTTGCTGGTTGTCGTCGTCATGGGGACTTGCCTTGGCGTGTGGGATTCTCTGCGCTCAGCCACCCGGCGCCACGTCCGCCCGCGCCGCCGCCATCGCTTCGCGGAGGACATCGTGGTCGCCGACGTGGTTGGCCAGCAACAGGATGAGCTTGGCGTTGACGAGCGCGCTTTGCGCTCGGTCAAGTCGCGGTGCAGTCCGATCAGGTCTTCGTAGAAATCGTCCGGGGCCGCCATGTTCGGATCGGTGATCAATGCACCCATTGCGCGTCCTTTCCGGCGTTGCCGGTCGCGCGACGTGATCGCATCGCGCACGGCGACCGGATCGAAAGCCCGCCACCGGGCGCATACGTGCTGGTCGGGCCGCATCAGGTAGCAGGTTTTGGGGCGTGCATCGTAGCGCGTGGCGATCAGGCCATCCTTGTCCTGGATCACGATCCGGTCGTCGCGGGCTGCGCCGCCCACCTGGACCAGCCGACACGCAATCGTGCCTTCGGCGAGTTTACGCGCGGCGTCCGGAGAAATGTCGTCGCCGAACGCGAGCAGCGAGAAGCCGCCGCCCAAGTGCTGGAGCAGCCAGTCGCCGCAAGGGCCGCTCGCGGGCGCATCGGCCGCCGGCGCGCCCGGCACCATCGTTCCCGCGAATTCATCGCCATCCGGCGTGTTGAGGCTGGAATCGGCGAGGACCTTCGGCACCGAGAGCCGGCCGCTGTTCACCAGCTTCCGCGCGAACGCGTGCCGGCGCGCGAGCGACAGCACCGCGTCGCGGAACGTGCGCGAAATGCTGCTCTTGGGCGTGATGAAGTCGGTCGACCGCGTCGAATTGAGAATGTTCTCGTCCGCCGCCGCGACGCGCTCCGAGTCATACGTGTCGAGCAGCGATTCGGGCGCCTGCCCGCGCAGCACCATCTCGAGCTTCCAGACCAGGTTGTCCGCGTCCTGCATGCCGCTGTTCGCGCCACGCGCGCCGAAGGGACTGACCAGGTGCGCCGCGTCCCCGGCGAACAGCACGCGGCCATGGCGGAATTTCTGCATGCGCCGGCATTGGAATGTGTAGACGCTCGCCCATTCGAGTTCGAAGTCGGCCTCAGGCCCGAGCATCGCGCGCAGCCGCGGCTCGATGTTCTCCGGCTTCTTCTCCTCGTCGGGATCCGCGTCCCAGCCCAGCTGGAAATCGACGCGCCAGACATTGTCGGCCTGCCGGTGCAGCAGAACCGACTGATTGCGGTGGAACGGCGGGTCGAACCAGAACCAGCGTTCCGTCGGAAAGTCCGACGTCATGCGGATGTCCGCGATCAGGAAGCGGTCACGAAACACCTGGCCTTCGGAATCCAGTCCGAGCATGTGGCGAACCGGGCTGCGCGCGCCGTCGCAGACGATCAGCCAGTCGCACGTCAACTCGTACTCGCCGTCCTGCGTCGCGACGCGCAATCGGACATCCGCTGCTCCGGGCGCGACGCCGACGACACGATGTTTCCAGCGGATCTCGGCGGCGGCGAGCGCATCGGCGCGGCGCACCAGGCATTCCTCGAAATGGTACTGCTGCAGGTTGACGAACGCCGGACGCTGATGGCCCGGCTCGGGCAACACGGCGAACTCGTACGCCAATTGGTCGCCGTGGAAGACCTTGCCGACGTTCCAGCTCACGCCCTTTTCCGCGACCGCGTCGCCGCAACCAAGCCGGTCGAGGATCTCCAGCGTGCGCTTCGCGTAACAGATCGCGCGCGATCCGACGCTGACCGTGTCGTCGTCGTCCAGCACCAGCACCGGAATGTTCCGCTGCGCGAGATCGATTGCCGCGGCGAGTCCCACCGGTCCCGCGCCGACGATCACGACGCCGCAATGCCGCGCCGGGCCGTTCAGCTCCGGCGGGCGGCGGTATTCGTAGACGGGGTTGGTGTATGAACGCAACTGAGTGAAGGCAACTGAGTGAGAACGCAAGCGAGCGCAGCCAAGTGAAAGTCAGCCGAGCGCCATCAACCTTCGAGCGCCAGCCACATCTCCTTGTCGCGCTGCGCCGTCCAGATGCGCGGATCCTTGTACTGCGTCGCCTCGTCGTAGGCGCGCGTCACGTCGAACGGCAGGCAATGGTCGAAGATGACCCAATGTCCGAACCGTGGCTTGAGCGCGGCGTAGGTGTCCTTGTAGACGGTGCGCAGGTCGAGGCCCGCCGCCGCACCCCGCTTCACCGACTCGAACATCGCGGTGACGAACGCGCGCGTGCCGTCGAGACCCGCCTTGACCTCGGCCGGCGTCTGCAGCGAAGCGCCCCGCCCCGGCACCAGCTTTTGCGGCTGCAATGCCGCAATGGCGTCGAGCGTCGCGGGCCAGTCGGTCAGGTAGGCGTCGCCGGTATAGGGGGTGGCGTCGAATTCGACCAGGTCGCCGGAGAACAGGATCTTCTCCTGCGGCAGCCAGACCACGGTGTCGCCCTTGGTGTGGCCGCGCCCCAGCTGCATGATCTCCACCTGCAGCTTGCCCAGCATCAGCGTCATCCGTTTCTCGAACACGATGGTCGGCCAGGTCAGGCCGGGCACCGACTCGACGGCGCGAAAGAGCCGCGGGAAGCGCTCGATCTCGCTCTTCATGTCCTGCTCGCCGCGCTCGACGATGAGATCGAAGGTGTCGCGGCTGGCGATGATGTGCTCCGGCTTGTAGCCGCTCGCGCCGAGCACGCGCACCGCGTGGTAGTGCGACAGCGTCACGTACTTGATCGGCTTGTCGGTCACCTCGCGAATGCGCCGGATCACGTCCTGCGCCATCACCGGCGTGGCCTGCGTGTCGATCACCATGACCGCGTCGTCACCGACGACGACGCCGGTATTCGGGTCGCCCTCCGCGGTGTAGGCGTAGGCGTGTTCCGAGAGGCGATCGAAGCTGATCGTCTTCTCCTCCACGTCGGCATGCGATGCGAATTTCTTCGTGTTCATGTGTGTGCGCTCCCCGCGAACGTAGGCCGGATCGGAAAACAGCGACGTGATCGTCACCTTCCGGATGTCGGGATTATCGGGCACAAGGTAGAGGATCGGCGTGATCAGCTCCTCGAAGATGCCGCGCAGGCTGCGCGCGCCGGTGCGGTATTCCATCGCCAGTTCGGAAATCTGCTCGAACACGCGCGGCGCCACGGAAAGCTCGACGCCCTCGTGGCCGAAAATGTCGCGGAATTGCGCATAGATGCAGCCCTTGGGCTCGGTCATGATCCGCACCAGCATGCTCCGGTCGAGGTCCCGGAAGCGCGCGATGACGGGGAGGCGTCCGGTGAATTCCGGAATCAGCCCGAATGTGAACAGATCGGTCGGCTTGATGCGCGCATTGAGGCGATCCATGATCGCCTTGTTGTCGCCCTGCGACGTGGAGATGTAGCCGTAGCTGTTGGACTGCGACATGATTTCTTCCAGCCCCACGAACGCGCCGCCGCAGATGAACAGGATGTTGGTGGTGTCGATGAAGCGTCCGTCCCCCAGCTTGAACGGCGAGCCTTCCATGATCTTCAGCAGCGCGTGCTGCACGCTCTCGCCGGAAACGCTGCGCGGCTGCGCGTCGGTGGCCTTCAGCTTGTCGATTTCGTCGATGAACACGATGCCCCTCTGGGCGCTGTCCACGTCGCCGCCGGCCTTGTCGACGAGTCGCCGCAGCATGGCCTCGATTTCGTCGTTGACGTAGCGGGTCTGCGCCAGCGACGTCGCCTCCGCCGTGACGAACGGAACCCCCAGGATGCGCGCCAGCGTCTCGCACAGCAGCGTCTTGCCGGTTCCGGTCGGGCCGATCAGCAGCACGTTGCTCTTGGTCACCGGCGAGTCGTCCTCGAGCAACCGCTCGATCTTCCGGTAGTGCAGATAGACGGCGACGGCGACCGTCTTCTTGGCGTCGTCCTGCCCGATCACATAGCTGTCCAGCTTCTGCACGATGAAGCTTGGCGTGAGGGATTTGTCGAGCACGATGGACTTTCGCTCCGGCGGGAGGGTCATGATACCGAAAGTGCGCGGCTCGGCCCCGGCAATGGTCTGCGGCGAGGGAGCAGAAGACGGCCCGCCCTCCCCTGTGTCAGGAGTGCGTCGCTGTCGCTAGGTCTTCGGCCGCTTGTCGACGATCCGCCTGGCCTTGCCCAGCGAGCGCTCGATGCTGCCCGGCGCGCAAACGCGCACCTCGGCCGTGACGCCGATCAGGCTCTTGATGTGATGCGCGAGGCGCGTGCCCGCGGCGTTGCCGTCGGCCGAACCCGCCGTCGGCACGCGTTCCACCATGACGGTGAGTTCGTCCAGGTTCCCGGGCCGGGTGATCTCGAGCTGGTAGTGGGGAGCGAGCGCGGCATCCTTCAGGATCAGTTCCTCGACCTGCGTCGGGAACACGTTGACGCCGCGGATGATCATCATGTCGTCGGAGCGCCCGGTGATCTTTTCCATGCGGCGCATCGCGCGCGCGGTCGGCGGCAGCAGGCGCGTGAGATCCCGCGTGCGGTAGCGGATGATCGGCAGCGCTTCCTTGGTCAGCGACGTGAACACGAGTTCGCCCGGTTCGCCGTCGGCAACCACCGCGCCCGTTTCGGGATTGATGATCTCCGGGTAGAAATGGTCTTCCCAGATGGTGAGGCCGTCCTTGGTCTCGATGCACTCCTGCGCCACGCCCGGACCCATCACCTCCGAGAGCCCGTAGATGTCGATCGCGTCCATCGCCAGTCTCGATTCGATGGCCTTGCGCATCGTCGGCGTCCATGGCTCGGCGCCGAAGATGCCGATCTCGAGCGAACTTGCCGCGGGATCGAGTCCCTGGCGCTCCATCTCCTCGGCGATCGCCAGCATGTACGACGGCGTGACCATGATCACCGACGGCTTGAAGTCCTGGATGAGCTGCACCTGCTTCTCGGTCTGCCCGCCGGACATCGGGACCACCGTGCAGCCCAGCTTCTCCGCGCCGTAGTGCGCGCCGAGGCCGCCGGTGAAGAGCCCGTAGCCGTACGCGATGTGCAGGATGTCGCCGGCGCGCCCTCCCGCGGCGCGGATCGAGCGCGCCATCACGGTGGCCCAGGTGTCGATGTCTTTGCGCGTGTATCCGACGACCGTCGGCTTGCCGGTCGTTCCCGACGACGCGTGAATGCGCGAGACCTGCTCGCGCGGGACGGCAAACATCCCGAATGGATAGTTGTCGCGAAGATCCGACTTGACCGTGAACGGGAAGTGCGCGAGGTCCGCGAGGGTTTTCAGGTCGCCGGGCGCGACACCCTTGGCGTCGAACGCCTTGCGGTAGTGGGGAACGTTGTCGTAGGCGTGCTTGAGCGACCACTTGAGGCGCGTGAGTTGCAGCGCCGCCATTTCGTCGCGGCTCGCCCGTTCGATGGGCTCCAGCTCGTCCGGTCGTGGTCGCTTCGATGGCATCGTGACTCCTCCCGGCTATTCCGCATGGCCGGCATGGCCGGCGATGACGTGACCCTTGATGCGCGCGCTCTTGCCGCGAAACACGGCGATCGTCGCGCCGTGCTGATTGGTGACGTCGATGTCGTAGATGCCGCTTCTTCCGCTGAGCGCGCGTTCGCGTCCCGTGGCCGTGAGCACGTCGCCTTCGCGCGCCGGCGCCAGGTACTCGATCGTGCAACCCGCGGCGACGGTGACCAGGTTGTGGCTGTTGCACGCGAACGCAAAGGCGCTGTCGGCCAGCGCGAAAATGAAGCCGCCGTGGCAGGTAGCGTGGCCGTTCAGCATGTCCGCGCGCACCGTCATCGTCATCGCCGCGAATCCGGGCGCGACCTTGACGATCGCCATGCCGAGCCCCTGCGACGCGCGGTCGCGCGAGAACATGGCATCGGCGCAGCGCTGCGCCAGGTCCTGCGCCTCTTCCGCGGACAGCGGCGGCTCGTGATGCGTCGCGTGGTCATGAACGACCCCCACGCTCACTTCGTTCGCTGCCCCCAGAGGGGGACCAATTCGCGCCTTGGGACGGCCCTGCGGCGCTCATTGCACGAGCCTGCCTTCGCTCGCCCAGCGGCGGGCGATCAGCGGCGACAGCCGGTACCGGTCCTCGCCATAGTGGAGCGCGAGATTGACCAGCGTGTCGCGGACGAAGGCCACGCCAAGTTCGTCGCCCCACGCGAGCGGACCGCGCGGATAGTTGACGCCCTTTTGCATTGCCAGGTCGACATCCGCGGCGCTGGCGATGCCCTGCGTCACGGCATCGGCCGCCTCGTTTGCCAGCATGGCGACGGTGCGCAGCACGATGAGCCCCGCGACATCGTCCAGGCGCGACACGGTGATGCCCGCTGCCTGCAGCGCGCCCACCGCCGCCGCGAACGCGGCATCGCCGCAGGTATCCGCCCGCGCAACGGCAAGGCGCGGACATTTGCTGTAGTCCAGGGCCAGGTCGTAGGCCACGATGTCGCGGATGCCGGCCTTCGCCGCCATCGCCGTTGCCGTCCGGCCATCGCCTGGAACCAGCCACGCGACGTTGCCCTCATTTCCCGTAACACGCAGCGCGCCGTTCGGAAAGCGAGGATCGGCGATCGCCACGTCGGTCGTGATGCCGGCCGTCGCGAGGCGCGCCACCAGCGGCGCGCCCATCCGCAATTCACCCAGCCGCGCGATCTTTGCGGGTCGCGGCCGTGGCGCCTCCGCGGCGGGGGCCGGCTTGACGGCACCCGCGCCGTAATCGTAAAAGCCGCGTCCCGCCTTGCGCCCCAGGAAGCCCGCGCCGACCAGCTCATGCTGCGCGACGGACGGCGTGAAGCGCGCATCGTGGAAGAACGCCTCCCACACGCTTCGCGTCACGGCGATGTTGATGTCGAGACCGATCAGGTCCATCAGCTCGAACGGACCCATGCGGAAGCCGCCGGCGTCCCGCATGACGGCATCGAGCGTTTCCGGCGCGGCCGCGCGCTCGCCCAGCACGCGCAGCGCCTCGGCGTAGAACGGCCGCGCGCAGCGATTGACGATGAATCCCGGCGTGGACTGCGCGTGCACCGGCGCCTTGCCCCATTCTTTCGCGGTGGCGTAAATGGTGTCGGCCACGTCGGCGGCCGTGGCGAGGCCGCTGACCACTTCGACCAGCGGCATCAGCGGCGCGGGATTGAAGAAATGCATTCCGACGACGCGCGCCGGGCGTTTCATGCCGGCGGCCAGCGCGGTGATCGAAAGCGACGACGTGTTGGTGGCCAGGATCGTGTCGGGACTCACGACCACTTCGAGCTCGCGGAAAAGGTCGCGCTTGACGCGCCAAGTCCTCGACGATCGCCTCGATGACCAGTCCCGCGCTGACCAGCGCGCCGACCGTATGCACGACGCCGATTCGCGCGGCCGCGGCATCCGCCGCGGCGCGGTCGATCTTGCCCTTCGCCGCCAGCGCGGCCAACGTTTCGCCGATCTTCGCCTTGGCCTGGTCCGCGGCGCCCATGCGGGTGTCGAACAGGCACACGCGATGGCCCGCCTGGGCGGCGATTTGCGCGATGCCGGCGCCCATGGCGCCCGCCCCTATGACGCCGACTTCCGTGGTGCGCGGCAGCGCGTTCGCCACGTTATTTCCCGGCAAATCGAGGCGGACGCTTCGCGAGGAACGCGGCGACGCCTTCGCGATAGTCGGCGCTGTATCCCAGCTCGCGCTGCAGGTCGCGCTCGAGGTCGAGCTGCGCCTCCAGCGTGGCGTTGGACGCGGCATGCAGCGCGCGCCGCGTGGCCACCAGTCCCTGCGTTGGCGCCTGCGCCAGTTGCGCGAGCAGCGATTCCACCGTCGGCGCCAGGTCCGCGTCGTCGACGCATTTCCAGATGAGTCCCCAGTCCGCCGCCTGCTGCGCCGGGAGCTTGTCGCCGAGCAGCGCGAGTCCCATTGCGCGCGCGGTCCCGACCAGGCGCGGCAGGAAATAGGTTCCCCCGGAGTCCGGAATGAGGCCGATCTTGCAGAACGCCTGGATGAAGCTCGCCGAGCGCGCGGCGATGACGAGGTCGCAGGCGAGCGCGATATTGGCGCCGGCGCCGGCCGCGACGCCGTTGACGGCACAGACGACCGGCATGGGAAAGGACTGCAGCGCGAGGACCAGCGGCCGGTAATTCGCCTCGATCGACGCGCCCAGGTCGACAGGCGTATCGCCGGGGGCCACCGCGCGGTCCGAAAGATCCTGTCCGGCGCAGAAGCCGCGACCGGCGCCGGTGAGCAGCAGCACGCGCGCGGACGCATCGGCGCGAACCCGGGCCAGCGCGTCGCGCAATTCCTCGTGCATCTTCGCCGTGAAACTGTTCAACCGGTCCGGCCGGTTGAGCGTCACGCGCGCGATGCCGGCGGCACTTTCATGAAGGATCGACTCGTAGCGCACGGATCTGGATCACACGTGACGCCGATGCTGGACGACGCGGAACCGGCTCGCGACGAATGCCGAGTCGGTCAGCGCGGCGTTGGCGGCGGGATTGGCGCCGGTCCCGTGGAAATCGGAGAACGCGGCGGACTGGTTGACGAACACCGCACCGGTCAGGTTGATCGACAGCGCAACGCCCGCGTCTTCCGCGACGGCGATCGCCTCGTCGATGACGTCGTCGCTCATCGAATACACGGAGAGCGTGAGCGCCCCGTGGCCGCGCACGGTGTCGCGCGCGATGGCCAGGCTTTCCTCCGTCGATTCGGTGCTGATGACGAAGGCGATCGGGCCGAACCACTCGTTCAGGTAGGCCGCGCGATCGGCGGCGCCGAGCTTGACGATGAGCGGCGTGCGCACCGTCGCGTCCGGAAATGCCGGATGCACGATCGCCTGCGTATCCAGCACGACGGTCCCGAGCGACCGCGCCGCCTCGAGCCGCCGGGCCACGCCGTCGTTTTGCAGCGCGCCGAGCACTTCCACGGCGCGCGCCGGATCGCCAAGAAGTTTCTGGACGCCGTCGACGATGGCCGCGACCACCTGATCGAAAGTCAACACGCCCTCGGCCGTGTCGATGCCCTTCTTGGGAATGTAGATGTTCTGCGGCGCCGTGCACATCTGTCCGGAGTACAGCGCGAGAGAAAAGGCGATGTTGCGCGCGACCCCTTTGATGTCGGCGGCCGAGTCGATGATGATCTGGTTGACGCCGGCCTTTTCGGTATAGACCTGCGCCTGCCGCGCGTTTTCCTCCAGCCAGCGGCCGTTGGCGGTGCTGCCGGTGAAGTCGATGATCTTGACCTCGGGCCGCAACGCGACGGTCTTGGCCGTGTCGTCGCCGGCGTCATGCGCGAGAAGCGTGACGACATTGGGATCGAAACCGGCTTCGGCGAGCACTTCGCGCGCGATGCGCACGGTGATGGCCAGCGGCAGGATGGCGCCGGGATGCGGCTTGACGATGACCGCGTTGCCGGTGGCGAGGCTCGCGAAAATTCCGGGATAGCCGTTCCAGGTCGGAAACGTGCAGCAGCCGATGACGAGCGCAACGCCGCGCGGCACGACGCGGAAGTGCTTCTCCATCTTGATGGGTTCGTTCTTGCCCTGCGGCTTTTCCCACAGCGCTTGCGCCGGCACGCGGCGCAATTCGTCCCACGCATACGCGACGGCTTCCAGCGCGCGATCCTGCGCATGCGGGCCGCCCGCCTGGAAGGCCATCATGAATGCCTGCCCGGTGGTGTGCATGACCGCATTGGCGATCTCGAAGCTGGCGCGATTCAGGCGCACGATGATTTCGAGGCACACTCCGGCCCACGCTTCGGCGCCCGCCTTCCTCCACTGGTCCTCGGCACGGCTCGCCGCGGCCAGCAGCGAATCGAGATCCGACTTGGGATACGTGATACCGAGCGCCATGCCGAACGGTGACTTCTCCGCGCCAACGTGGCCGACGGTTCCCGGCTGCGTCAGCGGGAAGCGCTTGCCCAGCAAGCCGTCGAACGCGGCCTTGCCGGCCTCCGCCGCGCCCTCGCCATAATTCTTCGGGCTGGCCGATTCCGGGAACGCGCTCCAGTAGCTGCGATCACCGATGGCCGTCACCGCGCGGTCGAGCATTGCGCGATGGCGTTCGAACAAGGGGTGGGACAAGGCGAACTCCTCTGGTTTTTCCGTGAGTTTATATCAAGCGGAGCGGAGAATTCCGCTCCGGCGCCGCTCGGCCGGCCCTCGGTTACCCGTCGGCTACAGCTCGGCTTACCCTCAGTTTCCCTCAGTTTCCTGTCTGGTCGAAGTCGATCGTGACCTTGTCCGTGACGGGGTAACTCTGACAGGAAAGAATGAAGCCGCGGGCGACCTCGTAGTCCTCCAGCGCGAAGTTGACGTCCATGTCCACCTCGCCGTCGACCAGGCGACAGCGGCAGGTCGAGCACACGCCGCCCTTGCAGGAATAGGGCAGTTCGACGCCGTTGCGCAATCCCGCCTCGAGGATGTTCTCCTTCGCCTTTTCCAGCACGAACGTGTGCGTGGCGCCGTCGATGATCGCGGTCACCTCGCATTCGGTATGTCCTGGCACCGGCGCGACGTGCGCGACGTGCGTGTGCTTGGGGATGCTCGCGGCAAAGCGCTCGATCTTGATCCGCGCGTCGGGAAACCCGCGTGCCTTCAATGCGGCGATGACCGCATCCATCATCCCTTCCGGGCCGCACACGAACGCCGTGTCGACGTCGGCCAGGTTGACCCACTGCGCGAGCAGCGCGTCGGCCTTCGCGCGATCGATCCGGCCATGCAGCAGTTCGATGTCCTGCGCCTCGCGCGAAAGCACATGGACCAGGTTGAAGCGGCCAAGGTAGGCATCCTTGAGGCCGGCGAGTTCTTCCTTGAACATCACCGTGCCGGAGGCGCGGTTGCCGTAGACGAGCGTGAAACGGCTCGCCGGTTCGGTCGGCCAGCGTCGTCTTGACGATGGACAACAGCGGCGTGATCCCGCTGCCGGCGGCAAATCCCAGGTAGTGTCGCGCGGACTCGGGCGACAGCGTCACGTTGAAATGCCCGAGCGGCGGCATGACGTCGAGCGTGTCGCCGGCTTTCAGCACCGTGTTCGCCCATGTGGAGAACACGCCGCCTGGCGTCTTCTTCACTGCGATGCGCAGCCTCCCGTCCTGCACGGCCGAGCAGATCGAGTAGGACCGGCGGACGTCCTCGCCGCCCAGGCTGGTGCGCAGCGTCAGGTGTTGCCCCTGCTCGAACCGGTATTGCTCGCGCAACCCTTCCGGAATGGCGAACGTGATGGCGACGGCATCGCGCGTCTCGCGCTCGACGCTTTCGACTTGCAGTGGATGGAACTTGCTCATGGGCGCGAAGGAAACCTCAGTGCGGCTTGAAATAGTCGAACGGCTCGCGGCAGTCGAGACACCGATATTGCGCCTTGCACGCGGTCGAGCCGAACTGCGACAGGAGTTGCGTGTTTGCCGACGCGCAGCGAGGACAGGGCACGACGACGCTGGCGCGGCGCAGCGGACTGATGCCCGCCACATCGACGCGTCCGCCCATTACGTGCGGCGGCGCGATGCCGTAGCCGTTGAGGCGCGTCCTGGCCTCCGGCGCGATCCAGTCGGTGCTCCACGGGGGCGAAAGCTGGTTGACCAGGACAACGTCGGGTACGCCGATGACCGCGAGCGCTTCGCGAATCAGCGTGTTGATCATCTCCGTGGCCGGGCAGCCCGAGTAGGTCGGCGTCACTTTCACCACCAGGCCGCGACCCTCCCACGCCACATCGCGCACGATGCCGAGTTCGACGATGGAGATGACCGGGATCTCCGGATCCGGCACGGTGGCAAGCGCCGCCCATACGACGTCGAGGCCGGGCCGGCCACGCGGCGCGTCCGTCGCGCGCGTGCCTTCCGCGACGGCGCCGATTACCACTGCGCCCCGGGATAGGCGCGCTGCAGATGCTGCATTTCGGCCAGCAGGTGGCCCAGGTGTTCGGTGTGGACACCCTGCTTGCCGCCGCGATCGCCGCCGCCTTGCATCCACTCCGACGTCGGCATCTCGAGCGTCGCCTCGCCAATCACGGCGCCGACCGCGGCCAGCCAGGGTTCGCGCAGCGTGCGCGGATCGACGCCGATGCCGGCGTCGGCCAACGCGAGTTCGGTGGCGTCGGCGGCGAACATCTCTCCCGTGTACGTCCACAGGGCGTCGAGCGCCCGCTGCATCCGTTCGTGAGACTCGTCGGTGCCATCGCCCAGGCGGATGACCCAGTCCATGCTTCGCTCGGCATGGTAGGTCACTTCCTTGACGCCCTTGGCGGCAATTTCCGCGATGCGCGGATCGCTCGACCGCGTCAATGCGCGCAGCTGGAGCAGGTGGAACTGGTCGAAATAGAATTGCCGCGCCATCGTCACCGCGAAGTCGCCATTCGGCATTTCCGCCAGCAGCAGGTTCCGGTACGCGCCGCCATCGCGCAGGAAAGCCAGCTGGTCCTCGCTGCGGCCCTGGTCGCGGAAGCGCGCCTCGACTTCGCCGGCATAGGAGAGCCACATGCGCCCCTGCCCCAGCAGGTCGAGGCCGACATTGGTGAGCGCGATGTCCTCTTCCAGCACGGGACCGTGGCCGACCCACTCGCCGAGCCGCTGCGCCAGCACGACGTCGGTGTCGCCCAAACGAAGGAGCTACTCGAACAGTGACGGAGGAATGAGCGCCGCAGGGCCGCCCCAAGGCGCGAACTGCGCCCCCTCCGGGGGCAGCGCAGCGGCCGAATTGGTCAATGAGGCCGCAAGCGTGGGGGTGCTCATATATGCTTCACTTCTTCGGGCATCGGGAAGAACGTCGGGTGCCGGTAGACCTTGCTGTTGGCGGGCTCGAACAGCGCTTCCTTGTCGCCGGGCGCCGAGGCGACGATATCCGTCGACTTCACGGCCCAGATGGACACGCCTTCATTGCGCCGCGTGTACACGTCGCGCGCATTGTTGATCGCCATCGTCGCATCGGGAGCGTGCAGGCTGCCGACGTGCTTGTGCGCGAGCCCGTGCTGCGAGCGAATGAAGATTTCCCACAGCGGCCAGCCTTGACCCCCACGCTCACTGCGTTCGCTGCCCCCATCGGGGGCGGAATTCGCACCTTGGTGGTTTCGGCACCTGCGGTGCTCACGGCGGCGGTCCTGCTGGCCTCCTTGTTGAGTCGCGCAGCGCGCTTCGCCGCATGCGCGGTGGCGGCATCGCGCACCCACGCGCCGTCGTTCCACGCCTTGACGCGGGTGGCGAGCCGTTCGCGGTTGCAGGGACCGTTGCCTTTCAGCACCGCGTGGAACTCGCTCCAGTCGATGGCGCCGAACGTGTAGTGGCTGGTGTCCGGGTTCCACTTGAGATCCGGGTCCGGCATCGTGATCCCGAGGTAGTCGGCCTGCGGCACCGTCTGGTCGACGAAGCGCTGGCGCAGTTCGTCGTTCGACAGCAGCTTGATCTTCCACTTCGCCGATTGCGCGCTGTGCACGCTGTCGGCATCGGGCGGCCCGAACATCATCAGCGACGGCCACCACCACCGGTTGAGCGCGTCCTGCGCCATCGCCTTCTGCTCCGGCGTGCCGCGGCACAGCGTCATCAGGATGTCGAAGCCCTGGCGCTGGTGGAACGACTCCTCCTTGCACACGCGCACCATCGCGCGCGCGTAGGGCCCGTACGAGCAGCGGCACAGCGGGATCTGGTTCATGATCGCCGCGCCGTCGACCAGCCAGCCGATGGCGCCGATGTCCGCCCACGTGAGCGTCGGGTAGTTGAAGATCGACGAGTACTTCACCTTGCCGGCATGCAGGTCGTCGATCAGGTCGTCGCGGGAGACGCCGAGCGTCTCGGCGGCGGCGTAGAGATAGAGGCCGTGGCCGCCTTCGTCCTGCACCTTGGCCATCAGGATGGCCTTGCGCTTCAGCGACGGCGCGCGGCTGATCCAGTTGCCCTCCGGCAGCATGCCGACGATCTCGGAATGCGCGTGCTGCTGGATCTGGCGCACCAGCGTCCGGCGGTAGGCGTCCGGCATCCAGTCCTTGGGCTCGATCTTGATGTCGGCATCGACGCGCGCCTGGAACGCGCGCTCCTCGTCCGACATGTCTTCGGCGCCCCGGACCTTCTGCTGTCCGGTCTCGACCATCTGTGCGTACATCGGGGCCTCCTCCTTCGCCGTCGAGCCCGCAAGGCGGGTTCAGCGCGACCGCAAATCATATGATACAGTTTCTCCATGCGTCAAGATGATTCCGTATCACATCATTCCGCCACGTGCGCCCTGTGGCGCGGGCCAAGGCGGATGCCACGGTCGCACGCTGGATACAGCGTACGCTCAAGGCCGAGCCGCCGCGCGCCCGATCGCTGATCGTGACGGTCTGGGGAGACGCGCTCGCGCCGCACGGCGGCACCGTCTGGCTGGCCGGACTGATCCGGCTGATGGCGCCGTTCGGCATCAACGAGCGGCTGGTGCGCACCAGCGTATATCGGCTGGCGCGCGACGGCTGGCTCAATGCCGCGACACACGGCCGGGTGAGCCGCTATCGGCTGACGCGCGAAGGCAAGCGGCGCTTCGACGCGGCGCACCAGCGCATCTACGCCCGGCCCGACGACGACTGGAATGGTGGCTGGGACGTGGTGCTGGCCGACGCGGTGCCGCCGGCGCGGCGTACCGCGCTGCGCGAGGAACTCGGGCTGGGCCGGCTTCGGCACGCTCGGCCCCACCGTCTTCCTGCGCCCCGCGCAGAGTTCACGCGCACTGCCGGGCGCGCTGGACGCACCGGGCGTGGCGGAGCACGTGCTGATTGCCAAGGCGGGCGACCTGCCCGGGCGCCGGCCGCTGACCGCGGCGGTCGCGACGGCCTGGGACCTGTCGCTGCTGGCGGCAGACTACCGCCGCTTCCTGCAGCGCTTCGGCGCGGTCATCGAGCGCTTCCGCGCCACGCGCGACGGCGCGCACGATCCGCAGCAATGCTTCGTCGTGCGCACGATGCTGATCCACGCGTACCGGCGCGTCCTGCTGCGCGATCCGCTGCTTCCCGCCGCGTTGCTGCCGCTCGATTGGCCGGGAGCCGCCGCCTACTCGCTGTGCCGCGACTTCTACTCGCTCACGCACCGTTGCGCCGAACGTCACCTGGCGGCAACGCTGGCGAATCCGCACGAGGACTTTCCCGCCGGCGGATGCGACGTTCTACCAGCGCTTTGGCGGGCTGGATGACAACTGAGCGAACACTGAACCGCTAGCGGCTGCGGTCGTTCTTGCGGCTGAAGCCACCGGACGCGCCATCGCGCTGGCGGAACCCGCCGGGCTTCCCGTCGCGCGCAAAGGCCGACGGCGCGCCATACGACCGGCCGCGTGGCGCGGGCTTGCCATACGCGGGACGACGCGTCTCGCCTGCGCTCGACGAACGCGCCCGCGGCTCGAGGCCGGGGATCGTATGCGCCGGAATCGCCGCGCCGGTGAAGCGCTCGATGTTGCGCAGCGTGCCGCGTTCCGCGTGATTGGCGAACGAGACGGCGATGCCCGACGCGCCCGCGCGGCCGGTGCGGCCGATGCGGTGGACGTAGTCTTCCGCCTGCCGCGGCAGGTCGAAGTTGATGACGTGCGATATGCCGGGCACGTCGATGCCGCGCGCGGCGACGTCGGTGGCGACCAGCGTGCGCACGCCGCCGCGGCGCATGTTGGCCAGCGTCCGGTTGCGCTCGAACTGGTTCATGTCGCCGTGCAGCGCGGCGGCCGCGTGGCCCTCGCCCTGCAGCTTGACGGCGAGCGCCTCGGCATCGCGCTTGGTCGCGATGAAGACGATGCTCTGTCCCATGCCCGTGTCGGCGAGCAGGTGATCGAGCAGGCGGTACTTGTGCGAGCGGTCGTCGGCGAAATGCACGCGCTGCTCGATCGCCAGCTGCGAGGATTTCTCGCCCTGGACGTCGACGCGAATCGGATTCCTGGTGAGCTTCGCGGCAAGCCGGCCCATCGCGCCGTCGAAGGTCGCGGAAAACAGCACGGTCTGGCGCGTCGCCGGCGTCAGCGCGCACACGCGCTCGACGTCGTCGATGAAGCCCATGTCGAGCATGCGGTCGGCCTCGTCCAGAACGAGCACCTGCAGCTGCGACAGGTCGACGCGACCGCGTTCGACGTGGTCCATCAGCCGGCCGGGGGTTGCGACCAGCAGGTCGACGCCGCGCTGCAGCGCGCGGTTCTGCACCGGGTAGGGCGCGCCGCCGTAGAGACACACGGTGCGCACGCGCAGGCCCTGGCTGTAGCGGACCGCCTGCTCGGCGACCTGCTGCGCGAGCTCGCGCGTCGGCGCCAGCACCAGCACGCGCGGCACGCTCGACATGCGGTGCTGACCGACGGGCGCGTTGGGCTGCGCGGCGATCCGGTGCAGCGCGGGCAGCACGAAGGCGGCGGTCTTGCCGGTGCCCGTCTGCGCCGAGCCGATGACGTCGCGGCCTTCGAGCAGCGCCGGGAATCGTCTGTGCCTGGATCGGCGTTGGCTTGTCGTAGCCGCACGCGGTGAGCGCCTGCAGGATTTGCGGCGCGAGATTCAGTTCTTCAAAACGCATGTTCGTTTCCATTCGTGAACGGCACGGCACCGGCGACACGTTTGTCGCGCGAAAGTGCCGCAAGGGGCATGCACGCGGACGCTCGCCCAAGGCGGTCCGCACCCCGAAAAGTCCGGACAGGCGGAAACGAAGATGGTTGTGGGAAGCGGCGCACGCGGAGCCGAATCGGCTGCCGCGAAACAACGCTCACCCACGCGCCTCGTGAAGCCGCGACCGGGTCGACGTACTGCAAAGCCATCGTCGCTAACCGGAAGCTGCCGTTGGGGCCGCGAGGGCCGCGGGGCAGAGACTCGGGCGCCAAGTGTGCGCGCCCGGAAGATTAGGAGCCGATGATCCGGTTGCCTTGGGGGTACAACTTGCGGCGGGCAACCTTCAGTCTAATCGCAAAATCGCTCGCAGATCGCCGCAAGGTTTTGATTATACCAGAAAATTGGATTTTCTGCTGCGGTGCAAAAAGGCGTCGACGAGGCCGGTCAAACCTGCATCGGCTCCTCGTCGTCGTCCTCGTCGTCATCCTCGTCGTCGTCATCCTCGCCGGGCAGTCCCTCGTCCTCGTCGGGATCGCCGATCGGGTGCGGAATGTCGTGATCCGACGCGCTCGCCGCGGCCGCACCACGTCGCCGCACCCGCCGGAACGGCGAGTGCGACGAAGTCGGCCGCGAGCGTCCATTACAGCGGCGGAATGCGCAGCACCTGCCCCGGGTAGATCTTGTTCGGATCGGAGAGCATCGGCTTGTTGGCCTCGAAGATCACCATGTACTTGTTGGGATCGCCGTAGTTGGCCTTGGAAATCTTGGACAGGTTGTCGCCGGAGACGACGGTGTAATACGTTGCCTCGGGCGGCTCTGGTCGACCGTCATCATGTCCGTTACCGCCGCGACGCCGGCGACGTTGCCGCAGCACAGGACGATCTTTTCCCGCGTCGCCTGGTCGGGCGCGACGCCGAATACGCTGGCAATCCCCTTGGCGCCGTCGAAGGTCACCGTCAGTCCCGTGGCCGAAAGACCCTGCGCCTTGATGTAATCCAGGATCGCGTCGCCCGCCGCGCCGTTCGCCGCGGCGATCTTGGCTTCGTTGGCGGGATCCGCCTTGACCTCGGCCATCGCGGCCTGCGCATGCCCGCGTCCGAACAGTTTCTCTCCCGCTTCCTTCACGAAATCGATCATTCCCATGGTGCGCCCTCACTGTTGGTTAGCGCCTCGCGGATGGAGGCGCGACATGCGTCGACAAGACATTGCAATCGCATCGCAAGACCGCAATTCAGCATACACCGATGGGCTTCTGGACAATTTAGGCGGGTCACTGATGATCCCGCGTGCAGTCACGGCCGCCCGAGCGCCGCGCGCCGCGCGCGAATCAGGCTCTGCGCCTCGAGGCACCAGTGCTTCTTGATGCTGTACCACACGTCCGCCGCCCACATCACGTGGAAGGCGGCGTCGCCGGGCAGGCCCGACGCGTCCATTTCCTTGCCCGGGACGAACGCGTTGACCCAGTCCCGCACCTGCGGCTTCCTTCGCCAGACTCGACGTCACGGGAACGGTGACGTGGTTGTAAGTCGCGGGCAGCATGACGTTGCGAACATTGGCCTTGCCGCTGTTTTCGTACCGGCGATCGAGCGGATTGCCGGGAAAGCTCAGCGCGAACAGGTCGACGCTGATGAAGTAGCCGGTGAATTCGTCCACGTTGTCGGGAATCTTGCGCAGCGTGTCCAGGTTTTCCCACTGGTGAGGCAGCGCGAGCGCCCAGCCGCCGGCGCCGACGACCGACGCGTACGCCACCGACGTGCCTATCACCGGCCGCACGGTGCCGGTCAGCGGGTCCGTGATCGTCGTCCGATTCTCCGCCGCGCCCGTGATCGCGGATTCCACGCGTAGACGCTCTGCGCGCGCTGCCCGGCCAGTTCCTTGAGGATCTTCACGGCGTGCAGCCCGCCCTGGCTATGCCCGATCAGCATCGGGCGCAACCCGTCGTGCTCGTAGCTCCACGCGACCAGTCCCGCCAGCCTCTCGCTGTTGTCGTACGGGCTATACGACCATTCGCCGGTCGCCGGGTCGCGGATCCGGGACTCCGGATAGCCCATCCCGACCAGGAATTCGCCGAACGACTCCATGGCCAGGTGCACGGGGTAGATGCCGCCATGCAACAGGATGATGCGCGGCGTCGGACCCGAAGCCAGCGTCGTCACGTCGGCGGCGCTCAGGTGCTCCGGGTCCAGCGCCAGGATCCGGTCCTCGAGCACATGGCCGATCGCGACCCCGCGCAATACCGCGAGATTCCCGGTCTGCGATACCCCGGGCGCCGACCCCGGAGGAGGAATCGTGGCACAGCCGGCGGCGACGAGGCCCAACGCGACGATGAGCAGGTATCTCGACATCCGGGACCGCACTTTCACCGTCGATTGTTGGAATTGGGTCATCGGTCAGGGAAATGGGCACCGCGTCCGGTCATTTCCGGCAGTCCACGAACTTGAAATGATAGCCGATCGGCCCGCGCGGTCCCGCTTGGGCGCCAATTGGGGGCCTCGGCCGGGAACTGCGGAATATTCCGATTTTCATTCGCCTGGAAAGTGGCTATGCTCGCGCGCAATGACACGAAGTAGTGTACAAACTGGGACTTGCGTCGGCGACGCCCGCAGATGCCGTCATCGCAGGGGAACGGCGCCCGCAGCGGGGGCGGGTCGCTTCGAATTCATGCATGGGGAGAACGCAAATGCGAATGATCGGCTTGCTTTGCGTCGGCATTGCCGCGGCCGCGTTGACGGGGTGCAGCACCGCGCGACCCAAGCGCTTGACATGCCAGCCGATGCGTTCAAATGCACTTATGACGTGGATTGCATTGTTACCGTTTCGGTCACCAGATACCAGTCCTGCGCGTTACCGTGGATAAGCCGGATATCAAATAGAGGAGTTCAGATGGACGGCCAGGCACCTCATTCGCTGGGAACTTGACGAGGCCGCCGTCGATGCGAAATTCAGGTTCGAACCCCGGACAGGCGTTGTGCTGAACAGCGCCGACCGGACGACCAGTTTTCCGGCCAGGGTCCGCAGGCGGCGGAACGCAATTTCACTGGTTCGACAAGAATACGGATTACGCCGAATACCGCTACACATCAACATTTTCAGAAGGGTTCGAGGAACACCTGCATGCTTGACCCAACGATCTTCAACAACTGAACGCGGCGCCGGGGCGTCTGAAGCAAAGGCCGCTGGACAGGTGACGGCAACCAGGGCGAACCGCGGCTGCATTCGATGACGAGCGCAGCCGCGGCGATCAGCCCAGCCTCGAGCCAGGCCCGGACTTCGGCCGTCGCCTCCTCGTAACCCAGTGCTCGGCCCGCGATCGCGGCGGCGTCGAATCCGCGGCGCCCAGCGCCTCCGCGCCTGCGCGATCAGCGGCGCGAGAAATGCCTCATCCGCGGGATCGCGCTGCAGGCCGGTCTGCGCCATCTGCGCCTCCGCGGCACCGAACACCTCGCCGCGCGCTCCCAGTCCTTCGCGCAACGACGCAAGCCCGGCGGCGACTTCGAGCGCGCTTTGGCCCGCCGGCTTCGAGCCGATTTCGCCGGCGATCGCCAGGGCCTCCAGCAGCATCGCGCGCGCGCGATCGCTCGATCGCTGCGGCCCACCGCCACCATCGCAAGATTGAGCAGCGTGATGGCAATGCTTTCGCGGTCCCCGATGCCGCGTGCCAACGCCTGCGCTTGCGCGTAGAGGCGCTCCGCCGCATCGAGATCGCCCTCCATCCGGCAGAGTTGCGCCAGCGTGCTATTGGCCGACAGCCAGCGCTCGCTGGTCGCCGTGGCTCTTCGCGAGGAGCAGCGCCTGTTCCGCATGGTGCCGGGCCGTAACGAGGTCTCCCTGGCCCGATCGCCACAGCACCCAGTTCATCGAGGATCATCGCGAGGCGTTGTTCATCCCCGATTTCCCGCGCGATCGGCGAGGCTCTCCTCCAGCAATCCCTGCGCTTCGGCGAAGCGGCCCATGAAGAGGCTGGCCTTGCCGGCCGTGTGCAGCACGCGGCATCGCGCGACGCGGTTCTCGGCCGTGCCCTCGGAGCGCGCCAGCGCCTCGAGCGTGGCCCGATGCAGCAGCGCCAGCAGTCCGCGGTAGAACATGTAGAAGTTGATCGCGAAGACCAACCGCAGGCCCAGCTCCGCGCCGTCTTGCGCCTGGTCGCACCAGGCATGCGCCGCCAGCAGGTTTTCCCCTTCCAGGTCGAGGCGCGCGAGCCACACGCCCTGGTTTGGCCCGACGAGTTCCGGACTCGCCCTTTCCGCCATGGCGAGGTAGAACGCCAGATGCCGGGAACGGGCCGCATCCGCCTCCCCCGCGTCGTCGAGCTTGTCCTGCGCATACTGGCGGACCGTCTCCACCAGCCGATAGCGCTGGCCCTCGGCCTCCATGTTGACCAGCGACTTTTCGACCAGCTTCGACAGGAGGTCGAGCGACGTCCTGCTCGCCGATGCTGCCCGCCGCACCTACCGCTTCCGCGCCTTCGAGGGTCCAGCCGCCGGCGAATACCGCGAGACGGCGCAGCAGCGCGCGCTCGTTTTCGGTGAGCAGGTCGTAGCTCCAGTCGATCAGCGCGCGCAGGGTCTGCTGCCGCGGCATTGCCGTGCGGTTTCCCCCCGCCAGCAGCCGGAAGCGGTCACTCAGGCGCGCCGCGATCGTTTCCACGGACAGCGTGCGCACGCGCGCGGCCGCCAGTTCGAGCGCCAGCGGAATTCCGTCCAGCTGCTGGCAGATGTCCGCCACGGCGGCGGCGTTCTGCTCCGTAAGCTGGAACGACGGCAGCGCCGCCATCGCCCGATCGACGAACAGGAGCACGGCCTCGTACTGCGTCATGGCCGGAAGCGCGACCGCCTTTCCCGGGTCCGGCACGGCAAGCGCCGGCACCGGATAGCTCGCTTCACCCGAAACCCGCAGCGCCTCGCGACTCGACGCCAGGATCTTCAGATTCGGGCCCGATTGCAGCAACTGCGTCACCAGCTCGGCGCACGCCTGGACCAGATGCTCGCAATTGTCGAGGACGATGAGCAATCGCCGGTCCTTCGCGTACTTGATCAGTGCCTCGACCACCGGGTGACCGGCCTCCTCCTTGACGCCAAGGACGATGGCAACCGATTGCGGCACGAGCCGCGGGTCGGAAAGCGGCGCCAGCTCCACGAACCAGACGCCATCGGGGAAGTCGTCGATGACCTCGGCCGCCAGTTGCTGCGACAACCTTGTCTTGCCGATGCCGCCCGCCCCGCACAGCGTCAGCAATCCGGGTGTTGCGCAGCAGTGCCCGCACTTCATCCAGTTCGCGCTTGCGGCCCACGAACGACGTCAACTGCAGCGCCAGGTTGTTCGGCGTCGCCTCCAGCGACCGCAACGCGGGAAACGACTCGCGCAGCTTCGGGTGCATGAGCTGATAGATGCGCTCCGGGCCCGCCAGGTCGCGCAGGCGCACCTGCCCCAGATCGCGCAGCGTTGCGCTGGGGCGGCAGCCGGTCGGCGACCAACGCGGCAACGGCCTGCGACAACAGCACCTGGCCGCCATGCGCGGCATTGGAAATGCGCGCGGCGCGGTTGACGACGTTGCCGAAGTAGTCGTTGTCGCGGTGCTCGGCCCGGCCGGCATGCAGGCCGCAGCGCACGCGAATCGCGACGCCGCCGGTGGCCGCGGGATCGCTCAGGCCCTGCTGCATCGCCAATACCGCGGCGACGGCATCCGAGGGGTCGTCGAACACCGCGTGGACTCCGTCGCCGCTCGTCTTCACGACGACACCCCGGTTGCCCTCGACCACGTCCCGCGCGATCGCGTCGTGGCGAGCCAGCGCCAGACGCATCCGCTCGGGATCGCGCTCCCAGAGCTGGCTGCTGCCTTCGATGTCCGTGAACAGAAAGGTGGTGATGGCCGACAGTACTTCCACGCCAGGACCCCATTTGCGCGTGCAGATGCGCTGGACACGAAGTGTACCGGCGCGAGGGAGAGTCCACTAGCGGCCCCGTGCGCACCGATCAACGCGCCTTGGCAACAGGGCGACGTCCGCCTCCGATGCAGCGGCGCGGCGGCACCGCCCATTGCGTTTACCGCGACGGCCCGCTATCGTCCGGAACGCGATCGGTGCCCCAAGGGAATCGATATCCCGGGAAATCAACGTAAGGAGGAGACGCATCATGAAAATCGGAAACCTTCGGCGCCGGACCGTTCTGGCCGCGCTGGCAGCTGCGTTGGCCGCAGGCTTCGTCGCCGATGCGAACGCGCAGACGCGCACGTTTCAGCTTCGCCTACGACCAGCCGAACACCACGGCCTACGGCATCGCCGCCAACATCTTCGACGCGAAGCTGAAGGAGCTGAGCAAGGGCACGATGAGCATCAACCAGTTCCCCGGCGCGCAACTGGGCCAGGAGCCGCAGATGCTGCAGAAGATGCGCGCCGGCGACATCGACTTCGTCATTACGTCGACGGCCAACGCGTCGACACTGGCGCCGCAGGCCGGCGTGCTTTCGCTGCATTTCATCTTCCGCGACCAGGCGCACCTCGCCAAGGCGCTGGCCGACCCGGCGATCACCGCAGGCGTTCCGCGACATGGTCAAGGACCAGGTGCAAGGCGCGCAGGTGCTGGGCCTGATGACGATGGGCATGCGCAACATGTACAGCAAGAAGGAAATCAAGTCGATCGACGACGTCAAGGCGCAGAAGGTGCGCGTGCAGGCGACCAAGACCGAGGACACGCTGTTCCCGGCCTATGGCGCGCAGACGGTGCACATGCCGTTCGGCGAGGTCTACACGTCGCTGCAGACGGGCGTCGTAAACGTGGCCGAGAACGGCGTCAACGTCTACCTCGCCAACAAGCATTATGAAGTGGCGCCGATCCTGTCGATGACCGAGCACGAGGCCAACAACAACTGCATCTGGGTCAGCGACAAGACCTGGAACAGCCTGACGCCGCAGCAGCAGGGATGGGTGCAGGCGGCGGCCGCGGAAGTCGGCAAGGTCGAGCCCGCGATGGCGCTGAAGCTGGAGAAGGATTCGGCGGACAAGCTGAAGACCATGGGCGTCAAGGTCGTCGACAACGTCGACAAGACGGGATTCATGAAGGCCTCGGCTCCGGTCACCGGACCAGCTGGCCGCGGAACTCGGCCCGCACGCGGTCAAGATCCTGAAGCTCGTTCGCGACGTCAAATAGGAAAGGGTCGGTTCGCAGGGGGCGCCGCGCGCGTCCCCGGCGGTCGATCGTCCTGCCCATCCCGCCGATGCCGCACCGTTCCCTAGATGGCCAATTTCCGCGCGTTGATCCTGCAGCGCCACCGCCACCTCAAGTGGAAGGCGTTCGACTTCCTCGAGGCGGTGCTGATGGTCCTGTGCGGCGTGTGCATCTTCATGTTCACGCTGACGGTCTTCTGCGACGTCGTGACGCGAACGCTGGGCGCGCCGTGGCTGTGGCTGCAACAGGTCACCACGGCATTCTTCGCGTGGGGGGTGTTCGTCGGGATGGCGGCCGCGACGCGCCGCAACGACCACTTCTACCTGACCGAGATCACCAAGAGGATGACCGGCGGGCCGCGCACGTTCATCGAGGTTGCGAACCGATTGGTCGTGCTGATCGTGTCGGGCCTGCTCATCTGGTTCGGCTGGAAGAATGCGGTCCTCGACATGGGCTCGTTCCGCATGCCCTCGCTGCTGCCGCTGGCGGTGTACACGGCGATCGTCCCTGCAGCCGGCGTTCTCGATCGGGCTGTTCACGATCGAGCAGCTCGTCAACGGCTGGAAGCACGGCTTCGAAGGTCCCGAGGACCGCGACAACATCCCGGAGATGGTCGAATGAGCGATCCTGGGGCGCACATAAGCGATCGCCGGGCCGTCCCAAGATCGCTCGCTCCCCCTCGGGGGGAAGGCGCGGAACGCGCCAAGGGGGCACACACATGACCGCGGGCGCCGTGCTGATCCTGATGGGCGCGCTGTTCCTGGGCTTCGGCTACATGGGCGTTCCCGTGTCGTTCGCGCTGATGGCCGGCGTGTTCGTCGCGACGGCATTCACGCCGGTCAGCCTGCAGTCGATGGTCGGCCAGCTGTTCCACGGCATCGATTCCGAGACGCTGCTGGCCGTTCCGTTCTTCCTGCTGGTCGGCGAGCTGATGGCGTCGTCCGACGTCGTGGACCGGATGATCCGGCTGTCGCAAACGCTGGTCGGCCATCTGCGGGGCGGATTGGCTCAGGTCGTGACCCTGTTCAGCATGTTCTTCGCCGGCATCTCGGGCTCCTCGGTCGCCGACGTCGCGATCCTGACCCGCACGGTCGCGCCGCAAATGAGCAAGGAGGGCTACGACCGCGCCTTCACCGCCGCGCTGATCGCTTCGGCGTCGACGATGGCCAACCTGATTCCGCCTTCCATCATGGCGGTGGTCTATGGCGCGACCGGCAATGTGTCGATCGGCGGCCTGTTCCTGGCGGGCGTCGTGCCGGGCGTCCTCATCGGCATCGGACTCATGATCTACAGCTACTTCTGGGGACCGGTCGGCGTGATGAAGAAGCGCGCGCCGTTCACGGAAGTCGCGGTCGCCGCGCGAGGCGCCGCGCTGCCGCTGATCATTCCGGTCATCATCATGGGCGGCATCCTGACCGGCTGGTTCACGCCGACCGAAGCCGGGATGGTCGCCTGCGTCTACATTCTCGTCGTGCTGATCCCGGTGTTGCGCCCGACGCATGTCCGGGAACTGCCGCGCGACTTCATGTACGCGGGCCTGCTCTATTCGCTGCCGCTCGCGGCCGTGGCCGGCGCCTCGGCGTTCGGCTGGATGGTCGCGTACCTGCAGGGACCCGACATCGTCGCCGGCTACATCACGGCAATTGCCGGCACCAACCCCGCGCTGATCATGTTCCTGCTGGTCGTGCTGTTCGTGATCGTCGGCGACTTCATCGACGCGGTGCCGGCCATCATCATCTTCATGCCGATCATCACCAAGCTGACGCAGGTCGCGAACATCAATCCGCTGCACATGGGCGTGGTGGTCATCACTACGCTGGTGTTCGGGCTGATCACGCCACCCTACGGGCTGTCGCTGCTGGTGGCGTCGAAATACGTGGGCGTCGGATTCGGCCGGGCGGTGGTGCGCTCGTTGCCGCTGTACGGCGTATTCTTTCTCACCATTGCATTCGTCGTGATCTTTCCGGACATCGTGCTGTGGCTGCCCAAGCTGCTGCTGCCCGAGTCGGTCGGGTGCTTCAAGAGCCCGACCGGCGTCGGGTACATTTGTCCCAAGTGACCGTGAACGAGGCGCTCTCCGCCATGAACACAACCGCTGACTCTCCGCCTGCCCTTCGCCGTGCGCCCGCTGTCGCCGCGTCTCGGCGCCGAATTGTCGGGAGTCGACACTCGCCGACGACATGTCCGATGACCTGTTCCGCGCGATCTACGCGGCATTCCTGCGCTACCAGGTGCTGCTGTTTCCGCCGCAGGACGTGCCGCCCGGCCGTCAGGTCGCGTTTGCCCGGCGCTTCGGGGAAGTGCAGATCCATGTGATGAACCAGTATCACGCCGACGGCTACCCCGAGCTGTACCGGCTGTCCAATCTCGACGAGAACGGCAAGCCCAACGGGCACCACCCCGACAAGGGAACGCTCGAGTGGCACACCGACGGCTCGTGGTCGCGCGTCACCGGCCAGGCGACGATCATCTATGGTGAAGTCATGCCCGAAGACCGGCGGCGAGACGCATTTCTGCGACATGTACGAAGCGTACGAGCGCCTCGATCCGGCGTGGAAGGCGCGCATCGCCGGCATGCGCGCCGTGCACAACCTGGACTTCTCGCGCACGCGTCGGCACGGCGAAGACCCCATGACCGACGAGCAGCGGCTGGCCAAGCCGCCGGTGGACCAGCCCATCGTGCGCACGCATCCCGAGACCGGACGCAAGTGCATCTACCTGGGCGACCACGCGGAGTACATCGTCGGCATGCCCTACGCGGAAGGACGCGCGCTCATCGAGGAGCTGAACAAGCTGGCCGTGCATCCGGACCTGACCTACGAACATCACTGGACGCCGCGGGAACTTATCCTGTGGGACAACCGCTGCGTGATGCATCGCGCCACCGCATACGACCCGGCCACGCAGGGACGCGTGATCCGCCGCTGCACGGTGCTGGGCGAAGTGCCCGTGTAGATGTTCGCGCGCGCTTCGCGAACTCGTCGACACCTTCCGGACAATGAAAGAAAAATCGGTCAAACCCGCAAGCATCGCGGCACAGGCGCTGGGCTGGGTGGATGACACGACGCGGGCGATCGCCCCGCCGATCCACACGTCGACGACCTTCATTCGCGACCCGGACAACCAGTACCGTTCGGGCCGCATCTACGCGCGCGACCACAACCCGACGTTCGATCAGGCCGAGGCCGTGCTGACCGCGCTCGAAGGCGGGCACGCGTCGCTGCTGTTTGCATCAGGCATGGCCGCGGCGACCGCCGTGTTCCTGTCGCTTGCGCCGGGCGACCATGTGCTGGCGCCAAAGGTCATGTACTGGTCGCTGCGCAACTGGCTGACCACGTTCGCGACGCAGTGGGGACTTCGCGTCGAATTCATCGACATGACCGACATCGATGCCGTTCGCCAGGCGCTGCAGCCTGGCCGAACGCGGCTGGCCTGGCTCGAAACACCCGCCAACCCGCTGTGGTCGATCAGCGACATCGCAGCCAGCTGCCAGCTCGCGCATGCCGCGGGCGCGCTGGTCGCCGTCGATTCGACTGCGGCGACGCCGGTGCTGACGCGTCCGTTGGACTTGGGTGCGGACCTGGTCATGCACTCCGCGACAAAGTACCTGAACGGCCATTCGGACGTGATCGCCGGAACGCTGACGACGCGCGAGGATTCGGCGCAGTGGCAGCGAATCCGGTCCATTCGCGCGCAGTTGGGCGGCGTGCTCGGACCGTTCGAGGCATGGCTGCTCACCCGTGGAATGCGCACGTTGTTCCCGCGCGTGCGCACTGCTTGCGCGAGCGCGCAGGCCATCGCCGAACACTTCACCGGACATCCGCGGATAGCGGAAGTGCTCTACCCCGGCCTGCCCGGCTGTCGCGGACATGATGTCGCCGCCAGGCAGATGCATGGCGGTTTCGGCGGCATGCTGTCGATTCGGCTGCGAGGCGGGGGCGCGGTGTCGGGCGAGGCCGCCGCCATCGCCACGGCG
Organism: uncultured beta proteobacterium; assembly: GCA_963834045.1. GTDB lineage: Bacteria > Pseudomonadota > Gammaproteobacteria > Burkholderiales > Casimicrobiaceae > VBCG01. Next base: position 51,371 of record CAWIAK010000001.1, on the reverse strand, counting down.
GCGCACGTCGAGCTGTGGAAGCGCGCCACGTCGCTGGGCGGCGTCGAGAGTCTGCTCGAGCATCGCGCCAGCATCGAAGGGGCGGGCACGCCGGTTCCCGCCGACCTGTTGCGCCTTTCGGTCGGCATCGAAGATGCAGGCGACCTCATTGCCGACCTCGAAAGCGCGCTCGCCAGCGCGCGCTGATCCTGCCGTGGCTGACGCGAACGGACGCGCTGTGATTGACCCGGTGACGGCCAAAACGTGGCTGCACAACAGCGGCATGTCCGTGCTGCTGATTCTGCTGGTCGCGATTGTGTTCGTCATCCCCGTCATCGCGCCAGGCGTTTCCAACACGAAACTGGTCTGGGATATCCTTCTGACGCTGATCCTCATCAGCGGCGTCGCCGCTGTCGCGGAGCATCGCAGATTGGCCGTCGCACTGGCCCTGCTCTCCGTGGTCGTGATCGCGCTGGCGGTGAGCGAGGCGCTGGCGCCGGAATGGAAAGCGCGGGAGCTCCGCTCGCTGGCGACGATGGGCGCCTTCCTGTTGCTGGCGTTTGCCGTGGGAATCAACGTCTTCGCGTTCGGTCATGCGGTCAGCGACCGTGTCGTCGGCGCGCTCGTGTTGTACCTGCTGTTAGGTGTCCTCTGGGCGGTCGCGTATCAGCATGTGGAAAGGCTGCTGCCCGGCGCCTTTGCCGGGCACACGGACGAGAGCGGCGGCCTGGCGGACTGGGCCTACTTCAGCTTTGTCACCTTGACCACGGTCGGGTACGGCGACATCACGCCGGTGGCACTGAGCGCGCGTTCGCTGACGATGCTGGAAGCGCTGGTCGGCCAACTCTATCCGGCCGTCATCATCGCCCGGCTCGTCTCGCTGCAGGTCGGCTCCAAATGACCGCTCCGCATGGCCGCGGCGGGGATCGTCCCCGCCGCGCGCGCCAGATTCCGTCGGTCACTTCTGCAGCGTGGCTTCCTCGATCAGCACCTTGTACGAATAGCCGGACCCCAGGTCCTTGTCGGTATGCACGACGCCCTTGACCAGGACGACGGCGCCGATCTGCGTTTCGTCCTTGGTCGTCACGACGACGTCGTTGGTGCCGTCCGCCGCCGAGCCCGTGCCGTCACGCAGGTGGATCCAGTTCTTGTCCATGACTCCGGGCGTGAACTTCACCACCTTGCCGCGCACCACGACCGTCTTGTCCTTGAGATCGGTTCTCTTGCCGACGACCTCGGCCACCGTGCGCGCATCCGGTCCGGTAGCCTTCGCGACCTTGACGTCGCCGACGTCGGCCGCCTTGCTCACGCCTGCGTGCACGGCCGCCATGTCGCTGCCGGGCGCGTGTACCGCGGCGCCGGTTCCCGCCAGCGAACCGAAGGCGATCTGGTCGAATTTCCGCTTCAGCGTCTTGCTCTCGAAGTTGGCCATCATCGTTACGTTCTCGATGGTTACCTCCGAGCCCACCTTGACCGGGGCCTTGTTGACCGCGGCCCACATTTCGCCATTGCCGGTCTTCAGGCGCAGGTAGGTATAGGTTTCGACGTCCTTGACCTCAAGCACCTTGCCCTTGATGGACGCAGGCGCGGCGGCCGCGGGGGCTGGCGGCGCGGGCTTGGCCGGCGCCGAAGTGTCGGCGGCCGCGGCAATGCCCGCGTTGATTCCAAAGCAGAACAATGTGGCGACGGCCACCAGGGATTGCCTCATTTCCATCTCCATTCATGGCGTGAATCGGTGATTTCGAACGTGAACCGCATTCACGTCAACCGGCAATTGTAGCTTCCTTGATGCACCGCAATAATTTACCGCGCCGGACTCCGGGAATGCAGGGACCAGCGAATCGTGTTGGCTAGATTTGCGCGACGATTGCGGCCGTCCGGGCAGGCGGCTCCGGTGCCGCGTTTTTTCGTTCGCAGCTCGCGCCAAGTGGTATGTTAATGCGTTTACCGCGGCGCGTTTCGCGCGCCGTACCCGGCAAGCACGTCACACAATGGAGACAACAATGACCAAGATGGCAAGCAGATTCGCAGTAACGTCGGCCCTCGTATTCGCCGGCGCGGTGGGGCTGCTGGCGAGCTGCGCGACGATGTCGCCGATGGTGGGGGGCCAGAAGATCACGCTGGACGGCGCGAGCGAAGTTCCTGCGGTTGCGACAACCGCCACCGGCACCGCGACCGTCGACATCAAGTCGGACCGTTCCGTGACCGCATCGGTTACCGTGTCCGGAATGACGGCCACGGCGTCGCACATCCACGAAGCCGCGGCAGGCACCAACGGACCCGTGATCGTGCCGTTCGTGAAGACCGGCGACAACACGTTCGCCGCGGCGGAAGGCGCCAAGCTGACCGAAGCACAGTACGAGAGCTACAAGGCGGGCAAGCTGTACGTCAACGTGCATAGCGCCAAGAATCCGGGCGGCGAAATACGCGGACAGCTGAAGGGCAATTGACGCGCGCTTCAAGTATCGCTCGTCGATTCGGCGAAGCAACGCCGGCTGACGCTCGATAGTCGGCGAGACCGGCGGGCTCAGCGCATGCCCACCTTGGCATGCGCGATGACGCTCGCCGCATCGCGCGGCGCGGCGCGCCAATACGGCTTCGGCGCCTGGATCTGCCCGCCGAGCAGCGCGGCCGCGTGCCATGGCCACCGCGGGTTCCAGAGCATCGCCCGCGCCAGCGCCACCAGGTCGGCGTCGCCCGCCTTCACGATCGCGTCGGCCTGCAGCGCGTCCGTGATGAGGCCCACCGTCATTGTCGGGACCTTCGTCGCCGCGCGGATGGCGCGCGCCAGCGGCACCTGGTAGCCCGGACCCACCGGAATTTTCTGCGCAGGCGAGATGCCGCCGCTCGACACGTCGATCCAGTCGCACCTTAGCGCCTGCAGCCGATGCGCCAGCGCGAGCGAGTCGTCGAGCGACCAGCCGCCGTCCACCCAGTCGGTCGCGGAAATGCGCACGCCGAGCGGCTTTTCCTGCGGCCACGCCGCGCGCACGGCGGCGAAAACCTCCAGCGGAAAGCGCACGCGATTGTCGAATGAACCACCGTAATCGTCTGTCGCGCCGATTCGACAATGGCGACAGGAACTCGTTGAGCAGGTAGCCGTGGGCCATGTGCAGTTCGATCGCGTCGATGCCGACGCGCAATGCCCGTCCTGCGGCCGCGACGAACTCGCGCTTGATCCGCCGCATCTCCGCAGTGTCGACCGCTCGCGGCGGCGTTTCATGTTCAGACTGCGCGATCGCCGAAGGCGCGAGCGGCGTCCAGCCGCCCTGCTCGATCGGGATCAACTGCCCGCCGTCCCATGGCTTGCGCGACGAAGCCTTGCGTCCCGCATGCGCCAGCTGCAGCGCGACCGGCATTGCGGGCGCGTTGGCGCGCGCGATCGCAAGCCGCTGCTGCATCGCCTGCTCGCACTGATCGTCGTACAGTCCCAGGCAGCCGTGGGTGATGCGGCCGACGGCCGAAACCGCCGTGGCTTCGATCGTGAACATGCCCGCCCCCGACTGCAGCATCTGTCCCCAGTGGATGCCGTGCCAGTCCGACGCGCGGCCATCGTCCGCCGAGTACTGGCACATCGGCGACACGACGATGCGATTGGCAAGTTTCAGTTCGCGCAGCGCGAACGGCGAGAAAAGAGCGGGAGGCATGGACCTCTCATTGGTGAGCTTGACGAGAACTGGAACAACGGAGCCGGACAATGCATGATCGGCGTCAATTCCGCCGGACCGTCAGTGCGCGCAGAATCGCAATACGACAATCGATGAGGTTAACATGAGCTATCGCAGTCTTCTCGTCCAGGTCGATGACAACGACCAGAGCGACCGCCGCATTCGCGTGGCGGCCCGGTTGGCGCGGGCGCATGGCGCCGACCTGCACGGGATCTATGTCACTCCCGCCCGCGAGATGACGCCGTTCACGTCGGCGATGCTCCCGGACTCCGTGGTCGAGAACCGCCTGCGCGAGACCGGCGAAGCGCAGGCTAGCGCCGAGAAGCGCTTCCGCGCCGGCGCAGCGGCGGAGCAACTGACCGCGGTGACGTGGAGCGCGCCGGCGGGACCGGCGCTCGAAGCGGCCATCTTGAACATGCGTCGTGTCGACATTGGCGTGGCCGGTCAGCCGTTTCCCGAGGACCCGGACGCGGCATTCGCCGGCGACGTCCTCTACGGCATGCTGATGCAGGCAGGCAGGCCATTGCTGATCGTGCCGTATCTCGGCGATTTCCCCGTCGTCGGCCGGAACGTGCTCATCGCGTGGAAGGAGACGCGCGAATCGGCGCGCGCGGTCAGCGACGCGCTCCCGTTTCTGAAGCGGGCCGACAACGTGGTCGTGATGCCGGTTTCCTCGCCGGGCGACAGCGTTGCGGAAGACGCCCTGTCCGGCTCCGGAATCGCGGACTATCTCGCTCGGCACGGCATCACCGCGCGGGTGCGCGCCGAGATTGCCGACGACATCGATGTCGGCAACCTGCTGCTGTCGAGGGCATCCGACCTGGCAACCGACCTGATCGTGATGGGAGGCTACAGCCGGGCCAGGCTCGCGGAGCGCGTATCGGGCGGCGTGACCCGCCTCATTCTCCAGTCGATGACGGTGCCGGTGCTGATGTCGCATTGACGCGCGCAAGCCGCACCGCCAACACGGGTCCAGAACTACTTCATTTCCGGCGCCGCAGGGTCCGCAGCAATTACTAGAGCGCTTACCTAAGCTGCGCACCCAAAGTGACTAAGCAGTCGCCTTCGCCTTGCGTCCGGGCGCAACTGGCGGGACATAACCAGACACCCGGCATTGCCATGCGTCGATCTGTTTGCCATTCTCAAAGCGGGTCAACCTGCAAACGATAATGTCCCCCGTCGCAGCGAGGCCAGAAAGCCGCTGCTGCACCATTGCAAGTGGCAAACCCATTTCCTTGGCAATTTCCAAGTCAAGGCGCTGGCCATACTTCTTCAGACACTTCAGTGTTTCAATCACGGTACGCTTCCTCGGTTGATGCAAAGGGTGGGCAACCCGCGCTCAGGCGGATCACGCCTTACTTTGATAATGAGAGCGTTCTGGTGCGTAGCTCGTTTCCTCGGGCGAATGCCGGGTACGGACCGGCAAAACGGCCACCCGCGTCGCAAGAAAATGCGAAAGGGGCCGCGTCGATTTGACGCAACCCCTTGAAGTATCTGGCTCCCCGACCTGGGCTCGAACCAGGGACCTGCGGATTAACAGTCCGTCGCTCTACCAACTGAGCTATCAGGGAATTGAGCCCAAGATTATAGCTTTTCCGGGGCTTTCGGGTCAAACGCGCTCCCCGTGCAGGGGATGGAATGGGCAATAATGCGCCCACGCCGCCGTACCCCGTTCAGCGGCACGTGGAGCCTCTTTTGGCATGACGGCGCGGCCATTTGCGTTGACCCGCTCACATCGCGTACGGTAGCGCACGATGTCCGAGCATGCCCTCCCCGCCACGGCAACGCCCACCAATCGCGACGCGCATCGCGGCCGGCTGTTCCGCAAATACCTGCTGCTCATCCTGACGCTGGTCACCGGCGCGCTGCTCACGTCGGGGGCGATCAGCATCTATTTCTCGTATCAGGAAATCAAGACGGCGCTGTCCAACCTGCAGCACGAGAAGGCGGTCGCGGCGGCCTCCCGGATCGAGCAGTACATCCACCAGATCGAGCAGCAACTGGCCTACGCCGCGCTGCCGCAGCTCGATGCCGCCGACGTCGAGCTGCGCCGTATCGAATTCCTGAAACTGCTGCGCCAGGCGCCCGAAGTGACGGACATCGCGCAGCTGGACGCCAACGGCCGCGAGCAGATCGCCGTGTCGCGCCTGGGCATGGACATCATCAACTCGGGCAAGGACCGCTCGCAGGAACCCGCATTCCGCAACGCAAGGAAAGGCAAGCCGTGGTTCGGGCCGGTGTACTTCCGCAAGGAAACCGAGCCGTACATGACCATCGCCATTCGATCGGGAAGTGAAACGGGGCCCGTGACCGTTGCCGAGGTCAATCTCAAGTTCATCTGGGACGTCGTCTCGCGCATCAAGATCGGCGACAAGGGCAAGGCGTATGTCGTCGACCGCAACGGTTTCCTGATCGCCGATCCGGACATCGGCCTGGTGCTGCGCAAGACCGACCTCGTCGAACCTGCCCCACGTGAAGGCCGCGCACGACGAAAATGGGCCGGATGCCGAGGCCATGCTTTCGAAGGATCTCGTCCGGCACGGACGTGCTGACCTCCGTGGCGGCCATCGAGCCGCTGGCCTGGAGCGTGTTCGTCGAGCAACCGGTGCAGGAGGTGTACGAGAAGGTGTACACGTCGATCCTGCGCACCGGCCTCTTGCTGCTTGCCGGCCTCGTGATTTCGGCGCTGGCCGCGCTGGCGCTCGCGCGAAGCATGGTGCAGCCGATCCGGATTCTGGACGAGGGCGCGCGGCGCATCGGCGACGGCGACCTGGACCAGAAGATTCGCATCCGCACCGGCGACGAACTGGAGGCGCTGGCCGACCAGTTCAATCGCATGACCGGCCAATTGAGCGAATCCTACGCGGGGCTGGAGCGCAAAGTCGACGAGCGCACCCGCGAGCTGACCAACTCGCTCGAGCAGCAGACAGCGATCAGCGAAATCCTGCGGGTGATATCGAGTTCGCCGACCGACGTGCAGCCGGTGCTGACCGCGGTCGCGGAGCGTGCGGCCCACCTGTGCGATGCGCCGTATGCGCGAATCATGCTGGTCGAGGGGGATATGCTGCTGCCGGCGGCCGAATTCTCGGTCGGACCGGGCAGCCCGCCTGACCTACCCGTGCCACTCAACAGGACGTCCATCACGGGTCGCGCCGCCGTCGATCGCAAGACGATTCACATCGAGGACGTGGTCCCGCTTGTGGACACCGAATTCCCCGGCGCACGGGACAACATGCAGCGCCTCGGGTGTCGTACGGTGCTCGCCGTTCCGCTGATCCGTGAAGGAGGCGCGTATGGCGCCATCTTCCTCTATCGGCGCGAACCGAGACTGTTTGCGCCTGACCAGGTCACGCTCGTGGAGACGTTTGCGCGCCAGGCCGCGATCGCCATCGACAATGTGCGGCTGTTCAACGAGACCAAGGAGGGCCTCGAGCAGCAGACCGCCATCAGCGAAATCCTGCGCGTGATATCGACATCGCCGACCGACATGCAGCCGGTGCTGAATGCCGTTGCCGAGCGCGCGTTGAAGCTCTGCGACGCCGCGCAGACGGTCGTCGCGCTGGTCGAGGGCGAGAACATGCGCTGGGTGGCGAGCGGGATCCGCCACCCTCCCACCGCCGTAGGCGATGTACTTCCGATCAGCCGCGGGCTGGTCGCGGGCCGGGCCATCGTCGACAGGACGACCATCCACCTGAAGGACCTCGCGCTGGAGTCCGAGGACGAGTATCCGGGCGGGCGCGAAATGCAGCGACGGCTTGGGCATCACACGCTGCTGGCGGTGCCGTTGATGCGCGAGGACCACGCGATCGGCGCCATCGCCCTGTGGCGGATGGAAGCCCGACCTGTTCTCGGACAAGCAGGTTGCGCTGGTCCAGACGTTCGCGCGCCAGGCCGCCATCGCCATCGACAACGTGCGGCTGTTCAACGAGACCAAGGAAGGTCTCGAGCAGCAGACGGCGATCAGCGAAATCCTGCGCGCCATTTCGAGTTCGCCGACGGACGTCCAGCCCGTGCTCGACGCGATTGCCGACCGCGCCGTGAATCTTTGCGGCGCGTCGGCGGCATCGATCCACTTGACCGACGGCAACGTGCTGCGGCACGTCGCGTCCAAGGGCGAGTCGCCGGAGGAGGCCGCCGCAACCGCGGTGCTGCCGATCAGCCGCGAATCGATTTCCGGTCGTGCCGTGCTGGAGCGCAAGACCATTCACGTTCACGACGTGCTGGGCGAGGCCCTCGAGTATCCGGTCGGCGCGGAGATCTCGCGCCGTCTCGGCAACCGCACGCTGCTCGTGACGCCGCTGTACCGCGAGGGCGTGCCGTTCGGAGCCATCATGCTGCGCCGCACGCGAAGTGCGCCCATTCAGCGAGCGCGAAATCGCGCTGCTGCAGACCTTTGGCGATCAGGCGGCCATCGCAATCGAGAATGTCCGCCTGTTCAACGAAACCAAGGAGGCGCTCGACCAGCAGCGCGCCGCCGGCGAAGTGCTCGCCGCGATCAGCAACTCGATCGCCGACACGTCGCCGGTCTTCGAGACAATTCTCAACAGCTGCGAGCGGCTGTTCACGGGCAAGCTGGCGGTGATCGACCTGGTCGGCGACGACGGCCTGGTCCATCTCGGCGCCTATCACGGTCCGAACCAGGACGATGTAAAGCGCGTCTATCCGCACCCGGTCGACGAAACCAGCGCCACCGGCCGCGCCATCGCGACGCGCGGCGTCGTGCATTTTGCAAGCCTCGACGAGGTCCCGGCCAACGCCCGCACGGCATTCCAGGTCTTCGGAATCAAGGCCGCCATCGGCGCGCCGATGATGTGGGAAGGCAGAGGGATAGGCGCGATCTGGGTCGCGCGAGACTACGCCGGCCCGTTCTCCGACAAGGACATCGCGCTGCTGAAGACGTTCGCCGACCAGGCCGTGATCGCGATCCAGAACGCGCGGCTGGTCAACGAGACGCGGGAAGCGCTCGACCAGCAGCGCGCCTCCGGCGAAGTGCTCGCCGCGATCAGCAGCTCGATCGCCGATACGTCGCCGGTGTTCGAGCGGATCCTGACGAGCTGCGAGCGCCTGTTCGCCGGCAAGGTGATCGCCATCGAAGTCGTCGGCGACGACGGAATACTGCGCATCGGGGCCTTTCGCGGGCCCGCCGCGGACCAGAAAGACTACGTCGTCGGCCCGATCGTCGCCGGAGCGTCCATCAGCGCCAACGCCATCCTCTCGCGGGCCGTGGAGCACGTCCCGGACGTCGCCGCGGACGCGAACGTTCCGCGACACAGCCGCGTCGGCTATGCATCGGTCGGCGTGCGCGCGGTGATCATCGCGCCCATGCTCTGGGAAGGGCAATGGCATTGGCGCAATCAGCGTCGGCCGCGAGAATCCCGGGCCCTTCACCGACAAGGACATCGCGCTGCTGCGGACCTTCGCCGACCAGGCGGTGATCGCGATCCAGAATGCGCGCCTGTTCCGCGAGATCCAGGACAAGAGCCGGCAGCTCGAGGTCGCCAACCAGCACAAGTCCGAATTCCTGGCCAACATGTCGCACGAGCTGCGCACGCCGTTGAACGCCATCATCGGCTTTTCCGAGGTGCTGCTGGAGCGCCTTTTCGGGGACATCAACGAAAAGCAGGACGACTACCTGAAGGACATCCACTCCTCCGGCCGGCACCTGCTCAACCTGATCAACGACATCCTGGACCTGTCGAAGGTCGAAGCCGGGCGGATGGAACTCGACCTGTCCACGTTCGACCTGCCGTCCGCGATCGCCAACGCCTTGACGCTCATTCGCGAGCGCGCGCAGAAGCACGGCATCGCGATGGCGCAGAACGTGGAGCCCGAACTTGGCGACGTCGTCGCGGACGAGCGCAAGTTCAAGCAGATTCTCCTCAACCTGCTGTCCAACGCGGTCAAGTTCACGCCGGACGGCGGACGGATCGACGTGAGCGCGCGGCGCCAGGGCGACAACATCATGATCGCGGTGCACGATACGGGCATCGGCATCGCCCCGGAGGACCAGGAGGCCGTATTCGAGGAATTCCGCCAGGTCGGGCGCAACTACACGAGCAAGCAGGAGGGCACCGGGCTCGGCTTGGCCCTCACCCGCCGCTTCGTCGAGTTGCATGGCGGACGGATCAGCGTCGACAGCAAGCCCGGCCAGGGCTCGACGTTCACCTTCACACTGCCGATAAAGCCATGAGCCTCATACTGATCGTCGAAGACAACGACAAGAACCTGAAACTCGTTCGCGACGTGCTGCAGGTCAAGGGCTACGCGACGATCGAGGCGGGAACCGCGGAGGATGGCATCGTGCTCGCGCGCGAGCGCAAGCCCGATCTCATCCTGATGGACATCCAGTTGCCGGGCATGAACGGCATCGAGGCGATCGGCGTGCTGCGCGCGGATCCGTCCACGGCGGACATTCCGGTTGCCGCGGTCACCGCGTCGGTGATGCAGCAAGACCGCAACAAGATCACCGAGGCCGGCTTCAACGCCTACGTGGGCAAGCCGATCAACCTGAACGAGTTCCTGGCCACGGTGCGCAAGCTGCTGGAAGTCCCATCAAAGTGAGGTGCCCGCGATGAGCACGGCGGCGAAGGTGCTGGTGGTCGACGACACGCCCAACAACGTGAAGCTCCTCGGCGACGTACTTGCCGTCAGGGGCTACGCGGTGACGACCGCGGCTTCCGGCGAAGAGGCGCTGGCGAAGATCGCGTCGGAACCGCCCGACCTGGTGCTGCTCGACGTGATGATGCCCGGCCTCTCGGGTTACGACGTGTGCCGCCGCATCCGCGCCGAGGCCGGGACGGCGTTGCTGCCCGTCGTGCTGGTCACGGCACTGGACCCGGACCAGGAACGCGTCAAGGGAATCGAAGCGGGCGCGGACGACTTCCTGAGCAAGCCGATCAACCAGGGCGAGCTGTTCGCGCGCGTGCGCTCGCTGCTGCGGGTCAAATCGCTCCAGGACGAAGTCCGGCACCAGGCCGCCGAACTTCAAACGTGGAACGCGCAGCTCAAGGACCGCGTCGACGAGCAGGTCGCGCAGATCGACCGGCTGGGCCAGCTGCGGCGCTTCTTCTCGCCGAGTGTCGCGGATGCGATCACGTCCGGCGGCGAGAAGTCGATCCTGAGCCCGCATCGCCGCGAGATCTGCTACGTGTTCCTCGATCTGCGCGGCTTCACAGCCTTCACCGACGTCGCCGAACCCGAGGAAGTCGAAGGCGTGCTGCGCGAGTTCCACGCGGCGATGGGAACGCTGGTCACGCGCTGCGAGGGCACCGTCGATCGCTTTGCCGGCGACGGCATCCTGATCTTCTTCAACGATCCGCTGCCGATCCCCGATCCCGCACTGCGCGCGGCGCGGATGGCTCTGGAGATGCAGGCCGCCTTCGCGCCACTGCGCGCCCGCTGGCTCAAGTCCGGACACGACCTCCACCTGGGGATCGGCATGGCGCAGGGCTTCGCCACGCTGGGCGCGTTCGGCTTCGAGGGCCGCTGGGACTATTCGGCGATCGGCGGGGTGGTGAACCTGGCCGCGCGTCTGTGCGACGAAGCCAAGGGTGGCCAGATCCTCATCAACCGCCGCATGCGCGCGGCGCTGGACGACGCTGCCGAGACATTGCCCGCGGGTCCAATGTCGCTGAAGGGCTTCGCGCAGCCCGTCGAGGCATTCATCCTGACCGCGTTGACGTCCTGACCCGCGGGAAGCGGCAGGGACGCCTATTCCGAGCCCGGCCTTCCCTTCGGATCCTGCTTTCCGATGACCGTCGACCGCGCGCCGGTTACGCTGTCGACGGCCAGATGCGGCGCCGCGAGCCGCAGGTAATGGAACATCGACCACAGCGTGAGGATGGCCGCGACCCACAACGCGAACGTTCCGAGCACGGGCGTCGGCAGGCCCGGAATGAGCGGCTCCCACAGCAGCAGCGCGATGATGGCCGTCATTTGCGCGGCGGTCTTGACCTTGCCGACGAAGGCGACGGCGACGTTCTTGGTCTTGCCCAGTTGCGCCATCCATTCGCGCAGCGCGGAGATGGCGATCTCCCGCCCGATGATGATGATCGCGAGATACGCCTCCGCGCGGCCGAGCTGCACCAGCAGTATCAGCGCCGCGGCAACCATCAGCTTGTCGGCGACCGGATCCAGGAACGCGCCGAACGCGCTGGTCTCCCCCCACTTGCGCGCCAGGTAGCCGTCCAGCCAGTCGGTGATGGCGGCCGCCGAGAAGATGCTCATGGCCGTCCAGTTCTTGGCCACCGGCGACAGCCAGGTGTCGGGAAGGTAGTAGACCGCGACGAAGATCGGGATCGCGACGATCCGCAGCCAGGTCAGGAGTATGGGGGTGTTGATCGGCATTGGCGTTGGAGGATCCGCCGCGATGCAGGCAATGTGGCGTTACGCGTGATTCTAACTCGCGGGTTCCGTCGCTCGCTGACCCCCGTCAATGCAGGTCGGCAAATATTCTCTCCGCCAGCGCGCGGGAAATGCCGGGCACCCGCGCAAGGTCGTCCACGCTGGCCGCCTGCACGCCCCGCATGCCGCCGAAATGCGTCAGCAGAGCCCGGCGCCGCGTAGCGCCGATTCCCGCGATGTCCTCGAGCGTCGACGTGGTGCGCGCCTTGCCGCGCCGCGCGCGATGGCCCTGGATCGCGAAGCGGTGCGCCTCGTCGCGGATCTGCTGCAGCAGATGCAGCCCCGGATGGTCGGAAGGCAGGTTGAGGACCTCGTCGCGGTCCGGGAACACGATGTCCTCGAGACCTGCCTTGCGTTCGGGGCCTTTGGCGATCCCGATCAGCGGCACGCCATGCATGCCCTGTTCCTCCAGGACGTTGGCGGCCGCCGCGACCTGGCCCTTGCCGCCGTCGATGACCAGCAGGTCCGGCGGCGGATACTCACCGGCGACGATGCGCGCACAGCGCCGCGTCAGCGCCTCGCGCATCGCCGCGTAATCGTCCCCGCCCTGCTCCGGCGTGACGTTGAACCGGCGATATTCCGACGACTGCATGGCGAGCCGATCGAAGATCACGCAGGAAGCGACCGCGGCCTCGCCCATCGTGTGCGACACGTCGAAGCATTCGATCCGCTGCGCCGACGCCGGCAGACCCAGCGCCTGCTGCAGCGCCGCCAGGCGGTCCTCCTGCGTCGCCTTTTGCGCAAGCCGCTGGCGAATCGCCAACGTGGCGTTCTGCATGGCCATCGTCAGCCAGACGCGGCGCTCACCGCCGGGATTGCCGACGATTTCCACCTTGCGCTGAACCTGCGCGGAAAGGACTTCAGCCAGCGCGGCGTGATCCAGGATGTCGGGAACGATGATCGTCGGCGGGACCGGACGCTCGACATAATGCTGCTCGAGGAACGCCGACACGACGTCGTTGCCGGAGCCGACGTTCATCGCGTCGGCATGACGGGGAAAGATCGTGCGGTCGCCCACGTGCCGGCCGCCGCGGATCATCACCACGTTGACCGCGACCAGGCCGCCTTCGAAGGCCGCGGCGACCACGTCGATGTCGCCGGCGGTCGCGCTTTCGACGAACTGGCGGGCCTGCAGGAGCTGCAGACGATTGATCCGGTCGCGGAAGCGCGCCGCCCGCTCGAACTCGAGCGCTGCCGCCGCCGCATCCATCTGCCCCTGGAGTTGCGTCAGCACTTCGCCCGCCCTGCCCTGAAGGAACAGCGTGGCCCCCTGCACGTCTTCGCGATATTCGTCTTCGGCGATGAACCCCACGCACGGGGCCGTGCAGCGCTGGATCTGGTAGAGCATGCACGGCCGGGAGCGGTTGGCGAAGACGGATTCGTCGCAGGTGCGCAGCATGAACACCTTCTGCAGCAGCGCGATGCCCTCGCGGACCGCACCGGCACCGGGAAACGGACCGAAGTAGCGGTTGCGGCGGTCGAGCGCGCCGCGGTGGAAGCGCAGTTGCGGGAAGGGTTCGCCCGTGAGGCAGACGTACGGATAGCTCTTGTCGTCGCGGAACAGGATGTTGTAGCGCGGCTCGTGCGACTTGATGAGGTTGTTCTCGAGCAGCAGGGCTTCGCCTTCGGAGCGCGTGACCGTGGTTTCGACGCGCGCGACCTGCGCCACCATCGCCGCGATGCGCGCCTCGTGGCCGGTTTTCTGGAAATAGCTGGAGACGCGCTTCTTGAGGTCGCGCGCCTTGCCAACGTACAGCGTTTCGCCGGCCGCGTTGTACATGCGATACACGCCGGGCCGGTGCGGCAGCGACGCGAGAAGTTCGCTCGCGTCGAAGCCTTTCACGCCGCCTTCCGCGTTCGTTGCCGTCGTCATGCCGGGCTCATGCCGCCTTGGTCGCGCTGCGGGCAAGATGCGCCGCGACGGCGTCGAACGCAGCGTGGAACATCGCCGGGGTCAGGCGGCGCGTATTGGTGTTGTAGCGGCTGCAGTGATAGCTGTCGACGAGCAGCCGGCCGCCATGCAGCGCATGCGTGGCGCCGTGCGCGAAGGTGAACGCCGAGGCTTTCAGCGCAGAGCGCTCGCAGCGTCGCTTCGTGCGCGATGCGGCCGAGCGCCAGGATCGCTCCGCCCTCCGGCACGCTCGCCAGGTCGGCCGCGAGGTAATCGTTGCAGGTACGGACCTCGATGGGCGCGGGCTTGTTTGCCGGAGGCAGGCACTTGACGGCGTTGGTGATGCGACAGTCGATGAGACGCAGGCCATCATCGCGTCCGGTGCCGGCGGCCTGCGTGGCGAAACCATAGGCATGCAGCGTCGCATACAGAAGAATTCCGGCGTAGTCGCCGGTGAACGGGCGGCCCGAGGCATTGGCGCCGTGCATTCCCGGTGCCAGGCCGACGACGACCAGACGCGCGGCCCGCTCGCCGAACGGAGGCACGGGCTTGCACCAGTACAAGGGGTACTCGCGCTTGACCTCCGCCAGGAACGACGCAAGCCGCGGGCAGCGGCGACACGCGGGGTCGTAGCTCGTGGACACCGGCGTGTCGTTGCGATCTGGCACAATCGTCCCTTTTTGGTCGGCAGGCATGCGGCTGTCAACGAAGCAATGTTGGAAACGGGCGACCGGCAGGCCGGTGGCGATCCCGTCCGCGCCGAATATATCGCACACCTGATCCCGGACCCCGACTCTCGACGCCCTGTTCGCCGATGTTACCTCCCGAAACACGACTCGAAGTGGTGTCGCAACTGCCCAAGCGGGCGGCGCGCAAGCCGCCGCTGCTGTTCGTCCACGGCGGGTACTGCGACGCGTGGTGTTGGACACCTTACTTCCTGCCCTGGTTCGCCGAGCGCGGCTGGCCCGCCTACGCGCTGAGCCTGCGCGGACACGGCGCCAGTGGCGGTCTCGGCTCGCTGTTCGTCGCGGGCCTCGACGACTTCGTCGCCGACGTCGAACATGTCGCCGGACAGCTGGATGCCCCGCCGATCCTCATCGGACATTCGATGGGAGCCGCGGTCATCGAGAGAATGCTGGCGACGCGGCCCGTGCGCGCGGCCGCGTTGCTGGCGCCGGTGCCTCCCGCTGGATTGCTCTCCGTCGCCGCGCGACTGGCCGCCGCGCATCCCAACTATGTTTCGCAACTCGCCCAGTTCGATCCGTCGCAGCTCACCGACGGCCTGCTCGCCACGCTGGCGCCGTTCTATTTCAGCGCGGGCGTCCCCAGAGCCATCCTCGCCGAGGCGCAGCGGCACATGAACGTGGAATCGCCACGCGCGCTGCTCGACATGTCGCTGCGGCTGCATATGGCGCTGCCGGAACGGCCGACGTCACCGGTCCTGGTGCTCGGCGCGCACGACGACCGGATCTGCACGCCGTCCGACGCCAGGGCCACCGCGCACCATCACGGCGTCGACGCGACGATCCTGCCGGGGATGGCGCACATGCTGATGCTGGAGCCGGAATGGGAAGCGGCGGCGGAAGCGCTGGCCGGTTGGCTGGCGCAGACCAAGTAAGGCGCGCCGACGCTGGCCGTCCGGTCGCCGCGTATGCGGTCATTGCGCGAGCGCCCGTCAACTGGCGCTATCGGCCAATTCCGATCGGTGGGCGTCACCGTCCAAATTGCCAGGAAGCAGACGTTCGATGCCATGATCGCTGGCAACGCAGTTCTTAACGGCCAATCAATGTAGTCGGTAGGCAGCGTGGCAAGCCACACATTGCTGCATGACCGTGCCGAGTGCCGCCAGGGCCGGCCGAACGTCGTTGCTCACGCTCGCGGTCTGCGCTTCGAGCGCGAAGCGGCTGGCCGCCCGGTGCATCTGCGTCCCGATGTCCTGCATCGCCTGCGGCATGAAAGGCGCGATATGCGCCGCACCGTGAAGCTCCAGCGAACTCATGCCCAGACGCTGCTCGGCGATGGCCGCGGCCTTGTCGAACTCGTTCTTGGAAAGGGCAACATCGATTTCCTGCAGCGCGAGCAGATGGTCGCGCATGCTGGTGATCGTGTGCAGGCGCATCGGCTCGGGAAATTGGACCAATTGCCGGGTATCGGAGCTGCGCGGCAGCGGTTGCGGTCATCGAATGCTGGTGGTCCTGCGCGATGGCGGAGGACGCAAGGGCGCCGGCCCAAGCCATGGTCAACGCTACCGCGAAAGCGGTGGTGATCCGCATCTGGCCTCCACGAGTGAATGGTCGTGACACCCGCATCGGGCAGGAGGCGGATCCGCGCGTCATCCGCGGCCGCCGCACCCGCAGCCGGACGCAACCGGCGCGGCGGCCGCTGCGGGTTCCGCGTTCGCGGTGAACCAGCCGGCGATCTTCTCGCGGGTCGGCACGCCGCCCGAGTGCACGACCTTGCCGTCGACGACGACGCCGGGCGTGGCCAGAATTCCGTAGCTCATGATGTCCTGGATCGCTTCGACCTTCTCCAGCGTGATCGCCACGCCCAGTTCCTTCGCCACCTGCTCGACGCGCTGAGTCGTCGCGCGGCAGTTGGCGCACCCGGTTCCCAGTACCTTGATCGCTTTCATGATGTCGTCCCGTTGACCTACAACACCGCGTTGAACACGTAGCCCACCAGCAGGATGCCGCTCGCCACCACGGCGGCAAACGTGGCGATGAGCCGCATCTTGAGGACCTTGCGCAGGATGACCATCTCGGGCAGCGACAGCGCGATGACGCTCATCATGAACGCCAGCACGGTGCCGAGCGCGGCGCCCTTGGCCAGCAGCGCCTCGACGATGGGAATGATGCCCGCGGCGTTCGAGTACATCGGCACGCCGATCAGCACGGCGACCGGCACCGACCACCAGACATCCTTGCCCATCAGGCCGGCCATGAAGTCCTCGGGCACGTAGCCGTGGATGGCAGCGCCGATGGCAATGCCCGCGACGACGTAGGGCCAGACCCTGCCCACGATCTCGCGCACCGATGCAAACCCGGCCTGTACGCGCTCGGCCAGCGTCACCGCGTCGGCGCCGACCGCTACGTTCAGGCGCGGCATGTTCCTCACCCAGTCCTCGAGATGCGCCTCCATGTGCAGCCGGCCGATCACCCAGCCGGAGACGATGGCGACCGCAAGGCCGAGGCCGAGATAGAGGCCGGCGATCTTCCAGCCGAAGAGCCCGAGCAGCAGCGCGAGCGCGACCTCGTTGACCATCGGCGCCGAGATCAGGAACGAGAAGGTGATGCCGAGCGGCACACCCGCCTGCACGAACCCGATGAACAGCGGCACCGCCGAGCAGGAGCAGAACGGCGTCACGACGCCGAGCGAGGCCGCCAGGACGTTGCCCACGCCCTCGGCGCGGCCGGCGAGGAGGGCCCGCGTTCGTTCGGGCGTGAAGTAGGAATTGATCATCCCCATGACGAACACGACGCCGGTGAGCAGCAGCAGCACCTTCGGGGTGTCGTAGAAGAAGAACTGGAGCGCGCCGCCGAGGTGGCTGTCCCGATCCACGGGCAGCAGCGCCGTCAGCATCTCCGACAGCGGCGTCAACGCCTGAAAAGCAACGAACCACACCGCGGCCGCGACCAGCAGGAACAGCCGGGGCCGGTGGTTGGGGAGCGTCAGGACGGCGTTCATGCGACGCGTCCGATGGCGCGCTGCGGTCGGCCAGGGAACGCCGCAAGGCGCTTTCTCACCTCGCGCAGCTGATCGGGCGGCACGCCACCGCCGACCAGCGCGTCGAGCATCGACCGAGCCCATTTGGGCAACGTCGCCAACCGATAGTGCATCCACGTCCCCTCGCGGCGGGACTTGATCCAACCCCCGTCACGCAGCAGGGCGAGGTGGCGAGAAACGCTCGGCTGAAGCTCTTCGAGCGCTGCGACGAACTCGCAGACGCAAACTTCACCTTCGACCGCCAACAACGCCAACATGCAGCGCCGGGTGGAATCACCGATCAGATCGATGTTGGGATTCATGTTTGCAATATAGCGCGTGCGTTATATATACGGCTCTGCATGCGGTTGATCTGCGTCAATGCCGCGGTTAATTTGGCGTCAATGCCGGGGCACAATGCGGTGTTGACAAGAATGCACGACACGGTTCATTCAAGGGAACCGCAGACGCTGAATTCGAAGACCGCACTATGTTGCCGGATAACGGTCAGTTGCGAAGGTCCGCTGGGGGTCGATAGCGCCAATTCGATCCACCGTCGGAAACGGCCGCAATGCGTCCGAAGCGGTTTCGGTGGCCGCACCGAGATCGTGAAGCACCGAAATGACCTGACACCGCCCTCGAGATCAGGTCTGGATTAGGACACGTTACTTCCGGCCGGCGACGAACGCGGCGAATTCGTCCGCCGGCAGCGGCTTGCTCATCCAGAAGCCCTGGAAGCTGTCGCAGCCGTGGGTGTCGAGGAATTCCAGCTGTTCGCGGCTGCCCACGCCTTCGGCGACGACCTTCAATCCCAGGCCGCGGGCAAGGCCGATGATCGCCTCGGTGATGGCGGCGTCCTGCGGATCCGTTTCCAGGTCGGCGATGAACGATATGTCGATCTTCAGCGTGTCGATCGGGAAATGCTTCAGGTGCGTCAGTGACGAGTAGCCGGTGCCGAAGTCGTCGATGGCGACGGTGAAGCCTTCATCGCGCAGCTGGTGCAGGACCTTGCGTATGGCGTCGAGGTCGTGCAGCAGGCTCGTCTCCGTGACCTCGAGCTCGATCCAGGACGGATCGCAATTTTCGGTCTTGACGATGTCCGAGATCCGTTGCGCCAGGTCTTCGCGGTAGAACTGCCGCGCGGAAAGGTTGACCGACACCTTGAGTTCCATGCCCGCCTTGCGCCAGGCCACGCACTGCGCGGCAGCGGACTTCAGCACCCACTCGCCGAGCGCGTGGATCAGGCCGGATTCCTCGGCGAGCGGAATGAACACCTGCGGCGGGACGCTGCCGTGCTCGGAGTCGGTCCAGCGCAACAGCGCCTCGGCGCCGACGATGGCGCGGTCGTGGATGCGCATCACGGGCTGGTAGTGCAGCCGCAGCGCGTTGTCCGCCAATGCCGATCGCAGCGCGACCTCGAGCGTATGCTGCTGCAGCCGGTGCTCCGCCAGGTTGGCGTCGAGGAACTGGAACGTGTTGCGGCCAAGTTCCTTCGACCGGTACATCGCCACGTCGGCGTGCTTCAGCAGCTCCTCCGGGATCGTCCGAGTCGTCGGGATACACGGCAATGCCGATCGACGACGTGACGTAGATGTCGTGCTCCTCGATCTCGAACGGCTGGGCGATCGCGTCGCAGCAGCTTCTGCGCGATCCGGCCCAGGACCGCCGGGTCGTCGAAGTCCTCGACGATCACCATGAACTCGTCGCCGCCCAGCCGGGCGAGCAGGTCGGTCTCGCGCAGCGCGCCCGACAACGCGGCGCTGACGCGCTTCAGGAGCTCGTCGCCGATGCGGTGGCCCAGCGTGTCGTTGACGTTCTTGAAGCGGTCGAGGTCGATGAACAGCACGCCGACGCGATGGCCGCTGCGCTTGGCCTGCGCGATCGCCTGCGTCAGCCGTTCGTGCAGCAGCAACCGGTTGGGCAGTCCCGTCAGCGCGTCGCGCGTGGCCAGGTATTGCAGGCGTTCTTCCGCCTGGATCCGCGAAGAGACGTCCTGCACGAAGGACAGGATCGACACGATCCGGCCTTCGTCATCGAGCAGCGCCGAGTGGTACCACTCGCACCAGATCGTGCCGCCGTCCTTGCGGTGGTTGCGCGTGAGACCCGTCGCCCGCGGCTCTTCCCCGCCCATCAGCTTGCCGACCAGGCCGGCGAAGCCTTCGCGGTCGTTTTCGTGCACCAGCGGGCTGTCCGACAGCGGTATGCCGAGGATCTCGTCGGAACTCCAGCCGAAGATGCGCTCCGCCTGCGGCGACCAGCGCACCAGGCGGAAGTCGCGGTCCCACTCCAGCACCGCCAGCGGCGTGTTGCTGATATGCGACGACAGCATCCAGTTCGCGCGCCGCAGTTCTTCCTCGTTGCGCTTCTGGTCGTGGATGTCCGTGTGCACCGCGTAGATGCCGATCACGTTGCCTTCGGCATCGCGGTTGGGGGCGTAATGCACCGCTTCCCAGCGCTGTTCGCCGGCGGGCTGGGACAGAAGCTTCTCGGTCGAAACGGTCTCGCCCTTCAGCACGCGGTCGAGCAGCGGCGACAGCTGCGCGGCGCGCTCCTCGCCGTTGACTTCGGCGATCTGGCGGCCCATCAGCTCCTTGCGGTTCTCGCCCAGCCAATCCTCGTTATGGCGATTGAGGAACAGGTACTTGTAGTCGCGGTCGATGTACGACACCCGCGCGGGCACGTTGTCCATGATGAGGCGCAACTCGGCTTCGGACGCGCGCAAAGCCTCCTGCGCCTGCTTCAGGCCGTGGATGTCGTTCATCAGCACGAACGCGCCATACACCTCGCCGGAAGGCGCCGCGTCCGGCACGACGCGAATGGTCATCCAGCGGCGCACGCCGTTCGCGCCGGGAACGAGCCGGTCGAACGCCGTCGATTCGCCTTCCATCGCGCGGGTCAGCATCGCCTGCGCGCTCTGGTAGATGCCGTGCCCGACGACGTCGCGCAGCCGCATCTCGATCGCCTGCGCCTCGGTCAGCCCGAAGAACTGCAGGAACGTGCGATTGACGTAGTGGCAGCGCTCCTCGCGGTCGATGTACGCGACCGGCGCGGGCACGCCGTCCATGATCGCGCGCAGCTGGCCTTCGCGCGCGGCCAGCGCGTCCTGCGCCTGCTTCAGGTCCGTGATGTCGTGGCCGACGATGTACAGGCCCTTCAGCGTGCCGTCGAACTTCGAGTCAGGGACGATGCGCCCGCGCAGCCAGCGCGTGCGGCCGAGCGCATCGACGAGGGTCTGCTCGTAGGTCACCGCCTCGCCCGCGACGGCACGCAGGATGAAGGGCTCCAGCGCCGCGTAGTCGTCCGCGCCCGTGACTTCCGCCGACGTGCGTCCGATGACGCTGTTGCGCTCGAGCCCGGTGAGAAGCAGGAACGACTCGTTGACGAACACGTAGCGGAGGTTCTCGTCCAGATAGACGACGGGCTCGGGAATGTTGTCCGTGAAGAGGCGCAGCTGCTCCTCGCGCGCGGCCAGCGCCTGCTCCGTGAGCTTGAGGTCGTGAATGTCGTACTCGGTGCAATACAGGCCGCGCACCGTGCCCGACACGTCGAGGTCGGGAGCGATGCGGCCGTGCATCCACCGGTTCTGGCCATGCGGCGTCGTGCCGACCCGCTCGTATTCGACGTGCTCGCCGTTTTGCGCGCGTTTCACGATCGGCCGGATGAACGTGGCGACATCCGAGGCCATCACCTCGAACGGCGTCTTGCCGTAGATCTCGTCCTGCGGCTTGCAGACCGAATTGGCGAACGCCTGGTTCACGAACGTGTACTTGAGATTGCGGTCCAGGTAGGCGATCGGGCCCGGTATGTTGTCCGCGAAGAGGCGCATCTGCGATTCCTGCGACTTCAGCGCGTCGCGGATCTTGATGTCGTCCTCGATGTCGGCCATGACGGCGAACGCGCCGCCGACGCGGCCGCCGACCTCGCGGTCGGGGAAGAGCGTAATGCGCGTCCAGCGCGATTCCCCGGAGAGCTGGCGTTCGCGCCGCTCGTAGGACACCGTCGCGCCGGAAAACGCGCGCTCGATGTAACCCTGCATTTCCGCCAGCGCATCCGCGGGCAGGACTTCCTTCAGCGCGTGCCCGAGGACGTCGTCGGCCGGCACGCCGATCCAGGTACCGAAGGGCTTGTTCGCGAAGCGAAGCTTGAGCTGGCGGTCGAAATACAGGATCGGCAGGCCGACGCTGTCGGTCACGAGCCGCAGGCGGTGCTCGCGCTGTCCCGCCTCGAGCTCCAGGCGCTTCAGGTTGTCGACATCGCTGTAGGTGACGATGAAGCCGCGGACGATGCCCTGGGCGGTCCGGTCCGGGTGGTAATCGACGCGGATCCAGATCGGCTGCCGGCCCGGGGTGACCAGTTGCCGCTCGAACACGGTGCGTTCGCCGGCCAGGGCGGCATCGATGTACGCGTTATAGAGCTGGTAGACGTCGCGGCCGAGAACCTCGATCACCTCGCGCCCGAGCACCTCGTTCGCCCGCTTGCCCAGCCAATCCAGGAACGCCCTGTTGGCAAAGCGATAGCGCTGGTTGCGGTCGACATAGGCGAGCGGCACGCCCAGCGCGTTGAGCTTGTGCTGGGACAGCGCGGCCAGCGCCTCCCGCTCCATCGGCACGCCGAGGGTTGGCGGTAGAGCGAGCTCCAGTCGGTTCAGCGGTCGCGGCAGAGCCATGGCACGGGCATTCTTCTCTTTAGCGGACAACAAAGTGGCCGGCCGCGGAGGGCTTCCGGAGGCCGAGGCTGGCCATCAGGATGTGCCCCGCAAGTCGACGTCGATCAGCCGTCTGCGTTTACAGTTGAACCATACAAGCAAGGATCGCGCCTGTGCCTGGCCAGGAGAATCGGGGGCACTTCGGCGCGGAAAGTCCCAAAAAAACCGGGCCGGCGCCCGCACCGGGATAAGACCTGCGGCCGGGCGCCTGCGAGCAGATTCAAGCGGTTACAATCCGCGTCACCATGCAACGCGCGGCGGCACCCGGCAGCAGCGGGCCGTCAAGGGGTCCCTCTGAGGACCGCCCGTCAACGCCCCTCGGTCCCTAGGATTCCATGCCGTCCATCGCCAAGTCCCGTCCTCTCAGCCCGGCCTTTGCCGCCGTTCTCGGCCTGGTCCTGAGCTTGGTCGCCGCTGCCGCCACCGCCGCGGTCGCCGGCACCGCCGCTGCCCGAACCGCCGGCCATTGCCGGCATCCCGATCGACTTCATCCTGTTCGGGCTGACGCTGATGGGCGTCGCGCTGTTTCATCACCACACCCTTCGGGTCGCGGTAGTCGGCGTCGTGGTCATTACGCTCTTCAAGGTTCTGTTTTCCCCGTTTTCGGAAGGCGCGGGAATCGGCGGCCTGGTCGCGCATCTCGCGCACGAGTGGGTGCTGCTCGCCAACCTGCTCGGCCTGCTGCTGGGCTTCGCGCTGCTGTCCAAGCACTTCGAGAGCGAGCCGCGTTCCCGCCGTCCTGCCGCGCTACCTGCCCGACGACTGGAAGGGCGGCTTCGTGCTGCTCGTGATGATCTTCGTGCTGTCGAGCTTTCTCGACAACATCGCCGCGGCGCTGATCGGCGGCACCATCGCCAACGTCGTGTACCGCGGCAAGGTGCACATTGGCTACCTGGCGGCCATCGTCGCGGCGTCGAACGCCGGCGGGTCGGGCAGCGTGGTCGGCGACACGACGACGACGATGATGTGGATTGCCGGCGTCAATCCGCTGCAGGTGTTCGATGCCTATGTGGCGGCCGGTCTTGCGCTACTGATCTTCGGCATTCCCGCGGCGCTCCAGCAGCACCGCCACTCGCCGATCAGCAAGGACGCCCCGCCCAACGTCCACGTGGACTGGATGCGCGTCGCCATCGTCGCCGCGATACTTGTCACGGCGATCGTGGTCAACGTCGTCGTCAACACGCGATTCAACGATCTTTCCGACCAGTTCCCGTTCATCGGCGCCGCGGTCTGGGTGGCCATTCTCGTCTGCGTCCCGCTGCGCCGTCCGCATTGGGAGGAAATGCCGGGCGCGATTCGCGGCAGCATCTTCCTGCTGTCGTTGGTGCTTTCGGCATCGATGATGCCGGTGCACAAGCTGCCCGACGCGTCCTGGCAGGTGGCGCTCGGCCTGGGATTCGTTTCGGCCGTCTTCGACAACATTCCTCTCACCGCGCTCGCGCTGAAGCAGGGCGGCTACGACTGGGGCTTTCTCGCCTACGCCGTCGGCTTCGGCGGCTCGATGATCTGGTTCGGCTCGTCGGCCGGCGTCGCGCTGGCCAGCCAGTTCCCGGCCGCACGTTCCGCTGTCGCATGGGTGCGCGGCGGCTGGCACGTCGCGCTGGCCTACGTCATCGGCTTTGCGTTCATGCTCGCGGTCCTCGGCTGGCACCCGGATCCGCACCTGAGCAAATCGCCCAAAGTGGCCGCCGCGCCCGCGGCGGTCACAACTCCCGTGATCGTCCACGGACACTGATTCGCGGGACACCAGCCGGCATGCCCATCGTCGACGACATCGCGGGACTGCGGCGCATCCTCGCGCAATCGCGGACGATCGCGGTGGTCGGCCTCTCCGCCAACTGGTACCGCCCCAGCTTCTTCGCGGCGAAGTACATGCAGGACCACGGATACCGGATCATTCCCGTCAACCCCACGTACGACGAAGTGCTGGGCGAGCGCTGCTATCCGACGATCGCCGCCATTCCCGGTCCGGTCGACATGGTCGACTGCTTCCGCAAGTCCGGCGAGATCGTCCCGCTCGCGCGCGAAGCCGTTGCCAAGGGCGCGAAAGTGCTGTGGATGCAACTCGGCATCCGCAACGACGAGGCAGCGCGCATTGCGAACGATGCCGGCCTCGACGTCGTCGTGGATCGCTGCATGAAGATCGAGCACGCGCGCATTTTGGGCGGCCTGCACTGGGCCGGCATCAATACGGGCGTGATCTCGTCCCGGCGGCCGGTAGCGGGATCCTGACGCCATGGCCGACCGCAAGTTCGCCTTCGACACGCTGTGCCTGCACGCGGGGCAGATCCCGGACGCCGCGACGGGCGCGCGCGCGCTGCCGATCTACCAGACGACGTCGTTCGTGTTCGACAGCGCCGATCACGCCGCCAGCCTGTTCAACCTGCAGACCTTCGGCAACGTCTATTCGCGCATTTCGAATCCGACGGTCGCGGCGCTCGAGGAACGCATCGCGGCGCTGGAAGGCGGCCGCGCCGCGCTGGCCGCGGCGACCGGCATGGCCGCGCAGATGCTCGCCCTCCTCACGCTCTGCCGCAACGGCGATCACATCGTCGCATCGCGCACGCTGTACGGCGGCACGTATTCGCAACTGGCCGTCACCTTCGCCCAGTTCGGCATCGACGCCACGTTCGTCGACAGCGACGATCCCGAGAATTTCCGGCCGGCGATCAAGCCCAACACCAAGGCGGTCTATGTCGAGACGATCGGCAACCCGCAGCTCAACGTGGCGGACCTGTCGGCCATCGCGGCGATCGCCCACGCCGCCGACATTCCGCTGGTCGTGGACAACACGCTGGCCTCGCCGTGGCTGTGCCGGCCCATCGAACACGGCGCGGACATCGTCATTCACTCGGTGACCAAGTACCTGGGCGGCCACGGGACCACGATGGGCGGCGTGCTGGTCGAGTCGGGCAAGTTTCCGTGGAACAACGGCAAGTTCCCGCAGATGACCGAACCTTCGCGCGGCTATCACGGCGTCCGCTTCGACGAGACCTTCGGCGATTTCGGCTTCACGATGAAGGCGCGGATGGAGACGATGCGCACGCTGGGCCCGACGCTGGCGCCGCTGTCCGCGTTCCTGCTGCTGCAGGGCATCGAGACGCTGCACCTGCGCATGCCGCGGCATTGCGAGTCCGCGCTCGCCGTGGCGCGTCACCTGGCCGCGCATCCCGCGGTCGAATGGGTGAACTATCCGCTGCTCCCGGGCAACCGCTACGAGCCGCTCGCCCGCCGCTATCTGCCGCGCGGCGCCGGCGGCATCCTCACCTTCGGCGTGCGCGGCGGCGCCGCCACCGGCGTCAAGTTCATCGAGGGCGTGCAGTTCCTGTCGCATCTCGCCAACGTCGGCGACGCCAAGACGCTGGTGATCCATCCCGCGTCCACCACGCATCGGCAACTGGACGAGGCCGAGCAGCGCGCCGCCGGCGTGCTTCCCGAAATGATCCGGCTGTCCGTGGGGCTGGAGGCCGTGGACGATATCATCTGGGACATCGATCAAAGCCTCGCGAAAGCCATCCGATGACGCGTTATGCCACCGTTCCCTGGCCGTGGGCCGGACTTGTTCTCACGCTCGCGCTTCTGGGACAGGAGATTCTCTTTCGCTGGTACGGCAGCGACCCGTCGCTGTGGCAGTCCCTCTATCGCATCGCGGTGATGGCCATCGGCGTGTCGTCGCTCGCGCTGATCCTGCTGCCGCCGCGCAGGATCGCCTATCTGCTGGGCTTCCTCGTCTGCGCCGGACTCATGGGATGGGCGCTGTGGCTGCAATACGGACAGGGACTCGAGCCCTGCCCGCTGTGCGTCTTCCAGAGGATTGCCGTGACGCTGATCGGGATCACGTTCCTCGCAGCGTTCTTCCACAATCCGCGCAACGTCGGCGCCGCGATCTACGCCGGCCTGGTGCTGGTGTTCGCCGGCGGCGGCAGCGCGTTCGCCGCGCGGCATGTGTGGCTGCAGTCGCTGCCCAAGGACCAGGTGCCCGCGTGCGGCATGGGCTTTTCCTACATGATGGAAACGCTGCCGTTCATGGACGTTGTGAAGAAGGTCTTCGCGGGCGGCGGCGAATGCGCGGAAAAGGGCTGGGAATTCCTGGGCCTCGCCATTCCCGGCTGGACGTTCGTGTTCTTCATCGCGATGACGATCGTCGCGTTCGCGCTGATCCGGCGGGACTGAATAGGCGGCTACTGCTCTGGAATTCCAGCCTTGCGCAGGCCGGGGTACCAGTGCGCTTCGAGCATCCTCAGGTAGTCCGGATTCAAGGGTCACTTCCTCGCTATCGAGCGCCATGGCACGAATTACATAGTCCATCGGTGTATTGGCAACTGCACCCGCCGCCGCAACGCGCTGAATCTCCAGGCGGAACACAGCGACCGCCAAGGTGTTCCATGGCGGTTCGCGCCGCGACGCAGTTGGTCATGGGCACCGAGCGGTTCGGGCAGCGTCACGGTTTCGTTCCACACTTGTTCTCCGGATGCCCCGTTTACCAGGCGAAGGCGAATCTTCGGTCGCCCCCGTTCGGACTTCGCAGTTCCCTCGAGCAAGTACCGCACATTGAACGCCTTTGCGATGTCGCTGAAGCCCCCGGCGCTTCCATTTCCAGGTTGCGACCGCGTCACCGGCACCACCCGGATAATCTGGTACGCGAGCGCAAGCGAGGAGGCCAGGTCGTGCGTGAGCGATTCCACGCGTTGCGCAGCTGCACTATCGCCTGCCTGGGCAACCACCGGCACCACGCCGACGGAGAACGCCGGCGGCGCACTCCGCGCGTCCTGACGGAAGGGCCATAACTGAAAGTGCGAGGTGACAAATGCGGCGGTGGCGACGAACACAAAGGCAGAAGCAGCCCACAGCCGGATGCCCGCCAGATTTCTCGCCAGCGGGACACCAGATGACTTTTTGGTCGACGTCGAGGATCGCAACCCGGGTATTACATCACGCGTTTCCGCACCTCCGAGTCTAACGTTGAACGCACGAATCGGCCGCGCGATATTCTTGACCTGTTGTTCTCCGATATCTTCGAAATCTATGTCCAGCGTCCCATGAACCTGATCACGTACCGAACCGGATACGCAGATGCCCCCTGACTCGGATAGCGTCTCGAGTCGAGCAGCGACGTTGATGCCGTCGCCGGCCAGATCGGCGCCGTCGACCATCACATCGCCCAGATTGATACCGATCCGGTATTCGATCCGAACGTCCGCGGGTACGTCGGCATTGCGCGTGGCCATTTCCCGCTGCACTTGGACCGCCGCCCGCAATGCCGATAACGCGCTCGCGAACTCAGCCAACAGCCCGTCACCTGAGGTCTTAACGATCCGGCCGCCATGCGACACGATCGCCGGATCGACGACCTCGTCGCGGATAGTTCGAAGGCGGGAGAACGTTCCCGTGTCATCACGCTCCATCAGCCGCGTGTAGCCGACTACATCCGCAATCAGGATCGCTGCCAGGCGGCGGGTGACGGAGGGATCGCTTGGTGACATGTCACGCGATCGAGTCGAGCACTCTCATTTTTCCGGGATTCCCGCCGTACGCAATCCGGCGAAGAGTTCGCCTTCTTCCCAGCGTCGATAATCGGGGTGGCTCGAGTAGCGGCGGTTTCGCAGCAACTCGATCGTGATGTCGGGCTTCTGCTTGATCAGCCGCGCCGCAGCTTCCTTCGCCTTGTCGACCTGCGCCCCTCGCGCATAGGCGGCAGTCAGGAATGCCTCGTCCAGCCACCATCCGGAAAACGCCGCCGCCTTTTCGCATGCGGGTATTGCAGGCGCGTATTCTCCCAGCGCCAGATTGGCCCAACAGAGGTCGCGCTCTTCCCGTTCGCCGGGCGACCCCTTGCGCTTCACCACCTCTTGGACCAGTGGCGGGACTTCACTCTGCCTGCCGGTGATGAGCAACAAGTGGGATCTCTGCTCGACATAGGTGGCATTGGCCGGATCCAGCCGCCGTGCCTCGGCCAGCGCCGCTTCCGCTTCGCCCCATCGCCCCTGCCAGGAAAACGTGATCGCCCGCGCATGCCAGGCCTCGGCGTCGCGCGGGTCAATGGCGACGGCACGGCTCGTTGCCTGATCCATTTCGCGCACGATGCGATCGCGGTTGGCGTGCAGATCCTCTTCGTACTCATTGTTCAATAACCAGAACCGACGGACCAGCGCCACGACGTCGCTGGGATCGCGCCTGAGCGCCTCGTCGACCAGCTTCAGCGCATCCCGGGTCGCCGGAATCGAGAAGTTCTCGCTCCACAGTATTGCATCGGCGCGTGCAAACAGATCTGCGGATTCGTTCCCCGGATTATTTCGAGCGCGGGTAAGTTCAGCTGCCCTGAGCGCGGACATGATCTGACCCGTTCCCCGCGAAATCAGCACTCCTTCGCGCGCACCTGCAGCGGCGTCGGCGATCTGCGTGGTCGCATTGGACAGCTGCGCCGCCGTCGTCGCGTCGTACAGCCGCGTCGTCAAGGTTGCACCGCCGCCTTTCGCGATCCGCACGTCTCGCCTCGGCGACATACCGGACATCCAGCGCGCGACCGACGACGCGCGGATCGATGGCATCGCCCTTGTATCCCGCGATCAGCGCATACGGCGACGCGAGCGCACCGCGCCTGCCGTGCGCCATCGCCGTGATCACATCCTGCGTCAATCGGTCGGACAGTGGCGCGTCGACGGCGCCGTCACTGGTCACCTTGAAAGGCAGGACGGCGATCGGACATCGGCGGCGCCGCGAGCGGTGCGCGTCGATCACCCAGATCGCGCACCGCCGCTACCGCAATGACGACGAGCAGGGCGCCCACCCAACGCCATGTCCGTCGTGGCATCGATGCGCGACGGCGTCCTGCCAGAATCCACCGCTTCGACGACCTTCGATGACGACCCGCCAGGCGCGGATCGGCCGCGCGATATTCTTGACCTGCTGCTCGCCGATGTCCTCGAAGCCGACGTCGAGCGTGCCGTGCACCTGCTCGCGCACCGACCCGGAAACGCAGATCCCACCCGGCTCCGCCAGCGCCTCCAGCCGGGACGCGACGTTGATGCCATCGCCGGCCATGTCGCCTGCCGTCGACCATGACGTCGCCGAGATTGATGCCGATCCGGTACTCGATGCGCTCGTCCGGCGGCAACGTCGGCATTGCGCGTCGCCATCTCGCGTTGGATTTGCACCGCAGCTCGCAACGCGGACAGCGCGCTCGCGAACTCGGCCAGCAGCCCGTCACCAGCCGTCTTCACGATCCGCCCACCGTGCGACACGATCGCCGGATCGACGACCTCGTCGCGGATGGTCCGCAGCCGGGAGAACGTCCCCGTGTCGTCGCGCTCCATGAGGCGCGTGTAGCCGACGACATCCGCGATCAGGATCGCGGCGAGCCGGCGGGTAACCGCGGGATCGTTGGCGGCGCTCATCGCGCGAATGGTAGCGGAAGCGGCCGGAGCGTGGGGTCGCGAAATGGCGTGGCGCTACTTCGGCGCCATGCGGATGGCGCCATCCAGCCGGATGACCTCGCCGTTCAGCATCGGGTTGCGGATGATCTCCGCGACGAGCGACGCGAATTCCGCCGGGCGTCCCAGCCGCGGCGGAAACGGCACCGCCTTGCCGAGGGCTTCCGCGATGTCGGGCGGAATCTGGCCGACCATCGGCGTCTCGAACACGCCCGGCGCAATCGTCATCACCCGGATGCCGTAGCGCGCCAGTTCGCGCGCGATCGGCAGCGTCATGCCGACGATGCCGGCCTTCGACGCGCTGTAGGCCGCCTGCCCGATCTGGCCGTCGAACGCGGCGACCGACGCCGTGTAAACGATCACGCCCCGCTCGCCCTCGCCGTTGGGCGTCCCCTTGGACATCGCGTCGGCCGCGAGGCGCGTCAGGTTGAAGGAGCCGATGAGGTTGATGTTGATCGCGCGCACGAAGCCCGCGAGCGTGTGCGGCCCCTCCTTGCCCGACGACCTTCTCGCCGTGGACGATTCCGGCGCAGTTGACGAGTCCCTGCAGCGAGCCGAACCCATCCACCGCCGCCGCAATGGCCGCCTTGCCGCTTGCCTCGTCGGTCACGTCGGTCCGGACGAAGCGCGCCGCGCGGCCCAGTTCCGTCGCGAGCGCATTGCCGACGTCCACGTTGACGTCGGCCAGCACGACGTTGCCGCCGCCTGCGACGATCATCCGCGCGGTCGCGGCGCCCAGCCCCGATGCGCCTCCGGTAACGACGAATGTGCTGCCTTTCAGTTCCATTCGCTCATTCCCCTCATTTCCCTTGTGCTTTGATGACCGTCATCGCGGTCGCGATCAGCCCCGCCATGTCCGAGACGTTCGACGGCACGATCAGCGTGTTGTTGGTCTTCGCGAGAAGCCCGAACGCGTTGATGTAGTGCTCGGCGATCCGCATGTTGACCGACTGCAGGCCGCCTTCCGATTCGATCGCCGCGGCGATCTGCCGAATGGCCGATGCGTTGGCCTCGGCGTTGATCAGCGTCGCCTGCGCTTCGCCCTGCGCGATGTTGATCTCGGCCTGCTTCTCGCCTTCCGACTTGGCGATGGCCGCCTCGCGGGCGCCGATGGCGACGTTGATCTGCTGCTGCCGGCTGCCTTCGGACGTGGCGATGACCGCGCGCTTTTCCCGCTCGGCGGTGATCTGCGCCTGCATCGAGCGCAGGATTTCGGCCGGCGGCGTCAGGTCCTTGATTTCGTAGCGGAGCAGCTTGACGCCCCAGCTCGCCGCCGCCTGGTCCAGCGAGTTGACGACCTGGACGTTGATCTGCTCGCGTTCCTCGAACGTCTTGTCGAGCTCCATCCGGCCGATGATGCTGCGCAGCGTCGTCTGCGCAAGCTGCGTGATCGCGAGCACGTAGTTCGACGAGCCGTAGGACGCGAGTTTCGGGTCGGTGACCTGGAAGTAAAGGATGCCGTCCACCTGCAGCTGCGTGTTGTCGCGCGTGATGCAGATCTGCGACGGCACGTCGAGCGGAATCTCGCGCAGGTCGTGGCGATAGGCGACACGGTCGACGATGGGGATGATGAGGTTGAGGCCCGGCTGCAGCACCGCATAGAAGCGGCCAAGCCTTTCGACCACCCATGCGTGCTGCTGCGGCACCACGCGAAACGCCTGGACGACCACGATCACCGCAACGATGAAGAAAGCCAGCCCGACCAAGTAGGAACCGCTCAGCATGGTGATATCTCCCAGTTCCTTCATGAGTTTGCCTTGCCGTGACGGCTACGAGGTCGCGTTCAGGGCCGGTCGGGCGCGATGACCAGCGTGGAGCCGCGCGTGTCGACGATGTACATGGTCTGCGCGCGCTTGTCGGCAGGCGATGCAACCGCCGCATCCCACTGCGTGCCGCGATAGTTGACGCGCGCGGTGCCGTTGTCGTTCCAGGCCAGGACCTGGACCTCCTGACCGACATCGAGGCCGGCTTGCGGTGCCGGCGTCGCATGCCGCTTGCGCCACCGATGCGCGACGGCTGTCCCCACCACCGCCAGCACGCCGGCGATCAGCAGCTGCGCGGGCGTCGATCCGCCCATCCATGCCGCGATGCCGCCGATCGCGAACGCCGCGCCCACCGCCAGCAGGTAGAACGTGCCCGTGAACAGCTCGGCGCCCACCAGCACGCACGCCAGTACCCACCATATCCAGTACGCAGCCACGTTGGTCTCCATCTGTGCCTCCCCCGGCACGCACCGCTTGCAGGCAGCAAGCATAAGCCACTTTGTTTCCGCCGGTACGGCACCCAACTATCGGAACGCGCAGCCCGTCGCATCGGCAACATCCCTGCGCGGCGCGTTTCGCGGTATAATTGACAGACATTTATTCTTTTTGAATCAAGCGCTTTGCGCGCGCTTTGCGCGAATTTGACCTCCGGACCCGACCTGCGATGCCGATCTACGAATACAAATGTTCCGCGTGCAGCCACGAGCTTGAATCGCTGCAGAAATTCTCCGACGCGCCGCTGGTCACCTGCCCCGCGTGCGGCAAGGACGCGCTGACCAAGCTCGTGTCCGCTGCCGGCTTCCAGTTGAAGGGCAGTGGCTGGTACCAGACCGACTTCCGGGGCAGCGGCGCGAAACCCGCGGCCAAGTCCGCCAGCGGCAAGGACGCCGGCGGCGGCGATTCAGGCGCGGCAGGCGCAGACAAGGGTGGCGCGGGAAAGGACAGCGGCGGGCGCGGACAGCGCCAAGGCCACCGAAGCCAAGCCCTCGGCCCCGGCAACGACGCGCCGCACCCAGCGGCGGCACGCCGACGGCAGGCGCCTGAAGGCCGCGCGCGCCACGGCCATTGCGACCATGAAGCGCTATCTCATCGCGGGTCTGCTGGTCTGGGTGCCGCTCGGCATCACGATCTGGGTCCTGCACTTCCTGGTGACGACGCTGGACCAGACGCTGCTGCTGTTCCCGGAAGTCGCGCAGCCCGACCGGCTGCTGGGCTTCCACATTCCGGGCTTCGGCGTCGTGCTGAGTTTCGGTCTGCTGCTGCTGACCGGCGTCATCGCGGCCAATTTCTTCGGCGCGCGGCTGATCCAGGTCTGGGAAAACGTGCTGGGCCGCATTCCCGTCGTCAAGTCGATCTATTCGTCCGTGAAGCAGGTCAGCGACACGCTGCTCTCGGATTCCGGCAACGCGTTCCGCAAGGCGCTGCTGGTGGAATTCCCGCACGAGGGCAGCTGGACGATCGCGTTCCTGACCGGCACGCCCGCGCCGGCGGTGGCCGCGCACCTCGCGGAAGACCACGTGAGCGTGTACGTCCCGACCACGCCGAATCCGACGTCGGGCTATTTCATCATCGTGCCGCGCTCGCGCGTGCGCGAACTCGACATGACCGTCGACGAAGCGTTGAAATACGTCATTTCGATGGGCGTCGTGTCGCCGCGCGCGCACGGCGCTCGTCCGCCGTCGCAGACGTTGCCGCCGTCGCCCCCTGCCGGCACGCGCGAACCCGCCGCCACCCATTCCCGAAATTGACCGGGCAGCGACGGGAACACTCTACGCGGATAGCGCCGCGGTCGCGCGCCGGCTGCCTGCGACGCCATCGACGCACTTGATCGACAATCCGCAAAGCTTTCGGAGAATTCCCGTGAAACGCACTGACTATTGCGGCCGCATCGACCGCCGCTACCTGGCACAGACCGTCACGATGACGGGATGGGTCCATCGCCGCCGCGACCATGGCGGCGTCATCTTCATCGACCTGCGCGACCGCGAAGGCCTCGTGCAGGTGGTGTGCGATCCCGACCGCGCCGCGACCTTCGCAACCGCCGAGGCGCTGCGCAACGAGTTCTGCATCGCCGTCACGGGGCTCGTGCGGCCGCGTCCTGCCGGCACCGTGAACGCGAACCTGGGATCCGGCGAGATCGAGGTGCTTGCGCATTCGATCGAGATCCTCAACGCGTCGCTGACGCCGCCGTTCCAGATGGACGACGAGGGCCTGTCCGAGACCGTGCGCCTCGAGAACCGCATGCTCGACCTGCGCCGCCCGCAGATGCAGCAGAACCTGATGCTGCGCCATCGCGCGGCCATGTCCGCGCGCAAGTTCCTGGACGGCAACGGCTTCATCGACATCGAGACGCCGATCCTCTACAAGTCCACGCCGGAAGGCGCGCGCGAGTTCCTGGTGCCTTCGCGCATCCACCATGGCCACTTCTACGCGTTGCCGCAGTCGCCGCAGCTGTTCAAGCAGATGCTGATGATGTCCGGGTTCGACCGCTACTACCAGATCGTGAAGTGCTTCCGCGACGAGGACCTGCGCGCCGACCGCCAGCCCGAGTTCACGCAGATCGACATCGAGACGTCGTTCATGGACGAGGCCGAGATCGCCGCGCTGATGGAACCGCTGGTGCGCACGATGTTCAAGGAGGCGATGGGCGTCGACCTCGTGGATCCGTTCCCGCGGATGACCTTTGCCGACGCCATGGCCAAGTACGGCTCGGACAAGCCCGACCTGCGCGTGTCGCTGGTGCTGACCGAGCTGACCGACCTCATGCGCACCGTCGACTTCAAGGTGTTCCGCGCCGCCGCCGACATGGCGGGCGGCCGCGTCGCGGCGCTGCGCGTGCCGGGAGGCGGCACGCTGTCGCGCAAGGAGATCGACGACTACACGACGTTCGTGAAGATCTACGGCGCCGGCGGTCTCGCCTACATCAAGGTGAACGACGTCACCAAGGCCAGCGACGAAGGCCTGCAATCGCCGGTCGTCAAGTTCCTGAGCGAAGCGACGCTGCGCGAAATCCTGGTCCGCACCGGCGCGCAAAACGGCGACCTGATTTTCTTCGGCGCGGATCGCGAGAAGATCGTCAACGACGCGTTGGGCGCGCTGCGCGCCAAGGTCGGACACGATCGCGGTTTCGCCGAAAAGGGGTGGAAGCCGCTGTGGGTCGTCGATTTCCCGATGTTCGAATTCGACGAAGAAAAGAAGACGTGGGCCGCGCGGCACCATCCGTTCACCGCGCCCAAGGACGGACACGAGGACCTGTTCACGACGGACCCCGGCAAGGCGCTCGCGAAGGCATACGACGTCGTGCTGAACGGCTGGGAAATCGGCGGCGGCTCGGTGCGGATCCACCGCCCGGAAGTCCAGGCCAAGGTCTTCGCGTCGCTGGGAATCTCGCCCGAGGACCAGCAGAAGAAGTTCGGCTTCCTGCTCAACTCGCTGCAATACGGCGCGCCGCCCCACGGCGGCATCGCGTTCGGCTTCGATCGCATGGTGACGCTGATGTGCGGCGCCGAATCGATCCGCGACGTGATCGCATTCCCGAAGACGCAGCGCGGCCAGGACCTGCTCATCGACACGCCGACCCCCGTCACCGAGCAGCAGTTGCGCGACCTGCACATCAAGGTGCGCCCCACGGACTCGGTCAAGCTGACTTAAGGTTTTGGGCTAAACTGGGCGCATGATCGCAAGCCGCGCCCGCTTCCGAAATGCCGCCGCCGGCATCCTGCTGGCGGCGGCATTTTTCTGCGCGCTGCCCGCGTTCGCGCGCGCCACGCCTGAGGCGCTGCCGGACATCGCGGTGGCCGACCTGCCGAAGGAAGGCCGTGAAGTCCTGCACCAGATCCGAAATGGCGGGCCCTTCCGGTACGACCGCGACGGCGTGGTATTCCGCAACCGCGAGGGGCTGCTTCCGGCCGCGCACAAAGGCTATTATCACGAGTACACGGTACACACGCCCGGCGCCAGCAACCGCGGCGCGCGCCGGATCATTTGCGGCGGTCCGTCCAAGTCGCCCGACGCCTGTTTCTATACCAGTGACCACTATCAATCGTTCAAGAGGATCCGCGAATGAAGGCGCCTGACTTGGCCGTCGTCGACGACGCCGGCGTCCATCCCTGGTCCGGCGCGACAGACGCATTGAAGGCCGCCGCCGCGCACGCGCATCTCAAGTTCGCGGTAGCCAATCTCGGGCTGGCCAAGGACCGCGCAACGCTGTTCGCGGAACTCGATCGCGCGCTCAAGCTGCCCGAGCACTTCGGCCACAATTTCGACGCGCTGGCCGACGTGCTGGAGGACAGCGACTGGCTGGGCAAGAGCGGCCGGGCGATCGTGCTGTCGCACGCGGCCGCCTATCGCAAGGATCACCCCAACGACTGGTCGACGCTCGAGGACCTGCTCGCGGAAGCCGCCGAGTTCTGGAAGGAACGGCACGTCGGGTTCTGGACCTTCGTCGCCTGACGGCTTGCCTGGCGAACCGGGCGGCGCGGTGGCATACAAGCAACCCGTTTCCGTTCTCGTCCTCGTTTACACACGTGATCGCACCGTGCTGCTTCTGGAGCGCGCCGACTTCCCGGACCATTGGCAGTCGGTGACCGGCAGCCAGGAACCGGGGGAGCCGCTTGTCGCGACCGCCTCGCGCGAGCTTCTCGAGGAAACGGGCATCGACGCCCGTTCCTTGGGCACCCTGACCGACTGGAGCATGTCCAACGTGTACGAAATCTATCCGAAGTGGCGGCACCGCTATCAACCCGGCGTCACCCACAATACCGAGCACGTGTTCGGGCTCGAAATTCCCGCGCCCGTGCCCGTGATCCTCAACCCGCGGGAGCACCTGCGCTTCGCCTGGCTGCCCTGGCGCGAGGCCGCCGAAAAATGCTTCTCCTGGTCGAACCGTGCCGCCATCGACGCGCTCGGGCAACGCACTCCCGCAGCAAGGACATTCTCATGATCAAGACCCAACGTTCCGTCGCGCTGACTGTCGCGGCCACATGCGATCGCATTGTTCATCGTGGTCTCGCAGGCCGCGGCACAGCCCGCCCATCAATTCGCGCCGCCGCGTTCGTCCGTCTCGCTGTCCGCGTCGGCGACGGCGAGCATTCCCAACGACCGCATGCTCGCGTGGATGCGCGCGGAGGCCGACAACGCCGATCCGGCGGCGGCCGCCAACGTCGTCAACACGCGGATGGCCAAGGCGCTGGCCCTCGCCAAGGCCGCGAAAGGCGTCGAGGCGTCGACATCCGGCTACTCGTCCAATCAGGTCGCGGAGAAGAACCAGCCGGCGCGCTGGCGCGTTGCGCAGACGCTGAAACTCGAGGGTAGCGACTTCGCGTCGATGTCGGCGCTGATCACGCAGCTGCAGGCCGACGGCGGGCTGGTCGTCGACGGCACCCAGTTCTCCGTGAGCGGGGCGTCGCGCAGGAAGGCGGAGGAAGGCCTGACCCAACAGGCGATCAAGGCATGGCAGGCGCGCGCGACGGACGCTGCGCGCGGCTTCGGCTTCGACAGCTGGCGCGTGGGCCAAGTCGCGATCCAGTCCAATGACTCGTTCCACCCGCAACCGGTCATGCGCGCGATGGCCTTCGAGGCAAAGGCCGCGCCGGTCGCGATGGAAGGCGGCAACTCCGAGGTCACCGTGACGGTTTCCGGCGAAGCCGTGCTGGAAGGGCAGCGGCCAACATCGGGCAAGTAGCCACATCGCGCTGATGGGCATGTAGCTGAAGAAAGCCGACCTCATCCGTTTTGCACGGTCAAGCAACTTCGTCGCCGGTCGTCGGCCCCGCGCGGAAGCGGTTGTCTTCTCGAATTTCGAAGTGGTACTCTACGCGTCCGCACGGTGGCGGAGTGGCGACCAAGTTGTATTCCAATGCCACGCTCCACGCCGTGCACAAGATGTGGGATGAAGTTGTCTTCCAATTTCCTGGGGGTTCCAATGTCGAAAAGATATTCCATTAGGCGCTGGGCGCTGGCGGTATTGTTCGCCGTGCCGCTGGCAGTGCCGCACACGGTCTCCGCTGCGAACGATGCCGCGCCGGGCGCCGTCAAGCACCAATCGAAGCTCTACATCGTGCAGATGAGCGACCCGCCGGTGGTCGCCTACACCGGCGGAGTTCCGGGTCTAAAGGCAACCAAACCCAACCGTGGTCAAAAGATCAACCCATTGAGCAACGAGGTCGTGCGTTACGGGGACTTCCTGACCGCGAAGCAAGACGCCGCGTTGCGTGGTGTCGGCGGGGCAAGAAAGGCCCATAGCTACAAGTTCACGTTCAACGGCTTTGCGGCCGAACTCTCGGACGCGCAAGCCGAAGCATTGAAGTCGATGCCCGGCGTTCTCGCCGTGAGCAAGGACGAAATACGCACCATGGACACGTCCTCGACGCCGGCATTTCTCGGCCTCAGCGCGCCGGGCGGTCTCTGGTCGCACGTTGAGCGGCAACGCCAACGGAAACCCCATCATCGCCAAAGGCCCCAACAGCGGCGGCGCGGGTGAGGGTATCGTCGTCGGCATCGTGGATAGCGGCATCTGGCCCGAGAACCCGAGCTTTTCGGATCGCGATGCAAACGGCAAGCTGGTCTACCAGCAACTCCCCGGCTGGCACGGCAAGTGCACGCCGGGCGAGGCCTTCGATGCGCTCCAATTGCAACAAGAAGTTGATTGCAGCCCAGTGGTACGGCGAGGGATTTGGCGGTGAGGCGCACATCAAGGGATTGTTCCCGTACGAATTCTGGTCGGCGCGCGGTGCCGCCGGCCACGGGAGCCATACGGCCAGCACGGCTGCGGGCAACAATGGCGTGAACGCCATTGTCAACGGCAACAGCCTCGGCCTTGTCAGCGGGATGGCGCCGCGTGCGCGTATCGCTGTCTACAAGGTCTGCTGGGGGATCGAAGTCGGTATTGCCGGATGTGCCACCTCCGACAGCGTGGCCGCGATCGATCAGGCGGTTGCCGATGGCGTCGATGTCATCAATTTCTCGATCAGCGGCTCGACGACCAGTTTCCTGGACCCGGTCGAAGTCGCGTTCCTGTTCGCGGCAGATGCGGGTGTGTTCGTAGCGGCATCCGCGGGCAACAATGGACCGGGAGCGTCAACCGTGGCGCACAACAGCCCGTGGCTGGCGACGGTTGCTGCTGGAACCCATGATCGGGTCTACGTGGCGACGGTTAACGCTGGGCAACGGCGCGGTTTATACCGGCGTCGGCCTGGGTGCCGCCGTGCCGTCTTCCCCGTTGATTCTTTCGACGAATGCTGGCCTGGCCGGCGCAGACCCTGCTGCGGTCAGTCTCTGTTTTTCCAGCGGATGGGCCGGTGCGCCGCAGCTTGACCCTGCCAAGGTCGCGGGCAAGATCGTCCAGTGCGATCGCGGAGTCAATGACCGCGTCGACAAGAGCCTGGCGGTGAAGGAGGCCGGCGGCGTCGGCATGATCCTCACCAACACGTAAGCAACAATACCCTCAATGCCGACCTGCATTCGGTGCCCACCGTTCACCTGCAGGTTACGGATCGTCCGGCCATCCTGGCGTACGGCGGAGCAGCCAACGCGACGGCCAGCTTGAGTGCGGGTCAGCAGGTGCAGGGCGCGCTCGCTCCGGACGTTGCATCGTTCTCGTCGCGCGGCCCGGCCCGTGCGGGCGCGGGGGATATCCTGAAGCCCGACATCATGGCGCCGGGTGTCGACGTGCTGGCAGCGATGTCTCCCATTGAAGCTGGCCACAACTTCGACTTCCTCTCCGGGACGTCGATGTCGAGCCCCCACATCGCCGGTATCGGTGCTTTGTTCAAGCAGCTCCACCCCAACTGGTCACCGGCCATGATCAAGTCGGCGCTGATGACGACCGCGAGCCAAACTCGCAACAACAACACGCCAAGATTCGACCGGCGGTGCGCGTTCGACTACGGCGCGGGCCAGGTCGTGCCGAACAGCTGCCAACAATCCGGGTCTCGTGTTCGACGCCGGTTTCAACGACTGGCTGGCGTTCCTGTGCGGAACGGGACAACTCACCGCCTCGTACTGCCCGTCGATCGCCATCGATCCGAGCAATCTCAACTATCCGTCGATCGCGATCGGCGCGCTTGCCGGTTCCCAGACGGTGATGCGAACGGTGACGAACGTCGGCTCGGCGTCGGAGACCTACACGTTCTCCTCCACTGGGCTCGCGGGTATCACGGTCGGCTTGCCGGGGGCATTCACGATCGCTCCGGGCGCGACCAAGTCGTTCAGCATCACGTTTACGGCGAGTGGCGCAGCGCTCAACGCATACGTGGAAGGTGCGATTGTATTGACCGGCAGCAACGGCCATGTCGTGCGTAGCCCGGTCGTGCTCCGGCCGGTCGCACTCGCGGCGCCTGCGCAAGTCAGCGGCACGTACAACGTCACGTTCGGGTATAACGGACCGTTTACCGCTGACGCGCGTGGGCTGGTTCCGGCGGCCAAAGCGACGGGTTCGATCGCGACTGGCGGTGTTGTGAACTTCCCAGTCGCCATACCGGCCGGCACGACCTATGCTCGGTTCTCGTTGTTCGACTCCGAAATCGACCAAGCCAGTGACCTCGACCTCGAGGTTTACAACTCTGGCGGCACGCTGGTCGGGTCAAGCGGCGGTGGAACGACGGCCGAGGAGGTCAACCTCCTCAATCCGGCGCCGGGAACCTACACCGTACGTGTCCTTGGCTTTGCGGTGCCCGTCGGTACAGCGAACTTCACGATGTTCAGCTGGGCGCTAGGCAGCACGGCTGCAGGCAACATGATCGTCACGGCGCCTCCGGTGGCAACGCTCGGTACCACGGGTAGCATCAATATCAGCACCAGTGGGCTGTCCCCGGCAACGAAGTACCTCGGCTCGGTGGTCTACGGCGGCGCTCCAGGCTTGCCTAACCCGACCATCGTTCGGATCGACACGCCGTAACACGTCTGTCTGGAAGTTGCAGTCCAAAACCGCGGCTTTCGGGCCGCGGTTTTTTTAGTCCTCACCGATGTGGCCCAGCGCCCAGCCAACGGGCATGGCCCGGCACGGCCAACTCGCGGTAGACTTGTCGCCGGATTCCGTCGGAGACCTTTTTAGTGGAACTCGATCCGGTCCTGCTGTCGCGCCTGCAGTTCGCGTTCGTCATCGCGTTCCACATCCTGCTGCCGGCGTTCACCGTCGGGCTCGCGTCGTACATCGTCGTGCTCGAGGGCCTCTACTTCTGGCGCGGCGACTCGACCTATCTGCGGCTGTCGTTGTTCTGGACCAAGATGTTCGCGGTGTCGTTCGGCATGGGTGTCGTGTCGGGAATCGTGATGCCGTTCCAGCTGGGCACCAACTGGAGCGGACTCTCGGACATGGCCGGCAACGTGCTGGCGCCGCTGCTCACCTACGAAGGCCTGATCGCGTTCTTCCTCGAGGCCGGCTTCCTCGGCATCCTGCTGTTCGGCCGCAAGCTGGTTCCGCAATGGGTGCACCTGTTCGCCGCCGTCATGGTCGGCAGCGGCACGCTGTTCTCGTCGTTCTGGATTCTCTCGGCCAACAGCTGGATGCACACGCCGGCCGGCTACGAGATCATCGACGGGCGCTTTTTCGCGAAAGACTGGGTGGACGTGATCTTCAATCCGTCGTTTCCGTACCGGATCGCGCACACGGTCACCGGCTTCTACATCACGACGGCGTTCGTCGTCGTCGCGGTTTCGGCATGGCACCTGCGAGTGGGCCAGCACGTGGCCGAATCGCGGCGCGCGATGTCGATGGGCCTGGGCCTGCTCATCCTGCTGGTGCCGCTGCAGGTCGTGCTGGGCGACGCGCACGGGCTCAACACGCTCGAACACCAGCCGGTCAAGGTGGCCGCGATGGAGGGCCTTTGGGAAACGCAGGCGCGCGCGCCGGCCGTCCTGTTCGCGATTCCCGATTCCGCCAGCGAAACGAACCGGTTCGAGATCGCGATCCCGGGTCTGGCCAGCGTCTACCTCACGCACGACGTCAACGGCGTGGTCAAGGGTCTGAAGGCCTTTGCGCCGGGCGACCGCCCGCCCGTCGGCATCGTGTTCTGGGCGTTCCGGGTCATGGTGGGGGTGGGCCTGCTGATGTTCGCCGTCGTCGCGTGGGGCGCCTGGCTGCGCATCCGCGGCCGCATGTTCGAATCGCGCGCGTATCTCGCCGTGTGCAATTTCATGGCGCCCGCGGGTTTCGTGGCGGTGATCGCCGGCTGGACGGTGACCGAAGTCGGCAGGCAGCCATGGATCGTGTACGGCCTGTTGCGCACGCGCGACGCGGTGTCGCCTTCGATCACCGGGCTCGACGTCATGCTGTCGCTGCTCATGTACATGGCGGTCTATGCGGTGATCTTCAGCGCGGGGTTGTACTACCTGTTTCGC
Source organism: uncultured beta proteobacterium (assembly GCA_963834045.1). Taxonomy (GTDB): domain Bacteria; phylum Pseudomonadota; class Gammaproteobacteria; order Burkholderiales; family Casimicrobiaceae; genus VBCG01. The sequence goes on along the minus strand of CAWIAK010000001.1, from coordinate 9,492 downwards.
ATCGCGCGCGCGGGTCCGCCCACCGAGCTGGAGGCGCACGACGCCAAGCTTTCCGAGCGACCCGCGCGTCCGCTTTCGGCCGCCGACGTGTAAGGGATCCGGCCATGCACATCGACCTCGTTCCGGTCTGGACCCTCATTCTCGCCGTCGGCGTGTTCATGTACGTGCTCCTCGACGGCTTCGATCTGGGCGTGGGCATCCTGTTCCCGTTGGCGCGCGACGACGCATCGCGCACGCTGATGATGAATTCGGTCGCGCCCGTCTGGGACGGCAACGAGACCTGGCTGATCCTGGGCGGCACCGCGCTCATGGCGGCGTTTCCGCTGGCCTTCGCGATCGTCATTCCCGCGCTGTACTTTCCTATCCTGCTGATGCTGCTCGGCCTCATCTTTCGCGGCGTCGCCTTCGAGTTCCGGCTGAAGGCGCACACCGGGCGCCACTGGTGGGACCGGTCGTTCTTCGCGGGCTCTCTCGTCGCGACGTTCTTCCAGGGCGTCGTGCTGGGCGACTACGTGCAGGGCTTCGCGGTCTCCGGACGGCACTTCGCGGGCGGCAGCTTCGACTGGGTCAAGCCGTTTCCGCTTGCCACGGGCGTCGGCCTGCTGTTCGGGTATGGATTGCTCGGCGCCACGTGGCTGGTGATGAAGACCGAGGGCGAACTGCAGGCGCGGTCGCGCGCCCAGGCCAAGGCGTGCCTGTTCGGCGTGCTCGCGTTCATCGCGATGGTGAGCGTGTGGACGCCGTTCCTGCATCCGAAGATCACGGCGCGCTGGTTCACGTGGCCGAACATGGCGTACTTGGCTCCCGTTCCCATCGTGACCGCCGGCATCGCGATCGCCCTCTGGCGCTCGCTCGCGCGCGGCGGCGAATTCGTCCCGTTCCTGGCCGCGATGGGGTTGTTCGCGATGTGCTACCTCGGCCTTGCGATCAGCGTGTTTCCGTACGTCGTGCCGTGGACGATCACGCTGTGGGATGCCGCGTCGTCGCCGGGTTCCCAGGCCTTCCTGCTCGTGGGCACGCTGGTCATCCTTCCCATCGTGTTCATGTACACGGGCTGGTCGTACTACGTGTTCCGGGGCAAGGTGCGCGCGGAACTCGGCTACCACTAGCACGTCGCTCGCCGCGCCGATCGGGACGCCCGAACACGCCCTTACGAAAGGATTGCGCGATGCCCGGAGATAACGACATCGTCGTCGCAGCATGGAATACGGTGCTCTTCGACAAGTTCTGCCGCTTCAAGCACCTGCTGATCGATGGCCTTGCGCCGCACAGCAACGCGGCGCTCGACCGGTACGCCTATCCCGAGGGCGCACGTGTGCTCGACGTCGGCTGCGGGTTCGGCGACAGCACGCGGCTCATTGCCAGGCGCGTGGGGCCGCGGGGTGAAGCGGTGGGCGTCGACTGCGCCGAGAACTTCATCAAGGCTTCCCGCGATGAGACACGGGCCGAGGGCATCCCGAACGCGTCGTACTTCGTCGCCGACGTGCAGACCGACGACCTGCGCGGTCCCTACGACTTCGCGTTTTCGCGCTTCGGCACCATGTTCTTCATGATGCCCGGCGCCGCGATGCGCAACATCCGCAAGGCGCTCAAGCCGGGCGGCGAGCTCACGATGATCGTCTGGCGCCGGCGGGAGGAGAATCCGTGGCTCCACGACGCCGAACTGAAAGTCCGCGAGATGGTTCCGGTCGTCTCCCACGAGGACACGGACCAGGTGCATTGCGGACCGGGGCCGTTTTCCATGGCCGGCCCGGACATGGTCAGCTCGATGCTGCGCAGCGCGGGCTTCGACCGGATCGCCTTCGAGCGCTTCGACGCCGACATCTGCGTCGGCAGGGACTTGCACGAAGCAGTCGAATTCGCGATGGCGCTGGGGCCGGCAGGCGAGATCATTCGCCTCGCGGGCGAAGAAGGCGCCAAGCGCAAGGACGCCGTCGCCGCGGCGCTGCACGAGACGCTCTCACGCTATGCGCGAAGCGACGGCGTATGGGGCCCGTCGAGCACCTGGTTCGTCACGGCGCGCAACCCTTAAAGCGGGAGCGGGCAAGGTGACGCATTGATGGACCGGCGCGCATTCAATCGGCGCACTGGCCGGCGGTTTGTTGGCGGCGCCTCTCGTGTCGCTCGCCCAGCCGCGGTCGAAAGATGCGCGCATCGGTTTCCTCGCCGCCGGTTCCGCATCGCCGCGCGTTCAGCAGCAGTTCCTGCAGGGCATGCGCGAACTGGGCCTCACGCAAGGACGGGATTTTGCCGTCGATTGGCGGTTCGCCGATGGCAGGTACGAGCGGCTGCAAGTACTGGCGGCGGAACTGGTGCAACTGAAAGTCGATGTCATCGTGGCGGTGACGACGCTTTGTGTCCAGGCCGCGCTTCATGCAACGCGAACGACACCGATCGTGATGGTCGGCGTGCCCGACCCGATCGGCGAGGGATTCGCGACCAGCCTGTCCCGCCCCGGGGGCAGCATCACGGGCCTGTCCAATATCGTGACGGAAGTGAGCAGCAAGCACCTCGAATTGCTGCGGGTCGCCGTGCCGAAGTTGTCGCTCGTCGCGGTGCTGATCAACCCGGGCAACCCCAGCGACGCGCTCATCCTCGAACAGATCCAGGGCAGCGCCTACACGCGCCGGATCAAGGTGCTTCCGGTCGAGGCGGGCAGCACGGGCCAGATCGATGCCGGATTTGCCGCCATCGCCCGCGCCGGCGCGCAGGCCGTGATCGTGACGTCCGACTCCTTTTTCGACGTGCAGCAGGGACGGATCATCAAGCTCGCCATCGACAGCCGGCTGCCGACGATCTCCTCCAGCCGGGAAATGACGGAAGCCGGCGGTCTCATGAGCTATGGCCAGGACCTGGCCCTGCACTACCGGCGAGCCGCGACCTACGTCGACCGGATATTGAAGGGCGCGAAACCCGGCAGCCTCCCGATCGAACAACCCACGGTGCTGGAATTCGTCATCAATCGCAAGACTGCACGGACGCTCGGCATCGATATTCCACGCGAGCTGGAGTTGCGCGCCGACAGCGTCATCGAATGACGTCGCGGGGTTTTCGAACGCGCGCCGACTCAGCGCTTGATCTGGCCGCGGATCTCGCCGCTGCGATGCGCCTCGCTGTGGATGTTGAAATAGAGGTTGCCCGCCTTGTAGCTCTCGTACTGGGAGTCGCTGAGCCGGGCGCCCGGCGGCACGGACCAGACATTGTCCGCCGTCTTGACCAGCGGAATGATGATCGGCCCGTTGGTGCCGGCGGCCCCTTCGTGGATATGCGCGACCGTGACCGCCATGCCGGCGATCGTCGCGTTGCCAGTCACCGACTTGTCTGCATTGACGGTTATCGAGGCGGTTCCCGACGCGGTGGTCGTCACCGGCGGAATTTCCTGACTCCCGCTCAGCACGATCTTGAGCTCCTGGCTCGACGCCCCCATGGCGAGGCTGGCGAGCCCGATCGCCACCACGTTCAGCGCAATGCGGCGCAGGCGCGCCATCGTCCACGGCAATGAATTCATAGCTGGATCTCCTTCCGGCTTCGTGTGTCCGCATCATACGCCGCCCGAGCGCCGATTATCTCGTACCCCACAAAGTGCTATTGTAGTCTGCAGTTTGATCCCGCCCCTCAAGGCGATGCAGACCGAACGTGTCCACCTAACCGGAGTCCCACACCATGGCCTTCCTCACTTCGAATCCGAAAAGTCCGGTACCCGTCATTGCGCTCTCCCTTTCCCAGACCGCGCGGATCAGGATCTCCTGGGACATCCTCTCGGTGAGTGCGGGGTTGGGGCGCCTGCGCATGTCCGTCAACAAGGGGCCGTTTGTACGCTTCGATGCGGCGAAGGAATCGGATCCTCCGCTCCGCTCGGGCAACAAGGTGCTGGACGTGCATCTCGGAAGTGAATACGCGTTCGAGCTGCGCGCGGACCGCACCGAAGCTCTGGTGGCGCAGTATGTTGTCAAGACCAAGGAGCAGGACGTGCTCCGATTGTCCGACGCGATCCACATCCATATCGCAACAGGCTGTCTACCAGCTTCAGATCGAACCCGGCATCGAGTCCGTCCGCGTCCGCTTCCGCACCCGCCAGCAATGCGCGCCGATCCTCGAAGTCAGACACACGCTGGACAACAATCTGGTCATCGGCCGCCTCGGCCCAAACCTTTATCGTCCATGACTTCGACTTGCCATTGAGTCTGGATCCGACGGCCCAGAACACGACTTTTGAACTACGCATCCATGTGTACATCCGACAATGGACAAGGTTCAGCCTGCCGAAGTCCGCAGGCTGTTCCGCACCGGAAAGCGGCAGGTCCAGGTCTCGTTCCAGCACGTCGTCGTACGTGACGATGGCGATCCGGGCTTCGTGCTCGGGGACGGTGACTTCTGCTTTCAAGGTTGGCGCGGGTGAACTCGGCGTCAGCACGAGTTCACGGTCACATGCGTGCGAAACGCAGCGTTTTATGGATATCGCCAGCGGCGAGACCGGTACTTTGATTTTCATTCCTTTGGGACTCTGGTGGTCGCCACCGATCTTGCACCCGCGGGGATCTGGGTGCAGGCCAGGGTCTATAGAAGACGACTCGTGTGATTCGTTACCGGGTGTGGATGATCCCACCTCCTTCGCAGACGAAGGGGTGCGTCAATTCAGCTTATGGCGACGGGGACGCTGAGGCTCATCGTCATGACCAAATGGTTCGATCTGGCGAGCATCGACGGCGAAATACCGTTCACGCTGGAAACCGGCCCGAGGGTATTCGACCTGACGATCCATGGCCGGATATCGGTCCAGACTCAGCCTGGGGCACTTCTGTCGCCGCAGATCGTGAAACCCGAACGGCCCACCCAGGCGGTCGATCACGTGACCTACGTGGACCGCGGGGGCCGAGCGGTCGTCGGGCGTGACACCTGGCTGCAGCGGTCCATGGACGGTGAAATCTATCGAGTCCATCGCGCCGAAAATGCAAAGCATTTTCGCTGGTCCCGCTTAGCGAAGGCGACGCCCGCACCTATCACGGTAGTGCAGGGGGAACATGGTCCTCGGATATTCAGCCTCGATGACAAGGGACAGGCTCTGACGCTGGACAAGGACAGCGTTGACTGGCGGACGATCGGCGGTGGCTTCGTCGGACGTCTCTTGGCCGTCCCAGGGCCACGCGGGCCCATTCTGGTCGGTCTCGACCAACACGGCGCCGTTCATCAAAGCGACGGCGATGGCGAATGGCGGCGCGTAGCCGAAGGCGTCGCCGGGGATTTAACGATATTCGCAAGCGACGAAGGCGTCTCCATGGCCGCCAGAGGAGGTGGGGACGAAGTGATGTACCGCTCGGATAAGGATAAAGAGTGGCGGAAGCTGGGACGGGGCCCCCGCGGTCATCTCTTGGGGGCCGCGACGCCGAGCGGACCCGTGTTCGCGATCCTGCGCGAGGACGAGACACTCGTTGTTGCTGTTTATGACGACGCGTCTACCTCTCTGGACTGGCGCGAAGCGGGTAGCATCAATGACCTGCTGGACAGGCGATTCTCCCTTGCGGAGTTCCCGAATTTTCCGCCGGCGCGACCACCCGGCTAATCGTCCGCTGCGAGGCGCAAGCGCAGGGGTATTGGAACCTGTACAAAAAAAGGGCGCCCGCAGGCGCCCTTTTCCGAGAGGCAAGCGCTCAGTCGGCCGGGCTCATCGGCTCGACTTCCGCCGCGGCGGGAGCTGGGGCAGGAGCCGGAGCCGGCGCATGCGCCGCGCTGCGCATCTTCTTCCGCCGCCGCCTTCATCGACAGGCGCACACGGCCCTTTTCGTCGGCTTCGATGACCTTCACGCGCACGATCTGGCCTTCCTTCAGGTAGTCGGCCACGGCGTTGACGCGCTCCTTCGCGATCTGCGAAATGTGCAGCAGGCCGTCCTTGCCGGGCAGCAGCTGCACGATCGCGCCGAAGTCGAGCAGGCGCAGCACCGGGCCTTCGTAGATCCTGCCCACCTCGACTTCGGCGGTGATCTGCTCGATGCGCTTGCGCGCGGCGTCGCAGGCGTCGGAATTGACCGACGCGATGGTGACCGTGCCGTCGTCCTTGATGTCGATCGTGCAGCCGGTCTCCTCGGTCAGCGCGCGGATCACGGCGCCGCCCTTGCCGATGACGTCGCGGATCTTTTCCGGATTGATCTTGAACGTGAACATGCGCGGCGCGTGCGCGGAGATTTCCGTGCGCGCGTGCGGCAGCGCCTGCTGCATCAGGCCCAGGATGTGCATGCGGCCTTCGCGCGCCTGCGACAGCGCGACCGCCATGATCTCCTTGGTGATGCCCTGGATCTTGATGTCCATCTGCAGCGCGGTGATGCCGCGATCGGTGCCGGCCACCTTGAAGTCCATGTCGCCCAGGTGATCCTCGTCGCCCAGGATGTCGGTCAGCACCGCGAAGCGGTTGCCTTCCTTGATGAGTCCCATCGCGATGCCGGCGACGTGCGCCTTGGTCGGCACGCCGGCGTCCATCAGCGCGAGACTGGCGCCGCAGACCGAGGCCATCGACGACGAACCATTCGACTCCGTGATTTCCGAGACGACGCGCATCGAGTACGGAGAATTCTTCCGCGGTCGGCAGCACGGCGAGCAGCGCGCGCTTGGCCAGGCGGCCGTGGCCGATTTCGCGGCGCTTGGGCGTGCCCACGCGGCCCGTCTCGCCGGTGGCGTACGGAGGCATGTTGTAGTGGAGCATGAAGCGGTCGGTGTACTCGCCCATCAAGGCGTCGATGCGCTGCTCGTCGCGCGCGGTGCCCAGCGTGGCCACCACCAGCGCCTGCGTCTCGCCGCGCGTGAACAGCGCGGAGCCGTGCGTGCGCGGCAGCACGCCGGTGCGAATCGAGATCGGCCGCACGGTGCGCGTGTCGCGCCCGTCGATGCGCGGCTCGCCGGAGAGAATCTGGTGGCGGACGATCTTGGCTTCCAGCTCGAAGATGAAATCCTTGACCTTGTTGGCGTAGCCGGGCGCCGCGTCGGCCGGGATGCATTCGGCTTCGACCTTGGCGATGACTTCCTTCAGGCGCTGTTGCCGCGCCTGCTTCTGGCGCAGTTGATAGGCTTCGCGCAGCAGCGGCTCGGCCAGCGCGCCGACGGACGCCACCATCGCCTCGTCCTTGGGGGCGGGTGCCCAGTCCCACAGCGGCTTGCCGGCCTCTTCGACCAGCGCGTGGATCGTCTCGATCACCGCCTGCTGCTGCTGGTGGCCGAAGACCACGGCGCCCAGCATGATTTCCTCCGGAAGCTCATTGGCTTCGGACTCGACCATCAGCACGGCTGCTTCGGTGCCGGCGACGACGAGGTTCAGCTGCGACGACGTAAGTTCGGTCTTGGTCGGATTCAGCACGTACTGGCCGTCGACGTAGGCAACGCGCGCCGCGCCGATGGGGCCGTCGAACGGCAGGCCGGAAATGGCCAGCGCCGCCGAGGCGCCGATCATCGCGGCGATGTCCGGATCCACTTCCGGGTCCACCGACATCACGGTGGCGATCACCTGCACTTCGTTGTAGAAGCCTTCGGGGAACAGCGGACGGATCGGCCGGTCGATCAGGCGCGACGTCAGCGTTTCCTTTTCCGAGGGGCGCCCTTCGCGCTTGAAGAACCCGCCCGGGATCTTGCCCGCGGCGTAGGTCTTTTCCTGATAGTCGACGGTCAGCGGAAAGAAGTCCTGGCCGACGCGCGCGCTCTTGGCGCCCTGCGCGGTGACCAGAACCACGGTGTCGCCCAGGCTGACCATGACGGCGCCGCCGGCCTGGCGGGCGATCTCGCCGGTTTCGAGGGTCAGCGTGTTGGCGCCGTATTGGATCGATTTCTTGACGTGCTTGAACATGATTGGGGTTCCGTAAAACGACAAAATGGCCGCGGCTCAGGAAACGAGCGCGGCCATCGCGGGATTATTCGGCGGCGGTGTGCGGTGGGAAATCCACGCGTTCGGCCGGTTTACTTGCGCAAGCCCAGTTTTTCGATGAGCGCGCGGTAGCTGTCGGTGTTGCGCGACTTCAGGTAGTCGAGCAGCTTGCGGCGGCGCGAGACCATGCGCAGCAACCCGCGGCGCGAGTGGTGATCCTTGACGTTGGTCTTGAAGTGATCGGTGAGACCATTGATGCGTGCGGTGAGGAGCGCGATTTGCACTTCCGGCGAGCCGGTGTCGCCCTTGCCGCGCTGATTTTCGGCGATGACTTTCGCCTTGTCGTGAACCGTGACGGACATTTCCTTAACCTTCCTTCTTTCTCAAATCGCTCTTGTTTGCTTGGCAAAGAGCGGGATTATAGCCCGAAAAACGCTTAGATTTCAACCACGTTGATCGCTTGCCGAGGGTGTGGCGGCGACCACCCTGCGCGGCTGCGCCAGGCCGGCCACCGCGTCGGCGACGCCCAGCAGTTCCTCGCCCGCGAATGCCGCGCACGCGCCGTCGCCAAGCCCGGGTGCCGGAACGGCGCCGCCCTGCCGGAACCGGGCCGCGTCGGCGGCGGCGAGGCGCAACGGCGGCAGGTCGCGCAACAGCGTGGCGACAGGCAGCAGGATGCGCGTCGCGGGCCGCGTCGTCCATCGCCTCCAGGGCCTCGAGCGTGACGGCGGCGTCGATCCCGAATCCGCCGGTGGCGGTCCGCCGCAGTCCCGCCAGATGCGCGCCGCAGCCCAATGCCCTGCCGATGTCCTCGGCCAGGACGCGCACGTAGGTTCCCTTGCTGCACAGGACGTCCAGCACGGCGTCCGGCGAATTCCACTCGAGCAGCGCGAGGTCCAGGATCTCGATGTCGCGCGGCGGGCGCGGGACGTCGATGCCGGCGCGCGCGTATTCGTACATGGCTGCGCCCCTCGAACTTGAGCGCGGAATACGCGGGCGGGATCTGTGCGAGGCGGCCCGTGAAGTCCGGCGAGTGTCGCATTCGACGTCCGAGCGCGCCAAGCGCGACCGGGCGCATCTCGAGCACCTCGCCTTCGGCGTCTCCGGTCGTCGTCGTGACGCCGAAGCGGACCGTGGCCGTGTAGCGCTTGGTCGCGTCGAGCAGGAATTGCGCGAACTTGGTTGCCTCGCCGAAGCACAGCGGCAGCAATCCCGAGGCGAGCGGATCGAGCGTTCCCGTGTGCCCGGCCTTTTCGGCGTCGTACGCGCGCCGCGCGCGCTGCAGCGCCGCGTTCGACGACAGACCCGTGGGCTTGTCCAGCAGCAGCACGCCGTCGACACGCCGGCGGACGCGCCGGGTGCGCGGCGCTTGCGCGGTCACGATCCGGACTCGAGCTTCTTGTCGGCTTGAATCGCGTCGTCGATCAGCTGCGAGATGCGCATCCCCGACTCGATCGAATCATCGTAGACGAAGTGCAGTTGCGGGACCGAATAGAGGTCGAGCCGGTGCGACAGCGCGCTGCGCAGGAAGCCCGACGTGCGCGCCAGTGCAGCCAGCGTCTCGTCGGCCTTGTCGCGGCCGGCGAGGTGCGTGAAATGCACCGTCGCGTGCGACAGGTCCGACGTGACGTCCACGTGCGTCACCGTCA